>JAVKFY010000010.1:0-148336 GCA_040223615.1 Alphaproteobacteria bacterium
TGCCTGAATCCGCGATCTGGCCCATCTGGCCGCCCGCAAGCTTCCAGACGGCGCCGCAATCAGAAATCAGTACGATCCGGCGCTCAGACCGCCCCGGCCATCACCTCAGATCAACGCCGGGAGTTTTTGCACAACCAAGACCAGTCGGCGACACGACCTTCATCCGGCTGGTGATGGCGGGTCTTCGCCCGGCATGACGGCTTGGGGCAGGCTACACGAAGGTCAGCAGCCTTGCCGGGGTCTCAACGGTGATGCGCTTGATCTCGGCTTCGGTGAAGTCGCGGCGGCGCATCAGGGGCACGACGTTCTCGAAGATGTGGCCGTAGCCGTGGCCGCCGAAGCAGGACAGGCGGGTGCGGTAGCAGATGTCGTGGCTGATGACGATCTGGTCGAGGTGGCCGCGCTCGATCAGGCGGCGGATCCAGCGTAGCCGCTCGGCGTCGTTCGGCAGGTCGATCTTGTTGTTGAGCGCATAGAAGGACTGTTCCTGGCCGAACAGGTCGAGCTCGATGACGCAGCCGGTGTCGGCCAGCCGGAACAGCCGCGCGTCGTCGAAGATGGTGCGGTCGATGTGGCTGATGATCAGCCGCGACAGGTCGCCGCCGCGTTCCTTCACGAAGTCGGCGACCTCCTGCGGCTGGTCGTGGTCGCGGCCGGGATGCACGTTCAGCGCCGCGCCGGTCTCGCCCTGGGCGACGATGGCGCCACGCATCACGGTCTTCTCCAGGTCGGTCCACGGCGACTGGCAACCGATCTCGCCAATAATTCCGGCGCGCACGTCGGTGTCCCAGGCGCCGACGGTGAGCTGCTCGATCATCTCGGCCGCGAAGTCGTCGGCGGAACGTTCGCGGTTGGCGGCGTCCTGGTACTCGTCGACATAGTGGCCGCAGCCCATGACGACATGCACGCCGGCGCTTTCCGCGATGCCCATCAGGCCGACCGGGTCGGGGCGCAGGCCGCCGACGGTAAGCTCGACCACGGTGCGCCCGCCGGCGGCCGCGAGCCGGCCGAGCTCGGACGTCGCCAGGTCGCGGTCCAGCATCTCGTAGTTGCCGGGCGCCTTCAGCGTGCCGTAGTTGATCTGCCAGCAGTTGCACAGGCCGATCTCCGGCCCCTGGTCGGGGTCGGCACGCATGCCCGGCGTGCGGATGTCGCACAGCAGGTGCTCGTGCATCAGCGTGGGGCCGAGCTCGGCCGGATCGACCAGCCCCAGCACGGTCTGGGCCTTGCCCCGCAGATCGTCACGGCTCATTTGCGTCATCGGCGTTCCTCCACGAGGTTCAGGCTAGCGGGCAAACGCCATGCGTGAAAAGCAGTAGCCACAAGGGCCTTCGCGGCGAGATACTGTCGATAACCAAAAAAGAGGAGGTTTCCTATGCGTAAGCTCTTACAAAGCGTCGCCGCGGCCGCGTTGGCCGTCACGTTCGCCGGGCCGGTTGCCGCGGAGTCGGTGTTCAAGGTGGTGGTACACGCCGATCTGAAGAATACCGACCCGATCTGGACCACGGCGCTGATCACCGGCGAGCATGGCTACAACATCTACGACACGCTGTTTGCCACCGATGACGATCTGGCGATCCAACCGCAGATGGCCGAGGGCTACACCGTCACCGACGACGGCCTGCTCTACACCATCACCTTGCGCGATGGTCTGAAGTGGCACGACGGCGCGCCGGTGACGGCGAAGGACTGCGTCGCCTCGATCGCGCGCTGGGGCCAGCGCGACGGCATGGGCCAGATCCTGATGAGCTTCCTCGACAAGATGGAAGTGGTGAACGAGAAGACCTTCACCATCCGGCTGAAGGAGCCCTGGGCGCCGACGATCACGGCGCTCGGCAAGCCGAACTCCAACATCCCGTTCATGATGCCGGAGCGCTCGGCGATGACCGACGCGCACGAGCAGGTGAAGGAACAGATCGGCTCCGGTCCGTTCAAGTTTGTACCCGAGGAATGGACCCCGGGCAGCAAGGTGGTCTACGTCAAGAACGAGGACTACGTGCCGCGCGCCGAGCCGGCCAGCAACGCCGCCGGCGGCAAGGTCGTGCATTTCGACCGGCTTGAGTGGCTCTACATTCCCGACGCCAACACCGCCAACAACGCGCTGATCAATGGCGAGGTCGACCTGGTGGAGAACGCCGCCGCCGACCACGTGCCGATGCTGCGCGCCTCTGACGGCGTCACCGTGGCGCAGACCGACAAGTTCGGCTGGCAGCCGTGGTTCGTGATCAACCATCTGCACGAGCCGACCAGCAATGTGAAGTTCCGCCAGGCATTGCAGTACATGGTCGACCAGGCGACCTACCAGCAGGCCAACTCGACGCTGGAGGGGTCGTGGCGGACCTGCGGCGCGCTGATGATCTGCGATGCGCGCTTCGGCAGCACGACCGGCTCTGAGCGGGTCATGACGCAGGACTTCGAGGCGGCGAAGAAGCTGCTGAAGGAAGCCGGGTACAACAACGAGAAGGTCATTCTCATGCACCCGACCGACATCCCGCAGCTCAATTCGGCTTCGGTGGTGACGGCGCAGCTGCTGCGCAACGTCGGCATCAACGTCGATGTGCAGGCGATGGACTGGTCGACGCTGACCTCGCGCCGGGCCGAGAAGAAGGCGCCCGAGGACGGCGGCTGGCATCTGTTCCACACCGCCTGGCCGGCCAGCACGCTGATGAACCCGCTGATGCACAACGGCATTTCGGGTGCGTGCGGCGATGCCTGGTTCGGCTGGCACTGCGACCAGGAACTGCAGGATCTGCGTGCCGCCTATAGCCGCACGGCCGATCCGGCGAAGCAGGAAGAGCTGGCGGAGAAGATGCAGGCCCGGGCGATGGAGATCGTCTCCTACATCCCGCTCGGCCAGTATTTCTTCTTCCGTGCCTATCGCGACAACGTCACCGGCGTGATCCCGTCGGTGATCTCGTACTTCTGGAACATCCAGAAGAACTGACAACCCGGGCCGCGCCGCCGGCGCTGGCGGCGCGGCCCGCACCCCCGAGGACGACATGAACGAAGACCTGGTGTACCGGCCGGCGGTCGATCTGGCGGCCGATATCCGGGCGCGGCGGCTGTCGCCGGTGGAGTTGACCGAGGCTGTTCTGGCGCGGATCGAGGCGCTGAACCCGAAGCTCAACGCGTTCTGCACGCCGACGCCGGACATCGCGCTGGCGCAGGCGCGCGCGGCGGAGGACGCGGTGATGCGCGGCCGAGCGCTGGGCGCGGTCGCCGGCATCCCCTACTCGATCAAGGATCTGCAGCCGACCAAGGGCATCCGCACGATGCGCGGCTCGAAGATCTTCGAGGACAACGTACCGGAGGACTCTACGCCGCTGGAACGCCGGCTGCACGACGCCGGCGGGGTGTTCCTGGGCAAGACCACGTCGCCCGAGTTCGGCTGGAAGGGCAGCACCGACAGCCCGGTCACCGGCATCACCCGCAACCCCTGGCACCTGGAGCGCACGCCGGGCGGCTCGTCGGGCGGCGCGGCGGCGCAGGTCGCCGCCGGCATGGGCCCGCTGGCACAAGGCGGCGACGGCGGCGGCTCGATCCGCATCCCGGCCAGCTTCTCCGGCATCTTCGGCATCAAGCCGTCGCACGGCACCGTGCCCTACGTGCCGATCCCGTTCAATGATCAGCTCTCGCACCTCGGGCCGATGACGCGCACGGTGGCCGACGCGGCGCTGATGCTAAACGTGATCGCCGGCTACGACCCGCAGGACCGGTTCAGCCATCCCGGCATGAAGGTCGACTACCTGAGCGGATTGCAGGACGGCATTGCCGGCAAGCGGGTCTACTGGAGCCCGACGCTAGGCTACGCCAAGGTCGACCCACAGGTCGCCGAGGCCACGGCCAAGGCGGCGCGTCGGTTCGAGGAACTGGGCGCGAAGGTCGACGAAGGCGATCCCGGCTGGGGCGACCCGACCGACTGGTTCATCCTGCTTTATCAGAGCGCGATGGCCGGCGGCCTGTCGCAATACCTGCCGAACTGGGAGAACCAGATGGACCCGGGCCTGGTCACCATGATCAAGCGCGGCATGGAATATTCCGCGGTGGATTACGTGCAGGCGCGGATTGCGCGCTTCGCGTTTCAGGACCAGGTGCGGCAGTTTTTCGAGGACTACGACCTGCTGCTGACCCCGGCGACGGCGGTGACCGCCTTCGACGTCGGCCAGGTGGCGCCCGATCCCGCGGCGACGATGGCGGAGGACCTGTTCGCCTGGACGCCGTTCAGCTTCCCGTTCAACGCGTCGGGGCACCCGGCGGCCAGCGTGCCGGTTGGCTTCGACAGCGACGGCCTGCCGATCGGGTTGCAGGTCGTCGGCCAGATGCACCGCGACGACCTGGTGCTGCGCGCCGCCGCCGCCTACGAGCGCCTGGCGCCATGGGCCGACAAGCGGCCGAAACTCAAAATGGCTTGAAGAAGCTCTGCGGATTTTCTGAATATAAACGACCGTAGAACTCCAATGCATACCTATCTGTCATACCCGCAATAAAATCGCATACCACCCGCCTCTTATTGGAGTCATCTGAGAACTGCTGGTACAAGTCTCTGTAATCTGGCGGCATTAGTAGAAATCCGTCGTTTGATGCTAGGGTTTCAAACATCTTCCTGACGATATCGACGCTACGGCGCTCTACAATCCTCAAACGGGGAGACATGATGGTCGCGGCGTAGGTATAATGCTTGAGAGTCTCGACTTTCAATAAAGTGTCTCGCTTGAGCCGAACACGACTCATTGCAGGAGCTTGGTCATTCCCAATGCACTCAACTCCGGCCAGAAACTCGCTTACTAAGTCAGATGTGAATTTCGTTCTTAGGTATCCATTCGAAGCCAGCTGATTTGATTCCGCCGCAAACTGTGAAGCAAGCATTTGGCCGCGGTATTTTGACGAGCTATGCTCGAAAGCCTCGATATCAAACAATCCGCCAAAAAGACCAAAGAGCACCTCAGCGACGTCGCCGGCTTGGAATGCCGTGCCAGTGCTGCCGGCAACCTTTCTCGCTACCGCCTCAAGTAACTCCTGATCGGCAGCAACAATATCCAGCGGGGTCAGAAAACCAGCCTTCAGCGTATCCTCAAGATCATAAGTGGAGTAAGCGATGTCATCGGCAATATCCATGATAGCACACTCAATCGTCTTGAATTCTCCGTTTGATGCGCTTTCTGGAGCTACTTTCTTTTTGATCTTTTCAAAAAATTCTCTATCTACGTCGTAAACGCCCTTCTCGACTTTTACATGTCTGTCTCTATAAGCAGGCACGATCTTGTCGTATTTGAGTATCGAAGCCAGAGAACGGTAAGCTAGGTTAAGCCCAATTCGAGCATTTCTATCGCCATCCTTGACAATCTTTAGTGTTCCTGAACTGTACTCGAAGTCACCAAGGATTTCCTTCTTCTCCACCTTTCACAATATACGGAATGTCTGAGCATTACCTTCAAATCCACCAGATGTACTCATACATGAGTCCAACCCAATTTCACCGCTGTGCCCAAATGGCGGATGCCCTAGATCGTGTGCAAGCCCAGCGAGTTCCACAAGATCAGTGTCAATCTCGTTATTTTTGAATATTGAATACTGGTCATTCAGCCTA
Organism: Alphaproteobacteria bacterium; assembly: GCA_040223615.1. Taxonomy (GTDB): domain Bacteria; phylum Pseudomonadota; class Alphaproteobacteria; genus JAVKFY01. The sequence goes on from JAVKFY010000010.1 coordinate 5,588, forward strand.
AGCGCGATTGACTTAGCGATCTGCGCCACTTCAAGTGAATGCGTAAGCCGATTTCGGAAAAAGTCGGATTCTATGCCTGGAAATATCTGGAGTTTACCCTGGAGGCGCCTGAACGCCGGACAGTGGATCAGCCGAGCATAGTCGCGGCGGAACGCTGATCTGTACTTCTCCGGACCCGTGACGGAGCGAAATTCAATCCTCCGCTCCCTGGTCAGATCGCCGGCCTTGTAGAGTGTTAATTTAGCTTGCTGCTTCTTTGACTTTTGTGGCATTCGCTACTTTCGGCGTCCTATCGTTCGGGTGGCGTTCTGCAAAGCTCTTCCAGGTACGGGACGCAACTTGCTGCTGTATCTGTGTCTGCGCATCAGCAGCCTCTCGCGCAAGGACAGTAGCTCGTACTTCGGATGTCTGCTTTGCCACGTCTAAGCTCCCTGCAGTCACGACAGATTCGTTCGCCTATTGAATCAGGAAATCAGTGGAAATTCTAGATCGGTAGCCGCTGAATATTCGACGCTTAGGCGACCGGGCGCTCGCCCCTCACCTGCGTGCGCAGCATGACCCGGCGCGCGCTGCTGTCGAACGCCTCGCGACGGTGGATGGCGGAACGGTTGTCCCACATCAGCAGGTCCCCGACCTGCCAGACGTGCTCGTAGACGAACTCGTTGCGGGTGCAGAAGGCCCACAGTTCGTCCAGCAACTTCTCGCTTTCCGCGACGTCCAGGCCCTCGATGTAGCCGTTGGTACGGCGGCCGAGATAGAGCGCCTGGCGGTCGGTGTCGGGCACGCGCCGCCCGATCGGGTGGCTGGCGCCCGGCGCGGCGCGGACGTCGACAACCTCGGCGGCACCCTTGCGAAGCTCGCCGGCCGAGGTGTAGCTGCTGTCGTGATGCGCGGTGCGGCCCTCGACCTGGTCCTTCATCGTCGACGGCATTTCCGACCACGCGGCATACATGCTGGCGAAGCTGGTATTGCCGCCGACCGGCGGGATTTCCTTGGCGTAGAGCACCGAGGCGGTCGGCGGCGCGTCGATATAGGACATGTCGGTGTGCCACTCGGCCTCGCCGGCACCGAGGCTGCCGATCGGCTTGCCGTTCTCGACCACGTTGGAGATCAGCCAGACTTCCGGGCGGCCGTTCATGCCGGCGGCGTCGCGCTCGCTGCGCTCGCTGGCCGGCGGCTGTTCCAGTTCGCCGAAGCGCCTGGAAAATTCGACAAGGTCGTCGGGCTGCAAGCGCTGCCCCCGGAACAGGAGCAGGCTGCGCTCGATCCAGGCCTGACGGATCCTGGCGAAATCGGCGTCGGCGACCGGCTGCGTCAGGTCGATGCCGCGAACCTCGGTGCCGATGTGCGCCGACAGGTCGATCAATTCCATCGTCACGCTCCCTAAAGCGTCTTCAGGACGCCGCGCACCTTGTCGAGGCAGGCGTCGATGTGTTCACGGGTGGAGACCAGGGCCGGCGACAGCATGATCGTATCCATGGTCATGCGCACGACAAGGCCATCGTCGAACAGCGCCTGCAGCACCTGCGCGCCGCGCTTGCCGGCACCGGCGGGATCGGGCGCCAGATCGATGCCGGCAAGCAGGCCGTAGCCGCGGATGTCGGTCACCGCCGGCAGGTCGCGCAACGACCAGACCTGCTCCAGGAAATACGGCGCCAGGTCGGCGGCCTGCGCGAAGACACCTTCGTCTCGGAAGATCTTCTGCGTCGCGATGCCGGCCGCACACGCCGCCGGGTGGGCGGAGTAGGTGTAGCCGTGGAACAACTCGATGGCGCCGGACGGGGCGGCGTCGAGCACGGTCTGGTGCAGGCCGTCGCGCACCGCCACCGCGCCCATCGGCATCGCGCCGTTGGTCAGCGCCTTAGCCATGGTCATGATGTCGGGGACCACGTCGAAGGCATGGCCGGCGAAGGCATGGCCGGTGCGTCCGAAGCCGCAGATCACCTCGTCGAAGACCAGCAGGATGCCATGCTTGTCGCAGATCTCCCGCAAGCGGGTCAGGTAACCCTTGGGTGGCACCAGCACGCCGGTCGACCCGGCGATCGGCTCCACGAAGCAGGCGGCGATCGACCTGGCGCCGTACAGGTCGACGAAGCGTTGCAGGTCGTCGGCCAGGTCGGCGCCATGCTCGCCCTGGCCTGGCGCGAAGCGGTTCTGCTCCAGCCAGGTGTGGCGCATGTGGCTGACCCCGGCCAGGCCGGTGCCGAAGACCTCCTTGTTCTTGACCATGCCGCCCAGCGACAGGCCGCCGAAGTTGACGCCGTGGTAGCCACGCTCGCGGCCGACGAAGCGCTGGCGTTGCGGCTCGCCATTGGCGGCGTGATAGGCCAGCGCGATCTTCATCGCGGTGTCGACCGACTCCGACCCGGAGTTGACGAAGAACACCTGGTTCAGGTCGCCGGGCGTGATCTGCGCCACCAGCCGGGCCAGCTCGAAGCCGCGCGGGTTGGCGAACTGGAACGGCGGCGCGTAATCCAGCGTCTGCATCTGCTGGGTCACCGCCTCGGTGATCTCCGGGCGGCCGTGGCCGAGCGCCGAGCAGAACAGGCCGGAACAGCCGTCGAGCAGCTTGTCGCCCTGATGGTTCCAGAAATGCAGTCCCTCGGCGCGGGCCAGCAGACGCGGCTTTTCCATGAAGGCGCGGTTGGCGGTGAACGGCAGCCACTGGTGCTCAAGCGCGTTGGCGCGACCGGCCGTGGTCATGGCGACATCTCCTGGCGATACGGTTCGATGCTCAAGGATAGGCAGCCGCCGGACGGTGCGATAGCGCCAGCCGGTGGCAATATTCCGGTCCAGATGCCGAATATCACGCGCCGTTGGTCTCATGCGTTGGCGGGAACTGGCCCTATGGCCGGCCGCGTGCGGGCCATTACCCTGGCAAAGCCATGACAGTGGCGGGCGATTGCCCGTAACCTGTCAGGCACATAACAGGGAGCGCAGCGGGTCCGTCGCCGCTGACGCGAAAAGGAGACGGATGATGACCTATCGCAAATTCGCCTATGCCGCGGTGATGGCCGGGCTGCTGGGCGGTGCCGCCGCGCCGGCGCTGGCCGCCTCGCACTCGATGGCCAAGGACGGCGGCACGCTGGTGATCCTTTCCAGCCAGGTGCCGCGCCACTTCAACCCTGCCGTGCAGTCCGGCACCGCGACCGCCGTGCCGGGCACGCAGATCTTCGCCACGCCGCTGCGCTACGGCACCGACTGGACGCCGCAGCCCTACCTGGCCGAGAGCTGGGCGATTTCCGACGACGGCCTGTCGATCACGCTGAACCTGGTGAAGGGCGCCAAGTTCCACGACGGCCAGCCGATCACGTCGGAGGACGTGGCCTTCTCGCTGGCCACGGTGAAGGCGAACCACCCGTTCAAGACCATGTACGGCGCGGTCGACTCGGTGGAGACGCCGGACGCGCACACCGCGGTGATCAAGCTGAAGCAGCCGCACCCGGCGATCCTGCTGGCGATGTCATCAGCGCTGCTGCCGATCATTCCCAAGCACGTCTATGGCGACGGCCAGGAGCCGAAGACGCATCCGGCGAACGCCAAGCCGGTGGGCTCCGGCCCGTTCAAGTTCGTCGACTACAAGACCGGCGAGGCGATCACGCTGGAGAAGAACCAGGACTACTTCATGCCTGGCAAGCCGCACCTCGATCGCATCGTGATCAAGATCATCAAGGACGCCTCGGCCCGCGTCATCGCCATGGAGCAGGGCGAGGGCCATATCTGGACCGAGACCGACAGCCGCAACATCCGCCGGCTGCAGAAGGCCAAGGGCCTGAACAGCGCCGACACCGGCTTCGAGGCGGTCGGCCCGATCACCTGGCTGGCGTTCAACACGCAGAAGGCACCGCTGGACGACAAGCGGGTGCGTCAGGCGATCGCCTATGCCGTCGACCGCAACTTCATCATCAAGGCGCTGCACAGCGGCGTGTCGAAGGCGGCCACCGGCCCGATCGCGCCGGGCAGCCCGCTCTACTCGGGCGATGTCGAGACCTACGACCTCGACCTCGACAAGGCCAACGCGCTGCTCGACGCCGCCGGCCACAAGAAGGACGGCGACGGCAGGCGCTTCGGGCTGGAGATCGACTACATCCCGAACGTGCCGGAGCAGCAGCAGGCGATCGCCGAGTACCTGAAGCCGCAGCTCAAGAAGGTCGGCATCGAGGTCACCGTGCGCTCCTCGCCCGACTTCCCGACCTGGGCCAAGCGGGTGTCGAACCACGAGTTCGACATGACCATGGACATCGTCTTCAACTGGGGCGATCCGGTGATCGGCGTGCACCGCACCTACATCACCGAGAACATCCGCAAGGGCGTGATCTGGTCGAACACGCAAGGCTACAAGAACGCGACGGTCGACGAGCTGCTGGTCAAGGCCGGCATGGAAATGGACCTGGGGAAGCGCAAGGCGCTGTACGCCGAGTTCCAGAAGATGGTCGCCGACGACCTGCCGATCTACTGGATCAACGTGCTGCCGTGGGTGACCTTCTATGCCGAGAATGTCGGCAACCCGCCGGTCGGCATCTGGGGCGGCATGTCGCCGATGGACGACACCTTCCTGAAATAGCCGCGTTGAGGTTGAGGGCAATGCGCGAGCGGCGGGCCGGACAAGTACCGGCCCGCCGTGACGCCGTTTCCGGAGAGGCGCGCCGGTGGGCTGGATAGCCGTCGTCGGTCAACGCCTGCTGCACGCCATCGGGCTGCTGCTGGCGGTGCTGGTGCTGAACTTCACGCTGGTTCATATCGCGCCGGGCGATCCGGCCGAAGTGATCGCCGGCGAGATGGGCGGCGCCACCGAGGAGATGATGTCGGAGATCCGGCGCATCTATGGCCTCGACCAGCCGTTCCACGTCCAGCTCGGCAGCTATCTCGGCCGCGTGCTGCAGGGCGACCTGGGCTATTCCTTCTTCTTCGACCGGCCGGTCACCGAACTGATCCTGGAGCGGCTCGGCGCCACGCTGCTGCTGGTCACCACGTCGCTGCTGGTCGCGGTGTTCCTGGGTACCTTCCTGGGCGTGGTGGCGGCGCAACGGCCCAAGGGCCTGCTCAGCCACGTGGTCACCGTGCTGGCGCTGGTCGGCTACTCGGCCCCGGTATTCTGGACCGGGATCATGCTGCTGATCCTGTTCGCCTCGTGGATTCCGCTGTTCCCGGTCTCCGGCATGATCGACGTCGTGGCGGAGAACCAGGCCTGGTGGCAGGTCACGCTCGACGTCGGCCGCCACATGGTGCTGCCGGTGCTCACACTGTCGACGATCTACATCGCCTTCTACAGCCGGCTGGCACGGGCCTCGATGCTGGACGTGCTGGGCGCGGACTACATCCGCACCGCGCGCGCCAAGGGGCTGAGCCGCACGCTGATCGTCTACAAGCACGCGCTGCGCAACGCGGTGCTGCCGGTCGTCACCTTCGCCGGCCTGCAGTTCGCGCAGCTGCTGTCCGGCGCGGTGCTGGTAGAAACCGTGTTCTCGTGGCCGGGTCTGGGCACGCTGGCCTTCGACTCGATCCTGCGACGCGACTCGCCGACGCTGCTGGGCATCCTGTTCTTCTCCGCGCTGATCGTCATCGTCGCCAACCTGCTGACCGACTTCAGCTACCGGCTGATCGACCCGCGCATCCGCACGGGGGCCGCGAAATGAGCGACGATGCGATGCCGCAGGCGGTTGCCGAGGAGATCGTGCTCAAAGTCGAGCATCCGGTCGCGGAAGCGTGGCGGATGTTCATCGGCAACGGCTCGGCGATCGCCGGGCTGGTGATCTTGACGCTGGTCATCGGGGCAAGCGTGTTCGGCCCGCTGTTTTATCCCAACGATCCCTTCGAGCTGGTTTGGGCGCCGCTGTCGCCGCCGGGCGAGGAAGGCTTCCTGCTCGGCACCGACTATCTCGGCCGCGATCTGATCGCCGGCATCATCTATGGCGGCCGCGCAACGCTGGCGGTCGGCGCCTGCGCGGCGCTGCTGACCATCACCATCGGCGTCACCATCGGCGCGCTGGCCGGCTACTACCGCGGCTGGGTCGACGAGGTGCTGATGCGGATCACCGAGTTCTTCCAGGTGCTGCCGCCGCTGCTGCTGGCGATGGTGCTGGTGATGCTGTTCCGCCCGTCGCTGCCGACCATCGCGATCGCCATCGGCGTGGTCTCGTGGACCAGTGCGGCACGCCTGACCCGGGCGGAGTTCCTGCGCATCCGCGAGCTGGAGTACGTGAAGGCGGCGCGCGCCATCGGGGCCAGGAACGGCCGCATCATCTGGCGGGTGATCCTGCCGAACGCGGCGCCGCCGCTGATCGTTTCCGCGGCGCTGTCGGTCGGCGTGGCGATCCTGTTCGAAGCCGGCCTGAGTTTCCTCGGCCTGACCGACCAGAACGTGATGAGCTGGGGCTACCTGATCGGCGCCAACCGGCCCTACATCCTCGACGCGTGGTGGGCGGTGACCTGGCCCGGCGTGGCGATCTTCATGACCGTGCTGTCGGTCAGCCTGATCGGCGACGGGCTGAACGACGCGCTGAACCCGAAGCTTAGAAGACGATGAGCGGGCAACAGCACGCTCACCTTTCTAAGTGGGCCGTGTCCCGCTGGGCGCAGCGATGAGTTCTCTTCTCGAAGTCGACGGCCTGAAGGTCGAGTTCGATACCCGCGACGGCGTCGCCCGGGTGATCGACGACCTGTCCTTCACCCTGGCCGACGGCGAGACGCTGGGCATCGTCGGCGAGAGCGGCTGCGGCAAGTCGATGACGGCGCTGGCGGTGATGGGGCTGGTGCCGATCCCGCCCGGCCGCGTCGCCGGCGGCGCCATCCGGCTGGAGGGCGAGGACCTGGTCGCCGCCGACGAGGCGCGCATGCGCCAGATCCGCGGCAACGACATCTCGATGATCTTCCAGGAACCGATGACGTCGCTGAACCCGGTATTCACCGTCGGCGAGCAGATCGCCGAGACGGTCCGCGAGCACCAGGGCCTGAGCCGGCGCCAGGCGCTGGCGCGCGCGGAGGAGATGCTGCGCGCGGTCGCCATCCCCGCCGCCGAGCAGCGCGTCAACGAATACCCGCACCAGCTGTCCGGCGGCATGCGCCAGCGGGTGATGATCGCCATGGCGCTGGCCTGCCGCCCGCGCGTGCTGATCGCTGACGAGCCGACCACGGCACTGGACGTGACGGTGCAGGCGCAGATCTTCGACCTGCTGCGCGACCTGCAGCGCGAGACCGGAACGGCGATCATCCTGATCACCCACGACATGGGCGTGATCGCCGAGATGACCCAGCGCGTGGTGGTGATGTATGCCGGCCGCAAGGTCGAGGACGGGCCGGTCGGGCAGATACTCTCCAACCCGAGCCATCCCTACACCCAGGGGCTGATCGCCTGCGTACCGCACCTGCAAGCCGAGCCGCCGCTGGTCCGGCCGCTGCTGACCGAGATTCCCGGCGTCGTCCCGGGCCTGGCCGAGCTCGGCCGCGGCGGCTGCCCGTTCGCGCCACGCTGCGCACATGCCATGGACCAATGCCGGCAGAGCATGCCGCCACCGACGCAGGTCGGTGAAGGACACAGCGCCGCCTGCTGGCTGCTGGAGAGCAAACCGGCGTGAGTAGGCCAGCTGGCTGGACGCGCAGCGTCTATCCCGTCGTCTGCCTACTGCTGTTCGCCATCGCCGTTGCGCCGCTATGGCTGGTCGAGCATCCGCCGCTGCAGGACTACTTCAACCTGCTGGCCCGGCTGCGGCTGCTGACCGATCCCGACCATCCGGCGTTCGACAGCTACTACCGGATCGAGTGGCGCTTCCTGCCGGCGCTGGGGCTGGAACTGGTGGCGATCCCACTGACCACGCTGGTGGCGCCGGCGGCGGCGATCAAGCTGACCGTCACGCTGTGCTTCGCCGGCCTGATCGCCACGACCATGGCGGTGCACCGCGGGCTCTACGGCGGGACCACGCCGGTGACCGCGCTGGCCTTCCTGCTGCTGTGGAACGAGGCGACGCATGTCGGGCTGATCGGCTACCTCGTCGGCTGCGTCCTGGCGCTGGCCCTGATCGCGCTGTGGCTGCGGCTGGCGGAACGGCCCGGCCCGCGGCTCGCGATCTGCCTGCCGCTGGCGGTGCTGCTGCTGCTGGCGCACCTCTACGCCTTCGCTTTCATGGGCCTGGCGCTGGCCGCCGTCGAGGTCACCGCCGCCGCCCGCCACGGCAACTGGGGCCGACGGTTCCTGCACCTGGCGTTGCTGGCGCTGGTTCCGGCGCTGTGCCTGCTGCTGCTCGGCCCGGCGCTCGACGCCTACCGCGCGCCGGAGACCGGCGGCGACACCACCGGCATGTTCGCCGAGCTGGTCGAACAGTCGCGGCTCTACTTCCACCGCAAGGGGCTCTACCTCTGGTACCTGATCGGCGGCGACATCGTGAACGGGCGGCCGATGGAACTGGTCGCGCGGGTCACCGGCGCCATCGTCGCGATGCTCGCCATTCTGACGCTGATCGCCGCGCGGCGCCTGCCGGCCGCCGCCGCGCTGGCGGTGCTGGCGCTGATGCTGGCGGTCTACCTGGTGCTGCCGCCGCGCCTGGCCGGCAGCTTCGTGGCCGACTGGCGGCTGCTGATCCCGGTCGGCTTCTTCGCGCTCGCCGCCTTGCCCGCCGCGCCGGAGCGCGAGATGTATCGCGCCGTCGAGGTCACCGTGGTGGTCGCGGTCGCGGTGCTGCTGAGCTGGCGCGCATGGGACATCCAGCGCACCTGGCAGGGCGCGCAGCACCACATCGCCGACTTCGACGCCGCGACGGCGGCGCTACCGGACGGCGCCAAGCTCTATCCCTACGTCATGCAGGTACCGTGGGTCGGGCCGCAGTATCGCCGCGATACCCGCTTTCTCATCCACATCGCCAGCCGCGCGGTCGACCGCAACGCGGCGCTGGTGCCGACCCAGTTCGCCACCCCGGCGGCGCAGGCGCTGCGCTTCCAGCCGGACTACGACGAGGTGCGCCTGCCGTGGGCGGACAAGCTGGAGGACCGGGTCACCGTGCACTGGGACGACGTGCTCGGTTTCTTCGACCACGTGCTGGTGGTTAAGCTGTCGGACCTGCCGGATGCGCCGGACGTCGGCCTGCCCGGCGCGGGCCTGAAACTGGTCGGCGAGGCCGGCGTGTTCCGGCTCTACGAGATCGAACGGGGAGATAGGGATGGCGGCTGACGAAGCGTTGCTGGAGGTCGCCGACCTGAAGGTGCACTTCCCGATCCGCAAGCGGCCGTTCGAGGCGCCGAGCAAGGTACACGCGGTGGACGGCGTCAGCTTCGAGGTCGCGCGCGGCACCACCTTCGGGCTGGTCGGCGAGAGTGGCTCCGGCAAGACCACAACGGCGCTGGCGGTGATGCGCCTGGCGCCGATCACGGCCGGTGACGTGCGTCTCGGCGATACCGACATCGGCCGCCTGGAGGGCGAGGCGCTGCGGCAGCAGCGCCGGCGCATGCAGATCATTTTCCAGGATCCCTACTCGTCGCTGAATCCGCGGGTGCGCGCCGGCGCCATCGTGCGTGAGCCGCTGGACCTGATGAACATCGGCACGCCGGCCGAGCGCGAGGCGCGGGTCGCCGAGCTGTTCCGCCATGTCGGACTCAGGCCTGAGCAGCGCGCGCTGTTCCCGCACCAGTTCTCCGGCGGCCAGCGCCAACGCATCGGCATCGCCCGGGCACTCGCCACCCAGCCGGACCTGATCGTCTGTGACGAGCCGGTCTCGGCGCTGGACGTGGCGATCCAGGCGCAGATCCTGAACCTGCTGCGCGAGCTGCAGTCGACCTTCGGCCTGACCTACCTGTTCATCAGCCACGACCTCGGCGTCGTGCAGTACATGTGCGACGAGGTCGCGGTGATGTATCTCGGCCAGATCGTCGAGCAGGCCGACCGCATCAGTTTGTTCAAGCGGCCGCTGCATCCCTACACCTGGGCGCTACTGTCCGCCGTGCCGTCGGCCGACCCGGCGCGCATCGGCGTGGAGCGCATCCGCCTGCAGGGCGACCCGCCAAGCCCGATCGACCCGGCGCCCGGCTGCCGCTTCGCCGGTCGCTGCCCCTTCGCCGTCGACCAATGCCGCGCCGAGACGCCGTCGCTGCGCGCGATCCAGGGCACCGAACACCGCGTCGCCTGCCACCTGGTCACCGACGACGGCGTGGCGCCCGCAAGCGCATCTCGACGGGCTGAGCTTCACCAAGCCTGACTCGGAACCAACGTAGACCGTTGGCTCGCAAGTGTGACATGCGCAAGCCTTAATCCAGCAGCCAACTTTCAGTGCATATTAGATGTAGCAATCTTGTGTGAAAGCACTGTATTTTTAGATCAATAATTGCCGTTCGGACAAAAAATAGGGAGATGCCAATGGTTAGCTTTGGCGATACAGGCAACAACCTCCTTACCGCGTTGAGCACAGGTGAAAACGTCTCCGGTCGTAGCGGTGACGATACATTGCAGGGAAGCGCCGCAGCCGATTACCTGAACGGTGGTGAAGACGACGACTCCGTTTTCGGCAACGATGGTGCCGATACGGTGATTGGTGGCAACGGTGAGGACAGCCTGCGAGGGGGCAGTGGCGATGATCTGATCATCGGGACAAACGGGGTCGATGACATCGACGGAGACGATGGCGACGACATCATCATCGTCGACAGGTCATCCGACTTCGCACTCATCGATGCCGGTACAGGTCGCGACACGAGCTTTTTGCTCGGCATGTCCCAGCCGACCAAGTTTATTTCTGAGATCGTCGTCATCGATGGCTTTCTTATCGGTGAAGCATATCTGAGCCGTAACGAACTCCGAGTCCAGATCTTCGAATTCGATAGCTCGCAGAACCTCGTCGTCTTCTCTGATTTCGAAGCCATCGACGAGTTTTCGGACTTACAAAATGGCGTGGAGTTCGCCTCGTCGTCAGCGCTACAGATTCAGCTCGCGGATAACATTCAGCTCGAGCTGCTCACCTTCGGCTCGCTTAACGCGACATCGGGAAACTTCCAGATCACCGAAGGTGTTCTCCCGCTCCAGAATTTCGTAGCGACCGACTTCACAACTGCCGGCACAGGCGGAAGCGATACTATGGTCGGTTCGTTCGACAGCGATAGCATTGGCGGTGGTGACGGCAACGACTCACTTTGGGGTACTGGATCTGGCGACTACCTGTATGGCGGCCTCGGCGACGACAGCCTCTATGGCAATCTCGGCGACGACTTCATTGTCGGTAACGAAGGCAATGATGGCGCTAAAGCCCATATCGGCGACGATTTCCTGTTCGGCGGCGGGGGCGCCGACCAAATGTTCGGCGGCGGCGGAGAAGATCGCATGCGCGGCGGCAGCGGCAACGACACATTGAACGGCAACTCCGGAGACGACATCATCATCGGCTCCGATGGTAGTGACGTTCTCCGGGGTCAGGCTGGTACCGATGTAATCTTCGGCGGAGACGACAACGATAACGTCGTCGGCATGCAGGGCGCGGACACCCTGTTCGGCGGTGCGGGCAATGACACGTTGATCGGTGGCGCCGCGGACGACGATCTGACCGGCGGCGTCGGTGCAGATGCCTTCGTGTTTCAGGCAAACCAAGGCAGCAATCGGATTCTCGACTTCGCTGTCGGTGTCGATAAGATCAGCCTTGTTGGTGTCGCCAGCTTCGCCGCACTTACCATTGTCGATACTGAAGACGGTGCGCAGATCACGTTCGAAGATAGCCCGACTACTGCGATCACCGTAACCAGCGTGCTCGCGAGCCAACTCAGCGCCGGCGACTTCTTCTTCAGCGCATGATCATGTGCCACGTCCGGCAGCGGTGGACTTAAGATCTTCGCTAGCGGTGGACGGTTGGGCGCCGCTACGATCCTGGTAGTCGGAACTAGGGCGTTCGGCACCAAGTAGCTTGGCGGCCTGTACTGCTTCGCCGCCAAGGAGGGACATCAAATGTCGGCATCCGATACCGACGCCTCGACCGCGAAACACCTGCGCGGCAAGTACGCGATCTGCGGCATTGGCGAGACCACCTACCGGCGCGGCTCGGACCAGTCGACACGCTCGCTCGCCACCTGGGCGATCGGCAACGCGCTGGCCGATGCCGGCATGACCGCGGCCGATGTCGACGGCATGCTGAGCTACTCCAACAACGACAGCACCTTCGCGCCGCTGGTCGCCAACGACCTCGGCATCCGGCCGAACTTCTACATGGACGTCTATGGCGGCGGCTCGTCGACCGAGGCGCTGATCGGTATCGCCATCGGCGTGATCGAGGCCGGCATGTGCAACGCGGTGGCGATCTACCGGGCCATGAACGGCTACAGCCAGATCCGCATCGGCGGCACCGGCGCGCGCTCGCTGGTGCCGATCGTCGGCGACCAGATCCACGGCCGGGCCTATGGCTGGCAGAGCGCCGGGCAGATGTTCGCGCCGGCCTTCATGCGCCACATGTACGACTACGGCACCACGCCGGCGCAGGTCGCGGGCGTGAAGGTGGCGCACTCCAAGCACGCCTCGAACAACCCCAAGGCGTTCTACAAGAAGCGCTACACGGTCGACGACGTGCTGAACTCGCGGATCATCTGCAAGCCGCTGCACCTGCTGGACTGCTGCGTGGAGACGGACAACGCGACCTGCATCATCGTCACCCGGCTGGAGCGCGCCCGCGACTGCCCGAACCCGCCGGCGGTGATCCAGTCGGTCGCCGGGCGCGTGATGAAGCCGCGCGGCGACACCTACCTGCACCACCAGCACGGACCGCTGTCGACCGTCGCCGGTCACTATGCGCGGAACATCCTGTGGCCGAACGCGGGCCTGGGGCCGGAGGACGTGGACGTCACCGGCTCGTACGACGCCTTCACCTTCACCACCATGCTGCAACTCGAGGACTACGGATTCTGCAAGAAGGGCGAAGGCGGCCAGTACGTCTCCGACGGCACCATCGAGCTCGGCGGCAAGCGGCCGAACAACACCTCGGGCGGGCACTTGTGCGAGGGCTACACACACGGCATGAACATGGTAATCGAGAACACGCGCCAGCTGCGCGGCGACGTCGACGACAACTGTCCCATCGGACCGGACGGCAAGCGCCAGCATACCTTCGACTATGGCGAAGGCGGCTGCCGCCAGGTGCGCGGCGCGGAGGTCACCTGCAACATGGGCTGGGCCAACCCGGGCACCGGTTCGGCGATGGTCATGGCGAAGGACGCACGGTGATGGCGATCGAAGGCGAATATATGGGCATGATGCTCACCATCGACGACGTGGATGGCGAGAATCGCGACTTCTTCGGCTGGTGCGCCAAGGGCGAGTTCCGCCTGCAGCGCGGCAAGCAGTCGGGCCTGCTGCGCTACCCGCCGACCACCGCCTGTCCGTGGACCGGCGACCGCGAGAGCGAGTGGGTGGCGGTCGAAGGCAGGGGCACGGTGCACAGCTATGCCGAGGTGCATCACCCGATCCAGCCGGCCTTCCGCGACAAGGTCCCCTACATGATCCTGGTGGTCGACCTCGACACCCAGAAGGGCGAGCCGACCGCCGACGAGGCGCTGCGCGTGACCGGCAACCTGGTGCTGGCCGACAGCAGCTTCGCGCCGCCAGACGTGATCAAGCAGGTCGGCATCGGAACCCGCGTGCGCATGGTCTTCTCACAGGTGGCGGACGGCTTCGCGCTGCCGCAGTGGACCATCGACGAAGACGCCGAGCAGCCGGACAAGCCCTGGCGCTATCCGCAGGAGTGATGCCGTCATGGACCTACCGTAAGGCGTATGACGACGGCCCCCGGAGTCGGAGAATTTTACAGAACAAACATGCGTAGATCCGCATATAATTGCCAAACCCTTATAAACGCTTGTGTGGCATTTTTGGCACAGAAATTGCTTTTAAGTGGCGTGGTAGATTCTATGGAGTGAAGAACGAGCCTCAGGGTAAGAGCCCGGGCGCTCAGGTACGTACAGGGGAAAGCAATGAAGTTAAGCATCATGGCCGGCGTGTTGGCCGCCACCTTCGCCCTCAACAGCGCGCCAGCATTGGCCGCACTCGTCCACGAGGACAGTTCTACCGCTGGGGGCAGCGTCAGCGGCAACTTCCTGGATGTCGAGTGGGAAAGCACGCCCACCACGGTCGTCATCGACTTCACCGCCCATCAGTTGTTCGATTTCTTTCTGAACGACTACCAGATGGGTCCGGGAAGCTCGACGTCGGACGTCTCCGGCTACACGCTGGATATTCTTGACGGCCCGAGCGGCACCGCGACCTCGCGGCTGACCAACGACACTAACTTCTGCTCCGGTGCCGACGCGCCGGTAAGCGATTTTTCGGGAAATTGCAGTTTGATCACCGCAACCGGCAATTCGGGCAGCAACGCTGACTCCGCCGCGAAGCCGGGCGACCTTCTGTTCGCCGACCTTGGTGAAGGCTTCTACCGGTTGGGCTTCTTCGACAGTTCCAGCCCGCCGGAAGGTACGGCGCGGTTCGAACTCGTGGCCGTGCCGGCGCCGGCGAGCCTGCCGCTGTTCGCCGCGGCCCTGGCGCTGACCGGGTTCGGCGTGTGGCGTCGTCGCCGCCACGGCTAACGGACGGACCGCTCGCGTCCAGATAACCAGTTCGCGGCCGGGGCGGCATCGCCTCGGCCGCGTTCGTTCTGGCGTCGAGGACGGACTGTCGAACGCGGCTCGCGCCATGTAGCCTTGGGTTCGACAATGGCGCGGTTGCGGCGCCGCCGACCGGACCGACCAGGAGGATGCGATGCGCCAAGCCTCGACCGATCACGGACCGGAATATCGCCACGTCGACGACATGGAGTGGGAGACGCTGCGCTTTCCCGGCCAGAGCAGCAAGATGGTGTTCCATCCGCACGACGCGCGCCCGGACGAACCCAACACCGGCTTCGTGCGCTACGAGGCCGGCGCCTTCCACCCGCGCCACCGGCACGACTTCGCGCAGGTCTGGTACATCCTGGAGGGCACCTTCAAGATCGGCGAGCGCACGGTCGGCCCCGGCACCGTGGTGTTCCACGCCGACCCGCACTACGAAGAAGACCTGTCGACCGAGACCGGCGGGCTGATGTTCTTCGTGCAATACACCGGGCCCAGCACCGGCAAGGGCCCGATCTACGACGGCCGCTTCAACATGGCCGAGCGCAAGCCGCTGTCGGAAGCGAACCTGAACGTCTAGCTGTCGCCCTCGCGCCCGTGCATCCGGGCGTAGCGGAAGCGCCGGCGGTAGTCGGCTGGCGAGACGCCGGTACGGCGCCGGAACAGACGGCGAAAGGCGCGCGCGTCCTGGTAGCCGGCCTCGGCAGCGACCGCGTCGATCGATGCCGCGCCGGTTTCCAGCATCTGCTTCGCTTCTTCGATGCGGACGGCCTGCACGTACTCCAGCGGGGTGAAGCCGGTGGCGGCCTTGAAGCGTCGCCCGAAGGTTCGGGCCGGCAGGCCGGACATCGACTGCATCTTCGCGACCGCATCGCTATCGGCATAGCTGTCGGCGACCCAGAACTGACAGGCCTGGATCGTTTCGTCGTCGTGCAGGGGCCGTTTCGGCAAGGCGGCAAACGGGAGCTGGCCGTGCGTGCGGTCGCCGATGATGTAGAAGCGTGCCGCCTGTGCCGCGTGTTCCGGCCCAACGAAACGGCCGATCAGGTACAAAGCCAGATCCTGCCACGAGGCCATGCCGCCAGTCAGGATCAGTCGGTCGCCCTCGCCGGCAAAGCACAACGTCCGCTCGGGCCGGAAACGGGTGCGCGGATAATAGCGCCGGTACATGTCGCGATAGGCCCAGTGTGCCGTGGCGTCGGCATCTTCCAGCAGGCCGGCCTCGGCCAGCAGGATCGAACCTGAGCAGGTTGTCGCAATGGTGGCGCCGGCCTCGTAACGCGCGCGCAGCCAGGCGACCTCGTCGGGAAACTTGCCACGCGGGTCGCCCTCAATCGGGATGGTCATGTTGGGCACGCAGATAACCGTGGCGTCGTCGGCCTCATCGAGCGTCGCCTGCGGCGCGACCGGGACGCCGCCGCGGCAACTGAACGGATTACCGTCCCTTGCAACGATGCGCGGGTTAACCAGCGGTGACCCGGGATCGGTTCGCACCACACGTGGCCAGGCCGAGCCCGGCAGGCTCATCACGTCGTAGAGCCCGTAGAGGATCGAGCTGGCGGTTTCGGGGGCGGCGAGGATGTCGACCTGTAGCTGCTCGGACACAGGCATTCACTCTCTTTCGCGTGGCCATATCGGCCCGATGACGGCCAGTCTGCCCCTATCCGCCCGGTGCGGGAACCTTGATGGTCACTGCCGATGCGACAAGCGGCCAAGGAGGGGAACATGCAGAGCTTCGCCGAAGCGGAACGATCCGGATGGGAACGCAACGCGGCGCGCTATGACAGCCTGGTCGGACCGGCCACCAATCAAGGCATCGGCCCGATCTTCGACCGGATCGGAGATCTCGCCGGCAAGCGCCTGCTGGATATCGCCTGTGGGACCGGTGACCTGGCTGGCGCGGCGGCAGCGCGCGGCGCGCAGGTCGACGCCATCGATTTCGCCGCGCCGATGATCGAAGCCGCCAGAACCAAAATCGCCAACGCAAGCTTCCAGGTCGCCGATTGCCTCGACCTGCCATATGCCGACGAAACGTTCGATGCGGTGACATGCTGCTTCGGGCTACTGCACGTCGCCGACAACGCCGCGGCGATGGCGCAGGCCGCGCGGGTACTGAAGCCGGGCGGCAAGATCGCCTACACGGCGTGGTGCTCGCCACAGGACGGCGGCGCGTTCCTGGGCATGGTGTTCGGCACCTTCGGCAAGCACGCTGACATGGAGGTCGAATTGCCGCCGGCACCGCCGATGTTCGAGTTGGCCGACGCGACACGCAGCGCCGAGTTGCTAACGCAGGCCGGCTTCACGGACGTCGCCAGCGACAGGTTCGAGGTCTCATGGACCGCGCCGGACGCCGATGGCGTCGCCGCGATCCTCAACGACGGGCTGGTACGGGCCGGCCTGATCCTGCGGGCGCAGACACCGGAACGACGAGCGCAAGTGCTGGCCGCACTCGCGGACGCGGCGCGCCCGCACGTCACCGGCAACGGATTCGCAATGACCAACTCGGCGCTGCTGGTAACGGCGACGAAGCGTTGATGGCTAGGCGTCAGACCACCTCAGGCAGCGGCTTCCAGGCCCGGCCCCACAGGTTCATGTGCTTGTCGGCGTGGACCTCGACCGAGGCGAAGCCGGCGGCTTCAAGCTGGTCGCGTAGGGTCTGCCTGGAGAAGCCGCAGCGGTGCGCCATGTACGCGTTGCCGTCGCGCAGGAACTTCTGGTAGCCGAAGATCATGTCGAGCGCATTGATCGGCCCGACCTGCGACTCGTAGAGCGGATCGAGCAGCGAGGCGCCGGCGGCGACGCGCTTGCAGGCTTCTTCCAAATCCGGCAGCCGCAGTAGCACCATGCCCTGCGGCCGTAAAACGCGGCGAAACTCGGCCAGCGCGACCGGCACGTCGTGCCAGTACAGATGCTCCAGCGTGTGCGAGGAGTAGAGCGCGTCGTGGCTGGCGTCGCCGACCGGGCTCATGTCGGTCATCGAAGCGACAATGTCCGGCGCGACGGACGTGTCGATGTCGAGCCGGATCTCGCGCCAGCGGTCGGTGCGGAACTCCTGGTGCAGCTTGCCCGGCTGGTCCCGGCCGCAGCCGACGTGCAGCACCGTGCGCGGCTGCTTCGGCCAGGCCAGGTCCAGCGCCGCTAGCGCCTGGACCAGCGCGTCGTTGGCATCGGCGGTACTGACGACAACGCGCAGGCAGGTCTCGTGGCCTGGCGCCACCATGGCGGCGGCGGCGAAGCCTTGTACGATCAGCGCTTCGACCACCGGCGCGACGGGCCGGCGCAGCTCGATGCAGACGAAGCCGGCCTCGCTGGGCACCACCTCATGGCCGGCGACGCGGAGCGCCGCGACCAGGCGTGCGCGCTCGGCGGCCGGGCTCACGTCGGGAATTTCCGCTTCAGCGCCGCGACCTGATCAGCGCTGAGATATCGGGTGCTGGCGCCGCGCAGCATCAGGAAGAGCTTCGCGGTCTCCTCCAGTTCTTCCGTGGCGTAGACCGCGTCCTCCAGCGACCTGCCGGCGACGACGGGGCCGTGGTTGGCGAGCAGGACGGCGTGGTGCTTGCCGGCGAGCTTCGCGACCGCCTTGGCCAGATCCCTGTCGCCCGGCGGGTAGTAGGGCACCAGCGGCAACCTGCCGACCTTCATCACGTAGTAGGCGGTGATCGGCGGCAGCACGTCGGCCGGGTCGACGTCGGCGAGGCAACTCACGGCGACCGAGTGAGTCGAGTGAAGATGCACCACGGCGCCGGCCTTGGGGCGCTTGTCGTACATCGCCAGATGCAGGAACGACTCCTTGGTCGGTGGGTCGCCGGAGACCAGGTTTCCCGTGGTGTCCAGGCGGGAGAGCCTGGCGGGGTCGAGCGCGCGCATGGTCGAGCCGGTCGGCGTCATCAGCCAGCCGTCGTCCAGCCGCACCGAGATGTTGCCCGACGACCCGAAGGTCAGGCCGCGCTCGAACATCGAGGCGGCCAGCGCGCAAATACGGTCGCGGACCCCTGCCTCGCTCACGGCAATGCCCAGCAGGCTCGACGCATTGCGTCGAGGGCCTGCTTTGAGTCATGAGCGTGCTGCTGCGCGCTCACGGCCGTGCCCCGCAGGCTCGACGCATTGCGTCGAGGGCCTGCTTTGATTCATGAGTGTGCTGTTGCGCGCTCACGGCCGTGCCCAGCAGGACACGGCCTGCTTTGAGTCATGAGCGTGCTGCTGCGCGCTCATCGCAACATCCCGAAAGCCTTGGCGAAGAAGTCTTTGTCGCCGAAGTTGCCGGACTTCAGGGCCAGGGCCAGGGCCGGCTCGCCCAGGCTCTCGCACCACGGTACGCCGGGGTCGATCTCCGGGCCGATACGCAGCGCCGGCACGTCGAGTGCGCTGATCGCCGCGCCTGAGGTCTCGCCGCCGGCGACGATGAGCTGCCGCACGCCCATGTCGACCAGCCCCTTGGCCAGCTCGCCAAAGGCGTTCTCGACGAGCGCGCCGGCGGCCTCGCGGCCAAGCTCGGCCTGCACCTTGCCAACGTTCTCGGGCGCGTCGGACGACGCGATCAGGATCGGCGTGTCCGCCGGTTGCGACGCCGCCCAGTCCAGCAGGGCCGCGACGGTATCCTTGTCGCGGTGCAGTTCGAACGGGTCGATATGCCGGGTCGGCCATTTGTCGGCGACGGCCGCGACCTGGCCGCGCGTGGCGACGGAACAACTTCCGGCCAGGACCGCGCCGCGGCCGGTCGGCCGGGGCAGCTCGGCCGGCGCGGCTTCGCCGATCAGGCCGGCGCCGCGATAGTTCGCCGGCAGGCCGAGCGCGATGCCGGAGCCGCCGGTGATCAGCGTCAACGCCGACGATGCCGCACCGATGGTCGTCAGGTCGGCGTCGGTAATGGCATCGACGATGGCGTGGCGGTGGCCGTCGGCCGCGAGCCTGGCGTAAGCGGCGCGCACCGAGTCGGCGCCTTGCGTGACCGTGGCGTACTCGACCAGGCCGACCTTGTGCGGCGTCTGCCGGCCCAGCACGCGGACCAGGCTGGCGTCGCGCATCGGCGTCAGCGGGTGGTCCTTCATCGAGGAATCGGACAGCAGCACGTCGCCGACGAACAAGTGGCCCTTGTAGATCGTGCGCCCCGTCGTCGGAAAGGCCGGGCAGGCGATGGTGAAGTCGCCACCCAGCGCCTCCAGCAGCGCGTCGGCGACCGGGCCGATATTGCCCTGGTCGGTGGAATCGAAGGTCGAGCAGTATTTGAAGAAGAACTGCTTGGCGCCGCGCTGGCGCAGCCAGGCCAGCGACTCCAGCGACCAGTCGACGGCATCAGCGACCGGCGCGGTACGCGACTTGATCGCCACCACCACGGCTTCGGCATCGCCGACATCGGTCGCCTCGTCTGGCACGCCCAGCACCTGCACGGTGCGCATGCCCTGCTTGACCAGGGTGTTGGCGAGATCGGTGGCGCCGGTGAAGTCGTCGGCGACGCAGCCCAGCACGATGCCCATCGGTCCTCCCTATGCATGCGCCGGCGCGCGGGCCGGCATGTCGGGTTCGCTGTGACGGAACACCAGGGTGCCGATCAGCGCCAGGTTCAGCAAGTTGAAGCCGACGCCGGTCAGGAACGCATAGCTGTAGCCGCCGGTGATGTCGTAGATGGCGCCGCCGAGCACACCGCCCAGGCCCATGCCGATGGTGCCGCCCAGGAAGATCACGCCGATACGCCAGCCGGCCTCGGACGCCGGGAACAGCTCACGGCCGACCAAGGCGTAGGACGGCACGATGCCGCCGAACACCAGCCCGAAAATGCCGCTGACCACGTAGAGCGCGACCAGCCCATCGGTCCCGGCATAGACCGCCAGCATCACTGCCTGGGCGCTGGCCCCCATCAGGATGGTCTTCAGGCCGCCGATGCGGTCGGCCAGCCAGCCGAAGCCCAACCGGCTGACGAAGGCGCAGGCCAGCAGCAGCGACAGCATCTCCGCACCGCGCGCCGGGTCGTAGCCGAGGTCGGAACAGTAGGCGACGATATGCACCATCGGCATCGCCATCGCCACGCAGCAGCCGATGATGGCGAAGAACACCATCGCCAGCACCAGGTTCGGCGCGAGGCCGAGGACGAGGTCACCGGGCATCCGCTCGGCCGGGCCGGAGGTCGCCAGCCTCGGCACCGGCGGCGGCCGGCGGAATACAAACGCCATCGGCAGCATCGCGGCGACCGCGAAGATGCCGTACATCAGCATCGTCTGGCGCCAGCCATAAGTGCCGATCGACCAGGAGAAGATCGGCGGCCAGACCGCGCCGGCGAGCGACTGGCCGGCGCCGACAATGGCCACCGCAAGCCCGCGGCGCCGGTCGAACCAGCGCGTCGCGTTGGTCAGCATCGGCGAGAAGGTCGAGGCGTTGCCGAGCAGGCCGATCAGCAGCAGGTGCGCCGCGAGCAGCATGTAGATGTCCGGCGCCTGGCTGGCGACAATGGCGCCGGTGCCCAACATCACCGCGCCGAGCAGCGCCGGGCGGAACATGCCCTGGCGATCCGACCACATGCCCATCAGGATGCCGCCGATGCCGGCACCGAGCAGCGCCAGCCCATAGGCCGACGACGGCAGCCAGCGCGGCACCCCGAACTCGGCCTCGATCGGCTTCAGGGCGACGGTCACCAGGTAGCTGGAGCCGAAGGCGGTGGCGATCATCAGAGTCGAGATAACGATCACGGCCCAGCCATAGCCGGTCTCGATACTATCCGCCCGGCTGATCCGGTTCATTGTCGCTTGGCGCTCCTCGGGGCGGCTCTTACGGCCTTGGCCCGAGTCTAGCGGGACGTCACTCGCGGCGATAGCCGCGCGTCTTCATGCAGGATTCGAAGTACTGCTGGGCCCTGGATCGTTCGTTCAGGGCAGCCGAGCGGCGCTCGGTCTTGAACACCTCGCGGACGGTGCCGGTGCTACGGTCGATTTCGTAGACCGGGGCGCGCCGGGCGCCGCCAAATGCCTCGCGCTCGGCCTGTGCATCGGCCTGGCGGTGGCAATCGACGCGGTCGCGTTGCAGGTCGTCGGCACTGACGCCGTCGCGCTGCCAGCCGGCGGTCTGGTTGCAGCCGGCGAGCGCCAGCAGCGCGGCGAGACCGACGTTGCGCACGTATGCTTCCCGCATCACGCCGCCGTGCCCGAGACCGGGGCCGGGCCGAGACGATAGCCCTTGCGCGCCATGCAGTCGTCGACCAGCCGGCCGAGCGTCCGACGGTCGCCGGCCTCGGCCCAGCGCTGGCGGATCGCGCGGCTGCCGTCGCCGCGACCGGCCGCGTCGGCGGCGCTGGCGTCGGCGGTGGCACGGTCGCTGGTGTAGGCCGGATCGGCGGACAGCCGGCCACGCGCCAGGCTGCGGCAGGTCTGCAGGTCGAAACTCGCCTGGTCGGCGGCAGTGTTGGCGCGGTGCCAGGATCGCGGCGCCGCACACGCTGTCAGCAGCAGTGCAAGCACGGCGACGGGGAGGATATGTTTCATCGCGCGAACCTAGATCGCCACCCGGGCCGCGGGCAAGACGGCGGGCACGAATTGTCACGTCGCGCGCGCCGCATTAGATTGCGCGGTGCACATGTCAAAGCAAGTTCTGATTATCGTCCACCAGGAGCAATCAGTGCCCGGCCGCGTCGGCGAGTTGCTGACCGGGATGGGCTACGGGCTCGACATTCGCCGCCCCTGCCTGGGCCACCCGTTGCCGACGACCATGGCCGGGCATGCCGGCGCGGTGATGTTCGGCGGACCGATGAGCGCCAACGACTGCCACATGGACTTCATCAGGGCCGAGCTCGACTGGTTCGAGATGGTCCTGCGCGAGGAGGCGCCGTTCCTCGGCATCTGCCTGGGCGCGCAGATGCTGGCCCGGGTGCTGGGCGCGCGCGTCGGCCCGCACCCCGACGGCTGGCAGGAGATCGGCTACTACAAGCTCTACGCCACGCCGGCCGGCGCCGACATGTTTCCGGCCGAGCAGCATTTCTACCAGTGGCACGGCGAGGGCTTCGACCTGCCGGAGGGCGCGGAGCTGCTGGTACGGGGCGAGCTGTTCGAGAACCAGGCCTTCCGCTACGGCGCGAACGCCTATGGCGTGCAGTTCCATCCCGACGTGACGCGCGAGATGATGCATCGCTGGACCCGCAAGCCGGCGCACCGCATGGTCCTGCCCGGCGCACAGTCGCGCGACACCCAGCTTGCCGGCAACCTGCGCCACGGCGAAGCGGTCGACATCTGGGCGCGCCGGTTCCTGGCCGACTGGATCGCGCCGAAACAGGCGGCGGTGGCCGCCGAGTAGGCTCGACAGGCCGGCGCCGGCGCCGCTACTCTCGCGCACCGCAAGCAACAGATATCCGAGCATGAACGACACACGGACTGGGGCGGTCGACTGGGCCGCCGACATCTTCGACGTGCTGCGCGAGCAGCAGGTGGCCCAGGTGGCGCACGTGCCCGACGCCGGGCACAGCAATCTGCTGAAGGCCTGCGAGGCCGACAACGAGATGCGCGTGGTGCCGCTGTCGACCGAGGAGGAAGGCATGGCGCTGCTCGCCGGCGCCTGGCTCGGCGGCCAGCGCGGCGTGATGCTGATGCAGTCGTCGGGCGTCGGCAACTGCATCAACATGCTGTCGCTGACCGCGACCTGCCGCTTCCCGCTGCTGATGCTGGTGACGATGCGCGGCAGCTTCGGCGAGTTCAACCCGTGGCAGGTGCCGATGGGCCAGGCGACGCCGAACGTGCTGCGCGAGATGGGCTGCCTGATCTTCGAGGTCGACGAGCCGGCGCGGGTGCGCGAGACGGTCAGCGCCGCGGCGCAAATGACGTTCAACGGGCCGGCGGCCTGCGCCGTGCTGCTGTCGCAGCGCCTGATCGGCGCCAAGAGTTTCGCGAAATGATCTTGAATCGATCACGTGCCGAGAGCTATCCGCTGAGCCGCCGCGACGTGGTGGCGCAGCTCCTCGAAAACCGCGACGACGACCTGCTGGTGATCGCCGGGCTCGGCGCGCCGGCCTTCGACATCACGCTGCAGGGCGACACGCCGCTGAACTTCCCGTTGTGGGGGGCGATGGGCGGCGCGGTGTCGATCGGTCTCGGCCTGGCGCTGGCGCAACCGCTGCGCCGGGTGCTGGTGATCACCGGCGACGGCGAGGCGCTGATGGGGCTCGGCAGCCTCGGCACGGTCGCGGCCCAGGCGCCGGCGAACCTGGCCATCGTGGTGCTGGACAACGAGCGCTATGGCGAGACCGGCATGCAGTCGACGCACACGGCGATGACCGTCGACCTGGCCGCCGTCGCCGCGGCCTGCGGCATCGACCGCTCGATCACCGTGCGCAAGCAGGCCGACATGCCGGCCGCCGTGGAGGCCGCCCGCAAGGCCCCCGGCCCGGTATTCGTCGATGCCAAGGTGCGCGCGGAACAGCTCGGCATGGTGCTGCCGCCGAAGGAAGGCACGCACCTGAAGGACCGATTCCGCCAGGCGCTGCTCGGGCCGAGGGCGATTTCGTAGCGCGCGCCTTCGTCATGCCGGGCTTGACCCGGCATCAACGGTCAGACGTCGTTCGCCCTGCCAGCCGTTGATCCCGGGTCAAGCCCGGGATCACCTCACGAGGCCTCACCCCTTGCCTTCGCTGGACGACCAGGTGGCCATCAGGTCGTTCGAGGGCAGGGTTTCGTCGACCAGCTTCCTGGCGGTCTCGATGCCGGCGACGGGCAGGCCCGCCGGGTCGAGCTTGCCGATCTGCACCAGCACCGAGGCCTGATCCCAATAGATGTGCTCGTTGTAGAGCTTGTCGCCGCGGAAGCAGACGATCGCCACCAGCGGGATTTCGACATATTTCCCGGTCGGCGCGATGCCCGGCAGCATCCAGTCGATCTCGATGTCGTGGGTGAAGCAGAACAGCATCTCGTCGACCAGCCGGTCGGCGCCGATGGTGCGGCTGATCGGCACCAGCTTGGTATCCGCCGGAGTCTTGGGGATGAAGTGGTGCTTGTAGAACCGCTTCAGCAGGTCGTGGCCGGTGCCGCCGGTCATGGTCGGGATGTGGTTGACGTAGGGCTGCGCCACCATCGTCGCCATGGTGGCGTCGACGTCGCGGGTGGCGAACTCGTACTCGCAGTGCTTTTCCCACAGCTCCGATAGCGAGAAGAACGGCCCCATCGCCTTGCGGAAGGTGGCGATGGAGCGGCTGTGCGCCATCAACGCCGAAGGCTTGTCGTAGCCGTGGCGCGGCGCGTTGAAGCCGTGATCGGCGCCGGGATAGACAAACACCTCGACCTCCGGCCGGTCGGCGAACCTGGCCCTGACCTGCTCGACGGCGTCCATCGGCACGAACTTGTCCAGCTCGGCGAAATGCAGCGTCATCGGGCACTTGATCTTGCCGGCGAGGTCGAGATCGTTCTCGATGCCGACGCCGTAGTAGCTCACAGCCGCGTCAATGCCGCAATGCGCGGCGGCCAGATAGGCGAGCTTGCCGCCCAGGCAGAAGCCGAGCGCGCCGACCTTGCCCTTGGTCTCGGATTGGGCGCGCGCCGCCGTCACAGTGTCGCCGATGTCCTCGACGACCTTGGCCCAGTCCAGCTTCTGCATGTAGCCGAAGGCCTTCTGGAAGTCGGCCTCGTCGTAGCCGAGCTCGACGCCCGGCTCCTGGCGCCAGAACAGGTCCGGGGCCAGCACCACGTAGCCTTCCTCGGCGTAGTAGTCGGCGACGTCGCGCATGTGCGAGTTGACGCCGAAAATCTCCTGCAGCAACACCACCGCGGGGCCGCTGCCCCGTTCCGGCGTCGCCTTGTAAGCCTTGAACGTACCGCTGCCGTCGCTGGCCTTGACCTCGATCCACGCGCCCATCGTCGCTCTCCCTGTTCCGCTTGGCGGCGAGTATCGCAACGGTGCGAAGGCGGCGGCAAGCCTGCCGCCCGGACGCGCCGGACGGCAGGCTGTAGCGACGTCGGTGGTCAGGCCAGGTCGAAGCGGTCCGCGTCCATCACCTTGGTCCAGGCGGCCACGAAGTCAGTGACGAACTTGGCCTGCGCGTCGTCCTGGGCGTAGACCTCGGCGAGCGCGCGGAGCTGCGAATTGGAGCCGAACACCAGGTCGACCCGAGTGCCGGTCCATCTCGCCGCGCCGCTCGCCAGGTCGCGGCCCTCGAACACGCCGTCGTCGCCGGCCGAGGCCGTCCACGTCGTGTTCATGTCGACCAGGTTGACGAAGAAGTCGTTGGTCACCTGGCCAGGACGGTCGGTCAGCACGCCGTGCTTGGCGCCGCCATGGTTCGCGCCCAGCACCCGCAGGCCGCCCACCAGCACCGTCATCTCCGGCGCGCTGAGCGTCAGCAACTGGGCCCGATCGACCAGCATCTCCTCCGGCGAGCTTGCGAATGCCGTCTTCTGGTAGTTGCGGAAGCCGTCGACCAACGGCTCCAGTGGGACGAAGGAGTCGACATCGGTCTGCGCCGCCGACGCATCGGTGCGGCCCGGCGCGAACGGCACCGTGACGTCATGGCCGGCGTCCTTCGCCGCCCGCTCCACGCCAGCGCCGCCGGCCAGCACGATCAGGTCGGCCAGCGAGACCTTCTTGCCGCCGGACTGCCCGTCGTTGAACGCCTTCTGGATACCCTCCAGCGTGCCGAGCACCTTGGCCAGTTGCGCCGGCTGGTTGACCTCCCAGTCCTTCTGCGGTGCCAGGCGGATACGCGCGCCGTTGGCGCCGCCACGCATGTCGGAGCCACGGAAGGTCGACGCCGAGGCCCAGGCGGTCGAGACCAGCTCGGCGACCGACAGGCTGGACGCCAGGACCTTCGCCTTCAGGTCGGCGACGTCCGCCTCGTCGACCAGCTCATGGTCGACCGGTGGGACCGGATCCTGCCAGAGCAGATCCTCGGCCGGAACCTCCGGGCCGAGATAGCGCGACTTCGGCCCCATGTCGCGGTGCGTGAGCTTGAACCAGGCGCGCGCGAAAGCGTCGGCGAACTCTTCCGGGTTGGCGTGGAAGCGGCGCGAGATCGGCTCGTAGACCGGGTCCATCCGCAACGACATGTCGGCCGTGGTCATCATCGGCGGATGCTTCTTCGACGGATCGAAGGCATCGGGCACCATGTGCTCCTCGGCGACGTCCTGCGCCTGCCACTGGTGGGCGCCCGCTGGGCTCTTCACCAGCTTCCACTCGTAGCCGAACAGCATGTCGAAGTAGCCCATGTCCCACTTGGTCGGGTTCGGCGTCCAGGCGCCCTCGATGCCGCTGGTGATCGCGTCGCCGGCCTTGCCGCTGGCATGCGTGCTGGCCCAGCCGAAGCCCATCGCCTCGATCGGCCCGCCCTCCGGCTCCGGTCCGACCAGCGCCGCGTCGCCGGCACCGTGGCACTTGCCGAAAGTGTGGCCACCGGCGGTGAGCGCGACTGTTTCCTCGTCGTTCATCGCCATGCGCGCGAAGGTCTCGCGCACGTCGCGGCCCGACGCGACCGGATCGGGGTTGCCGTTCGGGCCTTCCGGGTTGACGTAGATCAGGCCCATCTGCACGGCGGCCAGCGGCTCTTCCAGTTCGCGGTCGCCGCTGTAGCGCTCGTCGCCGAGCCAGGTGCTCTCCGCGCCCCAGTAGATGTCCTCCTCCGGCGCCCAGACGTCCTCGCGGCCGCCGGCGAAGCCGAAGGTCTTGCCGCCCATCGACTCGATGGCGCAGTTGCCGGCCAGGATTATCAGGTCGGCCCAGGAGATCTTGTTGCCGTATTTCTGCTTGATCGGCCACAGCAGCCGGCGTGCCTTGTCGAGGTTGCCGTTGTCGGGCCAGCTATTGAGCGGCGCGAAACGCTGCGTGCCGGTGCCGCCGCCGCCACGACCGTCGCCGATGCGGTAGGTGCCGGCGCTATGCCAGGCCATGCGAATGAACAGACCGCCATAGTGGCCGTAGTCGGCCGGCCACCAGTCCTGCGAGTCGGTCATCAACGCGTAAAGGTCCTGCTTGATCGCCTGCAGGTCGAGCTTGTTGAATTCGTCGGCGTAGTTGAAGCCGGGATCCATCGGGCTCGACGCGGGCGCGTTCTGATGCAGGATCCTGAGATTGAGCTGATTGGGCCACCAGTCCCGGTTAGACACGGTTCCCTGGCTTGCGGCGCCGTGCACGATCGGGCACTTGCCGGCGGGTTTGTCGTCCATCTTGCTCTCCAGTCCTCAGTTTTGCAGTTGCGCTACATTACGAATCCAGGCGCTGCTCGCGCATTGCGCTCCATCAACCGACAGCCGATGGGGCGACACCCGGACATCGGGACACGGCCAGTCTCCAGGCTCCGGGCAGGCAAGCGTGTCCATCATCCCCATGCCGTCGATCAACCTGACGCGTGACGGTCGAGTCCGTACCTAGGCCGCCGACGGCGACAGTACAACTTACAATTAGAAAAATTCTAGTATATTCTGAAACCAACGAAGAGAACTGGGCATAATTGCTCAGTGACTCCGGAAACCAAGACGCTGACTGCTATCTTATGACCACTTGGAAGCCCTGCATACCAGCCACCCTGCGCGGGGGCTTTTCCGGTAGGCGGGAAATGCTCTAAGTAGGAGGCGACAGCCTGCCGGCGTGACCCGGCCGGTTTCCGGGAGACGCCGTTGACCGCGATCGCGAGCCCGTCCTCGCTGCGCCAGGACATGCGTATTCTCGGCCTGATCGGGGCCGGGCATTTCCTGTCGCACGTCTTCATCTTCCTGATCCCGCCGGCCTTCCCGGTGCTGCGCGACGTCTATGGCGTCGGCTACGACCTGCTCGGCCTGGCGATGACCGCGTTCAACGCGGTCTCCGGCTTCACCCACGTGCCGATGGGCTTTATCGTCGACCGGTTTGGGCCGCGTCCGGTATTGATCTGCGGCCTGATCGTGGAATCGCTGGCATTCATCGCCATCGGCCTGTGGCCGGACTACTGGACGCTGGTGGTCGCGCTGATGGTCGCCGGCCTGGGCAACGCGGTCTACCATCCGGCCGACTACGCAATCCTGTCCAGCAGCGTCGACGAGCGGCGCATGGGCCGCGCCTTCTCGATCCACACCTTCGCCGGCTATGCCGGTGGTGCGGTCGCGCCAGGCCTGGCCTGGGCGGCGATCACCTTCGGCGACTGGCGCATGGCGCCGATCGGCGTCGGCATCGCCGGCCTGGCGGTGGCGGCCCTGCTGCTGGTCGCCGGCGGCGAGCTCTCGGCCAGCCGGTCGAAGAACCCGACGGTCACGCACAGCCACGGCGGCGTGCGCGAGGGGCTGCGACTGCTCGGCTCGCCGCCGATCCTGATGTGCTTCCTGTTCTTCGTGCTGCTGGCGATGTCGAATGGCGCGCTGACGCAATTCGGCATCGCCGCCATGGTCGACCTGGAGTGGACCGACCTGGACGGTGCCACGGCGGCGATGACCGCGTTCCTGATCGGCTCGGCGCTCGGCATCCTGGCCGGCGGCTTCATCGCCGACCGCACCAAGCACCACGAGCGGGTCGCGGTGACCGGCTTCGTCGCCACCGGCGGCATCGTGGTGGGCATCGGCATCGTCGGACCCGGCGCCTGGGTGCTGGTGCCTGTGCTGGGTATCGCCGGGTTGCTGTTCGGCATGATCATGCCGTCGCGCGACATGCTGGTGCGCGCCGCCGCCCCGCCGGACCAGCTCGGCAAGGTGTTCGGCTTCGTCTCGGTCGGGCTCAACATCGGCTCGGCGATCATGCCGGCCTTCTTCGGCTGGGTGCTGGAGGCCGGCAACCCGCGCTGGCTGTTCTTCTTCGCCGCCGCCTTCATGCTGGCCGGCCTGTTCACCGTGCTCGGCGCCGGCAGCGTCCGGCGCCGCCACCAGGCAGCCTGACATGCTGGCCGAGCTCGCCGAGGCCGATGCCACCGGCGAGACCGCCGCGATCTATGCCGAGATGCGCCGGCTCACCGCAGTGCCCTACGTCTCCGCGATGCAGCGTCACCTGGCCACCCGGCCGGGCTGGCTGGCCTGGGCCTGGGGCGCGACGGCGCCGGTATTCCGGTCCGGCCGCGCGCAGGAGACCGCCTGGCAGCTCGCCACCGACCTGGATCTCGAACCGCTGTCGCCGCTGCCGGCCGGCGCGCTACAGGACTGGGGCGCGGATGCCCAGGCCGTGGCGGCGATTTGCGATAACTTCGTTCGGGTCAGTCCGCAGAACATGATCCTCGCCGGCCTGCTGCGGCGGTTGTTGAGCGGCGAACCGCCGGGGGGCGGGAGCGCATCGGCCGACTGGACCCCGCCGGCGCCGCTGCCGGCGATGCCGCCGATTCCGACCGAGCTGTCCGACGATGTCGCCGCACTGCTGGAACAGTTCGAGGTCGACCTCGGCGCCGGGCCGTTCGTGGCCAGCCTGTACCGGCTGCTGGCACACTGGCCGGAGCTGCTGGAGGACCTGGCGCTGGAGATCGTGCCGCGCCTGACCGACCCGGCGACGCAGAGCGCCTGCGACGTGCTGGACGCGCGGATCGATGCCGCGGTGCCGGCGATCCTGGCCGACCTGCCGGCGCTGGCCGCCGAGCCGCCGGTCGAGGGACGAGACGATGTGCTATCGGTGATCCGCACCTACCGCCGCACCAGCCCGCAGATGGTGGTGTTCGGGCGGCTGATCCGCCAGGCGCTGCCAATCTGAGTCGCCTGCGACGACTACGGCATCTTGCTGGCAGATCGATTCAAGAGTTATCGCCAGAACCGTAGCCAGCCCACCCCCTCGATCGTGAAGCTGAACCGGCGTGGCAACTGCGCCTGGATTGCGTCGATCGCAGAGTCGCTTAGCGGGCGCTGTGACGAGTGTGAGTCAGAGAAAGTGCGGCACGCGCCATGTCGGCAACGGTGATGACAAAATCGTGAGTCGAAAGAGTCACTTATGGCCCGCGCCTGAGAAA
Organism: Alphaproteobacteria bacterium; assembly: GCA_040223615.1. Taxonomy (GTDB): domain Bacteria; phylum Pseudomonadota; class Alphaproteobacteria; genus JAVKFY01. Next base: position 35,985 of record JAVKFY010000010.1, read on the forward strand.
CTGATTCATGCCGTGGCCGGCTTCACATCCAAGGTGAGGCCGGCCCGAATTCACGAGTCCTTCGAGTCATTTGTCGGCCGTTGCTCGAAGGTCCACCGCCGAGAGGCGCACCCGGCCGCGCCCGGCGCGCTCAGGCGCCCACGGCCTCGGCCACAGAGCCGAACCCGTCGCGGCGCAGGCAGGCCGCGAGCTCGCGGTTGATCCGCCCGACCAGCCCCGGGCCCTCGTAGACCAGCGCGGAGTAGAGCTGCACCAGGGCGGCGCCGGCGCGGATCTTGGCGTAGGCAGTCTCACCACTCTCAATGCCGCCGACCCCGACCAGCGGGATGGCGCCGGCGGTCTCGCGGTGCAGGCCGCGCAGCCGGTCGGTCGACAGGTCGAACAGCGGCCGGCCGCTCAAGCCGCCCGCCTCCCCGCGATGCCGGCTGCGCAACGCGGGACGCGAAACGGTGGTGTTGGCGACGACGATGCCGGCGACGTCGGCGCGGCGGACCACGCCGGCGATGTCGGCCAGCGCCTCGTCGTCGAGGTCGGGCGCGACCTTCAGCAGCAACGGCGGGTGGCCCTCGACCGCCGCCAGCCGGCCCAGCAGGTTGGCGAGCTGGTCGACATCCTGCAGGCCGCGCAGGCCCGGTGTGTTCGGGCTGGAGACGTTGACCGTGACCAGGTCGGCGAGCCGCGCCACCGCCGTCAGCCCGGTGACATAATCCTGCGCCCGGTCGGCGCTGTCCTTGTTGGCACCAATGTTCACGACCAACGGCGTGCGCCGGTCGGCCAGCGCCGCGATCCGCCGGCACAGTCCCTGGAGGCCCCCATTGTTGAAGCCCATGCGGTTGATAACCGCCCTGTCCTCGGTCAGCCGGAACAGGCGCGGCCGCGGGTTGCCGGCCTGTGGCAGGGGCGTCACCGTGCCGACCTCGACGAAGCCGAAGCCGAGCCGCATCAACGCCGGCGCCGCCACCGCGTCCTTGTCGAAGCCGGCGGCAATGCCGAGCGGGTTGGCGAAACGCCGGCCGAACACCTCGGTGGCCAGGATCGGGTCGTCCGGCGATCGCTTCGCCATCGCCGTGGCGCCGGGCAGCGCCAGCAGCCGCAGCGTCAGCCGATGTGCCGTTTCGGGATCGAGCGCCATCAGCAACGGGCGGACGAGTTCGTAGATCAAGCCGGGCGGTCCTGCGGTCGGTCCGAGATTGACGGGCGAGTGTTGCGTTGGTAGCGAACCCGGAGCCGCGCCACAACCGAAAGCCGTCGCCAATGAACGCCCGCCCGCCCGCCGAGCCGACCGCCCCGCTGCCGGGCTACGAGCTGTACGATCCGATCGACCCGTTCGAGAACCACGCCGGGCCGTTCTTCTGGCGTCGGCGCGAGGACGGCAGCCACCACTTCGTGCTGCGCGCCGAGACGCACCACTGCAACACGCACAAAATCGTGCACGGTGGCCTGATGATGACGATGATCGACCTGGCGCTGTGCGCCGCCGCGAAGGCCGCGACCGACGGCCAGCCAGTGATCACCGTGTCGATGGCCAACGAGTTCCTCGACGCCGGGCGCGAGGGCGAGCTGATCGAGGCCTCGGCGGAGTTGCTGCGCGGCACCGGGTCGATGGTGTTCGTGCGCGGCCAGCTCCATGTCGGCGACCGGGTGATCCTGAACAGCTCCGCCGTCGTAAAGAAACTGAGACGAGGCTGACGCGAGACTCACTTTGAGTTGACCAGCGCCGGCCTTGTCGCCCAGGCCGCCCGGCGCCACGTCTGTATTAACCATTACTTTACCGGGGTGCGGGAGGCTGAGGGTCTGAAAGGATCTTTGCCATGTATGCGTCCGATCCAATGACCACCGCGATGACGACGGCCCACCAGCCGGCCCGGCCGGTGTCGACCCGTGCCGCACTCGGCATCTGGGCCGTGGCGTCGGTCGGCGGTTGGCTGGCGGTTGCCGGGCTGTTGCGCGTCTTCGGCGCCTTCTAGCCCCGACCACCGGTAAAAGCCCTTTTCCGGCAAGCCCCTGGCGCGTAGGCGCCGGGCTGAATGGCCCGCTTGGCGCGATCACGGCCGGACGGTAAGGTGCCTCCCGCAACGTATTTGAGGGAGCATCGGCCATGGCGGTCGCCGTCTATCACGAAGGCCAGTGGCACAACGAAAACCTGCGCCTGACCGGGCCGATGAGCCACGCCTTCTGGATGTCGTCGGTGGTGTTCGACGGCGCCCGCGCCTTCGACGGCATGGCCCCCGATGTCGACCAGCATTGCGAGCGGCTGTACCGCTCGGCCAAGACCATGTTCCTGGAGCCGCAGATCGACATTGCGGAGGTCATCGACCTGTGCCACGAGGGCGCACGCCGGTTTCCGAAAGACGCCGAGCTCTACATCCGGCCGATGTTCTTCGCCCAGGAGGGATTCCTCATCCCCGAGCCGGAGAGCACCAACTTCGTGCTCGCGGTCTACGAGGCGCCGATGCCGGAATACAAGGGCATCGGGGTCTGCCTGTCGAGCCGGCGCCGACCGGCGCGCGACATGGCGCCGACCGACGCCAAGGCCTCGTGCCTGTACCCGAACTCGACGCGCGCGCTGGTCGAGGCCGGCAAGCGCGGCTTCGACAACGCGATCCTGCTGGACGCCAACGGCAACGTCGCCGAGCTCGCCTCGGCCAACGTCTGGATCGTGAAGGACGGCGTGGCGATGACGCCGGCGATCAACGGCACCTTCCTGCCCGGCGTGACCCGCAACCGCACCATCGAACTGCTGCGCGCGGCCGGTACCGAGGTGGTGGAGACCACGATCAGCTTCGAGGACGTGCTGAACGCCGACGAAGTTTTCACCACCGGCAACTACGGCAAGGTGCTGCCGATCACCCGGGTGGAAAGCCAGGACTACCAGCGCGGCCGCGTCACCGACCAGGCCCGCGAGCTGTACTGGGACTATTCGGCGAAGTTTCCGTTGTTCTAATTCAAAGCGTCATGACCGGCGCTGCGACCGCCCTCGACATGGCCCCCGGGTCAAGCCCGGGGTGACGCGTGCAACTTAGGCCGACGCCTCGGCCTTGTCGGCCGCCAGCAACTCGCCGGCCAGCGCCTGTTCGATCAGGCGCTTCGCGTTGTCGCGGCCGTAGAGCGCGATGAAGCCGCCCATGCGCGGGCCCTGGCTCTGGCCGAACAGCACCTCGTAGCAGGCCCGGAACCAGTCGCGCAGGTTGGCGAAGCCATGGCGCTTGCCGATCTCGTAGACCTCGTTCTGGATCGCCTCGGCGTCGTCGGGCAGGCCCGGCAGCGCGGCGGCCAGCTCGGTCAGCGCGGCGCGCTCGTTGTCGGCCGGCGCCCGGTGCTGCCTGGTCGGCGCCACGAAGTCGTTGTAATAGGCCAGCGCGTAGCCGACCAGGCGGTCCAGGATCGGGTGTTCGGCCGGCGTCGCGCCGGGCGCGTACCTGGAGATGAAGCCCCACAGTACATCCTTGCTGTCGGCGTGCGCCGCGCCGGCCAGGTTCAGCAGCAACGCGAAGCTGATCGGCAGGCCGGCGGCCGGCGGCGCGCCGTCGTGGATGTGCCAGGCCGGGTTGTTGAGCCGGGCGTCGGGCGCCTCGCCGGGATACTTGGTCAGCGCGTTCAGGTAGTCGTCGACGGCCCGCGGGATCACGTCGAAGTAGAGCTTCTTGGCCCGGCGCGGCTGCTGGAACATGTACAGGCCCAGCGTCTCCGGCGCGGCGTAGCGCAGCCACTCGTCGATGGTCAGCCCGTTGCCGCGCGACTTGGAGATCTTCTCGCCATTCTCGTCCAGGAACAGCTCGTAGTTGAAGCCTTCCGGCGGCTGGCCGCCGAGGATGCGGCAGATCCGGCTCGACAGGCGCACCGAGTCGATCAGGTCCTTGCCCGACATCTCGTAGTCGACGTCGAGCGCGCGCCAGCGCATCGCCCAGTCGGCCTTCCACTGCAGCTTGCAGTCGCCGCCGGTGACCGGCACCTCGACCTTCTTGCCCTGGTCGTCCTCGTAGACCACGGTGCCGGCGTCGGCGTCGCGATGGATGATCGGCACTTGCAAGACCTGGCCGGTCTTCGGGCACAGCGGCAGGAACGGCGAGTAGGTCGCGCGTCGCTCCGGGCCCAGCGTCGGCAGAATGACGTTGATGACCTCGTCGTAGTGCGCCAGCACCGACAGCAGGGTCTCGTCGAACACGCCCTCGGTGTAGCACTGCGTCGCCGACACGAACTCGTAGTCGAAGTCGTAGGTGTCCAGGAAGGCGCGCAGGCGGGCGTTGTTGTGGGCGCCGAAACTGTCGTGGGTGCCGAACGGGTCCGGCACCCGGGTCAGCGGCTTGCCCAGATGCTGCGTCATCATCTCGCGCTCGGGCACGTTGTCCGGCACCTTGCGCAGCCCGTCCATGTCGTCGGAAAAGCAGATCAGCCGGGTCGGCAGGTCGGACAGCGTGGAGAACGCGTGACGCACCATCGAGGTGCGCGCGACCTCGCCGAAGGTGCCGATGTGCGGCAGGCCGGAGGGGCCGTAGCCGGTCTCGAACAGCACGTAGCCTTTCTCGCCCAGCCCGTTCGCGGTGCGGTCGAGGAGCTTCTTCGCCTCCTGGAACGGCCAGGCATTAGAGGCGGCGGCGAGCGTGCGAAGGTCATCGGTCATGGCGCCGCCATAAACCGCGAAATGCCGGCTGGGTCAACGCTGGGCCAGGCCGACGAACTGGGCGAAGGCATCGTCGACCGTCTCCATGGTCTCGGGGTCGAGACGGCCGAGGCGGCGGGCGATGCGATCGCGGGCCACGGTCACCGCCTTGTCGACCATCACCTGCGCCGGTTCGCGCAAGCCGACGTCGGGCGAGGCATCGACCGTGACGCGCAGAAAAGGGAGGTCCTGGACCTCGCTGGTCAGCCGCAGCACCGTGACGGTATTCAGCGCCGCGAAGGGGTCGGCCTGTACCACCAGCACCGGGCGCGACTTGGCACCGGCCAGAACAACGCTGACCAGGTCGCCGCGCGCTACGTCCATTCCGCCGCAAGGGCGTCCAGCTCGCCCTCCATCTCGTGGAAGGCGTCGACCGCGTCACCGCCGACGGCATTGGCCGCCAGACACTGGCGCCGCGCCTCGGCCTCGAAGGCGATGCGGCGTTCGCGGTCCAGCCGTTCGCGCACCAGGTCGCGCAACACCTCGCCCATCGGGCGTTCTTCCTCGCGCGCCAGACCGGCCAGCGCATGTTTGAGCTCCGGGTCGAGCCGGAACGTGATTGTACCAGTCATGGCTGTAGTCCCACCCTCGCGCCACAAGATGTGGGAATGTTGTGACGCAATCAAGCCAGAATTTGGTCAGCCGGCTCGTCTTACAGCCGTGAGTCGGGTGGTGAGTCGACGGATGAGTCAGTCGCGCCGGCGAGATGTGAGTCGCAAACAGTTACGGCGCCGCGCGCTCGCGAATCCAGTAGGATCGCGCCATGGCCCGATCCGCCCCCGCCCCAACGCCCCAGGCCGCGCCGCTCGCTGCGCCGGCGTTGGCCGTGGGCGTGCGCCGGGCGGTTTGGCTGTCGGTCGAGGGCGAGATCGAGACGCTGAGCCTCGATCAGGCGGCGCTGAAGGCGCAGGCGAGCCCGCCGCTGGTCTGTCACAAGCCGCTGGTGGCGCGCCGGCTCGGCGTGCCGCCCTTCCCGGCGCTGGACCTGCTGGAGCTGTTCGCCTTCGCCCGACCGGCGCAGTTTTGCCTGCCGACGGCGGCCGGGCTGGCGGACGCCTTGGGCATGGACCGGCCGGACGACCTGGAGGGCCAGGCGCTGACCCTGTTGCAGGCGGCGCAAACGCTGCTGGCCGAGTTGGCGACGACCGATGGGGCCAAGCGCGCCGCGCTGCTGGCGATGACCATGGCGAAGGCCGGCTGGCGCTGGGGGCCGGCGGTGCTTGGCGCCCTGCCCCCGGATCCCGGCGGCGGCGGACCGCTGGGCGGGTTGGACGCCTGGGTCGCGGTCGAAGGCTGGTCGGAGAGCGCGCCAGAGCCGCCGCCGGAAGATCATCCGATCACGCCGGAAATGGCGCGCGTCCAGCTCGGCCTGCTGATGCACGAGGGCGACGAGTCGCGCAGCGGCCAGGCCGACTATGCCGCCGCCGCCGCCGATGCCTTCAAGCCGCGCCCGGCGCCCGATGCACCGAACGTGGTGCTGGCCGAGGCCGGCACCGGGATCGGCAAGACCCTGGGCTATGTCGCGCCAGCGAGCCTGTGGGCGGAGCGCAACGGCGGCACCGTGTGGCTGTCCACCTATACCCGCAACCTGCAGCGCCAGGTCGACCAGGAACTCGACCGGCTCTATCCGGCTGCTGACGAAAAACGGCAGAAGCTGGTGGTGCGCAAGGGCCGCGAGAACTACGTCTGCTTGCTCAATGTCGACGACGCGGTGCGCAACGCGCGCGCCGGCACCGACGCCACGGTGCTGCTCGGCCTGGTGGCGCGCTGGGTCGCGGCGACGCGCGACGGCGACATGATCGGCGGCGATTTCCCGGCCTGGCTCGGCACCCTGTTCAGCCCCGGACGGGTCGCGGCGCTGACCGACCATCGTGGCGAATGCATCCACTCCGCCTGCCCGCACTACAAGAAGTGCTTCATCGAGACGGCGGCCCGGCGCGCCCGGCATGCCGAACTGGTGATCGCCAACCACGCGCTGGTGATGGTGCAGGCGGCGATGGCGGCCGATGCGGCGGAACTGCCGACGCGCTTCGTGTTCGACGAGGGTCACCACCTGTTCGACGCCGCAGACAATGCCTTCGGGGCGGAGATTTCCGGCCGCGAGGGCGCCGAACTGCGGCGCTGGCTACTGGGGCGCGAGGATCGCCGGCGCGGCCGGCTGCGTGGGCTGGAGGAACGCGTCGGCGACCTGCTGCCCGACGAGCAGGATGCCATCGACCTGCTGCAGGCGGCGCTGGAGCGCGCCCGCCTGCTGCCGAGCCAGGGCTGGCTGAAACGCATCGCCGAGGGCGCCGGCGGCGGCAGCGCCGAACGCTTCCTGGCGCAGGCCCGGCTGCATGTGCTGGCACGGGCCGGCCGCGACGATTCACCCTTCGGCCTGGAGGCCTCGACCAACGATCCGGAAAGCAGCCTGGTCGGCGCGGCGGAGAAGCTGGCCAGCGAGCTCGGCGGCTTGCACCACTCACTCTCCAAGTTGCAGGCGGTCCTGGCGCACCGGCTGGACGACGAGGCCGACGAGATCGACACCGGCACGCGAATGCGGATCGAGCGGGCCACGCGCGGCCTGACCCGGCGTATCGCCACGGTGGCAGCGTGGCGCGACATGCTGAACGGGCTCGTGGCCGGCGAGACGCCGCCTGACTTCGTCGACCGCTTCGTCCTGGAGCGGATCGACGGCCGCGACCTCGACGTCATGCTGTCGCGGCGCTGGGTCGATCCGACCAAGCCGTTCGCCGCCACGGTATTGCGCAAGTCGCACGGCGCGGTGATCACTTCGGCGACGCTGCGCGACGAGGCGCCCGACGCACCGGACGACTGGCGCGCGGCGGAGGTGCGCACCGGCGCACTGCACCTCCTGCTGCCGCCGAAGCGGGCCAGCCTGGCTTCGCCGTTCGACTATCCGGCGCAGACCCGGGTCTACGTGGTCACCGACCTGCGGCGCGACGACGCCGACCAGATCGCGGCGGCCTATCGCGAGCTGTTCAAGGCGTCCAGCGGCGGCGCGCTCGGCCTGTTTACCGCCGTGCACCGCCTGCGCGCGGTCTATCGCCGCATCGCCGGGCCGCTGGAGGACGAGGGATTGATGCTGCTGGCGCAGCACATCGACCCGATGGACACCGGCACGCTGGTCGACATCTTCCGCGCCGAGAAGGACGCGTGCCTGCTCGGCACCGATGCGGTGCGCGATGGCGTCGACGTGCCGGGCGATTCGCTGCGCCTGATCGTGTTCGACCGGGTGCCGTGGGCGCGCCCCGACCTGCTGCACCGGGCCCGGCGCGCCGAGTTCGGCGGCAAGACCTACGACGACATGCTGGCCCGCCTGCGGCTGAAACAGGCCTACGGACGGCTGGTGCGCCGGCAGGACGACCGCGGCGTGTTCGTGCTGCTGGACCGGATGATGCCGTCGCGCCTCGCCACCGCCTTCCCGCCCGGCGTGGAGGTGGTCCGCGCCGGCCTGGCCGAGGTGGTGGCCGGAACAAGCGGCTTCTTGTCCGGGTAGCGAAAGCTTGCCGGCCCCCTCGCCGCTCCATATGGTGCGCGCGACCTAGCGAGGAGTAGCCGCATGAGCGATGACGCGCTCAACCCGCACAGTGCGATGATCTACCTGATGGTGATCGTCTCCGCCGTCGATAGCGACATGGGCGATGCGGAACTGCGCCGGATCGGCAACGTAACGCGGCAGTGGCCGGTGTTCGAGGGCTTCGACGAGGAAGAGCTGCTGCCGGCGGCGCAGGAGTGCGCCAAGCTGCTGACCAAGGCGGACGGGCTGGACCGGGTGATGACCATCATCGTCGCCTCGCTGCCGTCGCGGCTGGCGCCAACGGCCTATGCCATGGCCTGCGAGGTCGCCGCCGCCGACGGCCACGTCGACCGCGAGGAGACGACGTTGCTGAACCTGATGCGCCGGGCGCTGCAGATCGATCACCTCACCGCCGCGGCGATCGAAAAGGGCGTCTCCGCGCGGAACCAGCGGCTCTAGGGACGCGACCGCAGCCGCCCCAACCCCATCACCGCGCCGCCGGCCAGCAGGCCCCAGAAGGCGCCGGCGATCCCGACGAAGGCCAGCCCGGAGGCGGTGACAACGAAGCAGACCACCGCCGCCTCACGATGCTCGTCGGCCTTCAGCGCGTTCATCATCGCGGCGCCGAACGCCCCGAGCAGCGCCAGGCCGGCCACCGCCTCGATCAGCACCGGCGGCGAGGCGCTGATAAACGCCGTCGCCACGCCGGCCAGCAGCCCGAACAGCACGTACCCGACACCGCCGATCACCGCGGCCCAGTAGCGCTTGGCCGGATCGGGATGCGCGTCGGGTCCGGCGCACAGCGCCGCCGTCAGCGCCGCCAGGTTGATCACGTGGCCGCCGAACGGCGCGGCGGCGAGGCTGAACCAGCCCGTTACCTGGAACAGCGGGCCCGGATCGGGGCGGTAGCCGTTCACATGCAGCACCGCCATGCCCGGGATGTTCTGCGAGGCCATGGTGACGATGAACAGCGGCACGGCGATGCCGATGATCGCCGCCAGCTCGAAGGTCGGCGCTATCAGCACCGGCGTCGGCCACAACGCTTCGGCGGGTAGCGCCGGCATGTCGGTGGTGAAGACGATGCCAAGCACCGCGACGACCACGGCGGCCGGCATCGCCAGCAACCGGCGCCAGGCCGCGACCACGGCCCAGGCGACCGCGACCGCCAGCCCGACCAGCGGCAGCTCGGCGACCGCGCGCACCGGCGCCAGGCACAGGCCGAGCAGCACGCCGGCCAGCATCGCGTTGGCCAGCGGCGCCGGGATCCGCGAGACCCAGCGGCCGAGCGGCCGCCACAGCCCAGCAATCACCACCAGCGCGCCGCAAACCAGGAAGGCGCCGACCGCCGCCGCGAAACCGCCGTCCGGCGCGCCAGCGGTGGCGAGCAACGCCACGCCCGGGGTCGACCAGGCGACCGAGATCGGCATCCGCCGCCACAGGCTGAGCGCGGCGCCGCACAGGCCCATCGCGATCGACAGTGCCATCAGGCCGGAAGCGGCTTCCGCCGGCGAGGCGCCGACCGCGCGAAGTCCCTGCACCACCACGGCGAAGGTGCTGGCGAACCCGACGAACGCCACCAGCAGGCCGGCGCTCAACGCCGGCCACGATAAATCCTTCAGCACGCGCGCACGAAGCCGGCGACGGCGTCGATGGCCTCGGACCAGTTCTCCGCCTCGGTGCGGCCGCTGGCCTTTCGCGGCTTGAACGAATGGTCGCCGTCGGCGAGCCAGTGCAGTCGGATGTTCTTCGAGAGCCTGTAGCCGGCGATGGCCTCGCGGTTGCCCATGGTGTCGCGCTCGCCCTGGCAGATCAGCGTCGGCGTGTTGAGCGTTTCGAGGTGCGCGACGCGCGGCTTGTCCGGCTTACCGGCGGCGTAGAACGGGTAGCCGAGGCATGTCAGCCCGCGCACGCCGATCTCGTCGGCGACCAGGCTGGCCATGCGGCCGCCCATCGACTTGCCGCCGATCACCAGCCTGTCGGCGCCGAAATGATCGATCACCGCGCGCCAGGTGTCGAGCAGCACCGGCTGGCGGTCCGGCGGGCGACGCTTGCCGCCGGTGCGTCGGCCGGCCATGTAGGGAAACTCGAAACGGACGACCCGCATCCCCTGGCCCGCCAGCCCTTCGACGAAGGCAGACATGAAGGGCGAATCCATCGGCGCGCCGGCGCCATGGGCCAGCGCGATCAGCGGCCCGCGCGCGGGACCGTCGCAGAGCAGGTCAGGGAGCACTGAAGCGACAGCAGGGCGCCGGGCGACGACGCCGCCGCCGCCCGTCACCTGGCTGCTACTTGCTGGGGTCGGGCACCAGCCGCAGGTACGGCTTCGGAGCCTTCCAGCCGCCGGGGAACGCCTTCTTGGCGTCCTCGTCGGAGACCGCCGGGACGATGATCACGTCATCGCCGTGCTTCCAGTTTACCGGCGTCGCCACCTTGTGGTTGGCGGTGAGCTGGATCGAGTCGAGCACGCGCAGCACCTCGTCGAAGTTGCGGCCGGTGCTCATCGGGTAGGTCAGCGACAGCTTGATCTTCTTGTCCGGCCCGATCACGAAGACGGTGCGCACGGTGGCGTTGGTCGCCGCGGTCCGGCCCTCCGAGGTGCCGCTCTCGTCGGCGGGCAGCATGTCGTAGAGCTTGGCGACGTTCAGGTCGGTGTCGCCGATCATCGGGTAGTTGACCGCCGCGCCCTGGGTCTCCTCGATGTCCTTCGCCCATTTGGCGTGGTTCTCGACCGGGTCGACCGACAGGCCGATGATCTTGGTCTTGCGCTTGTCGAATTCCGGCTTCAGCTTGGCCATGTAGCCAAGCTCGGTGGTGCAGACCGGCGTGAAGTCCTTCGGATGCGAGAACAGGATCGCGTAGCCGTCCCCGATCCACTGGTGAAAGTCGATCTTGCCTTCGGTGGTCTCGGCCTGGAAATTCGGCGCGGTGTCGTTGATCCGCAGAGCCATGTGAGTTCCTCCCTCAAGGAATTGGCCCCGCACATATATGATAGCGGCAGCGACGCGACAATGACGCGCCCTTGGCGCGAAAGGAACGGACAATGAACGAAGAGCGAGAGACGGTCCCGGTGTCGGTGCTGACCGGCTTCCTGGGCAGCGGCAAAACGACGCTGCTGAACCGCCTGCTGGTGCATCCCGACATGGGCGAGACCGCCGTCGTGGTGAACGAATTCGGCGCCATCGGCATCGACAACGCGCTGGTCGAACGGGCCGAGGACGACGTGATCCTGATGAGTTCCGGCTGCCTGTGCTGCACCGTGCGCGGCGAACTGGTCGACACGCTGCGCAGCCTCTACTTGCGCCGGGTGAAGCAGCAGATCCCGGAGTTCAAGCGTCTGGTGATCGAGACGACGGGCCTCGCCGACCCGGCGCCGATCATCCACACGCTGATGAGCGATCCCTATTTGCAGGCGCACTATCGCCTCGACGGCATCATCACCACGGTCGACGCGGTGAACGGCGGCGGCACGCTGGACAACCACGAGGAGTCGGTGAAGCAGGCCGCCGTCGCCGACCGCATCGTGCTGACCAAGACCGACATGCCAGAGGCCAGCGCCCGCGCGGCGCTGGAAGAGCGCTTGCGGCGGCTGAATCCTGCGGCCCCGATCCAGCCGGTCTCGTTCGGCGAGGTCGAGCCGAACGACCTGTTCGGTGCCGGCCTCTACGACCCGAAGACCAAGACGCTGGACGTGCAGCGCTGGCTCCAGGAGGAGGCCTATGTCGAGCCGCACGACCACGCGCACGAGCACGGCCATGACCATGGGCACGACCATGGTCACGACGATGCGCCTGGGGGGCAGGACCCACACGACGTGAACCGGCACGACGCGTCGGTCCGCGCCTTCTGTCTCTATATCGACGAGCCGATGCCGTGGAACCTCGCGGTGACCTGGCTGGAGATGCTGGCGAACTACCGCGGCCAGGACATGCTGCGGGTGAAGGGCCTGCTGAACGTGGAGGAGAGCGAGGACAAGCCGATCGTGATCCACGGCGCGCAGCACCTGTTCCACCCGCCGGTGCAACTTGACGAATGGCCGAGCGACGACCGTCGCACGCGGGTCGTGTTCATCACCCGCAACATGGGCCCGGAACACGTCGAGGACATGCTCAAGACCCTGAAGGACGCCAACGTCAACGTGAAGATGGTTTGACCCCGCGTTGCCATCCCGGACGGCCGCAGGCCGATCCGGGATCCATGTCGGGGTCAGGTACCGCCTTCGACATGGACCCCGGATCAGGGCCGGGGTGACCGTAGAGTCACAAGACCTGGTAAACCCGGTACACTGGGCCCTCCGGGTCGCGCCGGCCGGTGGCGACGAAGCACATCTTGTTCATCCAGGCGTATGTCTCCGAGGCGGTCTCGAAGAACGGCGAGGTGCGGAAGTAGTATTCCGCCGGATCGACCTGCTGGCCGCTGTTGAGCCGGTCCATCACCTCCTTCGGCCCGTGGCGGTGGCCGCGGTAGGTCATGTAGATGATGGCGCCGTCGTCGGTTTCCAGGTGGGCGCGGACGTCGAGCTGGGTCACGCCGTCGGACCGGTTGACGATCCAGTCGCCGCCCGACGGCAGCACCTTGCCCTTGATCTTCGGCCCCTCGAACGAGCCGCCGGCCAGTACCGCGATACGGCGATGGCCGACCGGCGTGGCGCCGACGTCCATGATGGTGTTCACGTCGATCTTCATCTCGAAGACGAACTCGGTTTCAATGTCGCTCATGGTGCACTCCCTGATTCCGGCCCTGAAGGCTGCGCGGCGGCATGGTAGGGCGCTGCTGGCGGCGCTGGGAATAGCGCTGGCGCAGCCGGCCCTGGCGGCCGAGTGGGTCGACGTCGAGCTGGTGTTCGCCGCCGACGGGTCCGGCTCGATCAACGACGAGGAGTTCGCGCTGCAACGTGCCGGCTATGCGGCGGCGATCCAGGACCCCGCCGTGCTGGCGGCGATCACCAACGGCTACAAGGGCAAGATCGCCGTCGCCTATGTCGAGTGGGCGGCGCCGCAGAGCGTGCACACCATCGTCGACTGGCATGTCATATCGGACGCGGCCTCGGCCAAGATGTTCGCCGACAAGGTGATCGCGGCGCCGCGCGTGGCGCTGGGCTACAACTCGATCTCGGCGGCGATCCGGCACGCCACCGACCTGATCACGTCGAACGACTTCGAGGGCGAGCGGCAGGTGATCGACATCTCCGGCGACGGGCCGCAGATGAACGGCCCGCCGTTGCCCCTGGTTCGCGCCGAGACGCTGGCGCTCGGCATCACCATCAACGCGCTGGTGATCGACAGCCCGACCGGCGGCGTCTATTCCGGCTCGCGCGGCGAGCCGCTGGGCGAGCACTACAGCAACGACGTGATCGGCGGCCCCGGCGCCTTCGTCATGCGCGCCGAAAGCCGCGCCCGTATCGCCGAGGCGTTGAAGAAGAAACTGCTGCTGGAGATCGCCCGGCGCGAATAGCCACCACGTCATCCCGGGCGAAGACCCGGGATCACCGGCCAGCGACACGAAAACCCGACCCGGTGATGCCGGGTCAAGCCCGGCATGACGGTCGACTGTTCAGGGCCTCGGCGCGAACAATGCCGGGCCCAAATCCGCATCCAGCCTGGGCTGCACCCAGTCGAGCCAGTTGCACAAAACCGGCCGGGTGTCGCGCGGGTCGATGATGTCGTGGAAGGCGAAGCTCTCCGCCCTGGGGAACGGCGACTGGCGGCGCGCGAGTTCGGCTTCCAGCTCGGCGCGGCGCGCCTCGGGGTCTTCGGCCGCGGCGATGTCGCGACCGAAGGCGACGGCGACGCCGCCCTCCACCGGCAGCGCGCCGAGCTCGGCCGACGGCCAGGCAACGACGAAGCCGTCGGGACCATAGTGTGCCGCCTGGGCCACGCCGTAGGACTTGCGCACGACGATGGAGGCCCACGGCGAGCGGCTGGTCGCGGCGGCCAGCACCGCCGTAGTGCCGGGGCGGATGGCGCCGGCCTTCTCCGAATCCGGGCCGATCATGAAGCCGGGCTCGTCGACGAAGCTCAGCACCGGCAGATGGAAGTTGTCGCACAGCTCGATCAGGCGGCGGACCTTGCGCGCGCCGATGTCGGTCATCGCGCCGGCGTAGTAGCGGCAGTCGTTGGCCAGGATGCCGACGCTGTGGCCGTCGAGCCGGGCCAGGCCGGTGATCTGGCCGGGACCGGCCTTGCGGCCGAACTCGAAGAAGCTGTCGCGGTCCATCACCGCGGCGATCACTTTGCGCATGTCGAAAGCCTGGCGCCGGTCGCGCGGCACCGCCTTGAGCAGGCTTTCCTCGCGCCGGTCGCGGTCGTCGTCCGGCTCGATCCGCGCCGGCCGCTGCCAGACGTTGTCAGGCATGTAGCTCAAGAAGCGCCGGATCTGGGCGAACGCGTCGGCCTCGTCGGCGGCCAGGTTGTCGATCACGCCGTTCGCCAGATGCACCTGCGGGCCACCGAGGTCTTCCTTGGTCACATCCTTGCCCAGCGCCCGGGCGACCACGGCCGGTCCGGCGACCAGGACCTGCGCGGTCGGCACCATCACCGTGAAGTGCGAGGCCACCAGCCGGGCGGCCGGCAGGCCCGCGACCGGTCCGAGCGCGGCCGAGGCCACCGGCACGGTGGCGAAGGCTTCCGCGACGGAGCGAAAGCGTGGGCGGCTGAATACCGGATCGCCGACCGGCGCGCCGCTAGCCTTGCCGCCGGTGCCGGCGACCGAGCCGCCGCCGCCCTCGTGCAGGCGAACCAGCGGCACGCGGTAGGTCACCGCCAGTTCCTCGGCATAGACCGACTTGCGCAGGCCGGCGGGATTGGGCGAGCCGCCACGCACGGTGAAATCCTCGCCGCCGACGACCACCCGGCGGCCGTCGATCTGACCGAAGCCGAGCAGAAAGTTGGCGGGCTGGAAGCCGGTGAGGTTGCCGGCATCGTCGCGCTCGGGCACACCGGCGGCCGGGCCGAGTTCCTGAAACGAGCCGTCGTCGAGCAGGCCATGGGCGCGTTCGCGGACGGTCAACCGACCTTTGTCGTGCTGGCGCGTCACGCCCGCCGCGTCGCCGGCCGCCGCCAAGCGGCGACGTTCCTCGATCTCGGCGACTTCCTGCTTCCAGCTCATGATGGGCTCCGTGATGTCAGAGCCCCAGCATATCACCGGCACGCCGGTCGGCGGCGACTACGGGTGGCGTCGGTCCGAGTCGAGCCGACCGGACGGCATGACGGCCGGTCGCGATCAACCGACCTTTGCCGGATCGACCGGGGTCAGCGCCGCGATCACCACCTTCTTGCGGTCATCGAAGCGCTGACCGAGTTCCGTGGCCATCTGCTTGTCGATCACCTTGCGGGCCTTGACGAAGAACTCTTCCTCTTCCTCGTCCATGTGATGTTCGACCGCTTCGCTCAACGCGCCGAACTTGGCCGCCCACTCCGGATTGTCGACCGGCATGGAGTCGAGCTCCTCAAGTCCGGCATTGCCGATGTGATGTTCGTTGAGTGCTTCCAGCGACAGGTCGCGGGTGTCGGGGTGCTCCTTCAACAAGGCGTAGAGGACAGCTTCCTCCAGCTTGTGATGCACCCAGAGGTCAAGCTTGAACTGGTCGAACAACGCGCGGCGGGTCTTGGCGGCGCGGTTCGTCGTATCCCGGATCTTCTCGATCATCTCGCGCGCTTCGTCATGATCGGACTTGATCCGCTCATAAATATCCATTTCGAATTTCTCCTTGGAAAGGAACCTGATTACGGCAATACGGACGAAGGGCCACCACCGAGGCGGCGACCCTTCGTGCCGGACCTACTCGCTATACATCCGGCTGTACTCTTACAGGGGCTTGGATCAGTGCACGCGAGGCTGCCGCCCGCGCACGAAGTGCAAGATCAGGCTGCCCAGGAACAGCACAAGGAAGACGAAGAATAGGATCTGCGCGATGCTCGACGCCGCCGCGGCGATACCGCCGAAGCCAAACAGCGCCGCGATCAGCGCGATGATGAAGAATGTAATGGCCCAGCCCAGCATGACGAAACTCCTCGTTGGTCAATGGGGACGCGTCAGAGACTGCGATACCAGTCGTCGAGATCCTTTTCGGCCTGCTCGCAGGCCTTACCGTAGGCCTCCTGCAGGCGTCCGATCGCACGGTCGCGGTCGCCCTCGATCAGCCGGCGGTCGTCGTCGGTGAGCTTGCCCGACCGGACCCGCATGCTGCTCTTGAGCAGTCGCCAGTTGCCTTCGATCTGATCCCAGTGCATCGCAGAAACCTAGTCGCCGTCGCGGACATGTCCGCTTGCCAAATCAACGTCATGGCCTTTGCTACGGTTCCGGTGGCGTTGCGATTCCGATCCGATCACCCGGGCGACATCGGTCAAGGGGTCGATGTTGGCGCAGAAGGCGCGCAGGCAGACCAGCAGCGGAACCGCCAGCAGCGCGCCGGGAATGCCCCACATCCAGAACCAGAACACCACCGTCAGGAAGACGAAGATCGGATTCATTGCCAGTCGGTGGCCGAGTAGCGAGGGCGTTATGAACTGGCCTTCGAGGGTGCTCAGGGTCGCGTAGATCAGCGGCGGCAAGATCGCGGCGGTCGTGGTGTCGAAGCTGATGACCGACACCACCGCCACGATCACAACGCCAACCAGCGCGCCGAGATAGGGGATGAAGTTCAACACGGCGACCATCACGCCCCAGAGCCCGGCGTTGGGCAGACCGGCAAAGAAGAAGGCGATGCCGACGACCACGCCGAGCGCGACGTTGATCGCCGCCGTGGTCCCCAGATAGCCGGCGACATCGCCCTCGATCTGGCCGAAGAGCTGGATCGTGCGCTCCCGCTTCTTCAGGTTCGGCGCCGCCTCGATAAGGCGGCCGAAGAAGGTCTCGCCGGCTGCCAGCAGGAAATAGAGCAGTGCGAACATCAGGCCGATGCCGCCAACGACCTGCCAGAGATTGCCGGAAACCCGGGTCATCAGGCTCGGGCCCTTGACCACGACTTCCTGCGTATCGCCGCCCTTGTCGATGTTCGTAATTCTCTCGACCTGCTCGCTGGCCCGCGTCGCCTGCTCCACCGGCTCGCGCAGGTCGGCCAGCTTGTAGCGCAGTTCGAAAGCGATCTGCGGGGCGCGGTCGATCCAGGCGACCGCCGGCTCGCGCAACTGGCCGAAGGCCACCGCCGCAGCGCCGACGATCAGGATCAGGAT
This sequence comes from Alphaproteobacteria bacterium, assembly GCA_040223615.1. GTDB lineage: Bacteria > Pseudomonadota > Alphaproteobacteria > JAVKFY01. The sequence goes on from JAVKFY010000010.1 coordinate 53,335, forward strand.
CAGCGCCGCACTGACAGGGCGCGGTATGTGGAAACGTGCCAGGAAGCGCAACACCGGGCGCAGCACCAGGAACAGGACCAGCGCGCCGACCAATGGAACGGCGATATCGCGGGTGACGTAGGCGCCGGCCAGCAAGGCCAGCGCGAACAGCCCGACGACGGAGAAGGCCGTCATCCTGCGCAGCGTCGGCGCCGTTATCGCGATCCGCTTGGTCTCTGTCATCCCAGCCCGCCTAGAAAACGGCATCGCGCGGCGTTGCGCGCAACGGGCCACGCCCGTAGCATCGCCGCCGTTCTCAGCCGTGGAGCGCCGCGCAAAATGTCTAACGCCGCAACCAACAAACCGTTCCTCGACGCCGACGAGATCCTGCAAGGCATCCGCCGTTGGGTCGACGTGGAGAGCCCCAGTCACGACGGCGCCGCGGTGAACAAGGTGGTCGACCTGGCCGCCGACGACTTCGGCAAGCTTGGCCTGAGGCCGGAGCGCACCCCTGGCCGCGACGGCTTCGGCGACATCCTGGCCGGCCGCTCGCCGTGGGGCGGTGACGACAAGGGCATCCTGATCCTGGGCCATCTCGACACCGTGCATCCGCATGGCACGCTAGCGGAACTGAACCAGTGGCGGCGCGAGGGCGACAAGGTCTATGGCCCGGGCATCTACGACATGAAGGCCGGCGCCTACATGGCGATGTACGCCTATCGTCACATCATCCGCGAGGGGCGCGAGACGCCGCTGCCGATCCGGTTCCTGTTCGTGCCTGACGAGGAGATCGGCTCGACCACCGCGCGCGCCTCGATCGAGGCCGCCGCCGCCCAGAGCAAATATGTGCTGGTGTGCGAGCCGGCGCGCGACGGCGGCAAGTGCGTGACCAGCCGCAAGGGCACCGGCGACTTCAAGATCGTCGTGCACGGCCGGCCGTCGCACGCCGGCCTGCGCCATCCCGACGGGCGCAGCGCGATCCGCGAGGCCGCCAAGCAGATCGTCAAGATCGAGGCGATGACCGACTACGATCGCGAGATCACCACCTCGGTCGGCCTGATCGAAGGCGGTACGGCGACCAACGTGGTGCCGCAGACCTGCACCTTCCACGTCGACATCCGCGCGCCGGACGTACCGCGGATGGAGGAGCTGGTGGCGCGCATCCAGGCCCTGGAACCGGAAGGGCCGGACGTACGGCTGGCAATCACCGGCGGCATGAACCGGCCCGGCTACGTCAAGGACGAAGGCATCGCGGCACTGTTCGAGCACGCCCGTGCGCTGTCGGCCGAACTCGGCTTCGAGCTCAACGACACCTACTCCGGCGGCGGCAGCGACGGCAACTTCACCGCCGCGATGGGCGTGCCGACGCTCGATGGGCTGGGCGCGGATGGTTCGGGCGCGCACACGCTGGACGAATACGTCTATTATTCGTCGCTGACGGAACGCACCGCGCTGCTGATCCGACTAATGGAAACGCTGCGCTAGAACTGCGCCGGCGTGCCGCGCACGTTGCGAAGGCTACCGGCGGCATCGTCCCCGGCGCCGGCGACAACGCTGAACGAGCCGTCCGTCTCCAGCACCACGGCCTCGACAGCCTCCAGGCCGGCATGGCCCTGGGCCCTGACCGCGGCCAGTATTTCGTCGCGGGTGACGCGTTCGAGCCGTAGCCGTTCGTCGATCATCCGGCCACGATAGAAAAGCAGGGAGGGTTGCGCCTTCACCAGGTCCTGAAACCCTTCCCACCGCACCGACGCCCAGGCCACCGCGAACTGCAGGCCACACAGAAGGCCCAACGCCAGCAGGCCCTCGGCAAGGGAGACCTCGCTGCTGAGAAGCACGGTGGCGAGCGTGGACCCGAAGGCGACCGTGACGATGAAGTCGAAGGCGTTCATCCTCGCCAGCGTTCGCTTGCCGGTGAGCCGCAACAGGCCGATCAGGCCGGCATAGGCGAATATCCCGACCACCAATATGCGGGCCAAGTCGTACCAAGAATCGAAGAACATGCCTGTTTCCCGCTGCTGTCTTGGGGCAACGGTCAACGACGAGTTCGGTTCAGAATTTCACCGACAGGCTCAGGGCGCCAAAGGCATCGGGGGTGTCTTCGTCGCCGAATTCCTTGGTGCGGAAGACGTGGGTATAGGCCAGCCGGAAGCGGCGCCAGGTGATCGCCGCGCCGACCTGGGCGTCGCCGACCACCAGGCGCTTGTCGACGCTCCGGCTGCTGCCGAAGGTGTTGCCGTCCAGGAAGATGTTGCGCGCCACCAGGCGAGCGTCGAAGCCGGCGAACAGGTACCAGCCGACGTCGTCGGTGGCCTCGAAGTAGCCGTTGCCCGGCAGTGACGGTTGAATCCGCGGCGGACCATAGTCGTCCGGCAGGTGGTAGCCCAACCGCAAGGTCACGCCGGCATTGGCATAGGTCATCACGTTGCCTACGGCGCCGCCGAAATGCGGCGTCGCGTCGAACGCGAAGCCGACCACCTCGCCGCTGACGAAGGCGCGGTCGCTGTGCTGATAGGTCAGGATCACGCCGGGTTCGTTGTGCAACTGCTTGGACCAGCCGCTCGGGCGCGGCGAGTTGATCACCTTGTGCACGAACTTCTGCGCCTGCTCCGCGCCGGATAACGGCCCGACGACGCCGACGGATAGCTGGAGCTGATCGAGCTGGTCGCCATCCTCGGCGATGAGACCGATCGAGGTGTAGAGCCAGCCGGCATAGGGACGGTCGTCGCGCGGCGGATCCTTCAGGCGGATATCGGCCGGTGTGTACATCGCCTGGCCGATCGTGACGGTGCTGCGCACGGTCGTCTTCACGTTGTAGAACGGCAGCAACGCGGCCGCGTCATGCACCCAGATCGGCACCAGATCGGCGCCGGAGAGGTAGCCGATCTGGATACCATTGGTATAGTCGTCGTCGCGGCCGGTGAACAAGTCGTTCTCCAGCACGAAGGTGCCGATACCGTCGTCGGTCTGGGCGACCGCCGGGACGATGGGCAGGCAAACGACGGCCAGTGCGGCCAACAAGCGACGCGGCACGCGCAACCCCCAATCCAATGACACTCGACCTCGCCACCGCCGGCAACAGGCAAGCAACGAGTGATACTCGCGGCGCATTTCTGGCATTATTTCCGTCCGGAGGAAATCGCAATGTTCGAGACCACCATTGCCGGCAGCCTGCCGAAACCGTTCTGGCTGGCGGAGACCGACAAGCTGTGGCCGCAGTGGCGCGCGGTCGGCGACGAACTCGCCGCGGCCAAACGCGACGCGACGATCCTGTGGCTCAAAGCGCAGGAAGACGCCGGTATCGACATCGTCTGCGACGGCGAACAGTCGCGACAGCATTTCGTGCACGGCTTCCTGGCGTTCCTCGACGGCATCGATTTCGAGAACAAGGTCACCATGGGCATCCGCAACAACCGCTACGACGCGCAGGTGCCGCAGGTGACCGGCGAGTTGCGCCTCAAGGGCCGGGCGCACCAGAGCGAGGCGCGGATCGCCCGGGCGCACACCAGGCGCAAGCTGAAGTTCACCCTGCCCGGCCCGATGACCATCGTCGACACCATCGCCGACCGCCACTACGGCGACAAGGTGAAGATGGCGATGGCGGTCGCCGACCTGCTGAACCAGGAAGCCAGGGGGCTGCAGGCCGACGGCGTCGATGTGATCCAGTTCGACGAACCCGCCTTCAACGTGTTCATGGACGACGTGCCCGGCTGGGGCATCGAGGCGCTACACCGCGCCATCGACGGCCTGACCTGCAAGACCGCGGTGCACATCTGCTACGGCTACGGCATCAAGGCGAATATCGACTGGAAAGGCACGCTGGGCAGCACCTGGCGGCAATACGAGACCTTCTTCCCCGCCCTGGCCAAGAGCAACATCGACCAGGTCTCGCTGGAATGCATCAACTCCAGGGTGCCACCGGAGCTGATGGCGCTGCTGGACGGCAAGGATGTGCTGGTCGGGGTGATCGACGTCGCCACGCCGGAGGTGGAGACCGCCGAGACGGTCGCCGACACCATCGGCCTGGCGCTGCAATACGTGCCCAAGGAACGCCTGATCCCATGCACCAACTGCGGCATGGCGCCGATGGACCGCGACCTGGCGCAGGCCAAGCTGGCGGCGCTCGGCGACGGCGCGAAACTGGCGCGGGAACGCTACGCCTGAGCGCCTGACACAAGAATGCCACAGCCGTGACGCGGTTGTGACCACCGATCTTCGACGGAACAGCTCTCCGGCCGCGACGTTGTACGCCCCGAGAACCGATGCGTACCAAATCGCAATGGAGATCGAGATGTCTATGAAGATCGTGCTTCCCGCCGTTACCGGTCTGGCCCTGGTGCTTGCCGCATGCGGCTCTTCCAATCTTGAGCGCGGTGCATCCGGCGGCGCGATCGGCGCCGGCCTCGGCGCCGGCGCGGCGGCCGTGACCGGCGGCGCGATCGGCACCGGTGCGATCCTCGGCGGTGCCGCTGGCGCGGCGACCGGCGTGCTCACCGACAAAGACGACATCGATCTCGATTGATCGATGAATTGATCGACGAGCGTTCGATCAGCGACTATCGGCTTGGGCCGGCGGCGACGCCGGCTCAAGCATTTTGTAGGCACCCTGGGCCAGGTAGACGGTGCCGATGACCAGCAATATCCGCTGTGTCCAGGTGCGGAACTGCACGTCGCTCATGCGCTCCAGCAGGCCCTTTGCCAGCGTCGTGCCGATCATCGCGGCGACGATGCATCCAGCATAGATCCACCACGGCAGGTCGGCGAAGCCGCCAGCCATGTCGACCACGACGCCGAAGTAAATCAGCTTCATGGTGTGGCCGACGCACTGCGTCGTCGCCTTGGTGGCGATCACCGCGCGGCGGTCAAGCTTGGATTTGACGAAGAACACGTCGAGCAGCGGCCCGGCGACGCCGGCGACGATCATGATCGCGGCGATGACAAAGCCGCACAGCGCGCCGATCGCCGGCTTCTCCACGTCCGGGGCGAAGCGCGCCGGCAACAGGAAGCCAATGAACGGCACGATGCCCAGCGCCAGCAGCACCCAGGCCTTCTCCGGCTCGTAACGGACCCACGCGAACAGCGCCAGGGCGGTGATCGAGCCAGCGAAATAGGGCAGCAGCACGCGCCAGGCGATGTAGTGGCGCCAGACGAAGGCGCGCCAGAAGTTGGACGCGAACTGCGTCACACCATGCAGCAGCATCGCCGTGCGCACCGGCAGGAAGAAGGTCAGCGCGCCCATCAGGACGATGCCGCCGGCCATACCGAAGATGCCCGACATGAAGGCTGTCCCGACCACCAGGACGAACAGCGCGGGCGCGAGAAGAGCGAGCGAGGGCATTCACCCGCAAGTTACGGCCGCTAGAACTCCGCGTCGAGTTCCTCAACCTGGTCGACCCGATCCTGCACAACATGACGCCCTGGGCGAGCTGACCTCAGCCGCCGGTCGTCCCCCGGTATTTGAGCCGCGCGCCCGTAGGGTATGCTCGCATCCGGCCGCCAATCCCACACGAGCGATGCACGAGGATACCAACAATGTGGATCGAAACCCTGCTGCCGCTGGGCAAGACCGACCCGGGGCTGCGCGCGCCGGAACAGGCGATGGACCTGGGCCGCGTCGGCGACGACGCCCGGCTGCTGGAACAGCTCGGCTATGACGGCATCGCGGTGGAAGAGACCAAGGAAGATCCCTACGTGGTGATGGCGCTGGCGGCGTCGGCGACGACCAAGCTCAACCTGTCGACCGCCATCGCCATGGCATTTCCGCGCTCGCCCACGGTCACCGCGCTGTCGGCGTGGACCGTGCAGCGCCTGTCCAAGGGCCGTTTCACGCTGGGGCTGGGCAGCCAGGTACGCGGCCACATCCAGCGCCGCTATGGCATGACCTGGCATGCGCCGGGGCCGTGGATGCGGGACTATGTGGGCGCGCTGCGGGCGGTGTGGGACTGCTGGCAGAACCGGACCCGGCTGCAGTTCGAGAGCGAGCATTACCGCCTCAACCTGATGGTCCCGCTGTTCGACCCGGGGCCGATCGAGCATCCCGACATTCCGATCCACCTTGCGGCGGTGAACCTGGGGATGTGCAGAATCGCCGGCGAGGTCGCCGATGGCCTGCGCCCACATCCGGTCTGTACGCCAAAATACATCGCCGAGCAGATGCTGCCGGCGGTCGCCGAAGGCGCCAGGCGAAGCGGGCGCGATGCCGCGAAAGTGCAGGTGGCGATGAAGCCGCTGATCGCCACCGCGCCGGACGAGGACGCGCTGGCGAAGAAGATCGTCGACGTGCGGGCACGGGTCGCCTTCTACGCCTCCACCCCGGCCTACCGGCCCGCGTTCGACGCGCACGGGCTGGGCGCGCTGGCCGATGAGATGGCGGTGCTGTCGAAGGCGCAGCGATGGGATGAGATGCCAGCGATGATTTCCGACGACATCCTGCACACCTACGCCACCGTCGGCACCTACGACCAGATCGGCCAGCGCCTGGCGGAACGCTACGGCGGGCTGATCCAGCGCATCGAGTTCTCCATCGCCTGCAACAGCGAGGCCGACAAGGAGCGGATGCGCGACCTGGTGCGCCAGATCCACGCTGCCTAACGGCCGGCCCGGTCAGGCCAGCGCCATCGCGGCGACGTAGGTCGCGTAGGCGACGAGCATCGCGGCACCGGCGCCGCGACCGACGCGAGCCGCGAACCAAAGCAGGCCCAGCAACGCGGCGCTGCCCGCCAGCATGACCCAGACATCGACGGTGGCGATCCGCGCCGGCACCTCGAGCGGCGTTATGATCGCCGTGATGCCGAGGATACCGAGCACGTTGAAGATGTTGCTGCCGAGCACGTTGCCGAGCGCGACGTCGGGCTGGCGACGCACCGTCGCGACCAGCGATGTCGCCAGTTCCGGCAGCGAGGTTCCGAGCGCGACCAGCGTCAGGCCGACGATGATCTCGGAAACACCGAAGGCTCGCGCCAGGTCGATGGCGCCCGAGACCAGCAGGTTGGCGCCGAGCAGGACCAGAACCAAGCCGCCAGCGAAACAGGCGATGGCGACCGGTGACGATGCGCCGGGCGACGCGTCATCCGGTTTCGCGCGCCGCTCCTGCCGATAGATCAGCGCCACGTAGCCGGCCAGGCAGGCGACGAGGACGAATCCGTCGGCGCGACCGACCGTCCCGCCAAGCACCACCACAAGGCAGCCGACACCGGCGAGCAGCATCACCACGCCGTCGCGCAAGCCTGCCGCGGGCGACAGCACCAGCGGGCGGAGCAACGCGGCCAGGCCGACGATCAGCAGGATGTTGGCGATGTTGCTGCCGACCACGTTGCCGAGAGCGATGCCGGGCGAGCCATCGAGGGCGGCGGTGACGCTGGCGGCCAGCTCCGGCGTCGAGGTGCCGAAGCCGACCAGGGTCAAGCCGATCAACAGTGGCGAAACACCGGCACGGGCCGCCAGCGCGACCGCGCCGCGTACCAGCAACTCGCCGCCGAGCACGAGGCTCGCCAGGCCGACGGCGACCAGGATGTAGCTCATGGATGTCGATGGTTCCGGGTGCGCCGCCATGGCGCGCACCAGCCACATGTGGTGCCGATGCCAGCGCCAGACCAGTACACCGGCGATGATTCTCCATCCGCCCGAAGGCCGAGCTTCGTTCGCTCGCGGCCATTGCCGTCAGCGCGGAATTGCGCTGCCGATGAAGTTGTAGCCGAGCACCCGGGGCGTCCTGCGCATGTAGTAGGTATCGAGTTCATCGATCCGGAAACCGCCCTCGGTCAGCAGCGCCGGCACGTCGCGGTTCAGGTTGCAGCCGCCGGCGAATGATCGGTAGAGCGGGTTCAGCCGGTCCTGCCAGCGCGCTATCGCCGCGTCCGGCGCCCGGCCGTGCTCGGCGAAGTGCAGCCGGCCGGCGGGCTTCAGTACCCGGCGCATCTCGGCTATGGCGGCCTGGATGCCGGGAATGGTGCAGATCGTGTAGGTGACGACGATGCTGTCGACCGAGGCGTCGTCCAGCGGCACCTGCTCGCCCGGCAAGTCGAGAAAACGCACCGGCACGGCGGCCTCGGCGACGCGGCCGGCGGCGCGTTCACGCATCTCGGCCGACGGCTCCAGCGCCAGCAACTCGGTGACCTTGCCGGCCTCGTACCAGGGCAGGTTGTGGCCGCTGCCGAAACCGACTTCGAGCACCCGCCCCTCGGCGCGCGGCACCACGGTCCGGCGCGGCCGGTTGAAGGCGCGACCGCCGCACATCCGGTCGGTCAGCCACGGCACCACGTAGTGGTCGTACAGCCCCATATCGACAGGCTACCATGACGGCGACGAAGACGGAGGGAACGAGCATGGCCGATCGCATTCTCACCACGCACGCCGGCTCGCTGCCGCGTCCGGCCGCGCTGGTCGATCTCTACGTGCGCCGCGGCAAGGGCGAGGCGATCTCCGGAGACGAGCTGACCGCCGCCGCCAGCGCCGCCACCAAGCACGTGGTGGAGAAACAGCACGAGGTCGGCATCGACATCCCGAACGACGGCGAGCAGATCCGCGAGGCGTTCTTTCTCTACGTGCAGCGGCGCATGTCCGGTTTCGGCGGCCGCTGGTCGCGCAAGCCGTTCGTGGACCTGTTCAAGTATCCGCAGTACGGCGCCTGGCGCCGGGCGATGGCGGCGAACGCCGCCGCGGTCTCCAACATGGACCCGCCGATGGCGATCGGCGAGGTGAAGTACACCGCGCCGGAGGAGAACGAGGCCGAGATCGCCGATTTCAAGGCGGCGCTGGACGCGGTCGGCGGCGACTTCGCCGACACTTTCATCACCGCGCCCTCGCCCGGCATCGTCGCGACCGCGATGAAGAATGATTTCTATCCGAGCCTGGACGCCTATCTCGACGCGCTGGCCGATGCCATCAAGGTGGAGTACGACGCCGCCGCGCGGCATGGCCTGTTGCTGCAGATCGACGCGCCGGACCTGGCGATGGAGCGGCACATGTGGTTCGGCGACGAGCCGCTCGATACCTTCCTCGACTTCGTGGAAAAGACGATCGCGGCGATCAACCGCGCGCTGGCCGACGTGCCGCGCGAACGCGCCCGGCTCCACGTGTGCTGGGGCAACTACGAAGGACCGCACGACAGCGACGTGGCGCTGAAGGAAATCCTGCCGATCCTGCTGAAGTGCGATGTCGGCGGTTTCCTGCTGCCGTTCGGCAACCCGCGCCACCAGCATGAGCCGAAGGTGTTCAAGGACATCAAGCTGGCGCCGGACCAGTATCTGATCGCCGGCGTGATCGACACCCAGACGATCTATGTCGAGCATCCCGAAGTGGTGGCGGAGCGGCTGGAGAAGGTGGCCGAGGCCGTCGGCGATCCAGGCCGCGTGCAAGCCGGCACCGACTGCGGCTTCGACACCTCCGCGGGCATGGGCAAGGTCACCGAGGACGTGGTCTGGGCCAAGCTGCGCGCCATGTGCGAGGGCGCCGAACTCGCCAGCAAGCGCCTGTTCTAGCGTCGACAGTCCGCTGAGCCGGCGAAACTGCCGGCGGCGTGGGGATGCCCTAATTTTTTCCCAACTTCGACGCAACCATCGCGTCGCCCGATGCGTTTCAATCCCTACAAGAACCAATAACGACGTTTGCAATGGGTCCGGGCACCGGTGCGTCGGTGACCGGGTACAAGTAGGGGTAATTCATGGCCACGCCCGTCACGAACTCGGTATCGAGCACCGGCGATCCATTGATCGACGGCCTGCATCAGGGTTCGTCCTGGCAGAATCTCGGCGCAACGCCAACAATCACCTACAGCCTGTGGGACAACGGTCTGGGGAACTGGACCTCGGAGCGCGCGGCACTGGTCGACTTCGCGTTCGGCCTGTGGGAAGCGGTGATCGACGTTTCGTTCGAGCGGGTCGCGCCGGAGGGCGCCACCGCGCACAACAATCCGTCCGACATCTCAATCATCTTCGCCAGTCCCTCGCTGTTCCAAGGCGCGCCGAACGCGCCGGCGATGTCGATGTATCCAGATTCGGTCGCGACCGACGCGTTCTTCAACTCGATCGGCGCCGACCCGTCGGATTTCCCGACCGCGGAAGGCGATATCTACATCAATTCCGACAACCCCGAGGTCGTGTTCAACGAACCGGGCAGCGTCGGCTTCCAGCGCCTCATGCAGGAGATCGGATCGGCGATCGGGTTGAAGGATCCCGGTGCCTCGGATGGCAGCTTCGGCACCTACGCGTCGCTCGGCGTGGGGCAGTTCGACAGCGCCGCGGTCACCGTGATGAGCAACAACACGGTCTCTGACACCGACGCCGCCGGCCAGCCGGCGACGCTGATGATGCTCGACATCGACGCGGCGCAGTCGATCTATGGCGCCAACCCATCGCACAACCCGGGCGACGACGTGTATCCGCTGACCACGGCCGGCATCGTCGGCACGATCTGGGAAACCGGCGGATTCGACTTCATTTCCGCCCAGGGCCAGACCGGGAGCTGGACGATCTCGCTGCTGCAGGGCGGGGTGTCGACCAGCACCGGAAATCCGCTGTCGGCCTACAACGCGGTGGTCATCGCCGAAGGCGTCGAAATCGAGGCGGCGATCGGCAGCTCGCAGAACGACAACATCACCGGCAACGAACTGAACAACTTCGCCTGGGGCCTGAGCGGCGACGACAGTGTCGCCGGCGGCGACGGCGACGATCGCCTGTTCGGCAATCCGGGCGACGACATCCTGATCGGCGGCGACGGCGACGATACGATCCGTGCCCATACCAACGACGACACGCTGACCGGCGGTGACGGCGACGACAATCTGTTCGGCGGCGGCAACAACGATTTCCTCAACGGCATGGCCGGCAACGACCAGGTCAACGGCAACTCCGGCGCCGACACGGTGCTGGGCGAGGCCGGCAATGACACGCTGCGCGGCCAGGGCGCCGCCGACCATATCGAAGGCGGCGCCGGCAACGACCTGATCGTCGGGCATGCCGGTGCCGACACGATGTTCGGTGGCGACGGCACCGACACGCTGATCGGCGGACCGGCCAACGATGTGCTCAACGGCGGCGCCGGCCCGGACACTTTCGTGTTCGGCGACGATCAGGCGCTCGACACCATTCAGGATTACGAAGCCGGGATCGATACCATCACCGTGACCGCCGACAGCGTCGGCGATCTGGTGGTGCAGTCGGGCCCGGACGGCGCGGTGGTCACCTGGGGGGCGCTGACGACGGTCATCGTGTTCTCCAACCTGGCCCCTGGTGACATCGATTTTGGAGATTTCCTTTTCGTGTAGGTGCTTTCCCCGACTGACACGAAGTCTCAGACCGCGGCTGGCGCCGCGGTCCTTTTTTGTCCGCATCACCGGCGCCGACTTGCGACGTGGCCGGATCCCGGTACTGAGGATGCGAACTGAATTCGCCATGCGAATAACGTCGACGCATCGGCAGGTTCCCCGCGAGCGGTCGGGGCGGCTTCAGGCTGAGCGCAGACCAGCGTCGCCATGCGCCAACCGTCACATCGGCCATGACCCGGGGTCCGGGCGCCGCTGGCTAGAACTGGCCAGCCCACCACGACGCACGCCGCAGGGTGGGTCGCCGGCTCAAGACCGGTATGAAGATAAGCGTATGTTTCAGTTCAGCCCGAAGCCGCTCCGGCGCCAGGCGACCGCGCAAGAAAAAGCCGCGGCCCGAAGGCCGCGGCAAATCGTGGAGAGCATCGAAAAGACCTCAGGCGGTCAGCTGCTCCGGCGCTTGCGCCGGGCGGCAAGGCCCAGGCCAGCCAGCGCGGTACCAAACACCAGCGCGGTCGTCGGCTCGGGAACATCGGCCGGCGAGATGAACGTCGCCGACCAGCTGCCTTCGCCATCGGGATCGTTGATCGACTGCTGCGCCGTCACCGACACGTCGAAGGTGCCGTCAACCGCAGCGTCGCCAGGCCGTGAGCCAGTCACGTTGCCCGACCCAGTGAACGTGACGATGTTGAAGTCACTGGTCGCGGAGAAGTTCGGATCCGACATGCTGAGCAGCGCGAAATCCAAATTCCAGTCGCCGCTCACGACCATCAGGAAATCGTTGATCGGGACGGCGCCGACGAGCGGGTCGATCGAGCTGACAAGCATGCCGCCATCGACCGGAATACCGGTGTAGTCGCCGTCGCCGCCATTCAGCGTGGTGTTGCCATCGTTGACGATAGCGCCGCCGCCGGCCGGCGTAAGGTCGGTGCCATCGGCAAAGCCGCCGGACGCGGAGAAGTTGCCCACGATCGGACCCGCCATCGCCGTCGTGGACAGCGCGATGGTGGCAACGGCAGCGGCCGCGGCGAGGGCGGCGGTGCGGCCGATCAGGCTCGGGGTTTTCAGGTAACTCATAACAGACCTCCTTAAGAACTCGTTTTGCACACAAGAGCAATCGACCTTGCTCTGGGACAATCCCTCGCAATTCGCATGCCAAAGTCCGCAGCCTGGACAAGTCATTGTAAAGTAAAAACATACACGAACGGCCAATTGGTTCCTTAGATTCCAAAAATATTTTTGTAAAAAATCCCGACAAGCAAGAATATGGACTCGCGCCTGGCGACTCATTACTGAGCTTCCATTGTCATTATATTTGAATGATTTGGACACACCGAACGCCGCTGCATCAATTGACACAGCGGTCGCTGCCGGAGAGCCGGTGTTGAAAATTGAACGCGTGAGCGCAAACGGGGTTCCTGCCGTTCGTCGAAAGGGCGCCGATTGCCAAAATGGCTGGGCCCGTTCCCCACAGGTGCGGCACACTGGACCCGACAACGACGAGGGGAGAACGCGTGATGGCCTGGAAGATCGCCGGTCAGTACATGGAGAGTTGCAACTGCGACTATCTATGCCCGTGCATCTATACCAACCCGCAGGGCAAGGCGACGCACGACCATTGCACCGCGCTGATGGCGTTCCGGATCGATGCCGGACAGGCTGACGGCGTCGACCTCGCCGGCGCCAAATTCGCCTTCGTGATCAAGACCGGGCCGGTGATGGCGGACGGCGACTGGATCTTCGCCAACGTGGTGGACGCGGAGAGCGAGGCCCAGCGCGGCGCGCTGGCCAAGATCGTCGGCGGTGAGGCCGGCGGCATCCCGCAGCGACTGCGCGACGGGGTGGTCAGCGACTATCGCGGCTGCGTATTCAAGCCGATCGACTTTGGCATGGACGGGCTGAAGCGCTGGGTGAAGATTCCCGGCGTGCTGTTCTTCGCGATCCAGGGCGTGGAGCCGCGGATCAAGCCGGACGAGCCGATGTACATCGACAACACCTCGCACCCGGCGAACGCGCGGCTGGCGCTGGCGCAGGCCAGCGAGATGGTGCTGTCAGGTTTCGAGCTGGACGAAGATCTGCAAGGGGCCGGCAACAACGGCCACTTCGCGCCGTTCGACTGGCAAGGTTAGTCGGGACGGCTCAGCCCTTCGGCCCATAGCGCCGCCTCGCGCTCGCGGCGTACCCGCAATCCCCGGGCGAGCGGCCACAGGCGACGCATCGACAGCAACTGATCCGGCACCTGGTCTGCCTTGCCGGCCCGCAGCAGGTCGCGGATCGCGCGCATCTCCGCCCGCCGATCGCTGCCCGGCATGTCTTCCAGCCCGGGACCGCGATTGAACACCAGGCTCACCAGCACCGCGCGGCACATGCCCGGCAGGTCCGCCAGCATCGGATAGGCGCGCGCGGTGTGACCGACGAACTGCGGCAGGCTGCGGCCGATGAAGACCTGCCACGCGGTGGTCCAGGGAATGCGGATCGACTTCAGGCGGTCGGCGCCGGCCTTGCTGCCATGCTCGCCGAGCCACGGACGCAGTGCGCGCGCCGTCGCGGCCGGCAGGCGCGGCGCCCAGTCGGCCTCGAAGATGTCGGCGGAAAAGCGCAGGTCGTAGCCGACGCCGATGGTGATGCCGGAGGCGCCGCCGGGCCAGATCGGCCGCGCGGCGTGCCGCTCGTAGAAGTCGCGGCCGCCGACCTCCTCGCTGGCGATGAAGGTCACGCCGTCGGTCGGCAGTTCCGGCGACGGATCGGGCTGGGCTTCCAGCCAGTCGATCAGCGCGTCGTCGGCCAGCTCTCCCGCCGGCAACCCGGCCAGCGCGCGCGCCTCGCGGATCGCGCGGCGGGTGTTGCGGCCGGTGAGGCCGTCGGTCTCCAGCAGCCCGCCGACCTTGTTCAGCAGCGCCTGCACGCGCCGCAGTTCGTCTCGTGACATGATCGCGCTCCCCCGCCGCGCATCCTACGCGACGGCCCGCGACCGCTAGCAAGTGACTATTTCAGGTAGTCGAGCAGGACCTCGCCGTAGGGCAGGGTCAGGTCGGCGATGAAGTGGCGGCCGGTGACGACCTTGCGGATCGGCAGGTCGGCGACCGGCGCGTTGACGTGCGGGATCAGGTGCAGTCGCGCCGGGCCGGACCACGAGCCCTTCACCGTCACCTCGATCAGGTTGTACTTCACCAGTTGGGCGATGGCGGGCTTGCCGTCGACGTCGGGGATCAGCTTCAGGTTGACCTGCATCTTGGACAGCGCGGCCTGGGTCTTCGACAGGTCGCGGGCCTGGTTTTCCCACTTGTAGGCCATCGAGCCCATCGCGACCTGGACGCCGGAATAGTCCAGCGTGCCGGTCAGCGTGTCGACATTCACGCCCATTTTCGGGTGCGCGTACTTCTTCGGAAAACCCCAGATCTCGCGGCCGGCGACGATCGGCGGGTCATCGTCCAGGTACATCTGGGCGACGAAGTTGCAGGGCTGGCCCTCGTAGCTGCACGGGATCACCACGCCGCTCTCGGTGTAGTCGCCGAAGCCGGAGCTGTCCGGCATCTTGATCCACTCGTAGAACACCTGGTTGGAGGGGTCGGGGACCAGCGGCTCCGGCACCGCGGCGCGGATCGCGTCCGGGTCGCTCTCGTAGATGATGATCATGTATTCGCGGTCGACGAACCGGTAGGGCCCGTGCGGATAGCTCGGGCCGGCGGCCGGCATCGACGGCAGCGAGAGGATCTGCTCGACATTCATCGCAGGATGCACCTTCCAGCTAGAGGAATTTCTCGGCGATATCGGTGGAGGACTCGACGCCGACCTTGTCGTAGTGCGCATCGAGGAAGGCCTCGCCGCGCTGGCGGCCGGTCTCGTGCAGCGACATCAGGAAGTCCCAGTCGGCGTTCAGCTTGGAGGACACGCCGAGCTTGCCGAGCACGTCTTCCGCGTCGACGGTATGGATCAGGATCTTGTGCAGCCGGCCGCCGCCGTCATAGCCGTCGTCGATCAGCTTGGTGACGAAGTCGATGACCCTGATCTCGCGCATCAGCGAGGAGTTGAAGCTGAGCGTGTTGATCCGGTCCATGATCGCCTGTGCCGTCTTCGGCACTTCGGGGATCTTCAGCGGGTTGAGCTGGATGATCAGCACGTCGCGGCAGTCGGTGTGATAGAACAGCGGGTAGAGCGGCGGGTTGCCCATGTAGCCGCCATCCCAGAAATACTCCCCGTCGATCTCCACCGCCTGGAACATGAACGGCAGGCAGGCCGAGGCCAGCACCGCGTCGATGGTCACGTCATGCTCGTCGAACACGCGGATCTTGCCGGTCATCACGTTGGAAGCGCAGATGAACAGCTTCAGCTTGGTGCAGACGTGCAGCGCGTCGCAGTCGACCACCGCCTCCAGCACATCGCGCAGCGGATTGTAGTTCGTCGGATTGAGCTGGTAGGGCGAGAACATCCGGCTCATCGCCTCGAAGGCGACGAAGGTCGGGGAATTGTCCATCGTGCCGTTGATGCCGAGGAACTTCTCGATCGGCGAGGGCTGCAACGGCGAGTAGCGCGCGGCGTCGGAAATCCGCTTCCAGAAGTCGTGCAGCGCGGCCCGCGCACCGGGGGCGCCGCCCTTGGCCAGGCCGGACGCGGTGACGGCGGCGTTCATCGCGCCCGCCGAGGTGCCGACGATGCCGTCGACCTCGAAACAGTCCTCTTCCAGCAGCCGGTCGATCACGCCCCAGGCGAAGGCGCCGTGCGCGCCACCACCTTGCAACGCGAGGTTCAGTGGCTTGCGATTGCGCGTCCCGCCGGCGGTCCTTGCCATGCCTAGCGCGCGGTCCAGCCGCCGTCGACCGGCAGCGTGGTGCCGGTTATCGAGGCGGCCGCATCGGATGACAGGAACACCGCCAGCGCGCCGATCTCGTCGGTGGTGGCGAACTTCTTGGTCGGCTGGTTAACCAGCAGCACGTCGCGGATCACCTGCTCCTCCGACATGCCGTGCGCCTTGGCCTGGTCGGGGATCTGCTTCTCCACCAGCGGCGTCCAGACGTAGCCCGGACAGATCGCGTTGGCGGTGATGCCGAGCTCGGCGGTCTCCAGCGCGGTCACCTTGGTCAGGCCGACGACGCCGTGCTTGGCGGCGACGTAGGCCGACTTGTAGGCCGAGGCGACCAGACCGTGCGCCGAGGCGACGTTGATGATCCGGCCCCAGCCCTTGGCCTTCATCGACGGCAGCGCCGCCTTGGTGGTGTGAAAGGCCGACGACAAGTTGATCGCGATGACCTGATTCCAGCGTTCGTCCGGGAACTCATCGATCGGCTGCACGTGCTGGATACCGGCGTTATTCACCAGGATGTCGCAGCCGCCCCACTTATCGATCACGTCGGCGACCATCGTCTGGATCTCGGCCGGGTTGGCCATGTCGGCGGCGCCGAACATCAGTTCCGCGCCGGTCTCCTTCGCCAGGCTCTCCAACAGCGCCTGGCCCTCGTCGTTCAGCTTGCGGCCGTTCAACACCACCCGGGCGCCGGCCTTGGCCAGCGCGGTGGCAATGCCCAGCCCGATGCCGCTGGTCGACCCGGTCACGATGGCGACTTTCCCGTTCAGCATGCTGCACGTCCTCATCTAAGCGACACCCGCGCCGGGCCTCGTATTGTGCACTGCGGAAAATGCACCTCTGCGTCAGCGAGTACAAGTACAAAGTTCATGTCTAAACTCCGAATTTCGTTCATTTTTCTTAGATCAGAATAAAAACAAAGTTGTTGCATCGCACAAAACATGTGCAGTCGGCCTAATAGCTGGTCAACCCCGCGCGACGCGCCGCATCTTGTGGTCAGGACACGGTCAGTGCGACGCTTGGACAGGCAATTGCGAGAGGACGTGACGATGAACGATGCAACCGGCGTCGGGCCCGGCTGCCTGGATGGCGTGCGGGTGCTCGACCTGACGCAGTTCGAGGCAGGCCCGTCGTGCACCGAGGCGCTGGCGTGGCTTGGCGCCGAAGTGGTGAAGGTGGAGCGGCCGGGCGTCGGCGACCCGGGGCGCCGCTCGTTCGGCTCGGTCGACGGCGGCGACTCCTGGTACTTCCTGCTGTTCAACGCCAACAAGAAGTCGATCACCGTCGACATGAAGAGCCCGGAGGGCATCGAGCTGGTCAAGCAGCTCGCGGCCAAGGCCGATGTCTTCGTGGAGAATTTCGCGCCCGGCGCGATCGAGCGGCTGGGGCTGGGTTACGACGAGCTCAAGAAGATCAACCCGGCGATCATCTACGCCCAGGTGAAGGGTTTTGGCACCGGCAGCCCGTTCGAGAAAAACCTGGCCTTCGACATGATCGCGCAGGCCTGCGGCGGCATCATGAGCGTGTCCGGCGAGCCCGACGGTCCACCAATAAAGCCCGGCCCGACGCTCGGCGACACCGGCACCGGCATGCTGCTGGCGATCTCGATCCTGGGCGCGCTGTACCGCAACAAGAACACCGGCAAGGGCGAGCGGCTCGAAGTCGCGATGCAGGACGCGATGCTGCATTACATCCGCGTCTCCTTCGCCGCCCAGGCGATGACCGGCAAGCCGACGCCGCGCATGGGCGCCAAGCTGGCCTCGGGCGCCAATCCGCCGTGCGGCATCTATCCCTGCAAGCCGGGTGGGCCGAACGACTATGTCTACATTTTCACCAGCCGCGCCAATCCGGACCACTGGCGCCGGCTGATGGGCGTGATCGGCCGCGAGGACCTGCTCGGCAACCCGGACTATGACACCCGCGAGGCGCGCGCCGAGCGCGAGGACGAGATCGACGAGATGCTGGCCGAGTGGACCCGCAACTACACCAAGCGCCAGGCGATGGAGATCATCGGCGCCGCCGGCATCCCGGCCGGCGCCGTGCTCGACACCATGGAGCTGCACCAGGACGACAATTTCGTCGAGCGCGGCATCATGCAGGTCATGGACCACCCGACGGCGGGCGACTTCCGCATGGTCGGCTGGCCGGTGCGCCACGGCGGCGCGACGCCGCCGCTGAAGCCGGCGCCGCTGCTGGGCGAGCACAAGGTGGACGTTCTGGGTGGCTGGCTCGGGCTGAACGAAGCCGCGGTCAAGCAACTCGAAGACAAAAAAGTGATCTAGGGACGGAGGGATACGACGATGGCGGAACTGACGGGCTCGGAAATCCTGGCCAAGGCGCTGCGCAACGAGGGCGTCGACGACCTCTTCTTCATCATGGGCGGACCGATGATCCTGGCCGAGGGCTCCTGCGTGAAGGAGGGCATCCGGCCGATCGACGTGCGCCACGAGCAGGCCGCGGCATTCATGGGCCAGGCCTACAGCCGGCTGCTGCAGCGCCCCAGCGTGTGCATGGCGGCCAGCGGACCGGGCGTAACCAACCTGATCACAGGGCTGTGCAACGCGCTGATCGACTGCGCACCGGTGGTGGCGATCGGCGGCTCCAGCCCGATCAGCCAGTTCGGCCGGCAGGTGTTCCAGGAGATCGACCAGGTGGCGATCCTGAAGGGCTGCGTGAAGTGGGCCGACCGGGTGGTCAACCTGAAGCGTATCCCGGAGCAGGTGAACGCCGCCTTCCAGCACGCCATGTCGGGCAAGCCGGGCCCAGTCTACCTCGATTTCCCCGGCGACATTCTCTACGGCAAGATCGAGGAGTCGGAGGTTGACTGGAGCCTGTCCGGCCGACCGCTGCTGAATGCCCGGCCGATGGGCGATCCGGAGCGCGTCGCGGCGCTGGCCGACGCCCTGGCCAAGGCGGAACGGCCGATCATCGTCTCCGGCTCCGGCGTGATCTGGTCGCGGGCCTGGGACGAGATGGCGGACCTGGTTGAGAGCGCCGGCATCCCGTTCTACACCACGCCGCAGGGCCGCGGCGTGCTGCCCGACGACCACGAGCTGTCCTACCTGACGATGCGCTCCTCAGCGTTCCGCGAAGCCGACCTGATCCTCGTGCTCGGCACCCGGATGAACTACATCATCGGCCACGCCGCGCCGCCGCGCTTCGGCGCCAACGCCAAGATCGCGCGCATTGAGATCGATGCGGAGGAGCTGGCCACGGCACCGCGGCAGATCGACATCCCGATCCAGGGCGACTGCAAGGTGGTGCTGCGCCAGTTGCTGGACGCCATGGATGGCAAGGTCGACCGAGAGCGCTACGACGGGTGGCGGCGCACGCTGGCCGACGGCGAGGCGGGCAAGCGGGCGAAGGGCGGCAACAAGGAGATCATGACGCAGACCCCGATCCACCCGCTGCGGCTGTGCGAGGAAGTGAAGAACTTCATGGACCGCGACGCGATCTTGGTGGTCGACGGCCAGGAGATCCTGAACTACGGCCGCCAGTCGATGCCGACCTTCAAGCCAGGCCACCGGCTGAACTCCGGGCCGTTCGGCACCATGGGCGTCGGCCTGCCCTTCGGCCTGGGCGCCAAGATCGCCAAGCCGGACACCCAGGTCATCGTGGTGCACGGCGACGGCTCGTTCGGGCTCAACGCGATGGAGCTGGACACCGCCGTGCGGCACAAGATCCCGGTGCTGGTGATCATCAGCCTGAACGGTGGCTGGACCGCCGATCCGGACCACGACAAGGCCGGCCGCGACCTCGGCTACACGCGCTACGACAAGATGGCCGAGGCGCTGGGCTGCTACGGCGAGTATGTCGAGGATCCGGAGGAGATCGCCCCGGCGCTGAAGCGCGCGCAGGCCAAGGTCGACGAGGGCATGGTCGCGCTGGTCAACGTGAAGACCGACTTCCGCGCCCGCGCCGGCACGGTGGCCTTCGCCAGCTACTCGACGTGACGCAGGATATTCGCGCGAGGAGGCTCAGCCCTCCTCGCGCATCTCCTTGAACACTTCCTTGGCGCAGATCATCGCCTCGCGCACCGACGGCAGGCCGACATAGCCGGACAGGTGCAGCAGCGCCTCGCCGAGCTCGTCCTCGGTCCAGCCCTGGTTGATCGCCATGCGCAGGTGGATGCGCAGTTCCGGCTCTCGCCCGGTGGCGGTGTCGGAGATGACGCAGATCAGCGCGCGCGTCTTCAGGTCCAGCCCCGGCCGCGTCCACAGCATGCCGAACACCGCCTCGGTCGAATAGGCGCCGAACTTCTCCATCAACGGGTCGTCGTAGACGGTGGCGTTCATCTTCGCCACGGCCTTCTCACCAATGAGCTTGGTGCGCAATTCGCGCCCCTTTCGGTAAATCTCGCTGTCGGTCATCGCGGGTTTCTCCCTCCGGCTTGCGGCAAGCGTAAAGCATTGTCGGATGGCGCGAAATCGACCTAGCCTCGCTCGGAGCAAGGGAGAGGAACACCATGAACCAGCTACAGGTCGGCGACGCGTCGCTGCATCGCGTCGAGGAGATGATCGACAACAGTTTTTCCGCCGACGCGTTCTTTCCCGACTTCGATCCGGCGCGGATCGCCGAACACATGCGCTGGCTGGCGCCGCACCACTTCAACCCGGAGACCGGCAAGCTGGCGCTGGCGATGCATGCCTGGGTGGTGAAGACCGGGCGGCACACGGTGCTGATCGACACCTGCGTCGGCAACGACAAGGAGCGTATGCCGCGCGCCCACTGGCACCACCTGAACACACCGTTCCTGGAGAACCTGCGCGCCACCGGCACCCAGCCGGAGGACATCGACTTCGTGATGTGCAGCCATCTGCACCCCGACCACGTCGGCTGGAACACGAGGCTGGAAGATGGCCGCTGGGTGCCGACCTTCCCGAACGCGAAATACCTGATGGGGAGGATCGAGTATGAGCACTGGCGCGACGCGGAGGACATGCCGCCGGTGCGCCGCGCGGCGATCGTCGACAGCGTGTTGCCGATCGTGGAGTCGGGCCAGGCGGTGTTCGTCGACGACGGGCACCAGATCGACGATGCCTTCGTGGTCAAGCTCACCCCTGGCCACACGCCCGGGCACGCCGAGATGCAACTTCATTCCGCCGGCAAGCAGGGCTACTTCGTCGGCGACGCGATCCACCACCCGATACAGATCTACTGCGTCGACTGGTCGACCATGGCGTGCTCCGACATGGACATGGCGCGCGTGACCCGCCGCGACATCCTGGAACGCTGCGTCGAACACAACGCGCTGCTGCTACCCGCGCACTTCATGGCCCCGCACTGTGGCCACGTGCACGAACAGGGCGACGGGTTCCGGTTCGAGTGGGGGGCGTAGGCGGGCGGCAACGCGCCCTTCATCGACACCCACCCTCACCCCAACCCTGTCCCCCCGGAGGGCGGAGAGGGAGCGGCTACGTCATTACCATTTCGTCCCTCTCCACCCACTTGGGCGGAGAGGACAGGTGAGGTGGGTTTCGAAGGCGTTCTAGCTATTCGCCGGCTTGCTCAGTAGCGCAGCCAGCACGTCGACCGACGGCGCGTCGAGAACATCCGCCGCCGCGACCTTCAATGCCTGCCGCCGCCCGTCGTCCGCCACCGCGCCGACCAGCGCATCGAACTTTGCCTCGACCTCGGCTTGTGACAGCGGCGTCTCGGGGTAACCGCGCGCGACGTCCCGCCGTGCCGACACCTCGTGCCCGTCCTTCAACGTCAACGTCACCTCGCCGGCATAGACGTCCGGGAACAGCCGGTCGAACTCGCCTGCGTCGCGGTCCACTCGGGTCGCGGCGGCCAGGCGCGCGACTTCCGCGTCGCTCTCGCGCAGGTCCTGGAACAGGTCGGTGAAAACCAGGCCGCCGCGCGCCAGCCGCACCGGCAGGACGTACTGCGCGCAATGGCTCTTCAGCGGGTTGTCGTCGACGCAATGCGCCCCCGAGGCGGCGAACCGCAGGGCGACGGCTTCGACCTGTTCGGCATGAATGTCGTGCGCCGCGATCAACTCAGCCAACGCATCCAGGGCCGGATGCAGGAAGGACACGCATGGATAAGGCTTGATCGCCAGTTCGGCGACGCCGTCCCAGGCCTCGCCCAGGCCCTCGACCAGCTTGCCGGGCTCGGCGACGCGGCTGAAGGCGTGCAGCACGTTGTGGCCGCCGTCGAATATCCGGTCCGGGCCGCCGAAGCCCTGGCCCGCCAGCAGCGCCGCCGTCACCCCGTTGCGCGCCGCCATGCCGATCTGGAACGGGCGCGCGTCCTCGCGCGGATCGTCTTCCCACGCCATCAGGCCGGAGGCCTGCAAGCCGGCGAGACCGAGCGCCCGCGCCGTCTGCGCCGCATCGAGGCCGAGCAGCCAGGAGGCGGCGGCGGCGGCGCCGAAGGTCCCGCACACCGCCGAGGGGTGGAAGCCCAGCGAATAGAGCTCGCGCGGACGCATCGCCATCGACACGCGATAGGTGATCTCGCAGCCCAACACCACGGCGCCAATCATGTGGCGTCCCGGCCGACCGCCGGCCTCGCACAGCGCCAGCGCCACCGGCCCCAGCACGGCAACGGGGTGCAGGATCGCCTCGGGATGATGCGGCTCCATGTCGACGGCGTAGCCGCGCGTGCCGTTGGCCAGCGCGGCGGTGACGACGTCGGCCTTTCGGTTCTGTCCGATCAAGGTCGCCGGCCCGGCGCCGGCGTGCATCTCGGCGAACCGGCCGATGCCGGCGCTGGACGTGACCAGCGAATGGGTCGCGGCGGCGAGCGTGCCGATCCCGTCGAACACCAGCATCCTGGCATAGGCCAGAACCGGCGCCGGAACAGCGGCGATGTCGAAGTCGCTGACGAAGGCGGCAACGGCGGAGGTGATCGGGGCTCGGGTCATCGGCTATACAGAATAGAGCAAGTCTGGAAGCCAGGAACCTGATCCTTGACCGATAACCTCTTCAACGGCGCCGAAGCGATGGTGCGGATGCTGGAGGCGCATGGCGTGCGCCACATCTTCGGCCTGTGCGGCGATACCACCTTGCCGTTCTACGACGCGCTGTACCGGCTCGATCACGGGATCGAGCACATCCTGACCCGTGACGAACGGTCCGCCGCGTACATGGCCGACGGCTACGCCCGGGTGACCAACCGGGTCGGCGTCTGCGAGGGGCCGTCGGGCGGCGGCGCGACCTACATCCTCCCCGGGCTGGTGGAGGCGAACGAGTCGTCGGTGCCGATCCTCGCCATTACGTCCGACGTGTCGGTCGCCTCGCGCGGCCACTATCCGCTGACCGAGCTGGACCAGGGCGCGCTGATGGCGCCGCTGACCAAGTGGAATGCGGTGATCGACAAGGCCGACATGCTGCCCGACATGGTGCGTACCGCGTTTCGCGAGATGACCACCGGGCGGCCGGGCGCGGCGCACCTCGGGTTCCCGATCGACGTGCAGCGCGCGCCGGTCGATCCGGACCAGGTCTGGGCCGACAAACGCCACCAGAGCTGGCCCGCCCTGCCCGTCGCGCCCGCCGAGGCCGACGTCGAGGCCGCGCTGGACGTGCTGCTCGCCGCCAAGTTCCCGGTGGTGGTGTGCGGCGGTGGCATCGTGCTGGCGGGCGGCGAAAGCGAATTCCTGCGCTTCGTGGAGCGGCTCGACATTGCCGTGGCGACCACCGTGTCGGGCCAGGGCAGCCTGGCCGAGACGCATGCCAACTGCGTCGGCGTGGTCGGCTCCAACGGCGGCGTGCCGGCGACCAAGGAATTCCTGGCGCAGGCCGATTGCGTGTTCTTCATCGGCTGCCGCGCCGGGTCGGTGACCACGGAGCGCTGGAGCGTACCGGCCAAGGGCACCCCGATCGTGCACCTCGACAGCGAACCGGCGGTGATCGGCGCGTCCTACGAGACCGAGGCGGCACTGGTTGGCGACGCGCGGCTCGGGCTGGCGGCGCTGAACCAGGCACTGGACGCACGGGAAAACGTTGCGGGTTACGGCGGCGCTGGCGCGGTGGCCCTGGCCAAGGCGAAGAAGTGGGCGGCCTTCGCGCCGCTGGCTGAGAGCGCCGAGCGGCCGATCAAGCCGGAACGGACCATCGCCGCCTTGCGCGCGGTGCTGGACGACGACGCCATCGTGGTCGCCGACCCGGGTACGCCCTGTCCCTACGTGTCGGCCTTCTACGAGCTGCGTGCGCCCGGACGGCACTTCATCTCCAACCGGGCGCACGGCGCGCTGGGCTACGCCATGTCGGCGGCGATGGGCGCGCATGTCGGGCGGCCCGGCGCCAAGGTGGTGGCGCTGATGGGCGACGGCTCGTTCGGCTTCACCTGCGGCGAGCTGGAGACAGTGGTCAGGCGCAAGATGCCGATCACCTTCATCGTGTTCTCCAACGCCGTGTTCGGCTGGATCAAGGCGGGCCAGCGCGCCGGATTCGGCGAACGCTACTTCTCCGTCGACTTCGACCGCACCGACCACGCCGCCGTCGCCTCGGCTTTCGGCGTGAAGTCCTGGAAGGTGGAAGACCCCGACGAGCTGCAAGGCGTGCTGAAGCAGGCCGTGGCGCATCACGGACCGACCCTGGTGGATGTGATCAGCCAGCCGCTGAACGAGGCCGCCGCGCCAGTCAGCGAGTGGATAGCCTGATGCGCATCGCGCTCGGCGGCTTCGGTAACGTCGCCCGCCAACTGGTGGCCATGATCGCCGCGCGTCCCGACCTTGGCCTGGAGATCGCGGCGGTCAGCGCCCGCGACCTCGGCGCCGCGAGGCCGCGCGCCGACGAGGCCGGGCTCGACGTGCCGGTGGTCGCCGCCGCCGAGCTGCCGAGCCATGCCAAAGTCATCGTGGAGTGTGCGACCTATGACGGGTTCCGCGACGTGGTCGAGCCGGCCGTGCGGGCCGGCGCGCACGTGGTCTGCGTCAGCGTCGGGGCGCTCGGCGTCAACCTCGACCTGATCGACCTGGCGGCCGCGCATGGCGCGACGATCCAGATCGCCAGCGGCGCGCTGCCCGGCCTGGACATCTTGCGATCGGCGCGCGAGGGCGGGCTGAAGGCGGTCACGCTAATCTCGCACATCGTGCCGGAATCGCTGGCGCGCGAGGCCTATGTCGCCGAGCAGGGCGTCGACCTCGACGCGGCGATGCGTGGGGCGGTGCCGGTGTTTGCCGGGCCAGCGCGGGAGGCCGCGCGGCACTTCCCGCGCCATTTCAACGTCGCCGTCGCGCTGAGCCTCGCTGGACTCGGGCTGGACCAGACGCGGGTGGAGATTTTCGCCGACGGCACGGTGCCGGGGACGCGTCATACGGTCCGGGTGGTATCGGACGTGGCCGAGTTGGAGATGACCTCGCAGAACTTCCCCTCGCCCGCCAACAGGCGCACCAGTCGCCTCGTCGCGCCGTCGATCGTCGCCGCGCTACGCGAGCTGGAAACACCGCTGCGGATCGGGAGTTAGGCCTGCCGTTCAAGCAACCCGCACGGCGTCAACTCCCACCTCACTCTCGCCCGCATCGGCAAGGCCTCTCCCCCCTTAAAAGGCGGAGAGGGAGCCGCAACGTCGTCTCCATTTCGTCTCTCTCCGCCCCGGGGCGGAGAGGACAGGTGAGGTGGGGGGACGATGCCCTTTCAGAATCGGTCTGCGCGGAACGGTGCCAGGTCGACGCTCGGCGTCCGGCCCGTCACCAGTTCCGCGATCAGCTTGCCGGTGATGCCGCCCATGGTCAGGCCGAGATGGTCGTGGCCGAAGGCGAACCAGACATTGGCGTGTCTCGGCGCTCGGTCTATGACCGGCTTGGAATCGGGGTGCGACGGGCGCGGACCCATCCACTCGGTGACGTTGTCGCTCCTCAGGCCGGGCAGCAGCGCCTCGGCGTGACGCGCGACCATCCTGGCACGGGCGTAATTCGGCGTGGCATCGGGTGGGGCGAACTCGGCCGTGCCGCCGACCCGGATGCCGTCGGCCATCGGCGTGATCGCGACGTTGCGGTCGGCCGAGGTCAGCGCGATGTTGAGGCGCATGTCGCAGCCGTTGAACATCGAATGGTAGCCGCGCTCGGCCTCCAGCGGCACCGACGTGCCGAGCTTGGCCGCCAGTGGGCGCGACCAGACGCCGGCGGCCAGCACGATCCTCTCCACCGGCAGGTCGCCCTCGGCGGAGCGCAGCGCGCGCACACCGCCGGGGTCAATCTCGAAACCGCTGACCGTGCGCGGCGCCAAGCTGCCGCCACGCCGTACGAACAACGCCGCCAGGGCCTGCACCAGCTTCATCGGGTCGAGCGTGTGGGCGAAGTCGGCGACGCGGATCGCGCGCACGACGTTTGTCGATAGCGCCGGCTCGACCTGGCGTGCCTCGTTGCCGTCGAGCAGGTCGAGCACCGTGCCGTTGCGGCGGCGCAGGTCGAAGGCGTAGCTCGCGGCCTCGAAGGTCGCTTCCTTCTCGAAGGTAAACATAAGGCCGGTGCGGCTGATCAGGTCGGTCGCGTCTGCCTCGGCGATCAGGTGGTCGACGGCGGCGTGGGCCTGGTCGAGCAGGCTCTGTCGCGCCGCCGCATTGGCCTCGACGCGTTCCGGCTTCGAGTTGGCGATGAAGCGCAGGAACCAGGGCAGCGCGCGCGGCACGTGGCTCCACCGCAACTTCAGCGGCGCCATCTCGTCCAGCAGCATCGCCGGCACCTTGCGCACGATGCCGGGCATCGCCGCCGGCGGGCAGGACGCGACACCGAACGCGCCGAGGTTGCCGGCCGAGGTCGCCTCGCCCGGCCCGCCCCGGTCCACCAAGGTCACGTCGAAGCCGGCGTCCTGCAGATGCAGGGCGCAGCAGGTGCCGACCATGCCGGCCCCGATCACCGCGATCGTCGGTTTCTGAGTCATGCGGCGAATGGTATCGGTATCTCTCCAATTTCACGAGGAGGCGGTGGTGAAAGTCTCGGGCGGCAAGTCGGTCTATGGCGCTTCAGTCGGCATCCTGATGCTGGAGGCGCGCTTCCCGCGCATCCCCGGCGACATGGGCAACGCGCTGACGTGGCCGTTTCCGGTGCTCTACAAGGTCGTGCGCGGCGCCTCGCCGGACCGGGTGGTCAGGCGTGGCGCGGAAGGGTTGCTCGATGCTTTCGTCGATGCCGCGCAAGACCTGGTGCGCGATGGCGCGGACGGCATCACAACCAACTGCGGCTTTCTTTCGCTGTATCAGGCGGAGCTGGCGGCGGCGGTCGGCGTGCCGGTGGCCGCATCGTCGCTGATGCAGGTGGAGATGGTGAACCGGCTGCTGCCGCCCGGGAAACGCGCCGGCGTATTGACCATCTCAGGCTCGACGTTAACGGCGGAGCATCTGGCGAAGGCGAACGTGCCGGCGGACACGCCGCTCGGCACCACCGAAGGCGGGCGCGAGTTCACCCGGGCGCTGCTCGACAACGAGCTGGAGCTGGATGTCGATCTGGCGCGCCAGGACAATGTGGACGCGGCGAAAGCGCTGGTCGCGGCGCACGACGACATCGGCGCGCTGGTGCTGGAATGCACCAACATGGTGCCCTATGCGGCCGACATCCGCGACGCTGTCGGCCTGCCGGTATTCTCCATCGAGAGCTTCGTCACGTGGTTCCAGTCGGGACTGGTGCCGCGGCGATACTGAGGTCGCGTCAAGGAGATGCCCATTTCAAGTCCGGGCATGACGACCTTCTTCCATTCCGTCATCGCCGGGCTTGACCGGCGATCTCCGCCGGCGAACGGCATCTACCGTCCCAGCTCCGCCTTCACGCGCGGGGCCACCTTGGTGAACAGCGCCTCCAGGCTGTCGGTCATCTGCGCGGTGCGCAGGCCGGGCGGGACGGCCATGGAGACGATGTCGGTGATGTCGAACTCGGTGACAAAGCGCTTCAGCTCGTCGACGCAGGTATCGACGTCGCCGATGATCACCCGTTGCGGCACCGCCTCGTCGGCCTTGGCCACCGGCTGGCCGCTCTCGGAGAAGAAGCGCTTGTAGAGCTCCATGCGGTAGCGCTCGGCCGCCATCACCTGGCGCGCGACGTCGCTGTCGCGGTCGGCGACGATGACGGTGCGGATGATGCCGATGCGCTTGGCGGTGGGCTCGCGGCCGGACTCCTTCAGCGCCTTGGCCCAGGTGCCGTAGACGTCGTCCTTGTGGCCCTGCGGCAGGAAGTGGGTGTCGTGGCGCGCGGCACGCTCCGCACCGGCCTTCGACATCGCGGCGACGAACAGCGGCGGGCCGCCCTCCTGCACGTAGCCCGGCGTGACGATCACATCGTCGAAGTCATAGCGCTTGCCGTGATAGCTGAACCGCTCGCCGGTGAAACAGCGTTGCAGCACCTCGATGCCTTCGTCCATCAGCGACACCCGGCGGCTGACCGGCAGGCCGAAGCCACGGAACTCGTGCGGCGCGTAGCCCATACCGACGCCAAGCTCGACCCGGCCGCCGGAGATGTTGTCGAGCACCGCCAGGTCTTCCGCCAGCCGCACCGGATGGTTGAAAGGCAGCAGGCAGATGTCGGTGCCGAAGCGCACGTGGCTGGTCGCGCTGGCCATGGCGCCGGCCACCGGCACCCAGCTCGGCAGGTAGCCGTCGTCGACGAAATGGTGCTCGGTGAACCAGACCAGGTCGGCGCCGATCCGGTCGAGCCAGCGCACCTGCTCCAGCACCTCGGCATAGAGCCTCCGGTCGCTGGTACCGGAGTCCGGCGGATTGCGGAAGTCGTAGCAGACCCCGATGTTGAGCTTCGGCACGAGGCGTCTCCCTGGCTTGCTCCGTCAAGCCTGCCCACTGGCCCGGCGAATTGGAAGGGCGCAGACTAGGCGCGTGACACAGCCGGGAGGAACGAGATGCGGGCACTGATCTGCCGCGCCTGGGGCGACATCGACAGCCTGGAATTGGGCGACATGCCGGCGCCGAGCCCGGCGGCCGACGAAATCCTGATCGACGTGGCCGCCAGCTCGGCCAACTTCGCCGACACGATCATGGTCGCCGGCAACTACCAGACGAAGCCTGATTTCCCCTTCGCGCCCGGGCTGGAGGCGGCCGGGCGGGTGGCGGCGGTCGGCGCCGACGTCACTGGCTTCAAGCCCGGCGACAAGGTGATGGCGACGGTGGCGCATGGCGGATTCGCGGAACAGGCCATCGCGAGGTCGATCAACACGATGGCGATGTTCGAGGGCATGGACTTCACCGCCGCCGCCGCCTTCCCCGTCGCCTACCTGTCGGCGCACCTGGCAATCCGCTGGCAAGGACGCCTGGAGGCCGGCGAGACCATGCTGGTCCTGGGCGCGGCCGGCGGTTCGGGCATGGCGGCGGTGGAGATCGGCAAGGCGATGGGCGCCAGCGTGATCGCCGCGGCCAGCAATGACGAGCGGCTGGCCGCAGTACGCGAGCACGGCGCCGACGAGACGGTGAACTATGCCAGCGAAGAGCTGAAGGATCGGGTCATGGCGATCACCGACGGCAAGGGCGCCGATGTCTGCTTCGACCCGGTCGGCGGCAAGCTGTTCGACAGCGCCCTGTCGTCGCTCGGCTGGGGCGGACGGTTCGTGCATTTCGGCTTTGTCGGTGGCGCGCCGCGCATCCCGGCGAACCGGCTGCTGGTGAAGCACCGGGCGGCGCTGGGTTCGTCGCTGCGCTACTTCCAGCGCTTCCGGCCGGACCTGCTGAAGCGGTCACAGGACGAGCTCGCCGACTTCTGGGCCAAGGGGTTCCTGAAGCCGCTGATCAGCCACCGGTTGCCGCTCGACCAGGGCGTGGAGGCGCTGCGCCTGCTGAGCGAACGCAAGGCGTTCGGCAAGGTCGTGGTCGAGGTTTCGCCGTGACATTGCATGTCCGCGAACATGGGCCGCACGTCGCCGTCATCGTCATCGACAACCAGGCGAAAATGAACGCACTCAGCCGCGACGATTTGCGCGAGCTGGGCGAGCTGTGGCTGAAACTGCAGACTGGGGCATGCCGCGCGATCGTGCTGACCGGTGCCGGCGAGCGCGCCTTCTGCGCCGGCGCGGACCTGTCCGGCGATCTCAGCGCCGGGCCGGAGATGTCGGCCATGATCAGCGCCGGGCTGCTGAAGTACGGCGCCATCTCCAAGCCGGTGATCGCGGCGGTGAACGGCGTCTGCGCCGGCGGCGGCATCGAGCTGCTGCTGCCGACCGACATCCGCGCCGCCGCCCCGGACGCGCGCTTCGGCCTGCCGGAGGTGAAGTGGGGCGTCTACCCGTTCGGCGGCGCGGCGCTGCGGTTGCGCCAACAGATCGGGCATGTGCACGCCATGGAGCTGCTGCTCACCGGCCGCCTGATCGATGCGCAGGAGGCCGCCCGCATCGGCCTGATCAATCGCGTGATGCCACGCGCTGAACTGATGGACTGGGCGCTCGGCACGGCAGAGGCGATCGCCGCCAACAGCCCCGCCGCGGTGCAGGCGGTGAAGGCCCAGGTCAGCGCCACCGACGACGCGGCGAACCGCCCGCGCGAAGAGATGGACCAGATGTTGGGCGACGAGGTCCGCGCCAGCCCCGACTTCGCCGAGGGCGTCGCGGCGTTTCGCGAAAAGCGGACGCCGAACTACTAAATGCCTCGTCACCCCGAACTTGATACGGGGTCCATGTCGCCGCCCGTTCGGCGCCGCCGCCACTTGCCCCCGACATGGATGCCGGCTCAAGGCCGGCATGACGGTTACTTGTCGAACAGCTCGAAGAGCCGGTTGCGTTGCAGCTTGCCGGTCGAGGTGGCCGGCAGGTCGTTGGCGGCGGCGAAGACGATCCGGTGCGGTACCTTGTAGGCGGCTAGACTCTGGCGGCAGTGGCGGCGCAGCGCGTCGGTTTCGGCAGAAGCGCCGTCATGCAGCACCACCACGGCGCCAATGGCCTGGTCCAGTCGGTCGTCAGCTAGACCGGTGACGAAGGCGGACTCGACGGCCGCATGGCTCACCAGCACCGCCTCGATCTCGGCCGGGGAGACGTTGATGCCGCCGGTCTTGATCAATTCCTTGCGCCGGCCGCGAAAATGCAGCCAGCCGGTCTCGTCGACCAGCCCGAGGTCGCCGGTCGGGAACCAGCCGTCGGGCATGATCGTCGCCGCGGTGGTCTCCGGGTCGTCGAGGTAGCCGAGCGTGATGCGGCCGCGCAGCGCGATCTCCCCGACCGTCCCCGCCGGCGCCGTCCCGCCGGACACCAGGTCCAGGATACGAAGCTCGACGCCGGGCAGCGGCGCGCCGCAGGCCGTCAGGCGTCGCGGCAGCGGCGCGCGACAGTCGGCGACGCAGGAATTGCCGTAGCCCTCCGTGAGGCCATAGACGTTGCAGATCTCGTGCGCGCCAAGCTCGACGAAAAGCTGCATCTGCTCGGCCGTGCCGATGGCGGCGCCGGTTCGCAGGCTGGACAGGTCGCGCGCTGGCCGGTCGGGATGTTCGGTCAGCGCCAGGGCGATGTTCGGCGTGCCGTAGATCACCGTGCAGCGCTCGGCCTCGATCAGGCGCAAGCCCTTTGCCGCGTCAAAGTGGTGCTGCAACACCAGCGTGCCGCCATGCGTCATCATCGCGAACAGCGCGTTGACGCAGCCGAAGGACCAGAACAGCGAGATCGCGAACCATATGCGATCGCCGGGCGTCAGGCGCATGCGTTCGCCGATCTCCCACATGTTGTCGATCAGGCCCCAGTGTTGCAGCGGCACGCCCTTGGGCCGCGCCGTCGAGCCCGAGGTGTAGAGGATGCAGGCGACGCCATCCGGTTCGGCCAGGCCCCATCGCGCCTCACGCGAACCCATCTTGGCCAGGTCGGCGTAGGCGGTGGCGCCGTCCGCCTCGCGCTCGCCAAGGACCACGAGGCGCATCTCGGGCAAGCCCAGCGCGCGCATCTCGTCCAGCTCGGCCAGCACGTCGCGGTCGCGGAACCGGTCCGCCACGATCAGGGTCGAAACCCGCGCGTGGTTCAACTGGTAGGCCTGCTCGGCCGGCGTCAGCCAGGTGTTTAGTGCCACCGCCGTCGCGCCCAGGCCGAGGATCGCGAAGTAGCTGGCCAGCCACTCCGCGCGGTTGCCCATCAGGATCGCCACGCGGTCGCCCGGCCGCACGCCCAGCGCCCACAGGCCGGCCGCCACGATCATCGCCTCGCGCCGCAGGTCGGCATAGGTCCAGCGCCGGTCGCCGTCGACCACGGCCTCATGGTCCGGCAGGCGCGCCGCCATCTCGTCCAGCAGCGCGTCAGCCGTCCGCGCGGCGGGCTTGTCGACTTTCGCGGTCATTGCGCCAGCATATCAGCAGGCGGCCGGTTCGCGCTGGCGACGACCATGCTCTACCATCGCCAGAACCAATAAGAGAGGAAGCAGAGCCATGAAGGGCGCCGATCTGATTACCGAGTTCCTGGTCGGCGAGGACGTGCCGTATGTCTTCGGCATCTGCGGCCACGGCAATGTCGGGCTGCTGGACGCGCTCTACGGCGCGCGCGACAAGATCAAGCTGGTTTCGCCGCGCCACGAGCAGACCGCCGGCCACATGGCCGACGCCTATTTCCGCATCAAGCATCAGCCAGTGGCGACGCTTACCTCGACCGGGCCGGGCTCGGCCAACATCGTGATGGCGATGGCCACGGCACTGGCTGACTCGTCGGCGGTACTGGCGCTGACCGCCAACGTGCCGACGCAGCAGGTCAACCGTGGCCCGTTCCAGGAGATCTACCGGCACAACCAGGCGGATTTTCCCTCGGTGCTGCGCCCGGTGGTGAAACGCACGTTCCAGGTGCCGCGCGTCGACATGCTGCCGCGCCTGCTCGACAACGCGATGACCACCGCGGTGACCGGCCGGCCCGGTCCGGTCAACGTCGACATCCCGTTCAATGTGTTCCAGGAAGAGGCCGACGTGCAGGTCCAGCGCGCCGCGCGGCGCGGCATTTCCAGCCGACCCGGCGCAGCGCCGGAGGACGTCACGACCGTCGTCGAGATGCTGCTGGCGGCCAAGCGCCCGGCGCTGTTCATCGGCCATGGCGTGACGCTGTCGGAGGCCAGCGCGGAGCTCACCGCGCTGGTGCACCGGCTCGGCATTCCGGTGCTGAGCTCACCGAACGGCATGGGTTGCCTGTCGATGGACGACCCGCTGTCGCTCGGCTTCATCGGCCGCAACGGCACCTATCCGGCGAACCAGGTTGGCCGCCACGCGGATCTCGTGGTGGCGCTGGGCGCGCGCTTCGACGATCGCTCCTCGTCGTCGTGGATTCCCGGCTACTCGTGGAACTTTCCGTCGACCAAGCTGGTGCATGTCGACATCGACGTCACCGAGATCGGCCGCAACTACGAGCCGACGCTGGGCATCGTCGCCGACGTCCGCACGGTGCTGCGCCAGGTATTGGCCGAACTGGACCGGCGTGGCACCGGCGGCACCGACGCGGTGAAGCAATGGCACGCCGACATCGAGGGTTGGGCGGCCGAGTGGGAGACGCACGTGCGGCCCAACTTCGACATCCACGGCTCGCCAGCACGGCCGGAGCGGATCGTCGCCGACGTGCGCGAGGTGCTGCCCGACGACGCCATCATCGCGCTCGACAGCGGCGTGCACCACAACTGGTTCATGCAGTTCTGGGAGGCGCGCCAGCCGCAGACCATGCTCAACACCTGGGGCTTCTCGGCCATGGGCTTCGGGGTCAGCGGCATACTCGGCGCCAAGCTGGCGGCGCCCGACCGGCCGTGCGTCGCGGTGGTCGGCGACGGCGGCTTCACCATGACACCGCACGTGCTGTGCACCGCGGTGGAGTACGACATTCCCTGCGTGTGGGTGGTGTGGAACAACTTCACCTGGGGCGCGATCCGCGACATCCAGCTCGGCATGTTCGGTGGCCGCGAGATCGGCACCAGTTTCAACCGCTCGCCGAACAACGAGCCGTACAACCCGGACTTCGCCGCGCTGGCCCGGGCGCATGGCGTCGACGGCACCACCGTGACCGACAGCCGGGACTTCAAGGGCGCGCTGGAGGCGGCGGTGAAGTCGAACAAGCCGCACCTGATCGACGTGCATGTCGACGCCAACGTGCGCCCGCCGGCGACCGGCACCTGGCAACTGCCGCCGACGCCGTTCGTGAAGCCGAATTTCGGCGACGCCTGGTTGCCGGAGTAGACCGATGCGCGTGATGGTCACCGGCGGCGCCGGATTCCTCGGCGCCAGCCTGGTCAGGGCGCTGGCGGCGCGCGGCGATGGCGTCGTCGCCTTCGACCAGCAACCGAACCCGATACTGGACGACCTGGCGGGCGTCGAGTTCGTGCGCGGCGAAATTCTGGAATGGGCGTCGGTCGCCGCCACGATCCAGCGGTACAAGCCGGACGCGGTGGTGCACTGCGCAGCGATGGTCGGCGTGCCGGTGTCGATCGCCTCGCCGGCGCTGACCATGCGCGTCAACGTCGAGGGCAGCCTGAACGTGCTGGAGGCGATGCGGCTCTTCGGCGTGCGCCGGATGCTGCACATCTCGTCGGAGGAGACCTACGGCCACTTCCAGGCCGACCGCATCGACGAGGGCCACCCACAGCACCCGATCATGGCCTACGGCATTTCCAAGCTGGCGGTCGAGCAGCTCGGCCGCAGCTACGCGCAGTTGCACGGCCTGGAGGTGATCAATATCCGCACGTGCTGGGTCTACGGGCCGGGGCTGCCACGCCCGCGGGTGCCGAAGACGCTGGTCGACGCAGCGGCCGAGGGGCGGCCGCTGCACCTGCCGAACGGCGCCGACTTCCTGGTCGACCATGCCTATGTCGACGACGTGGTCGCGGGCCTGGTCCAGGCGCTGGACCTTGCCGACCATCCCCACGACGCCTACCACATGGCGTCCGGGCAGGCGGTGACGCTGGCCGACATCGTCGACGTGATCAAGGAACTGGTGCCGGCCGCGGACCTGTCGGTCGGGCCCGGCACCATCGACTTCGCGCCGGGCCTGCCGGCCTGGCGCAAGGGCGCGCTGGACCATGCGCGGGCGGCCGAGGCGTTCGGCTACAGCCCGCGCTTCGACATCCGCGCCGGGCTGGCCGCGACCCTGGCGGCCAAGAGGGCGAACGAATGAGTATCTACGGCATCAACACCTACGCCTACACGCAGAGCCACACGGCCAAGGATTGCCTGGAGCAATGGGCGGCGCGCGGCGAGAGCGCCTTCGAGGTGATGATGTATCCCGGTCACGCCTGGCCGGCCGACATGGACGCCGGCGCGCGGCGGCAGTTCAAGAAGTTCCTGGCCGACGCGGACCTGCGGATCACCACGCTCAACATGCCGAACGTGGACATCAACATCGCCGCGGCGGCGTCGCAGATGCGAACCTATTCGCTGGGCATCGTACGCTCCATCGTGCGGCTGGCCGGAGACCTTGAGGTGCCGGGCGTCGTGCTGGGCCCGGGCAAGCCGAACCCGCTCTTCCCGATGCCGGCGGAGCAGATGACCGGACATTTCTTCGCCGCGCTCGACGTGCTGACGCCGCTGGCCGAGGCATGCGGCACCGCGCTCTGGGTGGAGAACATGCCGTTCGCCTTCCTGCCCAAGGTCGACGACATGATGGCGGCCATCGAGCGCTACGGCGATCCGCGCCTGGGCGTGGTCTACGACATCGCCAACGCCTATTTCGTCAAGGAGGACTTCGGCGAAGGGCTGGCGCGGATCGGCGACCGGCTGCGGCTGGTGCACCTGTCGGACACGCCGCTCGACGTCTATCGCCACGCGGCCGTCGGCGAGGGCACCATCGACTTCGCCAGCGTGCCGCCATTGCTGAAGAGCGCCGGCTATGACGGGCCGGCGATGCTCGAGATCATCTCCGACCGGCCGGACGCGGACATCCCGGCCTCGATCGTCGCGCTGGACAAGGCCGGCTTCGCCTGATGGCGGAACGCTACGACGTCGTCGTGGTCGGCGCCGGCGCCGGCGGCATGACCGCCGCGCTGGTCGCGGCCGCCGAAGGCCTGAAGGTACTGGTGCTGGAGAAGACCGATTTCGTCGGCGGCACCACGGCGATCTCCGGCGGCATGGTGTGGGCGCCGATGGCGGCCGCCGGCGACGACACGGCCGAGGCGGCGGCCGCCTATCTCGACGCCACGGTTCCGACGGAGAGCGGGCGCGACCTGCGCGCGGCCTTCCTGACGAAGGCGCCTGAGGCCATCGCCTACCTGGACAGCAACAGCGAGGTGAAGCTGCGCCCGGTGCCGCTCTATCCCGACTACTACCCGGAGGCGCCGGGCTCGACCATGCGCGGGCGGGTGCTGGAGCCGGAACGGTTCGATGCGCGCGCGCTGGGCGACGGGTTCAAGCTGCTGCGCTCGCCGCTGCCGGAGTTCATGCTGTTCGGCGGCATGATGGTGGCCCGGCCCGACCTGCCGCACTTCCGCAACGTCTACCGTTCGGCAACGTCTTTCCTGCGCGTCGCCAGATTGACCGCCGCCTACTTGCTGCAGCGCCTGAAGCACCATCGCGGCACCGACCTGGTGCTGGGCAATGCGCTTGCCGGACGGCTGCTGAAGTCGCTGCGCGACCGCGGCGTACCGATCCGCATCGGCGCCGCGATCGACGGGTTGGAGACGCGCGACGGGCGCATCATCGGCGTGCGCGTGGCTGGCGAACTGATCGAGGCGGACCGCGCGGTGATCCTGTCGACCGGCGGGTTCAGCCACGACGGCGAGCGCCGCGCCGAGCTGCTGCCCGAACAGGCCACCGTTACCGCGGTGACCGAGGGCGCCACCGGCGACGGCCTGCGGCTGGGCGAGACCGCCGGCGGCACGGTCCACGCCGGCGACATCGAAGCCGCCTTCTGGACGCCGGTCTCCTGGTTCACCAATGCCGAGGGCCGGCAGGTGAAGTTCCCGCATACCGTCACCGACCGCGGCAAGCCCGGCCTCATCGCCGTCAACAGACAGGGCCGACGCTTCACCAACGAGGCGGTCTCCTATCACGAGTTCGTGCGGGCGCAGCTTCGCGCCGATAATGTCGGTCACGCGGTGCCGGCGCACCTGATCTGTGACAAGAATTTCCTGTGGAAGTACGGGCTCGGCGCGGTCAAGCCGATGACCGGCAACCGCAAGCCCTACCTCGACGCCGGCTACCTGATCGAGGCGCCGACGCTGGCCGGCCTGGCGACCAAGCTCGGCCTCGACCCCGCCGCGTTGCTGGAAACCGTGGAACGCTTCAACGCCGACGCGCGAGCCGGCGAGGACCGCGAGTTCGGGCGCGGCTCGAACGCATACCAGCGCCACTTCGGCGATCCGGCGGTGAGCCCGAACCCGTGCCTGGCGCCGATCGAGACCGGGCCGTTCTATTCGGTCGCGGTATGGCCGGCCGACCTGGGCACCGCCAGCGGCCTGAACACCGATACCCGCGCCCGCGTTCTGGACGCGGGTGGCGCGCCGATCCCCGGCCTCTACGCCTGCGGCAACGACATGGCCTCGATCATGCGCGGCGCCTATCCCGGCCCCGGCATCACGCTGGGCCCGGCGCTTACCTTCGGTTACCTTGCGGCGATGGACGCGGCGGCTAGTCCTTGACCACGCAGGGGACGATGACGCGGGCGGCGAGCAGGTCGTCGGTCTCGCGCTTGTAGCGCGCCAGCCCTTCCGACTTGTTGTGTAGGGCAACCGCGGCCTCGTCGGCGTAGACCTCGTGCAAGTGGATGGTGTCGGGCTCGGCGGGGACCAGGATGTCGAACTGCACGCAGCCCGCCTCCTCCGCCTTGGTGCGCGCGACATGCGCTTCCAGCTTGCCAAGAAGCTCGTCGAACCTGCCCGGCTTGATCTTGTAGGTCACCAGGATCGCCTGCTGCGCCATCGTCGCCTCCGCCCGTGATGGCCAGCAGCATAGCGCACGGCACGGCCGGCGGGCACAATGGCCGCCGGGACACCGGGAGGAACAATCGACGTGACCGTCTTCGTGCTCATTCACGGCGCCTATCAGGGTAGCTGGATCTGGCGACCGGTGGCGGAGCGCCTGCGCGCGGCCGGCCACGAAGTGCACGCCCCCACCCTGGACGGCTGCGGCGAGCGCCGTTCGCAACTCCGCCCCGGCATCGACACCGAGAGCCACGGGCAGGAGATCGCCGAGCTGCTGTTCTTCCATGACTTGCATGATGCGGTACTGGTCGGCACCTCGTCGGGCGGCATGGTGATGGCGGCCGCGGCGGAGCGCGCCCGGGAACGCATCGCGCGGCTGGTGTTCGCCGACGCGCTGGCGCTGCTCGACGGCGAGGCGATCATGGACATCGTCAATCCGCCCTCGGCGACACTCACCGAGCTTGGCCTCGGCCCGGCGCGGGAGGACGCACTTTCGCGGATGTTCGCGGGGCTGGAACCGGGACTCGCCGAATGGGCGGCCGACCGGATCACCCTGCACCCGATCGCCACGTTCAACCAGGCGGTGAAGCTGCCGAGCTTCTGGTCGCAGAAATGGGACGCGTCAGTGATCTACTGTCCGCAGGCGCGGAACCCGGGGCGGGCGCACCAGGAGCGCTGCGCAGAGACGCTTGGCGCGCGCTGGCACGAGATCGACACCGGCCACTACCCGATGCTGAGCACGCCAGACGAACTGGTCCGGCTGATCGTCGAAGGCTGAGACAGGACAACAAAAGATGAGCGGACCGATGCTGTTCCAGCCGATTGAGATTCGCGACGTGACGCTGAAGAACCGCGTCGTTGTCGCGCCGATGCACCAGTATGCCGCCGAGAAGGGTTTCGCCACCGACTGGCACCTGATGAATGCCGGGCGCTACGCCGCCGGCGGCGCCGGGCTGGTGATCATGGAATCGACCAAGGTGGAGCGGCGCGGCTGTGGCACGGTCGGCGACCTCGGGCTGTGGAAGGACGAGTTCGTGCCCGGCCTGAAACGCTGCGTCGAGTTTATCCGCCAGCACGACGCGGTGCCCGGCATCCAGCTCGGCCATTCCGGGCGCAAGGCCCGGCGCTTCCGGCCGTGGGAGGGCGGCAAGCCGCTGGAGCGGTCGCCGGAGATCGACGACTGGGACGACTGGGAGCTGGTGTCGTCGTCGGCCGCGTCGGCGCCGGAGACCGATCCCCTGCCCCGCGCGCTCGGCCGCGACGAGATCCCCGAGGTCATCGAACACTGGGCGCAGGCAGCCCGGCGGGCGCACGAGGCCGGCTTCGACGTGCTCGATATACACGCCGCGCACGGCTACCTGATCCACCAGTTCCTGTCGCCGTTCTCCAACAAGCGCAACGACGACTATGGCGGCTCGGAAGCGAACCGCATGCGGCTTTGCATCGAGATCGTGGAGGCGGTGCGCCAGGTCTGGCCGGAGTCGAAGCCGCTGTTCCTGCGCCTGTCGGTGGAGGATGACGCCGGCTGGGGGCCGGACCAGTCGGTGGCGCTGGCCCGCATCGTCAAGGACAAGGGCGTCGACGTGATCGACTGTTCGTCGGGCGGCATGCGCGGCGCGCCGGTGGTCGGCACCGGTCCGATCAGCTACGGCTACCAGGTGCCGTATGCCGACCGGCTGCGCAACGACGCCGGGCTGATGAGCATGGCCGTGGGCCTGATCGTGCACGCCGACCAGGCGGAAGGCATCCTGCAGGAGGGCCGGGCCGACCTGATCGCGCTGGCCCGCGAGCTGCTCTACAACCCGAATTGGCCGATGGACGCGGCGCGCAAGCTCGGCGTCGAAGGCGCCTTCGACTCGGTGCCTTCGGCACAGGCCTTTTGGCTCGCCAAGCGCGCGCAGTCGGTCAAGGACATGGTCCCGTCAACCTACCAACGCGGCATCGGCGACAGCGACTGAGCGTCGCGGCCGGGACAGCGGATGTCGTTTCTGACATAGAGGCCGGCCGCGCTCCGGGCCGAACATGCAGCCAGCCATGGGAGCGACGATGATGGGCGGTACCACGAAGAAGGGCCTGCTGGAGCGGCTGGCGGCCGGGCCCGTGATCTGCGCGGAAGGCTACCTGTTCGAGCTGGAGCGGCGCGGCTATCTGCAGGCCGGTGCCTTCGTGCCGGAAGCGGTGCTGGAAGCCCCCGAGGCCGTGAAGCAGTTGCACCGCGAGTTCCTCAATGCCGGCACTGACATCGTCGAGGCCTTCACCTACTACGCGCACCGCGAGAAGCTGCGCCTGATCGGCCGCGAGAACGACCTCGAGACGATCAACCGGCAGGCGATCAAGCTGGCCCGGGAGGTGGCGGCGGAAGGCGACGCGCTGGTCGCCGGCAACATCTGCAACACCAACGCCTACATGCCCGGCGACACCGCCACAGAGAAGGCGGTCCGGGCGATGTTCGAGGAGCAGATCGGCTGGGCTGTGGAGGGCGGCGTCGACCTGCTGATCGCCGAGACCATCTCCTTCCTTGGCGAGGCGGAGATCGCGCTCGATGTGATGCGCCAGACCGGGCTGCCGAGCGTGGTCACCTTCGCGATCCACAAGAACGGCAAGATGCGCGACGGCGCCACCCCGGCGCGCGCGGCGCGGCGCATGGAGGAGCTCGGCGCCGACGTCGTCGGGCTCAATTGCATTCGCGGGCCGAAGACGATGATGGCGCACCTGCGCGCGATCCGCGGCGCGGTGTCGTGTCACGTCGGCGCGCTGCCGGTGCCGTTCCGTACCACGCGGCGCGAGCCGACATTCGAATCGCTGACCGACCCGAAACGGCCGGACGCGCCCTTCCCTGTCGCGCTCGACCCGTTCACCTGCACCCGCCACGAGATCGCCGAGTTCACCGTCGAGGCCATGGACATGGGCGTTCACTATCTCGGCGTCTGCTGCGGCGCCGGGCCGCACCACATCCGCGCCATGGCCGAGTCGCTGGGCCGGACGCCACCGGCCAGTCGCTACTCGCCCGACATGTCGAAGCACTACGCCCTGGGCAACGACCCGGGGCTGAAGCAGTCCTATCGCGCCTATGCGGACGACCTCTAGGCACCGGCGATGAGCCCGGGATCGGTGCTGCGGGTCGCGGTGGCGCAGATCCCGACCGTGCTCGGCGACTTCGACGCCAACCTGGACCTGCACCTGCGCTACATAGAGCGCGCCCGGCGTGCCGACGTCGACTGCCTGCTGTTCCCGGAGCTGAGCCTGACCGGGCACAGTGCCGGTCCGGAGACGCTTGAGCTGGCACGGCATCGCGATGACCCGGCAATCGCCGAGCTGGCGGCGGCCAGCGGGCCGATGTGCACGCTGTTCGGGCTGATCGAGGAAGGCCCGGCGGCGCAGTTCTACAATGCCGTCTTCGCGGTGAAGGACAGCGAGCTGGCCTTCCTGCACCGCAAGGTGAACCTGGCGACCTACGGCCGGCTCGACGACGCCAAGCACTTCGCTACCGGGCGCTATGTCGAAACCTTCGTGCTGGACAGCTTCTGGCGCGCCGGCGTGCTGATCTGCAACGACGTGTTCAACCCGGCACTGGTGCACCTGGCCGCGACGCAGGGCGCGACGGTGCTGTTCGTGCCGTCCAGCTCCGCCCTGGAGGCGGTCGGCGCGGCGTTCGACAATCCCGGCGGGTGGGACCTGAGCTGCCGCTTCTACGCCTCGATGTACGGCTTCCCGGTGATCTTCGCCAACCGCGTCGGCGACGAGAACGACCTGCACTTCTGGGGCGGCAGCCGCATCGTCGGCCCGAACGGCAAGGCGCTGGCCTTCCTGGAAACCGCCGAGGATCTCCTGGTCGCGAGCATCGACCAGGATTCGGTGCGCCAGGCCCGCATCCTGCTGCCCACGGTGCGCGACTCCAACCTGTCGCTGATCACCCGCGAGATGAACCGGCTACAATCGATCCTCGGCATTCCGGAAAGCGTACGCCAGCTATGAGCCTGCCCAGCAAGAGCACCTACGTCGTCATCGGCGCCGGTATCCATGGGCTGTCGACCGCCTGGCACCTTGCCGTACGAACAGGAAACGGCGCCGACATTATCGTGCTGGACAAGGGCGAGGTCGGCGCCGGGGCCAGCGGCATCGCCTGCGGCATCGTGCGCAACAACTACTTCCAACCGGCGATGCGCGAGCTGATGGCGCATTCGGTCGACGTGTGGGAGAGCGATCCGGCGGCGTTCAGCTACCACGCGGTCGGCTACATGCAGCTTTCGCCGGAAGTGATGCACGAGGACATCGCCACCATTCACGCGCAGCAACAGGCGATCGGCTACGAGTCGGTGCTGGTCGAGGGCGCCGGCGATTGCCGGACCTACATGCGCGGCCTGTTCGCGGACTGGCGCGCCGAAGGCATCACCTCGGTGCTGCACGAGAAGCGCGGCGGCTACGCCAACAACAAGGCCTCGCTCGCCGGACTGGCCGGCAAGGCGCGCGACGCGGGCGTGACCATCCTGACCGGCGTGACGGTCACCGGGTTCGAGCGTGACCATGGCGCCGACGCGGTGCGCGCGGTGCTGACCGACCGGGGCCGTATCGAGTGCGAGCAGGTGGTGGTGGCGCCGGGGCCGTGGGTGCGCGACTTCTGGACCATGCTGGAACTGCCCGACGCGCTGACCGTGCGCGATGGCGGCGAGGACCACGGCGGCGTGCCAATGTGGCGGTTCTGGCAGCTCGAAGAGGGCGTGCTCGACCTGCCACCGGACACCTTCACGACGAACGCCGGCGACATGCCGCCAGTGCTGCACATCGACACCGATGCGCCGCTGCATTCCGACCGTGACGGGCGCCTGATCACCGACCAGCTCTGGGGCATCTACTACAAGCCGGATTTCGGCTTCGGGGGCATCCAGGGCGGCGCCTCGCCCTACACCGTCGAGACGCCGGTGAACGAGGTCGCGATCGATCCGTACGGGCCGGCCTCGCCGGAGTTCGTCTCCTCGGCCGACTTCGCGGAGATGTGGTGTTCAGCGCTGGCCTTCTGTCACGGGCGCTTCCAGGGCCAGTCGGCGCGCTACCGCGACGAACCGTCCGGCGGACTAGGGTGTTTCACGCCGGACTCGTTCCCGGTGTTCGATCGGGTGCGCGGGAATGTCTACGTGATCGCAGACTCCAATCACGGCTACAAGATGATCGGCGTCGGCGCGCTGGTCGCGGAGGAAGTGACCACCGGCACGACACCGGCGCTGCTGAAGCCGTTCCGCCTCGCCCGCTTCGCCGAAGGCGACCTGCACCCGGTGTCGCACAGTCCGTTCCCGTGGAGCTGAGCCGAATATTGGTTGACTGAAGACAGCAGCCGCCCCGACCCCCTCACCCCGGACTTGATCCGGAACCCATGGTGACGCCAGCATCTTCATGCCTTGCATGCCGCAGCACACGGCATGGAAATGGATGCCGGCTCAAGGCCGGCATGACGCGTTCAAGTCCTCAGAGCCCCAGCACACGTTTGGCGAGGATGTTGCGCTGGATCTCGTTGGTGCCGCCATAGATCGAGGCGGCGCGGCGCAGCAGGTGTTCGGTCATCAAGCCGAGGCCATGTTCCGGCACCACGGGATCGACATTGGCGTCGGCTCGCAGCATCTCCAGCTCGTAGGGCAGACCGTAATACGCCATCGCCTCGACCATCAGCTCGTTGAGGCCCTGTTCGATCTCGGTGCCGGAAATCTTCAGCATCGAAGTCTCGGCGCCCAGGCCATGGCCGGCGGCTTCGCGCGACAGCATGCCGAGCTGGGTATGCTCCAGCGCGGTCAGCTCGGTCTCCAACGTCGCCAGCTTGCGCCGGAAGGTGGCGTCGTCGGCCAGCTTGCCGCCGTCATTGTGCTCCAGCCGCGCCAGTTCCTTCAGCCGGGCGACCTTGGTCTTCGACTTACCGACGCCGGCGATGCCGTTGCGCTCGTGGCCGAGCAGGAACTTGGCGTAGTCCCAGCCCTTGTTCTCCTCGCCGATGCGGTTCGCGACAGGCACCCGCACGTCGGCGAAAAACACTTCGTTTAGGTAGTGGCCGCCGTCGATGGAGATGATCGGCTTCACCTCGATGCCCGGCGTCTTCATGTCGATCAGCAGGAAAGTGATGCCAGCCTGCTGCTTCACCTCGGTGTCGGTGCGCACCAGGCAGAACATCATGTCGGCGTGGTGTGCGTGGCTGGTCCAGATCTTCTGGCCGTTGACGACATAGTCCTCGCCGTCGCGCACCGCGCGGGTCTGCAAGCTGGCGAGGTCCGAGCCCGATCCGGGCTCGGAGTAGCCCTGGCACCACAGTTCCTCGCCGGACAGGATCGGCCCTAGGTAGCGCTGCTTCTGCGCCTCGGTGCCGAAGGTGTAGATCACCGGGCCGACCATGCCGAGGCCGAAGGGGCTGAGCCGGGGCGCCTGCGCGGCCTGGTATTCCTCGTCGTAGATATACTTTTGCGTCGCGGTCCAGCCGGTGCCGCCGAATTCGACCGGCCAGTTCGGCGCCACCCAGCCCTTGTCGTGCACGATATGGTGCCACTCGCGGGTGTCGTCGGAGGAGACGTAGGAGGGCGCGCGAACGGTCTGCTCGCGAATGTGCGTCGGCAACGCGTCGCGCAGGAAGGCGCGCACCTCGTCGCGGAAGGCAAGTTCCTCGTCGGTGAACTGTAGCTGCATGGTGGCTCCGTCTAGCGGCCGGTGAAGGTCGGCTTGCGCTTGTTGGAAAAGGCCGACACCGCCTCCTGGTGATCCTCGGTGAGGTTGGACTGGGTCTCCAGGCCGAGGCTCAGGTCCATCATCGAGTGGGCGAGCTGGCGCAAGGGGATGTTGAGAGTCTGCTTGGTCCAGCGGATCGATTTCATCGCGCCGGCGGCCAGCCGGTTGGCCAGACCGTAGACCTTATCGTCGAGTTCAGCGGCCGGCACCACATGATTGATCAGGCCGATGCGCTCCGCTTCGGTGGCGCTCATCAGGTCGCCGGTCAGGAGATACTCCTTGGCACGGGCATAGCCGACGAGCTGCGGCCAGATCAGGGCGCCGCCGTCGCCGGCGACCAGGCCGGCGTTGACGTGCGGGTCGCCGATCTTGGCGTCTTCCGACGCGATGATGATGT
The DNA here is from genome assembly GCA_040223615.1 of Alphaproteobacteria bacterium. GTDB lineage: Bacteria > Pseudomonadota > Alphaproteobacteria > JAVKFY01. The sequence goes on from JAVKFY010000010.1 coordinate 98,194, forward strand.
CGCAGAGCAACGCTACGGTGGCGCCCAGCCCGACGGCGTGGCCATTGACCCGCGCGATGATCGGCTTGTCGCACTCCAGCATGCGGAAGACGATGCGCTTGGCCTCGATCGCGGTGTCGTCGAACAGTTCCGGCTTGTCGATCTTCTGCTGCATGGCGATGACATTGCCGCCGGCGGAGAACGCCCGGCCGGCGCCGGTCAGCACCACGACGTGCACATCCGGGTCGTCGTTCACGTCGTCCCAGATCCGCGTCATCGAGAAGTGCATCGCCTGGTTGAAGGCGTTCATGCTCTCCGGCGCGTTCAAGGTGATGGTCAGCACCTTGTCCTGCTTCTCGACCAGCAGGCCGCCATACTGGCTGTAGTCGAACTGGCGTGGTTCGCCCGACATCGCGTTGCTCCCGTTGGATGGGACGATGTTAGAGCATCGGCCCATCCGGCTCCAATGCCGCGGACCGATCGGCTAGACTGACCGCTGCGGAGGAAACGTCATGATCAAGGTCGTCGTCGCCATCAACCGGAAACCGGGCATGGACGTCGAAGCGTTCCAGGACCACTGGCTGAACCAGCACCCCGAGCCGATCCTGAAGCTGGCGGGCCTGCGCCGCTACGTGCAAAGCCACGTGCGGCCGTCAGGCTATCGCGGCGGACGCGAACTGGTGCACGACGGCATCGCCGAGCTGTGGTTCGACGACATGGCGGCGCTGAAGGCGACCAACGGCACGCCGGAGATGGCCGCCGTGGCCGCGGACGAGGACAGGTTCATCGACCCCAACGGCCGTGTCCTGCTGGTCTGCGACGAGCACGTGATCGTCGACAACCCGCCGCCGGCGAACGCGATCAAGAATGTCGAGTTCATCCACCGCAAGCAGGGCATGTCGGTCGCCGACTACCAGCGCTGCTGGCGCGACGTGCACGGGCCGCTGGCAGCGAAGATCCCGAGCATACGCCGCTACGTGCAAAGCCACTGCCGGCCCGGCGGCTACCGCGACGGCCGCGAGCCGACCTACGACGGCATCGCGGTGACCTGGTTCGAGAGCACCGACGCGATGCGCCAGGGCGCCACCAGCGACGCCTACGCCGCGACCCGTGCCGACGAGCCGAACTTCATCGACACCGAGCGGCTCAATATCATCCTGACCACCGAGCACGTGATCCTGGAGGGCTAGGACCATGACCGAGAACCCACACGACACCGACTTGCCGCTGCTGGAGGAAGTGAAGCTGCAGGCGCGCGTGCTGGTGCCCGTGGTGCGCGCGCTGCGCGAGGAGGTCGGAGCCGAGGCCGCCGACAAGCTGGTCGGCACGGCGCTGCGCGAATGGTCGCGCGACCTGCACCGGCGGATCGGCGAGGAGAAGGCCGGCGGCGCGCGCCAAAAGTGGGACGCGATCTGGGACGACCTGCGCCCGCGCATCGGCAACGCGATCGAGCGCGAGATGCTGCGCGACGACGGCGAGGTGCGCGCGTACAACATCACGCGCTGCGCCCATGCCGAGTTCTTCAAGGCGCTGGGCGAGCCGGAGCTCGGCCGCTTCCTGCTCTGCGACATGGATTTCGACATCGCCGAGGTCGGCGCCCCGGACGTCGAGTTCAAGCGCACCCAGACGATCATGTCCGGCGCCGCCTACTGCGATTTTCGCTACCGGTTCAACCGGTAGCCGACGGGCGTAGAGATCGCCGGGTCAAGCCCGGCGATGACGGAGACAAGCCAGCTCGTCTTACCCGGACTTGGGCCGGGCATCTCAGATGAAATCGAAGCCTTGTTCGGCCAACTGGGCGCGCAAGCCTTGGCGCGGTTCGGGCATGAACTTCTTGCCCATGTCGTGCGACCAGCTATCCGGCGTGGTGGTCTTGCCGACGCTTTCGTAGTGCGCCCGGAGCGCGGCGTCGTAGGCGGCGATGGCGGGATCGACTGCGCCGCCGTCCTGGCGCCGGCCGTACTGCTCGTAGTGCACCACGGTCTCATAGCCCATGCGCGGCTTCTGCGGCGGCGCCTCGTCGGGCCAGCCCAGCACCATGCCGAAGACGCAGTAGACCCGCTTCGGCAGGCCCAGAATCTTCGCTGTCTCGACCGCGTCGTTGCGCACCGCGCCGATCATCACGCCCTTCATGCCGAGCGAGTCGGCGGCAATGTAGGCCGACATGCCGACCAGGGCCGCGTCGACCGAGCTGACCAGGCCGGTTTCCAGGTTGTTGCTGTCGATATTGCCGCCCTTGGACCGCACGGCCACGTCGATGCGGGTCAGGTCGGCGCAGAAGGCGAGGAACACCGGCGCCTTCTCGACGTGTTTCTGGCCCTTGGTGACGACGGCCAGCTTAGCCAGCGTGTCCTCATCGCGCACCACGACGACGCTGTAGGACTGGATGTTGGACGATGTCGGCGCGCGGAAGGCGGCGCGCAGCACGGCGTCGACCTGCTCGTCGGTCACCGGCTCGTCGGTATAGGCGCGCACGCTGACACGGTTGGCCAGGGTCTCGATGGTATCGCTGGTCAGCGGCCGCTCGGCCGCAGAGATGTCGTCCGGCATGTGTCGTCCTTGATGTGATTAGCGCAGCAGCGCCGTGATGATGCGCTCGCGCGTGAGCGGCATGTCGTGGATGCGCTTGCCCAGCGCGTGCGCCACGGCATTGCCGATCGCGGCGGCCGTCGGGCCGACCGAGCATTCGCCGACGCCGAGCGAGGGGTCGTGGGCCGAACCGACCAGCGCGGTGTCGATCTCCGGCACCTCGGAGAAGCGCAGGATCGGGTAGCTGTCCCAGTCCAGCGACGTGATGCCGGGTCCGGCCATGCGCACCTGTTCCTTCAGCGTCCAGCTCGCGCCCTGGACCGCGCCGCCTTCGAGCTGGTTGCGGATGCCGTCGGGGTTGATCACCAGACCGGCATCGGCGGCGAGCCAGATGTGCTCCAGCGTCACCGCCTCGTCGACGGTGACCGCGACGACAGCGGCGCAGTAGGCGGCGGTGTTCTTGTAGCGGGCAAAGGCGAGGCCAAGGCCGCGCCCCTGCCCGCCGCGCTCGCGGCCCGACCAGTTGGCGAGCTGCGCCGCCTTTTCCAGCACCGCCCGCGCCCGCGTATCGGACAGCAGTGACAGCCGGTAGGCCAGCGGGTCCTCGCCGGCGCGCGCCGCCAGCTCGTCCATCACCGCCTCCAGCGCGTAGACGTTAGGCAACGCGCCCAGCGTGCGCAGCGCGGAGGTGCGGACCGGCGCCTCGCGGGTGAGGTGGTGGCGGATACGGTGCGCCGGTACGTCGTAGAGCGGCACGGCGTTGCGGGTGCCGCCGCCGCCGCGCTCCTCGCCCGGGTCGGTCGGCGTGACCGGCGGGGGTGGCTCCGGTAGAGCTTCGGCGGCCAGCAGGTAGCCGCTGCCGGTACCCGGCCGCTGCACGTGGGTCGGGCTCCAGACGTCGGTGGTCCAGTCGATCGGCCGGCCGGTGTTGTCGAGACGGACGGCGATCTTCACCAGCATCGCCGGGCCGACCGGCTCGTAGCCGAACTCCTCCGCGCGGGTCCATTGCAAGCGGATGGTGTGGCCGGGCTTCGCCATCGCCACCAGGGCGGCGTCGAGCGCGGCATCGTCGGCGCCGTTGTGGCCGTAGCAGCCGGGACCGTCGACATGGCGCGCGCTGACCGCGTCGTCGTCCAGGCCGAGCACGGCGGCGACGTTGCGGCGCAGCGCGTGCATGCCCTGGCCGTGCGACCACAGGTGCAGCTTGCCGTCCTCGAACCGCGCCAGGGCGCAGGACGGCCCCATCGAGGCATGCGCCACGTAGGGCCGCGAAAAGGTAGCCTCGAACAGCTCGCCTTGCGCTTGCGGGTTCTCCGACGCGCCGAGCGCGCGCTCGATCGCCGGCTTGCCGGGGAGCGAGGCCGCCTCGCCGTCGGTCTCCGGGATGTCACGCACGTTGTCCCAGCGCGCGTGCGCAGGTGCGGCCAGGCCGGCTCGCTCGGCCACCCGTTCGTCGTCGGCGACGAAGGCGACGAAGCTGCCGTTGCGCACGACCTCGATGTCGCCGCCGGCCGTGTTGCGGATCGCGACCTCGTCGAGCCCCGCGAGCGTGGCGCCACGGCCCGGTTGCCGCAGGGTGCGGGCATGCAGGACGCCGGCTGGCATCATGTCGTGCACGTAGGCGGCGCCAGTGACCTTGGCGGGCAGGTCGCGGCGCGCCACCGGCTGGCCGACGACGCTGTATCTTTCGACCGGCTTGGTTGGCGCCGCGCCGGTAGCCTCGCGCGACCAGTCGACCTCCGACGCGACGCTCCAGTAGCTGATCCCGGTGTCCTCGCCAGCACGCGAGAAGCGGCCCTCGACAACGCTCAAATCATCCGGCGCGCAGTTCAGGCGCAGCGCGGCGCGCTCGGTCAGCAATGACCTTGCCTCGGCGCAGACCAGCCGGATCGAGGCGCCGGACATCATGATCGACAGGCTGGAGGAGGTGTAGAGCTCGTCCGGCGCGGCGTCGGTGTCGCCGGACAGCACCGCGACTCGGTCCAGTGGCAGGTCCAGCTCGTCGGCCGCAATCTGGGCCAGCGCGGTGACGATGCCCTGGCCGATCTCGACCTTACCCGAGGTGATCCGCGCGGTCTCGTCGGGCTCGAAGCGGATCCAGCGATCCAGGCGCGGGTTGGTCGTCAGGCTGGCCGGCAGCGCGGGCGTGTTCATCGGCCGGCCTCCGTACGCATCGCTGCGGCAGCGCGTTGCACCGCGCGGATGATCCGCGTGTGCGCGCCGCAACGACACAGGTGACCGTCCAACGCGGCAACGATGGCGGCGCGGTCGGGATCGGGATCGCGGTCGAGCAACGCCTTGGCGGAGACCAGGATGCCGGTCAGGCAGTAGCCGCACTGGCCGGCCTGTTCGTCCAGAAAGGCCTGTTGCAGCGGGTGCAGCGCGCCGTCGCCGCCCAGTCCCTCGATGGTGGTGATCGGGCGGCCGGCCGCCGCGTCGACGGCGCGGGTACAGGCGTGGACCGGCTCGCCGTCGAGCAGCACCATGCAACTGCCGCACTGTTCCTGGCCACAGCCATAGCGAGTGCCCATCAGGCCGAGCTGGTTGCGCAGCACGTGGATCAGCGGCGTGTCGGCGGCGGCATCGACCCGCCGCGCCGCACCGTTGACGACAAGCTCGAAGCTCTGCGTCATCTCTCTCGCCCTCGCGCTGCCGGAGAGCTTAGGGCCCGCGCTCCACTTGGCGCAACGCGACGCTAGATCCAGCGCCGGCGCCGGAACAGCACCAGCAGCGTGGCGACCAGCACCAGGCTGATGCCCCAGAAGCCGGCATAGCCGAAGCGCCAATGCAGTTCTGGCATGACCTCGAAGTTCATGCCGTAGATCGCGGCGATGAAGTTCAGCGGCAGCAGGATCATCGACACCACGGTCAGCCGGTTCACCACCTTGTTGGTGCGATGGCTGACGATGCCCATGTAGAGGTTCAGCACTTCCGACAGTACCGTGCGCTCGATCGACGCATCATTGGCCAGCCGGTCCAGCGGCACGGTCTGACGGTCGAGGAAGGGCTGGGTGCTGGCCGGCACGAAGGCGGAACGGCGCGTCGCCAGCTCGTCCATGGTCTCGCGCGCCGCCACCACGGCGTTGCGGTACTCCAACAGCGCCCGGGTCAGGCTGGAGACGTCCATCAGGATCTCGTCGCCGACGTCGCCGAGCAGGCGGCGCTGGATGCCATCGACGCTGGCGGTCAGGGCGCTCAGCGTCTCGCGATAACCGATGGTCAGGTGGTCGGCGAGTTCGTAGAGCAGGAACCCGCCGGACTCCGCCATCTCGTGAAAATCGCGCTCGCAAGCGGCCCGCATATCGGCAATCAATGGCGATGGCCGGGCGTGTACCGTGGCGATCAGACCGCGGGCGAGCGACACGTGAACAGGGGTCAATTGCAGCTCGCCGTCGCGTGCCTGCGCCTCCAGCAGCACCGCGTAGACACAGGTCTCGCTGTAGCGCGCCTGGCAATGCTGCTGGTCCAGTCCGATGCGCGTCGTCACGTCGAGATTGGCGCCGAAGGTCGGCAGCGCGGCGGCTGCCGCTTCCAGCTCGTCGAAGTCGATCCAGCAGAACTGTCCCTCGGCGATCGCGCCGGCAACGCCGTCGAGGGGCAGCGTCCGCATCGTCTTGCGGGCGAAATCGAATGCGACAGCAGTGGTCATCGTGTCCCCTGACCTCTCAATCCAGAATCGGCAGAGCGTGCGCCCCGACGGCGGCGCTTGGCAACGCGCGCCGGGGCGGGCAGCATTCCGGGATAACAAGAGGCCGGCGGCGACCGGCGGCGGGGAGCGTCATGACCTACGACTACATCATCGTCGGCGGTGGATCGGCCGGCTCGGTGCTGGCCAACCGGCTGACCGCGCGCGGCATCAACCAGGTGCTGCTTTGCGAAGCGGGCCAGGACACGCCGCCCGGGGCGGTGCCGAAGGTGATCCTGGACAGCTACCCGGGCACCGCCTATCTCGACGACCGGTTCCACTGGACCGAGCTGAAGGTCACCACCGAGGTAATCTCGCACAACCGGCCGGATGGCGAACGCCCGCCGCTGCGCAAGTACGAGCAGGCCCGCGTGCTGGGCGGCGGCTCGTCGATCAACGGCCAGATGGCGAACCGCGGCGCGCCAGCCGACTACGATGAATGGGAAGAACGCGGCGCGACGGGGTGGTCTTGGGACGGCGTGCTGCCCTACTTCAAGAAGCTGGAACGCGATCTCGATTTCGACGACGCCTATCACGGCACCGACGGTCCGATACCGGTGCGCCGGATCATGCCGGAACACTGGACCGCGCATGCGAAAGGCGTGGGCAAGGCTCTAGAGGCCGACGGGTTCGAGTTCATCCCCGACCAGAATGGCGTGTTCAAGGACGGCTACTTCCCGATCACCATTTCCAACGCCGACGAACAGCGGGTATCGGCGGCGGCCGGCTATCTCGATGCAGCAACCCGGCAGCGCGACAACCTGACGATCTCGACCGAAACCCAGGTCAGCGAACTACTGTTCGAGGGGGCGCGCTGCGTAGGCGTGAAGGCGCTGGTGAAGGGCCAGGCGCAGGAGTTCCGCGCCAACGAGGTGATCGTGTCGTCGGGCGCGATCCATTCGCCGGCACACTTGCTGCGCGCCGGTATCGGTCCGGCGCTGGCCCTGCAGGAGCTGGGTGTCGAGGTGCGCGCCAACCTGCCGGGCGTCGGCCAGCGGCTGATGGATCACCCGTCGATCGCGCTGGCGTCGTTCGTGAAGCCGCACGCGCGGCTGAAGGCCCACACCCGCCGCCACCTGCACGTCGGCCTGCGTTATTCCTCGGGCATCGCCGATGCGCCGCAAGGCGACATGTTCGTCGCCATCGCCAGCAAGTCGTCGTGGCACAAGGTCGGCGAGCAGATCGGCTCGTTCATCCTGTTCGTCAACAAGACCTATTCGGAGTCCGGCCAGGTCACGCTGGCCTCGCGCGACTGGCGCGCGCACCCGAACGTGGAGTTCAACCTGCTGTCCGACCGGCGCGACGTCGACCGGCTGATGGCCGGTTTCAAGCGCCTGGCGGCACTGCACGAGCTGCCGGCGATGCAGGACGTGATGAGCCATCCGTTCCCGGCGAGCTGGGGCGACAAGGTGCGCCAGGTGGCGCTGGTCAATTCCAAGAACAAGCTGCTGACCGGGGTGATGGCGGCGCTGCTCGACGGGCCGGCACCGTTGCGCGACTACCTGATCGACCGCTTCATCCTCGACGGCGAGCCGCTGTCGCGACTGGTCGAGGACGAGGCGGCACTGGAGAGCTTCGTGCGCACGGCGGCGGTCGGCGTGTGGCACGCCTCGTGCACCTGCCGGATGGGCGCGGCGGACGATCCGATGGCGGTGACCGATCCGGCCGGCCGGGTGCGTGGGGTCGACGGCCTGCGCGTGGTCGACGCCTCGCTGTTTCCGGTGGTGCCGCGCGCCAACACCAACTTCCCGACCCTGATGACCGCGGAGAAGATCGCCGACGCGATCCTCGACGGTCACTAGGTCTCGCCCGGCGGCGCGCGCTAGACTCCGCGGCGATGTCGACACGCCCGCGCCGCTCCAAGCTCGAACTGACGGACACGACCTACTTCCGCCACGTGGTGTCGGCACTGGCGCCGGCGCGGCTGGATTGGGTCGCGAAACATGCCGGCTATCGCCCGCCGCGCGAACCGGGCAAACCGTTCCGCCACCTCGACCTTGGCTGCGGCTACGGCACCACCAGCCTGTTGCTGGCCGCCGCCCTCCCGGAAGGCGAGTTCGTCGGCCTCGACCTGGTGCGCGCGCACATTACCGACGCCAAGCGCTTCGCCCGGCGCGCCGGCCTGGCGAACACTCGGTTTCTGGCCGGTAGCTTCGCCGACGCCCTGGCCGGCCGTTTCGGCGACCTCGGCCGGTTCGACTACGTCACCGCGCATGGCGTGCTGGCGTGGGTGCCGGAAGCCGCCCGCACCGAACTGTTCGAGCTGATCGACCGCACCCTGGCGCCCGGCGGACTGCTCTACCTGGGCTACAACTGCGCCTTCGGCTGGGCCAGTGCGATGCCGATGCAGGCCTTCGTGCGCGCCCATGCCGAACGCGCCGGCGCCGGCGACCCACCGGGGCGCGCCTCGGCCGCATTTGCCGCCGCCCGCGAATTGCACGCGACCGGGGCGCAGGGACTCTACGGCATCCCGCTGGCGCAATATCTGCTGGAACAGTCGGTGACCTATCCGCCGGCCTACCTGGTGCACGAGTACCTGGCGCCGGACTGGCGGCCGTTGACCGCGGCGGAGGTGCTGGACCGAGCGGCGACGTCCGGCATTGACCGGCTGGGCTCGACCCGGCTGGTGGAGAACCGCGACGACTTCACATTGCGCCAGGCCCAGCGCGACATGCTGCGCGGGCTCGCCGACCCGATCCTCGCCGAGCTGGTCCGTGACCTGTGTCGCGCACCGACCTTCCGCAGCGACGTGTTCGGGCGCGGTACGCCGAAACTGCCGTCGAGCACGGCGCGCGCGGCGCGGCTCGATCAGCATGTCGTGCTGACCTGCGGCGCTGACGATGTGAGCTACGAGACCAGGACCGACGCCGGCGTCCTGAACTTCGAGAACGACGTGACACGCGCGATCGCCGACGCCGCCGCGGTTGGCCCGATAAGCCTGCGCGCCATTGCCAAGACGGCGGGCATACGTCCGGCGACGGTGTTGAACGCGGCCGACGCGTTGTTCGCCTCGGAGCAACTCGAGCCGGTCGACCCGCCGCGCGCGGCGCCGCCGCCGAAGGTCGCCCGCGTCAACGCGCTGCTGCGTGACAGCGCCGGAACGCCGGCGCAAGCGGCCGCGCAAAGTACCGCGCTCGGCGTCGTACGCGCCGCCGATGCCGCCACGCTCGTCTTTCTCGCCGCCGACCCGAAGGCCGGCCGGCGGCGGCTGCGCGAGGCAGCACTGGCGCGGGGCGTGGCGGTCCGCATCGCCGACGCCGCCACCTTCGCCAGGTCCGGCCGGGACATCTGGCGCCGCTTCGGCGTCACCTGACACGGCGCCAGCCGGCAGAAAAGGTCACAACGCCGGCGTGACGACGATCACCGCCAGCAAAAGCAGCGCGACCTGATTATGGTTAATATTCATGAACCTCGGGCCGACGGCGAAAGGCGCCACCGCGGCCGAGGGGGACCGGGGCGCCGATGCCAGAGGAGCGATCCATGGCCAGGAAGACCAAGGACACGCGCGAGACGAAGGAGCCGACGGTCGATCAGAGCGACGCCGTCGAGCTCGACGAGGACCAGCTCGACGACGCTCAAGGTGGTCTCTCGCTCGGCAGCAAGACACTCAAGATCGATAACCTGACCCAGAAGGTGAACAAGATCCGCGACTTGGGCACCTTGAGCAACAAGACCTTCAAGATTTGACGCGTCCGCGCCGGCGCCGGGTCGACAACGTCGGCGACCTTGGTGGCCGGCGCGGCTATACTTTTGAAATCTGACGGCGTCTGGCCGTTGCCGCGAGCGACGAAATTCGCGGCGACGGCAGCGTTCTGTCCGGGGGCGAGCGAGCGTCGCCGCGTTCCGGCGGCGCCAATGCGGGCGGAGCCGCCGGTGTGAAACGAAGCATCTTCCGACAATCAGCGCTGGACCGGCTGTCGTCGGCTGACAGTATCGACCGGCCGGTGCGCATCGTCCGCCCCGCGGGCTGGATCGCTCTGGCCGCGCTGCTGGTCGCGATCCTGGCGGCGGCCGGGTGGGTCGTGGTCGCCGAGGTGCCGGAGAAGGTTCAGGGCCACGGCATTGTCATGCAGGCCGGCGGGCTCGCCGAGATCCGTGCCGTCGATGCCGGCCGCGTGGAGTCGTTGCGCCTGGTGCCGGGATTGCGCGTCGAGGCCGGCGAGATCGTCGCCACCATCGGCCAGAACGACCTGCTGCGGCAGCTTGAGAATGCCCGCGCCAATCTGGCCGCCGCCAAGGAGCGGCTGGAACGGCTGGAGCTGTTCTATGCGGAGAGCGCCCGGCGCGAGGATGCCGGCGACCGCGAACGCCTCAACACCATCGCGGAGACCGAACGCCTGCTACGCGGCCGGCTGGCGCTGCTGCAGCAACGCCTGGACAGCGTGCGCGACCTGGTCGGCCGCGGCAATGCGATCCGCGACCGGCTGATCGAAGCCGAGATCGCCGTCGCCGACGCCCGCGAACGGCTGGCCCAGCTCGGCGACGAGACCACGCTGATCGGGCTGCGCAAGCTGGAACGGGAGAGCCAGCGCCGCATCGAACTGCTCGATCAGCGGCTGCGCGCGGAAGACTTCGAGCGCGAGGTCGCCCGGCTCGACAAGCTGCTCAGCGAACGCCAGGCGGTGCGCAGCCCGCACACCGGCATCGTCCTGGAGGTGAAGATCAACCCCGGCGACGTGGTGGTGCCCGGCGCGGCGCTGGCCACCGTGGCGCCGGACGGCGGGGCGGACCTCTATGGCGTACTCTACGTCGGCGCCGCCGATGGCAAGCGGTTGCAGCCCGGCATGCGGGTGGAGATCGCGCCGACCACCGTGCGCCGGGAGGAATTCGGCTACATGCTGGGCGAGATCGAGGAGGTCTCCGCCTTGCCCGCCACCGCGGAAGGTATGCGCCATGTCCTCCAGAATGACGAGCTGGCGCGCCGCCTGTCGGCCGACGGCACGCCGTTCGCCGCCAAGGTGCGCCTGGAACGCGATACCGCCACGCCGAGCGGGTTCGCCTGGTCGTCGTCGCGCGGGCCGGAACACACGTTGACCGCCGGCGAGCTGTTCGAGGCGCGCATCGTGGTGCGCCGGCTGCGGCTGGCCAACCTGCTGGCGCCCGGCTTCGATGGCATCGTCGACCGGGTGCGCAGCGGGCTCGGCGCCGGCTCATGACCGCCGCCGTCGCCGCGCGGCGCTGGCTCGGCATCGGCCGGACACGCTGCGAGAGCGTGCTGCAACTGGAAGCGGCAGAGTGCGGCGCCGCCTCGCTGGCCATGGTGCTGTCGTATTTCGGCCGCCGCGCGCCGCTGGAGGAGCTGCGGCTGGCGTGTGGCGTCTCGCGCGACGGCTCCAAAGCCTCGGGCATCCTGAAGGCGGCGCGCGCCTACGGGCTCAACGCACGCGGCCTGAAGGCAGAGCCGGAACATCTGAGCGAGCTGCCGATGCCGGCGATCGCCTTCGTCAACTTCAACCACTTCCTGGTGGTGGAAGGCGTCGGGCGCGGCGTGGTCTGGCTGAACGATCCGGCCAGCGGACCACGCACCGTCTCCGACGACGAGTTCGACGAGATGTTCACCGGTGTCGTGCTGACGTTCGAGCGCGGGGATGCGTTCGAGGCTCGCGACGACCGGCCAAGCTTGCTCGACTCGCTGGCGCGGCGGCTGGCGTCGGCGAAGGGCGCGGTCGCCTTCGCGGTGCTGGCCAGCCTGGTCCTGGTGCTGCCGGGGCTGGCATTGCCGATCTTCTCACGGGTGTTCGTCGATTTCGTGCTGGCGCCGCGGATGAGCGACTGGCTAGGCCCGCTGGTGCTGGGCATGCTGGCCACCGCGTTGGTGCGCGCGGCGCTGACCGGCCTGCGCTTCCGCTACCTGCTGGCAGCGGAGACACGGCTCGCCATCGAGGGCAGCCGGGCGATGTTATGGCGCATGCTGCGGCTGCCGACATCGTTCTTCGACCAGCGCTTCGCCGGCGAGATCGCCGACCGGCTGAACCTGAACGACGGCCTGGCCACGCTGCTGACCGGCGAGCTGGCCCGCGCGCTGCTGTCGTTGGCGATGATCGGCCTGTTCTTCCTGGTGATGTGCAGCTACAGCGTGCCGCTGGCCCTGGTCGCGGCGGCGCTGACCGCGCTGAACCTGGTGGTCGTGCTCGCCAGCGCCCGGGGCGTGCGCGACGGCTTCCGCAAGGTCTCGCTGGAGCGCGGCAAGCTGTTCGCCACCACCGTCGCCGGTTTGCAGGACATCGAGACCTACAAGGCGGCCGGCGCGGAGGACGCCTTCTTCGGTCGCTGGGCCGGTCTGCAGGTCAACGTGATCGACGCAGAGCAGCGCATCGCGCTGCCGCTGGCCATGTTGTCTGCGGTGCCGACTTTCCTCAACGGCCTCGCCATCGCCGCCGTGGTCGGACTCGGCGGGCTGCTGATCGCGGATGGCGAGATGACCATCGGCATGCTGGTCGCGTTCCAGACGCTGATGGCCAGCTTCACGCAGCCCGCGGCCGAACTGGCCAACCTGGGCGGGCAGATGCAGCAGGTGCAGGCCTGCGCGGCGCGCCTGGACGACATCGACGGCCAGCCGCTGGACGGCCGGTTCAACGCAGACGGCGAGGCGCTGCCGCTCGACGCCCTGCCCCGCGGGCATATCGAGTTGCGCGACGTCGCTTTCGGCTACAGCCCGCTGGACCCGCCGCTGATCGAGGACTTCTCGCTCAGCGCCGCATCCGGCGCGCGCATCGCCCTGGTCGGGTCGTCGGGGTCCGGCAAGTCGACCATCGGTCGGCTGATCGTCGGGCTGCACCGGCCGCGCGCCGGCCGGGTCCTGATCGATGGCCGGCCGTTCGAGCGTTGGCCGCCGGCGGCACTGGCGGCGCGGCTGGCCTACATCGACCAGGACGTGACGCTGTTCGAAGGCACGGTGCGCGACAACCTGACCTTGTGGGACGCGACCGTGCCGGAGGCCGACATCGTCGCCGCGGCGCGCGACGCGCAAGTGCACGACGTGATCGCCGCGCGGCCCGGCGCCTACGAGGCGCGCGTCGACGAGGATGGCCGCAACCTCTCCGGCGGCCAGCGCCAGCGGCTCGACATCGCCCGCGCGCTGGCCCGCAACCCGTCGATCATCGTGCTGGACGAGGCGACCAGCGCACTCGACCCGGAGATGGAACTGGCGGTGATGGACGCGATCCGCCGGCGCGGCGCGACCTGCATCGTCATCGCGCACCGGCTGTCGACGATCCGCGACTGCGACGAGATCATCGTCATGGAACGCGGCCGCATCGTCGAGCGGGGCCGGCACGAGGCGCTGATCGAAGCTGGCGGACGCTACGCCAGCCTGCTGGAGAACTGAGCCGGCAATGGCGAGCGTGCGCGACCTCAACGAGCATGGCGGTCGGGGCGGCCAGGGAGACACCTTGGCGCTCGCCGGCGGAGCGCCGGTGCGGCTGCCGCGCGAACCGTTGCTGTGGAGCGTGCACACCGACAAGCCGGTCGAGGCGCACCTGGAAACCGCGCACGGTCGCCGTTTCCTGGTCGCGCTCGATGACGGCGACCTGCTGTTCGGACTCGGCGGCGCGGAAGATGCGGCGCTGGCGGTGATCGGCCCGGCCGGCGCGCGGATCGAGCCCTGCGATCCGGCGCGCGTCGCTGCCGATCGACTGGCCGAGGCGGCCGATCGGTGGGTCGCCGGCGCCGCACGCTTGGTGCCGCGCGATCAGCGCGACGCGAAACTTCTACATGCCGGCGCGCGCTGCCGGCTGACGCCCGGGTGGCTGTTCCGGGCGGCGCGCGGCGTGGTCTGGCTGGCCGGACCGGGGGCGGCGCGCTTCGCGCTCGCCGGCATGGAGGCGGAAGTCGACGGACCGGCGAGCCTGCCGCTGGCCGGCACGCTTGGCGTGGAGGCGCGAGCCGCGGCCAGCGGCTGGACCCTGAGCAGCGCCGAGCTGGCCCAGGAGAACGCCCTGCTGCCGGCGATGGCGCGGTTCGGGCGGCTGCTGCCGACGTTGTTGCTGGACGTGATCGACCGCCAGGAGGCCGACGTTCTGGCGCGGGTGGCGACAGCACGGCGCAGCGACGAGACGGCCCGGCGGCAGGGCGTGCGGCGGCTGGAAACCATCGCGGTCCGCTTCGACGAGAACGACCAGCCCAGCGCCGGCGAACTCGGCACGCTCGCAGCCGCGATCTCGGCCGCGCTCGACGCGCTGCCGCACCCGCATGACCGGCGCCGGCTGGCGGCGCCCGACGCGGACTTCGAGAACGTGCCGTCGATCGCGCGGCGTTGCGGCGTCCGCGCCCGGCGGATCATGCTGGTACCCGGCTGGGAGACCGGCGACCAGGGGCCGCTGGTGGCGCGCACCGAGAGCGGCGAGCCGCTGGCGCTGCTGCCGCGTGGCCGCACCTATCACGTGTTCGACCCGCGCCTCGGCAGCGACCGCCCGCTGGACGCGGCGACCGCCGAAGCGCTGGCACCGTCGGCCTTCTCGCTGATCCGTTCGCTGCCCGACCAGGTCGGCGGTGCGCTGGGGCTGGCACGGTTCGCGCTGGCCGGATCGGAACGCGACCTGCTGACCGCGATCCTGGTCGGCGCCGGCACCGGACTACTGGCCGCGCTGGGACCGATCGCCATCGCCTATGTGCTCGACGACCTGGTGCCGGGCGGCGAGCGCGGGTTGATCGTGCAGGTCGCGGTGGCGCTGGCGCTGGCGGCGCTGCTGTCGCTGTTCTTCGCCGTCACCCGGGCGGTGGCGCTGCAGCGCATCGACGGGCGCAGCAGCGCGGCGGTGCAGTCGGCGGCGTTGGACCGGCTGATCGGCCTGCCGACCGGGTTCTTCCGTGACTATGCCGCCGGCGACCTGGCGGAACGGGTGCAGGGCCTGGAGGCGGTGCGCAACGCCATCGTCGACGTCGCACTCGGCGCCGCGATCACCTTCAGCTTCTCGATCTTCTATGTCGTGCTGCTGTTCGTCTACGCGCCGGCGCTGGCCGGCGTCGCGGTCTTGCTGACGCTGGTCTATGCCGGCGTGGCCGTGCTGGCCGGCATCGCGCAGCTACGGTACGGCCGCATCGTCGCCAGGGTCTCCGGCAAGCTGGCCGCCCTGGTATTCGAACAGCTCCGGGCGGTGCGCAAGTTGCGCGTCGCCGGCGCCGAGGCGCGCGCCTTCCGGCGCTGGTCGGACAGCTACGGCGACGAGCGCCGCGCGGTGCTCGCGGCCGGCCGGGCGCGCGGCCGGCTGGAAACCTTCGGCGCCGGCTTCGAGGTGGCGGCGCTGGCGGCGCTCTATGCGGCCGCGGTGCTGCTGGGCGAAGGGCTGGCGACGACCGGCGCCTTCGTTGCCTTCCTGGCCGCCTACAACGCCTTCCAGGGCGCGTTGTTCGGCGTCGTCGGGGCGGCGCTGACGGTGCTGTCGTCGGCGGCGCAGTATGAGCGCGCGCGGCCGATCCTGGAGACCGAGCCGGAATCCAGCAGCGACCGCGCCGATCCGGGGCGCCTGTCGGGCCGCATCGATGTCAGCGGCCTGGTGTTCGGCTATCCCGACGGCAGCCGCATCCTCGACGGCGTCGACATGAGCATCGAGCCCGGCGCCTTCGTCGCCGTGGTCGGCCCTTCGGGCAGCGGCAAGTCGACCCTGCTGCGCCTGCTGCTGGGCTTCGAGACGCCGAGTACCGGCACGGTGCTGTACGACGGCCGCGACCTGGCGACGTTGGATCCGACACTGGTACGCCGGCAGATCGGCGTGGTGATGCAGTCGAGCCGGATCTTCGCCGGCTCGATCCACGACAATATCCGCGGCGCGGAGGAGCTATCCTACGAGGATTGCCTCGCCGCCGCGCTCGCCGCCGGGCTGGAGTCCGACCTGGAGACCTTGCCGATGGGGCTGCACACGCCACTGACCGAAGGCGCCGAGGTGCTCTCCGGCGGACAGCGGCAACGCATCCTGATCGCGCGCGCGATCGCCGCGCGACCCAACATCCTGTTCCTCGACGAGGCGACCAGCGCGCTCGACAACCGCACGCAGCAGATCGTCGCCGACACCTTCGAGCACCTCGCGGTGACCCGCCTCGCCATCGCCCATCGCCTCAGCACCATCCGCCAGGCCGATCGCATCCTGTTCCTGGAGGACGGTCGCTTCGTCGAGAGCGGCAGCTTCGACGAGTTGATGGCGCTGGACGGCCGCTTCGCCACCTTCGCCCGCCGCCAAATGACCTGACGCCGTCGCCGACGAGAAAGGATTCCGCCATGCGCAAAGCTCTCTACATTCTCGGCGATCTCGATGACGGCGACGTCGGCTGGCTGGCGGAGAATGGCCGGCGCATCACCTCGCAGCCAGGCGAGACGCTGATCCAGGCCGGACAGCCGATCGACACGCTCTACGTCGTGCTCGACGGGCGCTTGTCGGTGGTGATCGGCCGCGACGTCACCATCGCCGAGGTCGGCGCCGGCGACATTCTGGGCGAGATGTCCTTCGTCGAGAAGCGCCCGCCCTCGGTCTCGGTGGTGGCGCGGGCGGAAAGCCGATTGCTGGCGGTGTCGCAGGCGAGCTTGCGCGAGGCGCTGAAACGCGAGCCGGCCTTCGCCGCGCGGTTCTATCGCGCGCTGGCGGTGTTCCTGTCCGACCGGCTGCGCGATACCGCCGACCAGCTCGGCTACGGCGACGCCAAGCAGCGGCCCGACGCCGGCGGCGAACTCGACGAAGGCGTGCTCGACAACGTCCACATCGCCGGCGAGCGCATGCGCCGCCTGCTCACGCTGCTGGAGGGGCGGCGGGTCTAGATCTCGCGCGCGGCGCTACTCCGCGGCCTGGTCGGCGCGGCGGAACGCGGTGCCCCGGCTCTCGGCCTGGTCGGCGCGGAAGATCAGGTCGTCGACCGGTTCGCCCGCGTCGTAGCGGGCGGCCAGCGCGTCGGGATCGAACGGCTCCCCGATCGGGTTGTTGCCGAAGGCCGGCCCTTTCATGAATTCGTTGGCCGCCGCGGCCGACATCAGATCGGACTGGAACTCCATCTGGTTGCCGTCCGGATCGCAGTAGTACATCGACAGGGTGAAGCCGTGGCGAATCGGCCGGTAGGGCGTGATGCCGAGCGCCTTCAGCCGCTTGTAGGTGTCGACCAGTTCGCCGACGCCGTTCCAGGTGTAGGCGACGTGGTTCACGCCGACCGGTTTCTTCGCCTTGTCGGCAGCCTCGCCCTCGGCCGGCCCGAGGTTGAGGAAGGCGAAGCGGTGATGCTCGTCGTCATAGGTCAGGAAGGCGAGCTTGCCGTCGCGATGCTGTACCCGCGCCTCGAACACCTTGGTGTACCAGTCGATCATCTCTTCGTAGCGATGCGTGTTGTAGACGACGTGCGCGAACTTGCTGGGCGCCACCATGTCGGTCTCCTTTCGATTCCGGTTGGCGAGTCGGTGGGCCAGGACAGCACGCCGATGCCTTCGAAGTTGGCCCGCTAGAGCACCACCTCGACCAGGTACGGCCCGTCGGTGTCCAGGCCGGCCTGGAACGCCTTGGCCAGGTCCTCCAGGTTGTCGACTCGGCGGCCGTCGACGCCCATGCCCTTGGCCAGCGCGACCCAGTCGAGATCGGGCCGGTCGAGCGAGAGCATGTCGATGGCGCGCGGGCCCGGGTTCTGCACCCCGACATTGGTCAGCTCACCGCGCAGGATGCGGTAGCTGCGGTTGGCGAAGACCAGCACGGTGACATCGAGGTTCTCGCGCGCCATCGTCCACAGGCCCTGCAGCGTGTACATGCCGCTGCCGTCGCCCTCCAGGACGACGACCTTGCGGTCCGGGCAGGCCACCGCGGCGCCGACCGCGACCGGCATGGCGTAGCCGATCGAACCGCCGCGATTGTTGAGCCAGGTGTGCGGCGGCGCCCCGGCGGTGAAGGGAAAGAATCCACGGCCGGTGGTGACCGACTCGTCGACGACGATGGCCTGTTCCGGCAACAGGGCGCCCAGCACCTGGGCGATGCCCTCCGGCGCGATCTCGCCGCTCGGCAGGCCCGGGCGGTGCGGCTCGGCGATTCCGGCCGGCGTTTCGTTGCGGGCGCCAACGGCCTCGGCCAGGGCCGCCAGCGCGCCCTCGATGTCGTCCTCCAGGCCGGCCAGCTTCACCGGCGTGCAGTCGTCCGGCGCCAGCAAGCTCGGCTTGTCGGGATAGGCGAAGAAGGCGACCGGCGGACGGGCGCCGACCGTGACCATGGTCCGATAGCCGTCGAGCACCGCGCGGGCCTGGTCGACGACATAGGGAATGCGGTCGACCTGCACCCGCCCGGCGCCGCGCTCCAGGCGGGCATTGGCACCTTCGGTCATCAGCGCGCAGCCGGTCTTGGCGGCGATGCGGCCGGCCAGTGCAAGCGCATCGGCGCGCAGGGCATCACCGCCGAGCAGCATCAGCTTCTTGCCCGGCGCCCGCAGCGCGCTTGCGGCGGCGTCGACGGCATCGCCCGACACCGCCGGGCGCGGTGCCGCTTCCTTGGCGGCGATCGGCTCGCTGGCCTCGTTCCAGGCAGTGTCGGCCGGCAGGATCAAGGTGGCGATCTGGCCCGGCGCGGCGCGCGCGGCCTCGATGGCGGCGGCGCCGTCGGCGGCGATGTCCTTGGCCGAGGGCGAGGTCTTCACCCAGTGCGAGATCGGCCGGGCCAGCCCCTCGATATCGGCAGTCAGCGGCGCGTCATAGGCGATGTGATATGTGGCGTGCTCGCCGACCACGTTGACGACACCGGAATTGGCCTTGCGGGCGTTATGCAGGTTGGCCAGGCCATTGGCGAGGCCGGGGCCAAGGTGCAGCAGCGTCGAGGCCGGGGTGCCCGACATCCGCCAGTAGCCGTCGGCCGCGCCGGTCACCACGCCCTCGAACAGACCGAGCACGCAACGCATGCCGGGCACCTTGTCCAGCGCCGCGACGAAATGCATCTCCGAGGTGCCGGGGTTGGTGAAGCAGACGTCGACTCCGCCGGCCAACAAGGTACGGACAAGGCTTTCGGCGCCATTCATGCGATCTACTCTCGAATTGTTGCCTGTGGTGCCCAGGAAACGGGGTCCTGGCGGGAGGCTGGAGCGTAGCCTCCGAGTGCTTGGCCCGACAAGCGCCGGCGGCACCTTCGTGCCGAGCCCTGCCGATGCACTTGCCGCGGCGCCGTTGGTCCAAGTTAAGTTGATGCTGAGGTCCAGATAGCGATTGCCGTCAATGCCGGTAAGCCATGCCCGTTGCCGGCGGCGGCATATACCGGTGTCGGATGCCGGGGGAAGGTGACGCGGGACGTCCCGCCCGGCATGACGGCCCGGGTACGCCTGAAAGTGTCCACGGGCCTGGCCAGGCGATTGTGGCCGGAGCTGGGTTGGGCGTCGACCACCGCGGTCTCCGATTGCGGTGTTGAATTGCTTGGAACATCGTAGGGGCAGTTGCCGCCGCGCCAGGTACCTGTTGTCCCGCCCGGCCAGCCCGGCGAGTCAGGTCGAGGAACGAGATGACGAGTGAACCGGGACTTCTTTCCGAGCTGAAGGCACCGTGGCGCATCGGCGTCGATGTCGGCGGTACCTTCACCGACCTGGTGCTGACCGACGACGCTGCGCAGAGCCTGGTGGTGAAGGCGCCGTCGGTGCCCGCCGACCCGAGCCAGGGGGTGCTGGCCGCGCTGGAGCGGCTGGCGGACGGCCTGGGCTGTGCGGTGCCAGACATCCTGAGGGGTTGCGTGCTTTTCGTTCATGGCTCGACCGTCGCCACCAACACCATGCTGGAAGGCAGCGGCGCGCGCGTCGGCCTGCTGACGACCGAAGGCTTTCGCGACGCGCTGGAGATTCGCCGCGGCCTCCGGGAAGACCAGTGGAACCACCGCGCCCCGTTCGCGCCCGTGCTGGTGCCTCGGTTTCTCCGCCAGGGCGTCGGCGGCCGGATCGACAGCGACGGCAGCGAGCATGCGCCACTGGCGTTGCCCGACGTGGATCGTGCGCTGGAGCTGTTCCAGGCCGAAGAGGTCGAGGCTGTCGCCATCGCCTTCTTCAACAGCTTCCTGAACGAAGCGCATGAGTCGGCGGCGGCGGCCCACGTCGCGGCGCGCCGACCGGACGGGTGGGTGACGGCTTCGGCCGCGCTGTCCCCGACGCTGGGCGAGTACGAACGGACCTCGACGACCGTGGTGAACGCGACGCTGCTGCCGCGGATTGGCCGCTATCTCGACCGGCTGCAGAGCCGGCTCGCCGACCTGGGGCTGAAGCGGCCGATCCTCATGTTGCAGTCCAACGGCGGCGCGGTCTCGGTCGACCAGGTCGCCAACCGGCCGGTCAACCTGCTGCTGAGCGGGCCGGCGGCGGCGGTCGGTGCCCTCAACTACTATCGCGGCCTGATCGACAGGGCCGCGACCGAGGGCGATGCCGGCAACCTGATCTCGATGGAGATCGGCGGCACCTCATGCGACGTCATGCTGATGTCGGCCGGCGAGGTCGCCCTGAAGGACGACCTGATGATCGCCGGCTACCACGTCTCGACGCCGGCGATCGATATCCACACCATCGGCGCCGGCGGCGGCACGATTGCCGGCGTCGATGCGGCGGGCATGTTGTTCGTCGGACCGTCCGGCGCGGGCGCCGACCCGGGCCCGGCCTGCTACGGCAAGGGCGGCCTGGAGCCGACGGTGAGCGATGCGCAGCTCGTGCTCGGTCGTCTACGCCCCGGCGCCTATGCCGAATCCGGCTTGACGCTGGACCTGGAAGCCGCCCGGCAGGCGATCCAGGCCAGGGTCGCGACCCCCCTGGGGCTGTCGGTGGAAGCGGCGGCGGCAGGCATCATCGCCGTGCTGGAACAGAATCTGCTGCACGCCGTCGAGCACATGTCGATCGAACGGGGCTACGCGCCGAACCGCTTCACGCTGGTCGCTGCCGGCGGCGCCGGCCCGATGCACGGGACGAACGTGGCCCGCGGCCTCGGCTGCGCGCGCCTCTATGTGCCGCGGGATGCCGGTGCCCTCTGCGCGGTCGGCATGCTGCATGCCGACGTCCGCCAGGACCTGCAGCGTTTCATGCGCGCCGAGCTGGACAGCGTCGACCCCACGGCAGTGACCGACGGATTCAAGCAGCTCGACGCCCAGCTCCTCGCCATCATGGCGGAAGAAGGCTTCGATCGCGCCCAGGTCGATCTGGAACGGTCGATCGATCTGCACTACACGGGCCAGCTTTCCGCGTTGCGGGTGCAACTGGCCGACGGCGCTTTCAACGCCGGCGCGGTCCGACAGGCGTTCGAGGCCGAGTACCAGCGCCTGTACGGTCATATCCAGCCGGATGGCACGATCATGACCGGTGCCCTGCGGGTCGCCAGCCGTGCCGCGACCGGCACGCCAAAGGCGCGCGTCGGCACCGCGGCCGGTGACCGCACGACGGCCACGCCCTCGGCGACGAGGTCCGTCTGGCACGACCCCGCCGGCTGGCTGGAGACGCCCGTTTATGCCGGGGCCGACCTGGCGAATGGGGTGCGTATCACCGGCCCGGCGGTGATCGAAGAGCCGACCACGACCGTGCTGCTCGGGCCCGGCGACACCCTGACCGTCGATGCAGCGGGCAACCTGATGATCGAGGTCGCGGCGACGGCGCCGGTGCGGCGCGATGCGACGGCGGACCGCGACCCAGTGATCCTGGCGTTGATGCAGAACCGGCTCGACCAGATCAGCCGGCACATGGGCTGGGTGATGACGCGAACCGCCCGCAGCCCGATCTTCAGCCAGAGCCATGACTTCTCCTGCTTCGTCACCGATCCCGACGGCACCCTGGTTGCCAATGCCGACGGCATTCCGATCCACACCGGCGGCGGCGGATTCGCCGTGCGCGCATTGCTGCGCGATTTCGCCGGACGGATCGCACCGGACGACGTCTTCCTGCTCTCCGACCCCTACGTCGCCGGCGGCAACCATCTGCCGGACTGGGTGATCGCGCGGCCGATCTTCGTCGGTTCGCCGGCCCGGCTCGCCGGCTTCTGCTGCAATCGCGCGCATCAGTCCGACATCGGCGGCGGCCTGGCCGGCACCTACAATCCCGAGGCGACCGAGATCTGGCAGGAAGGCATCCGCCTGCCGGTCCTGAAACTGGTCGAACGCGGCACTGTGCGCGACGACCTGTGGAAACTGCTGCTGATCAACTCGCGTACATCGGACCTGCTCGACGGCGATCTCCGCGCCATGCTGGGAGCGACCCGCGTCGGCGAGCAGCGCGTCGCGGCCCTGGCCGACGAGCTCGGCCTGGAGTCCTACTTCGCGCACCTGGCCGGCGTGCTCGACCATGCCGATGCCCGCATGCGCGACGCGGTGGCGGCGCTGCCGAATGGCGTCTACCGCGGCGAGGACCACACCGACAACGACTGTTTCGAGACGGTCGACGTTGCCGTTCGCGTCGTCGTCACCGTGGTTGACGACAAGCTGACCCTCGACTTCTCGGACAGCGATCCGCAGATGCGCGGCTTCAAGAACTCCTCCCTCGCCAACACCTACTCGGCCGCCTTTCTCGCTCTCTCGTCCTTTTTCGACACCGACATTCCCCGCAACGAGGGGACCTATCGCTGCGTCGAGATCGTCGCGCCGCTGGGCACCATCGTTAATGCGCGGCCGCCGGCGCCGATGACCATGAACACGGTCTTCGTGGCGCATGAGATCGTTCACGCGGTCTGGCAGGCGCTCGCGCTGGCCTGCCCCGAACGCGCCTGTGCCGGCTGGGCCAAGACCACCCACAACCACATCACCGGGCAGAAACCGGACGGCAGTTCGTGGGTGATGTACCAGTGGCACGCCATGGGCACACCGGGCGCCACGGCCGAGCGCGACGGCTTTCCGCAGATGGGGCACCTGATCTCGCTCGGCGGTCTCGATCTGCCCAATCTGGAGTTTCACGAACAGCTTTTCCCGGTCCGCTATCGCCGCTGGGAGATGCGGGCGGACGCGGCCGGCCCGGGCTTCCGGCGCGGCGGCACCGGCGTGCGCTACGAATGCGACGTGCTGGTGCCGTGCACCTGGTCGTTTCGGGCCGAGGGACTGGACACGCCGTCGGGCCATGGCGTCGAAGGCGGCACGACGGGTGCGGTCGGCGAGCAGGTCATCCAGCCCGTCGACGCGCCGGCCTTCGTGCCGCCGAAGTACGGCGTTCGCCGTCTGGGGCCGGCGCGGATCGTGGCCGACACGCCCGGCGGCGGCGGGTTCGGCGACCCGTTTCTGCGCCCGGCGGCACTGGTGCTGCGCGACGTGCGCGACGGCGTGTTGAGCGCGGCGGCGGCGGCCCGCGACTATGGCGTTGCGGTCACCGCCGACAGCGCCGCCATTGACGAGGCCGCGACACGCCAGCTCAGGGCGCGGCACTGACCGCGGGCACAGCGCAATCAGGCGCGTTCGATAACGCCGATCCGCCCGGATCGATAGTCGTCGACCGCGGCGATCAGTTTGTCGCTGGTGGACACCACAAGGGGCCCGAAGCGGACCACCGGCTCGTCTGGCGGTCGTCCACCCCCGGCGCGAGGCGAAGCTAGCCGGGCCTTCGGTGCCATGCCATCGTTCGTGCGGCACAAGCTGAACGAGGAGCAAGACGACGTGACCGATTCCGCCACCGAGGGCTCGATCCCCCGGATCGAGGATGGCCGATTTCTGATCGGTCGTGGGTGCTACACGGCGGACCACGATCGCCCGGGCCAGCTTTATGCCGCGGTGGTGCGCTCACCCCACGCCCATGCCGCGATCCGCGACATCGATACAGCCGCCGCCCGGGCCGCGCCGGGCGTCGCCGGCGTGTGGACCGACGCCGACCTTGCCGCGGAAGGACTCGGCACGTTGCCGTGCGACGTACGCTTCGAGGCGACGACACCACTGATCGTGCCGCCGCGCCGGGCCCTGGCGCGAGAGCGCGTGCGCCACGTCGGCGATCCCGTTGCCTTCGTCGTCGCCGAGTCGGTCGCCGCCGCGCTGTCCGCGGCCGAGCGGATCGACGTCGACTACGCGCCGCTGCCGGCCATTGTCGACGGCAAGGCGGCGCTGGCCTCGGATGCGCCGGCATTGTGGACCGAAGTGCCCGGCAACCTTGCCTTCACCTTCGAAAAAGGCGACCAGGCCGCCACCGCCCAAGCCATCGCCAGTGCTGCCCATGTCGTCGACCTGCCGCTCGTCAACAATCGGGTCAGCGCCTTGCCGCTGGAGCCGCGTGCCGCCATCGCCGAGGTCGACGCCGCAAATGGGCGCCTGCTACTCGAGGTCGCCGGCCAGGGTGTGCACGGCATCCGTCGGCCACTGGCGAGCGCGATCTTCCACCTCGACAACGACGACATCGCCGTCTTCGCGCACGACGTCGGCGGCGGTTTCGGCCTGAAGAACTTCCTCTATCCCGAGTACATCCTGCTGCTGTGCGCGGCACGCCGGCTCGGCCGGCCGGTCAAATGGGTGTCGACGACCGCCGAGGACCTGATGGCCGCGGTGCATGGCCGCGCGATGCAATGCCGCGGCCGGCTCGCGCTGGACGACGCCGGCAACTTCCTGGCTCTCGACGTCGACATCGTCGCCAATCTCGGCGCCTACGTCTCCGGCGGCGGACCGGGGGCGGCGACCAATGCCGCCTCGACGGCGATGGGTGGCATCTACGACATCCCGGCCATCTTCATGCGCAGCCGGGGCGCGCTGACCAATACCACGCCCGTCGACGCCTATCGCGGCGCCGGCAAGCCGGAGGCCAACTACATCATCGAGCGGCTGATCGACACCGCCGCGCGCCGGCACGGCTTCGACCCGGTTGAATTGCGGCGGCGCAACGCGGTCGACCGCTTTCCCTATCGCAAGGCGCTGGGCGCGGTGCTCGATTGCGGGCGCTACAAGGCGAACATCGAGACGGCGACACGGCGCGCCGACCGCGACGGCTTCGCCGACCGTCGCGCGCGAGCGGCGGCGGCCGGCCGGCTGCGCGGCCTCGGCGTCGCCTGCTTCCTGGAGAGTGCGCGCGGCGCGCCGCAAGAGGAGGCGCAGATCCGCTTTGCCGCCGACCGCATGATCGAGCTGGTCACCGGCACCGAATCGAACGGCCAGGGTCACGAAACCGCCTTTGCCCAGGTCGCCGCTCAACGCCTGGGCCTGCCGCTTGCGGCGTTCCGCTATGTCCAGGCCGACACGCGAGAAACCCGCATCGGCTTCGGTCACGGTGGCGCCCGCTCGATGCACATGGGCGCCGGGACGCTGGCATTGGCCATCGACCGGATGCTGGAGACGGCCCGGCCGCTTGCCGCGCAACTGCTGCAGGCCGATCCGTCGGCACTGGACTACGCCAACGGCCGCTTCAGCGTGCGCGGCACCGACCGGGGCATCACGCTGCTCGACGTCGCCACCGCCGCGCACCAGTCCGACCTGTCGGCTGCCGGCGGCCTCGACACTACCGTGTTCCGCCAGGACGCGCCCTTCACCTTCCCCGGCGGATGCCACCTGGCGGAAGTCGAGGTCGACCCCGAAACCGGCCAGGTCACCCTGCTGCGCTACACCGCGATCGACGACTACGGCCAGCTGGTCAACCCACGGTTGGCGGAGGGACAGGTGCACGGCGGCCTCGCCCAGGGAATCGGGCAGGCGCTGGGCGAGGACATCGCCTACGACCCGGAGTCGGGCCAACTTCTGTCCGGCTCGCTGATGGACTACTGGCTGCCGCGCGCGGCCGATCTGCCGGCCTTCGACGTCGCGCTCGATGGCGTGCCGACGACCGCCAACGCGCTGGGCGTGAAGGGGACCGGCCAAGCCGGTTGCATCAGTGCTCCACCGACCGTCGTCAACGCCATTCTCGACGCACTGGCGCCGCTCGGTGTGACGGATATCGAGATGCCGGCTACACCCGAGCGAGTCTGGCGCGCGATCCGCGATGCACGCCGAACGGGCGGTCCGGCATACAAAGAGAGTTAGCGGCCAGGCAGGCCGCATGCGGGTCCCCGCGGCTCTGCCGCGATCAGGTGGTCCTGGGCGGCAGGATGGCGCCCGTCTGTTCGACGATCCTTCGGTAGTGCGCCACCTGCCGATTCTGCTCGAAGTTGAACATCGCTTCCTTGTTATGGCGAGCCAAGTCGAGATCGCAACGGAACGTCACGAGCTCGTCGCCGCGCGTACTTGCCATCGCGACGATCTCGCCGGAGGGCGCGATAATGCAACTGCCGCCGATGAAGTCGGACCCCTCCTCGCGGCCGGCCTTGGCAACACCGACCACCCAGCTGCTGTTCTGGTAGGCGCCTGACTGCATGCACAGGTGGTTGTGGAAGTCGGTAAGGTGGTCGTAGATCGGCTCCCACGGGATGTTCGTCGGCGTGTTGTAGCCGAGCATGATCAGTTCCGCGCCCTGCAGACCGAGCACGCGATAGGTTTCGGGCCAGCGCCGGTCATTGCAAATGCACATCCCGACGACGCCGTCGAACGCATGCCATGCGCCGAAGCCCAGGTTGCCGACGTCGAAGTAGCGCTTCTCCAGATGCTGTAGTTCGTACTGGGGTAGGTGCTCGGCATGGCCCGGCAGGTGAATTTTGCGGTACTTGCCGAACTGTCGGCCCTGCTGATCGACCAGGATCGAGGTATTGTAGTGCCGGGTCTCGCCATCCTCCTCAACCAGTTCCGCATAGCCGAGGTAGAAGCCGATACCGAGCCGGGCCGCCGCGTCGAATAACGGCTTGGTTTCCGGCCCCGGCATCTCACGCTCGAAGAAGCTGTCGATCTCGTCCTGGTCTTCCATCCACCAACGTGGAAAGAAGGACGTAAGCGCGATCTCGGGAAACACGACGACCTGACAAGAGGAGGCGTGGGCCTGATGGAGCAAGTCGACCAGGCGCCGAACAACCTGGGCACGGCTCTCGTGGCGGCCTGTCGGACCAAGTTGCGCGGCGCCAACCGTGACAATACGCGTCATGTCGCCCCCCTCATCTGGCTCCGCGTCGCCTCTGTTGCCGCGAGATCGAGGCTGCCGTCGGCGCCGATCACAACACCGTAGTCAGCTCTTGCCTTGTCGGCGTCGATATAGCCGTCCAGCACGTCGTCCAGGACATCGTCTGGTGTCCGCTCGAGCGGATCGCCGTACCCGCCGCCACACGCCCGGGTGGCGATGATGCTGTCGCCCGGCTGGAACGCGCGCCACGGCCACTTCGAGGGCAGTGACTTCGGTTCCCCACCATTGCCTGGCCGGTAGACCAGTTCCGCGGTGACCCCGTCATGCCCGCCGAACAGGCCGTTTGGCGCATAGCTGTGCCCCTCGCTCTCGATCGAGGCCCCGCCCTCGGCCAGGAACTGGACCTCGCGGATCGAACCGACACCACCGCGCCAACGGCCGGCGGCGGCAACGCCCTCGCGCAGCTCATAGCGCGCGATCCGCAACGGCACGTGTGACTCGATGTCCTCGATCGGATTGTTGCGCGTGTTGGCATAGAGGACGTCGACCGAGTCCATGCCGTCGCTGCCCCAGCGCCCACCATAACTGCCGGACAGCAGCTCGACCTGGACCCAGAAACCGTCGCCCTGGTGGCCGGTATAGACCATGCCGCCGCCATTGCCGCACGCGCCGCAGACCTGACGCGGCACGACCTGACCGAGCGCCTGGATCAGCGCGTTGGCCATCTCGATGCCTGGACAGAATCGGGCGATCACGGGCGCCGGGAAAATCGGGTTGGCGAGGCAACCCTTCGGGGCGACGATCTTGATCGGCCGGGTCAGCCCGGCATTCTGGGGGATCTCGCCATGCACCGCGCTGTCCAGCAGCACCGTGCGGATCGCCAGCCAGATCGCGCAGTCGACGGTGCCCTCCAGCGGCATGTTTATCGGCCTGTCCGATACCTGCGGTGCCGTCCCGGTGAGGTCGATGATGAGCTCGTCGCCGCGCACCTTCACCGTGACCACGATCGGCAGATCCCGCCGCCGCGGATCAGGATCGTCGACGAACCCGTCGATATACCGCGTGGCCGTGTAATCGCCGTCCGCCAGCTCGGCGATTGCCGCCCGCATCTGGCGCTCGGTGTGGTCGTACATGTCCTCCACCGCCGCCTGCACGTTCTCGTAGCCGTAATGCTTGACGAGATCGAGATAGCGCTGCGCTCCAATCCGCGCCGCGGCGACCTGCGCCTCCATGTCGCCCAGTACCAGGTCGGGCAACCGAATGTTGCTGCGCAACATGTGCCAGACTTGGTTGTTGCGGCGGCCCTCCTCATAGACCTTGACTGCCTGGAACTGCAGGCCCTCGGCGTAGCTGTCGATTGCGTCGACAATGCCACCGCTGCCCGGCGTGTGAGCGCCGATGTCCAGGTGGTGCGCCGTCGTGGCGCTGAACGCAATCAGACGCTCGCCGAGAAACACCGGCACCACGAAGGCGACGTCCGGTCCATGGCTGGCACCGGCATAGGCGTCGTTGTGCATGATGACATCGCCGGGCCGGATATCCTCGCCACGTTCTTCGAGCTGCCGCCGGATACCCCGGATGTAGCCCGGGATCGGCCCTGACTGCAGCGGCGTCGACTGCTTGGCTTCTGCCATCTGACAGTTGTTGATGTCGATCAGGGCAGCGCCGAAATCCTCCGATTCCCGGATGATCGACGAGTAGGACATCCGCATCAGCTTATAGCCCATCTCGATGGCAATATTCTCCAGCGCTCCCTGGATCACGCTGCCCGTCACCGCGTCGATGCGACTACGCTCATGCGGCAGGTTCGATTGGACGTTCATCACGCACCTCCGATCCGAATGATCAGATTTCCATTGTCTTCCGCGACGAAGCTGCAGTCCGGCGGTACCACCGTCGTGGTGTCCATCTGCAAGATGACCGCCGGGCCCTGCACGGTCTCGCCAACCGGCAGCTTGTCGCGCCGGTACACAGCCGTGTCGACCTCCTCGAGGTTGCCGCCGGCGCGAAACACCGTACGGCTCGAGCCGACCTTCGCTTCCGCCAATGAGCCGCCCGCGAGCGGGGCTGGGCGGCGGATCTTCGGCGTGGCGCCGAGACCGGTCAGCCGGATATTGACGATCTCGATGGGGCTTTCCTCGAAGTAGTGGCCGTACTCGGCTTCGTGCTGCTCGTGGAATCGCCGATACACGGTCTGCAGGCTTTCTTCGGTAAGCTTGCCGTCCGGGACGTCCACGCGCAGTTCGTAGCCCTGACCGACGTAACGAACATCGGCATATCGTTGCAGCGTGACGTCCGTCGCCCTGTCGGCCTCGAACTGCTTGCGCAGCCCGTCGGCGAGGGCCTCGAAGTCGTTGTTCATCATCTCCAGGTCAATGGCAGTCGAGACCTGGAACTCGGTCTTGATGGTCTCGTACTTCAGGTCGCTGGTCAGCAAGCCGACTGCGGAATAGATCCCCGGATAGGGCGGCACGATCACCTCCGGAATCGACAGGACCTGCGCTACCTCGGCGCCGTGCAACGGGCCGGCACCGCCGAACGCCACCAGCGTGTAGTCGCGCGGATCGATACCCTTCTGCACGGTCCGCGACCGGATCGCGTTGGCCATGTTGTTGTTGACAATGGTGATGATGCCGGCGGCCGCCTCAAGGTCGGACAGCCCAAGCGTCTCGGCCAAAGCATGCACGACGCGCGCCGACGCCTCGCGGTCCAACGACATCTCGCCGCCAAGGAAGTTGCCCGGGTCGAGGCGTCCGAGCACCACGTTGGCATCGGTCACCGTCGGCTCGTTGCCCCCCCGGCCGTAAGCCGCCGGCCCGGGTTCCGCCCCGGCGCTGCGCGGGCCGACGCGGAACGCTCCGCCAGCGTCGGCGTAAGCAATCGAGCCACCGCCCGCGCCGATCGTGTGAATGTCGATCATCGGCACGATCACCGGATACCCGCCGATCCAGGTGTCGCGCGCGCTCGCCTCAGCGAACGTGCCGTCCTGCGCCACGCCGATGTCGGCGCTGGTGCCACCAATGTCAAAGGTAATCAGTTTGCTGCGCCCGGAGAGCTCGCCGCAGAAGGCGCCCCCCAGCACACCGGCAGCGGGACCGGAAAGCAACGTCAGCACCGGTAGCTCGGCGATCATATCGGGTGTTGCGACGCCGCCATTGGAGCGCATGATGTGCAGGTCGGCCCGCAGCCCTGCCTCACGCAGTGCGTCGGCGAGGCGGCGGATATAGTTCCTCACCTTTGGCCCGATGAAGGCGTTCATCGCCGCGGTCGTGAAACGCTCGAACTCGCGGAACTGCGGCACGACGCCAGCCGAAGTCGTGACGAAGCATTCCGGATATTCCTCCTCCACGATTTCGCGGGCGCGGTTCTCGTGCGTCGGGTCGAGATAGGAAAACAGAAAACAGATGGCGATGCCCTGCACGCCCGCCGCCTTGAGCTCGCGAGCTGCCGTACGGACCTCGTCTTCGTTCAATGGCTCGATCACCTCGCCTTTCGGCGGCGCCAAGCGCTCGCTGACCACCTTGCGCCAGCGCCGCGGCGCCAGCGGTCGATCCTGCCAAGGGATCTCCTGCTGGATGGAGTAGTGCATGGGCCGCTGGTGCCGCCCGATATGGATAATGTCGCGATAGCCCTTGGTCGTGATCAGGCCGGTCGGCGTTCCGTCGTACTCCAGCACCGCGTTCGTGGCGATCGTGGTGCCGTGATACACGTGATCGATGTCGCCCGGATTGAGGCTGTTGCGCTCGCACAGCTCGAGGATGCCGTTCATCACGCCGCGCGACGGGTCATCCGGCGTCGTGGGCACCTTGTGGATAACGGTGTGATCTCGATCGCTGTCGGTGAACACGACATCGGTGAACGTGCCGCCGACGTCGACGCCAATGAGCTTCATGGTCTCGATTTCCTCTTGCTTGCAAATTTGCCGTACAGCGCCCCGGGCCAGCCGATCTCGCGGCCGTCGGTGAGCCCGCGCGGGCGCCAAACCAGAATCAGCAACATGGCCAGGGCCAAGCCGACCTCGCGGAGCCCGGGCAGCGCCGAAACCTCCCATGAGGCAACCGTGAAGCCACCTTCGACGCGACGCAACAGCTCCGCCAGCACCGAGACGACGAGCACGCCGGTCACGGCGCCGGACAAGCTGTTGATGCCGCCGATCACGAGCATCGCCAGGGTGATGAAGGTCAGCGCCAGGAAGTACTGGTTGGCGGTGACCACGCCCAGGAAGTGGGCATGCAACGAGCCGGCGACACCGACGAAGAAAGCACTGATGACGAAGGCGACCAGTCTTTCGCGCGGCACGTCGACCCCGCTCGCGCGCGACGCAACTTCTTCCTCCCGGCTGCTGCGCAGCCGAAAGCCGAAACGGGAGCACTGGTAAGCGTAGGCCACCGCCAATGTCACCAGCCCCCACGCACCGGCCACGTACATGTCGGTCGACGCCGGCAAGCCGAACAGCGACCCCTGCCCGCCCGTCATCGAGGTCCAGTTCGAAAAGGTCGCCTGGATGATCGCCAGCATGGCGAAGGTGCCGATGCTGGCGGCGATGCCGGACAGTCGCATCAACGGCAGGCCGGCCACCAATGCCACCACCATTGCGGCGACACCACCGGCGATCGTCGCCGGCACTGTCCCCCAGTGCAGCTGCATAAGAAAGTCGGGCAAGCCGGGCAGCAGCACCTTTTTTGTCATCGGCGGTATCGTCAGCCAGGCCGACGTGTAGGCGCCGATAGCCATGAACCCGATATGCCCAAACGACAGAACCCCGGAGTTGCCGATGAAGATGTAGGCGCCGACGACGACGATGAGCTTCAACAAGCCGTCGGTGACGACGCGCTGTGTCGACGGCGCCATCGCCGCCGCCGCGGCGACGATGACGCAGATCACCAGCATCAGCACGGCCAGTGGCCAGATCGTGGCGACCAGGCGCCGCATCACACCCGCTCCACTTCGGCCTTGACCGCCAGCAGTCCGCGCGGCCGCAGCAGCAGCACCAGCAGCACCAGCGCGAACAGAAAGGCGTCACGGAAGTCACGCAGCTCGGGCGGGAGCACGATTTGCAGGACCACGGTCAGGACGCCAACGACGAAGCCGCCGGCCGCCGCGCCGGGAAGACTGCCAAGGCCGCCCACCACCGTGGCGACGAACCCGATCAGCGCCGGCCTTAGGCCCATCGTCGGGCTGATCTGGCCGGTCTGGGCCGCGTAGATCAGCGATACGACCCAGGCCAGGACGGCGCTGGCGGCGAACGACAACGCGATGACCGTGTTCGCCCTCACGCCGCACAGCCGCGCCATGCGGAAGTCCTGTGCCGCCGCCCGCATCAGCACGCCATAGGTCGTTCGCTTCAGGAACAAAACGATGCCGACAAGCACGGCAATCGTCAGGCCCATCGACACCACCTGCAGCAGCGGCAGGTGAAACCCGCCAATGGGTAAGCTCTGCGTCAGCTGATCGGCGAAGGTGAACGGTTTGGGCCGAGAGCCAAGGGTCATCTGAACGAGATTCTGCAGGAAGTAGCTGACCGCAAACGACGCCACCAGCAAGGTCGAAGGGCTAGCCTGGCGCAGCGGCCGGAAGGCGACCCGCTCCATGCCAAGCGCCAGCACGATGACGACGGCAATCGACAGCACGATCACCAAGGGCGTCGGCAGGGCCACCATCAGCCACATGGCATAGGCGCCGATCATCACCAGTTCGCCATGCGCAAAGTTGATCAGGCGCATGATCCCGAAGATCAGTCCGATACCCAACGCCATCATAGCGAAGAGGCCGCCGACGCTGATCGCGTCGATCAGGTGCTGCGCGAAGATGCTCATGGCCGAGCGCGCTCGGGCGCAAACCCGAAATAGGCATCGTCGAAGCGTGCATCGCCGACAAGGTCCTGCGATCGCCCTGCCATGACGATGCGGCCGTTGCGCAAGACATAGGTCCGATCGGATATCGACATCGCGCGCGCCGCGTTCTGCTCGACCAGAAGAATCGACATGCCGTCGTCGCGCATCTTGGCCAGGACGCCGAACAGCTGATCGATGACGAGAGGGGCCAGGCCAAGCGAGGGCTCGTCCAGCAGCAGCAGCTTCGGGCGCGCCAGCAGAGCCCGGGCGATGGCCAGTTGCTGCTGCTCGCCACCCGAAAGCTTTCCGCCCGGCTGTCGATAGCGCTCCCGCAGGATCGGAAACAGTTGCAGGACAGCGTCAAGTTCGGCGGCCACCGCCTTCGGTCCGCCTGACGCCGTCGCGCCAGTGATCAGGTTTTCCTCCACCGTCAGGGCGGCGAACACGTGACGACCCTCCGGCACCAGCGCGATGCCTTCGCGAGCGATGCGCTCGGGCGGTCGGCCGATCAGGTCCGCGCCGCGATAGTCGATCGCGCCTTCGCTTGGCGTCACGAGGCCCGCGACGGCGTTCATCAGGGTCGACTTTCCGGCGCCGTTCGGCCCGATCACGCTGACGAGCTCACCGTCCCCGACCTCTACCGAAATGCCTCGCAGGGCCTGCACCGGGCCGTAGCCAACCACCAGGTCCGCCACCCGCAGCACGGTGTCGTCGGCCGCGAATGTCGTCGTCCGTTGACGCGAGGTCACGGTCTCGTCGAGGTCCGCGCCGAGGTAAGCGCGGCGGACTTCAGGATTGGTGCTGGCTTCCTCGGGCGTGCCCATGGCGATCGTCCGGCCATGCTCGAGAACCTGGATGCGATCGCAGAGCGACATGACGAGCTCGATGTTGTGCTCGATGAGCAGCACCCCGCAGCCGAGTTCCGAGGGTATACGCGCAATGATTTGCAACAGCCGGTCGACCTCCAATTCGTTGAGGCCCGCCGCCGGCTCGTCAAGGAACACGAAGGCCGGCTCCCCGGCCAGAGCGCGAGCCAGCCCCACCCAGCGCTCATCGCCGAATGGCAAGGTCGCCGCCTCGGTTTCGGCGAGTGCGGTCACGCCCAGCCATTGCAGAATGTCGTGAGCTCGGCGCCGGGCCGCACCACGCGTGCAGCCCGTGCCGACGGCGCCGAGTTCGACATTCTCTGCCACCGTCATGCCCGGAAACAGTCGCACCGACTGGAACGTGCGGCCCAGACCGGCGCGCGCCAACGCGTGTGCAGGCCATCCGGTGACGTCTCCGTCGTCAAGCCAGAGCTGCCCTGTGGTCGGGGCCTGGAAACCGGTCAGGACATTGACCAGTGTCGTCTTGCCAGCACCGTTCGGCCCGATCAGGCCGAGAACTTCGCCGCGCCGAAGCGACAGATCAACGTCTGTTAACGCAGCCAGACCATCGAATTTCACACTGACGCCGCGCGCGTGAACATGCTCGGTCGTCGCCGCTGCTGCCAAGATCGGCATTCTTGTCGATCAGAACTGCACCTCGGGCACCTTCTGCGGGTCTCGCTGTTCGACGAACCGGTGCTTGCCGTCGGTCACGTTCATGATCACCAGCGGCCGGTCGAGGTTGATATGCAGCTCAGGCGTGAACGTGGTCGGGCCGGCAAGCATCGGCGCGTCCTTGAACGTCTCAAGCGCCGCCTTGATCTTCGCGCCATCGGTGCTGCCGGCCTCCTCTATGGCCCGAGCCACACCCATGATCGCGTCATAACCGGTGATCGTGTGGGCGGTGGTGGGATGGGCGCCGTGCCGCTCCTTGAAGGCCTCGATGAACGCCCGGACATCCTCGCGCGGGTCGTCGCCAAAGATGGAGGCCATTGCCGCGAAGTAGAAGTTCGACAGGTTTGGCACGGCCTCGAGCCAGTAGTCGCCATCCATGTCTTCGGCCGAGACCACCGGTAGATCGAGACCAGCGGCGCGGATCTGCCGCAGCGCGGTCGGGCCGGCCGGCGTGAAGGCCGACAGCAGCATCACATCGGGTGCGGTGTCGAGCGACTTGATGCGGGTGATCTGCGGCGCGATCGACGCGTCGTCGATGGCGAAGCTGTCCTCGCCCAGCAGCGTGCCGCCAAGCTCGGCAAAGCGCTTACGGAACGACCGCGTGACCGACTGGTCGTATTGGATAGTGTTCTGCGTCAACGTGTAGGCCGTCTTCCAGCCCTGTTCCCAGGCAAACTCGGCCAGCACCGTGCCGACCGTGATCGACGCCGTGGAAAAGGTGAAGGCATACGGGCCGATGCCCTGCACGCCGAATTTCGGATCAGCGGCAAACGGGGCGATGGCGATCTTGCCGCGCGAGTTCGCCGCGCGCGCCGCGCCGCCGCCAAAATCGTAGTCGCCGGTGACGATGACCACGTCGGCATCCTGGTCCAGCACCTCCATTCCGGCGACCGCGCCGTGCGCGAAGTCGCTCTTCGTGTCGGCGTAGATCATCTTGAGCGGCCGTCCCAGCACCCCACCGTTGGCGTTGATCTGCTCGATCGCGATCTCAGCCGCCCGCGAGGGATCCTGGTCGTAGGGTGCCGCGATTCCGCTTTGCGCGATCGCGGCACCGATGATGATAGGATCGGCCGCCTTGGCTGGCGCGGTCGCCAATCCGGTCGCCAATGCCATCAGAGCACCGGCGGCGCCTTGCATATATTTCGTGATCATCAAATACCTCCATTGCGCTGCGTGGCATTGGGCGGTATCAGAACATGAATTTTCCGATCGTCAAATTGGCAATTTTATTTTGCCATAGTTCAGGGGCCCAACCGCCGCCGTGAAACGCCCAACGCGCTGGAGCATTGTGGGACGGCAGCTACGCGCCCTCCGCAAGGCTCGGGGATGGACTCTGGCAGAGGTCAGCAGTCGCTCCGGTCTAGCGATCTCCACCTTGTCCAAGGCCGAGCGTGGCCAGATGTCGTTGACCTACGACCGCATCATCGAGCTCGCCGACGGTCTCGGGATCGATGTCGTGGAATTGTTCGCTCAGGACGCGATGCCGCTGACGTCTTGCGGCGTCTCGGTCACGACCTTCGGCGATGCGCCGGAGGTGAGGAACGACCACTACACCTACGGCATGGCCAATGCCGAGATCACGCACAAGCAGATGACGCCGATGTTCGGGCGAATCCGCGCGCACAGCATCGACGAGTTTGAAGAGCTGATCCGGCATCCGGGGGAGGAGTACACCATCGTCCTCGAAGGCAGCATCGAAGTGCATATCGAAGGTCGCGAGCTGCAGGTCCTGCATCGCCACGATTCGATCTACTTCGACAGCTCATTCGGACATGCCTACGTTTCGGTGAGCGAAAGCGATGCCCTGGTGATGTGCGTGTGCTGGCGGCGCCCGAGCTCGAGCACGTGATCGCCTAGCCGCCAGGTGGCGTCCGCACTTCGCGTCCGAGCACGTAGAGTCCACTGGCGATCAGCAGCCCGGCACCGATCAGGGTGTAGCCATCGGGTAGGTTGCCCCAGAAGACGAACCCGTAAAGTGCCGCCCAGAGCAGCGCGGTGTACTCGAACGGCACCGCGGTTGCGACGGCGAGCCGGCGATAGGCGGCGGCCATCAGCAGTGCCCCGAGGCCTGCGAATGCACCCAGCATCGCGAACAACCCTAGGTCGGTCGCCGACGGTACGATCCAGCCGAACGGCAAGCCGGCGCAGCTGAGGATCGCGCCGAACAGCGAGTAGTAGAAGGCCAGGGCCGGTGTGCTTTCCGTTCGCGTCAGTCGGCGTGTGCTCAGCACGATCAGCGCATAGAAGAACGCCGCCCCGACCGCCAGCCCGGCCGCCGGCCCAAGCCCGCCAAGCCCCGGGCGGATGATCACCATCGCACCGGCGAATCCAACGAGCACAGCCGACCAGCGGCGCGGCCCAACCGCCTCGCCGAGCAGCGGCACCGACAGGGCGGTCACGAACAAGGTGCCGGTGAATGCGATCGCGGTCACGTCGGCGAGCGACAAGACCGCCACAGCACTGAAAAGCAGCAGCAGATTGGCGACCCCGTACGCCGCGCGCAGCAGCTGCGCGCCAAGACGGCCTGTGCGCAATGCCTGGATACCGCCCTGGTGCGGCAACATCGCCAAAATCGGCAGCAGCCCGAACAGGCTGCGGAAGAACAGGATCTCGCTGGCCGGATAGCTGCCTGTCAGCCACTTGGCGGTCGCATGCATGGCCGAGAACGCACCCATCGCCGCAATCATGGCGGCAATGCCGAGCAGTCGTTGGCCGACGCTCAACGACACGGGCAGGCGGTTGGAACTTCGATGCGCACGCGCGACTATAGATCGATTTTTCCTTTCGGAAATTTTCTTCGAGCGTCACTATTGCTCCGGTTCGCCTGCCTGGAGACAGCGATGACTCGAATGCCCACCCGCGATCTGGTCGGCTACGGCCCGGATGTTCCGACCAAGCCCTGGCCGAACGGAGCTCGCCTGGCGATCAACATCGTCGTCAACTACGAAGAGGGCTCGGAGCGTTCCTTCGCGATGGGCGATCCGGATCAGGAGAGCCTGTCCGACTGGGGCGCCTATGTCACGCCGCCGGAAATCCGAAATCTCGCCGTCGAATCCGTGAGCGAGTACGGCTCGCGCGTCGCGATCTGGCGCCTGCTGCGGCTGTTCGACGACCTTGACGTCCGGACTACCTTTTTTGCCTGCGCCGTGGCCTTCGAACAGAACCCGCAAGTGGCAACTGCCACGGTTGCCGCCGGTCACGAGATCTGCAGCCACGGCTGGCGCTGGGAGGAAGTGTTCCGGTTGAGCGAGGACGAGGAGCGCCAGCACATCGAGATGGCGCTCGACTCGTTCGAGAAAACCTGCGGCGTTCGGCCGTCGGGCTGGTACTGCCGCTATGGACCCAGTGAACGGACGCGACGCCTGCTGATCGAACATGGTGGCTTTCTGTACGACGCCGACGCCTACAACGATGACAGCCCTTACTTCGTCGAGGTCGAGGGACGCCGCCATCTGGTTCTGCCCTATACCACCGACAACAACGACATCAACTTCTGGCTGGCGCCGGGCTTCGCGGTAGCCGGC
Source organism: Alphaproteobacteria bacterium (assembly GCA_040223615.1). Classification (GTDB taxonomy): domain Bacteria; phylum Pseudomonadota; class Alphaproteobacteria; genus JAVKFY01. Next base: position 136,112 of record JAVKFY010000010.1, read on the forward strand.
GATTTCGCCGGCTACCTGTGTGATGCCTTTGACGTTTTGTATGCGGAATCTGCGCGCACGCCGCGAATGATGTCGATCGGCCTGCACCCGCGCATTATCGGCCGGCCAGGCCGGATCGGCGGCCTGCGTCGCTTCATCGAGTACGCCAAGCAGTTCCCCGATGCCTGGTTCACCACGCGCGAGGAAATCGCCCGCGCCTGGCTCGCCATGCACGGTTAAACCCGGAAACGGAGCGAAGGGAGAGAGTGATGACGATGACGAAATGGCTCATCGCAGCGGGAATGTCCGTCGCGTTGACGGCGCCGGCGGCGGCGGCCGATCTCGATTACTTCAAGTCGCGCCTGGACGCCTACCGCGACAAGCCCGAATTCGTGGCGCCGGGTCCGGCGTTCGACGCCAAGAGCTGCATGGCCGGAAAGAAGATACTGACCATCCCGGTGACCAGCGCCAACCCCTTCAACCTGAACATCCATAAGGGCATGGTGAAGGCCGCCAAGGCTGTTGGTTTCGAGCTGGTGCAGTACGAGAACCAGGGGCAGCCAACGCAGTGGGCGCAAGGCGTCAACCACGCGATCAACAACGGTTTCGACCTCATCGACATGGTCGGCGGCACTGACCCGCGCGTGCTGGTACCGCAGATGCAGGCTGCCAGGGAGGCCGGCATACCGACGGTCGCGTCGCACTATAGCGGGCTAGAACAGACCGTCGAGTATGCCAGCCATTCCGTGCCGATCGATTACTTCACGGCCGGTCAGCTCCTGATCGACTGGGCCGCCGCCGAGACTGGCGGCAAGCTCAAGGGACTTCTCGTCTACTCCACCGGCCCGCTGTCGACCGACTCGATGATGGCCGGCATCGACGCCGAGATGGCTAAGTGCGAGGGATGTGAACTGATCAAGAAGAACATTCTGGTCACCGAGTGGGCGACCCGTATACAGCCGACTGTGCAATCGACCCTGCTGGCGAACCCGGACATCAACTACATCGTCGTCATGTATGACAGCATGTCGCAGTTCGTGGTGCCCGCGGTTGAGATTGTCGGCGCGCGGGAGCGGGCTCCGATCGTGGCCTTCAACGGCACCGACTTCGTCATCGGCTTCGTGCAGCAGGGCAAGGTGGCAATGGACATCGGCGAGAACCTCGACTGGGTAGGTTACGCCATCATGGACGCCGAGATGCGCATCCTGTGCGGGCTGGATCCGATCGACGACCCGAAGATCCCGTTCTACCTGTTCACCAAGGAGAATGCGAAGGACGCCGGCGTGCCGCCAGAGCCTTCCATGGGCTACGGCGACGCCTATGTCGACGGGTACCTGAAGCTCTGGGGCATCAAGTAGTGTCCACCGCGCCCGGGGTGGCGCCGACCGGCGCCACCCCGCTGCTTCAGTTCCGCCACCTGTCGAAGTCGTTCGGCGGCGAGCGCGCGCTGGACGACGTCGAACTCACCATCGCGCCAGGCGAAGTGCATGGCTTGCTCGGTCAGAACGGCAGCGGCAAGTCGACACTGATCAAGGTCCTGGCCGGCTACCACGCCCCCGAGCCCGGCGCCGAACTTGCGATCAACGGCGAGCAGGTGCCGCTGCCGCTGGCCGTCGGCGGCTTCCGGCGCTATGGCGTGGCCTTTGTACACCAGCACCTCGGGCTGATCCCGTCGCTGAGCGTCACGGAAAACCTGTTCTGCGGCGAGTTGGCGTCGCGGTCGCTTTGGGCAATCTCCTGGCGTCGCCTGCGCGAACGCGCCGTCAACCTGTTCGACGAGTTTGGGCTAGCCATCGAACCGGACATCGATGTGCGTCGGCTGCCGCCGGTGCAAAGGGCGCTGCTCGCCATCGTCAGAGCGGTACTGGAGATGCGCGAGACCGCGGGCGAACGCCATCGCGGTCTGTTGGTTCTGGACGAGCCGACCCCGTTCCTGCCGAAGCACGACGTCGACCAGCTGTTCAGTCTGGTCCGCGACATCGTCGCGACCGGCGCCAGCGCCATCTTTGTCTCGCACGACGTCGACGAGGTCATGGACATCACCGACCGCGCCACGGTCCTGCGCGATGGCCGCCGTGCCGGCACGCTGGTGACGCGAGAGGCGACCAAGCAGGACTTCATCGAGATGATCGTGGGCCGCCGCTTCGAGCTGACGGCGCCGTCGCACCCGACATTCACCCGTGACGAGGCGACCATCCGCATTGAGAACCTGACCTGCGACACGGTGCCAGGGCTGTCGCTCGACCTGCACCGCGGCGAGGTCGTCGGCTTAACCGGCCTGATTGGCGCCGGCTTCGACGACGTGCCCTACGCACTGTTCGGCGCAGCCGGCACCACCTCGGGTCGGCTGCAGATACCCGACCGACGCATCGACCTGGCGACGCTTGATCCGCGGTCGGCGATTGCCGCGGGCATCGTCCTGCTTCCAGGCGACCGGCAGAACAGCGCCGCCATCGGCGCGCTCAGCGTCACGGACAATGTCACGATGGCGGCGCTGGGTCGTTACTTCCGCCCCTGGCTGCTCGATCGCGCCCGGATGCGCACGCGCACGCGGGATCTCGCCGCAGAGTTCGAGGTTCGCCCGAATGCCCCTGACGCCCGGTTCGAGGCGCTGAGCGGCGGCAATCAGCAGAAGGCCTTGCTGGCGAAGTGGATGCAGTCGGACCCGATGCTGATCTTGCTCGACGAGCCGACCCAGGGCGTCGACGTCGGCGCCCGGCAGACCGTGTTCAAGGCGATCGCCGAGGTTGCCGGCCGCGGCGCAACCGTCGTCTGCGCGAGCTCGGACTACGAACAACTCGCTGCGATCTGCGACCGCGTGCTGGTATTCAGCCACGGCCGCGTCGTGAGTACCCTGGAGGGCGATGCCGTGACCAAGGACAGCATTGCTGAACACTGCTACCAGAGCCTGGACAGCGCCCTCCGCGACCCGGCAAGGCAAGGAACCGGATGACCAGCGACGCGCCGACCACCACGAGCCAGGACAAGCGTCAGAGTCGGGCCGGCAGCAGCTTCGTCCGCTATGCCGAGCGCTTCGGCCTGATCGTCGTCTGGCTCATCCTGATCGGCATCTTCGGCCTGACCACGCCCGGCACGTTCCTGAGCTGGCCGAACTTCTCCACCATATTCGGCTCGCAGGCCGTGCTCGTGGTGGTCACCCTTGGCCTGATCATCCCGTTAACCGCCAACGATTTCGACGTTTCAATCGCCAATGTGATGACGATGGCTTCGATGATCGTCGGCGTTCTGAACGTCCACCACGGGTTGCCGATCGGCTGGTGCATCCTGGCAGCGTTGGCTGCCGGCGCCCTGGTCGGATTCTGCAACGGCTTCTTCATCACCGTGTTCCGCATCCATTCGCTGATCGTCACGCTCGGCGTCGGCACCTTCGTGCACGGCATCACCTTGTGGATCAGCGGCTCGATCACGATCTCCGGCATCTCCAGCGAGTTGATCAGATGGGTGATGATCGAGCGGCTGTTCGGTATCCCGCTGGCCTTCTACTACGCGATGACGTTATGCGCACTGCTCTACTATGTGCTGGAGTTCACCGCGATCGGCCGACGCATGCTTTTCGTCGGGCGCGGTCGCGACGTGGCTCGCCTGAGTGGCATCCGTGTCGACCGCGTGCGCTGGGGCTGCATGGTTGCCTCGGCCCTGCTCGGCTCGGTGGCCGGCGTGATGTATGCCGGCACGACCGGCGCGGCCGACCCGGTCTCTGGCCTGTCGTACCTGTTGCCGGCCTTTGCCGCCGCCTTCCTCGGCGCGACCTCGATCGTGCCTGGCCGCTTCAACCCGTTGGGCGCGGCGCTGGCCGTCTACTTCCTGGTCACCGGCATCACCGGCCTGACCTTCATGGGCATCGACACGTTCGTGCACGAACTGTTCTACGGCGGCGCACTGGTCATCGCGGTGTCGATCTCGCAGTTGGTCGGCGGCCGCGAGGAACGCTTCTGAAGACGCGGCGAGCGATCTCGCATGGGAGGGTTTGAGTGGCGTCCAACAGTCTGTCCATCGACGGTGACCGTCTGCTTGCCGACCTGCGCGAGCTGGCGCAGATCGGCAAGGTCGGGACCGGCGTGCGGCGCCTCAGCTTCGGTGCCGAAGATGTTGAAGCGCGCGGCTGGCTCCAGGCTCGAATGAGCGGCGCCGGCCTCGATGCCACCATTGACGGCATAGGCAACGTCGTCGGCCGGATGCCTGGTGTCGACCGGGCGATCCTCATCGGCTCGCATACCGACACCGTGCCGAGCGGTGGCTGGCTCGACGGCGCCATGGGCGTGATCTTCGGCCTGGAACTGGCGCGTACGTTACACGCCAGCGGCGTGGCTGGGCTTGGCATCGATGTCATCTCCTTCGCCGACGAGGAAGGCACGTTCGTCGGTACCACGGGCGCGAAATCGCTTTGCGGCGAACTTCCCGACGACGCCCTGGACGCCGCCCGGGACGCCGATGGCACCAGCCTGCGCAATGCGCTCGCCAAGGCCGGCTGGGCGGACCGGCCGCCCTGTCGCCTCGATCCCGACCGGCACGTCGCCTACCTGGAGGCACATATCGAGCAGGGCCCACGGTTGGAGGCCGCCGGCCTCAGAATCGGCATCGTGACCGCGATCGTCGGCATGCGGCGAATGCGCGTCCGGTTCTTTGGGCGCAACGACCATGCCGGAACAACGCCAATGGCGATGCGCCAGGACGCCGGCTCGGCGCTGCTCCGGTTCGGCGCCGCGGTGTTGCAACGCTTCGAGCAATTGGCCGGTCCCGAGACGGTCTGGAATGTCGGAGCCATCCGGGTCGAGCCCGGCGCCGCCAATGTCGTGCAGAGCGTCAGTGAGATGATCGTCGAGTATCGCGACCGCAGCGATGCCCAGCTCGATCGGATGGAGCAGGCGTTGCAGGCCATCGCCAACGAGGCGGCCAAGGCCGCACAGGCCGATGTCGGCTTCGAGCCCGTGATGCGAATGGCCCCGGCCGAAATGGACGCGAGTCTGGCCGACCACATCGAGCAGGCCGCAGCGGCACAAGGCGTACCGACAATGCGCATGCAGAGCGGCGCCGGACACGACGCCATGGTGCTCGCCCGTCACGTCCCCACAGCGATGCTGTTCGTGCCCAGCATCGGCGGGCGCAGTCACGACCTTAGCGAGGACACCGACGAGGCGGATATCCGTCTGGGGTGCCAAGTGCTCGCCGACGCCGTCAGCCGCATCATCGCCGCGGAGAATGAGCAATGACGACACTGAAGACCGAGCCGCTTTCCGCCGAAGCGTTCGCGCCGTTCGGCGACGTTTTCCAGGCCCCTGCGCAGGGCGCCCGCCTGGACCGCGCCGAGACGCTGTCCAATCGGCGCGGCGCCGATGCCGCGCCATGCCTCCTGCTCGCGACGTTGGCGCCCTCGGCGCTGCCCCTGGAGGCAACCCTGATGGAACGGCACCCGCATTCGTCGCAGACCTTCGTGCCGATGGCGGGAGGCCGTTATCTGGTCATGGTTGCCCCGCACGCAGTAGCCGGCGGACCGGACATGGCACGGGCGCGTGCTTTCATCGCATCGCCCGGCCAAGGCGTCACCTACCGGCCAGACACCTGGCACCACGGCGCTACGGTGCTTGACCGCGACACCACCTTCGCCGTCTTCATGTGGAACGACGGCAGCGACGACGATACCGAGTTTCTCCCGCTGGACCGGCCGGTGACGGTCGCCGGCTGAGCCGCCCTCAGCCGCGCAGCCGGTTGGTCTCGGCCTCGTCGAGCGCCCCGTCCTTCACTGCCACCGCATAGACATCGCGGGCCACTTGCGGCGTAAACAGACCGTCGCCGACATCGCGGACGACTAGCGACGGGTCGCGCCGTTTCGGGTCGCCGAAGCCGCCGCCGCCGGCACCGAGGCAAATCAGTCGCTCGCCGGCGCGGATCGCCCGGTACTGCAGTTTCGAGGGCAGCGAAGTTTGGTCACCGTTTGACCCTGCCAGCAGGGCCTGCGCCGTCTGTCCTTCGTCGCCGCCATCGAGGCCCCAGGGCCGGAACATGTGACCTTCGCCCTCGATGGACGCGCCGCCATCGGACAGAAACGAGATCTCCTTCACGGTGCTGACGCCACCGCGCCAGCGTCCGGCGCCGCCGACCTGGTCGCGCAGCTCGTAGCGTTCGACCCGCAGCGGCGTATGGGTTTCCACGTCCTCGATCGGATTGTTCCTGGTGTTGGCGTAGAGCGTGTCGACCGCGTCCATGCCGTCCTTGCCCTGCCGTCCGCCGTAACTGCCCTCAAAGATCTCCATGTGCACCCAGTGCTGACCGTCGCGCATGCCGGAAAAGGCGACCACTTTCAGGTTGCCGATCCCAGCCGACACCTGGCTCGGCACCGCCTGCGCCAATGCTTTCATGATCGTGTCGGCGACGGCGTTCCCGGGACAGAATCGAGCGATTGTCGGCGCCGGGAAGACAGGATTCGCCAGCGTGCCCCTGGGTGCGACGATCTTGATCGGCCGGGTCAAGCCACTGTTCTGCGGGATATCGCCGTAGATGCTGGTATCGAGGAGGATCGATCTCAGCACCAGCCAGATCGCGACGTCCACCGTACCGGCCAACGGCATGTTGATCGGGCGATCCGGCACCTGCGGCGCCGTCCCGGTCAGGTCGACCGTCAGTTCGTCGCCCTCGATCCGCACCGTGGCGGTGATCGGCAATTTCTTGTACGCCGGATCGGGGTCGTTCTCGTAGCCGTCAATGTAGGTCGTGGCGGTGAACTCGCCGTCAGGGAGCTTGCGGATAGCGTCGCGCATCATGCGCTCCGAATGGTCGAACAGCGCCTCCGCGGCCGCCTCAATCGTGGCGAGCCCATAGCGCTCTATCAGTTCCAGGTGACGGTCGGCACCGATGCGCGCCGCAGCGACCTGGGCCTCCATGTCTCCAACGACGAGGTCCGAGACCCGGATGTTGTCCCGCAGCAACTGCCACACGGCGTCGTTGCGCTTGCCCTCGTCATAAACCTTGATCGCCTTGAACTGCAGTCCCTCGGCATAGGCGTCGACCGCCTCGACGATGCCACAGCTGCCGGGCGCCAGCGCGCCGATGTCCAGGTGATGCGCCGTGGTCATCGAGAAGCCGACCAGGTCGCCGCCATGGAACACCGGCACACAGAAGCCGACGTCAGGCCCGTGGCTCGCACCGTTGTAGGCGTCGTTGTGCATCACGACATCGCCAGGCCGCAGGGTCTCGCCGCGCTTCTTCATCTCGGCGAGAATGCCACGCACGTAACCCGGTATCGGGCCGGACTGCAGCGGCGTCGACTGCTTGCTCTCGCACAACTGCCGGCAGTGCCGATCGATCAGGGCAGCGCCGAAGTCCTCCGATTCCCGGATGATCGACGAATAGGACATCCGCATCAGCTTGTAGCCCATCTCGATCGCGACATTCTCAAGCGCGCCCTGGATCACGCTCGCCGTCACCGGATCGATGGTGGTGTTCGCTTGCTCGATGCTCGAGACGACTTCAGACATCATCCTCACCCATTGCAATTGCGCTCAGCGTCAAGTCTACCACTACTGGATGACCGGAGGCACCGCCCGGCCAGCCCCGTCTTCCTCGACCAGATGACAGGCGACCTGGCGGCCCTGGCCCAGTTTCCGCAGCGCCGGCACCTCTTGCCGGCACCGCGCCACGGCGAGCGGACAGCGCGTGTGGAATGCGCAGCCGCCCGGGTTATCGACCGGGCTCGGCAGATCACCCTGCAACACTATCTGCTCGCGGCCGCCCACGCTGTCAGGATCAAGCCGCGGCACCGCGCTGATCAGGGCCTGGGTGTATGGATGCAAAGGCATCGTCCAGATCTCGTCGCGGGAGGAGACCTCGACGATGCGCCCCAAGTACATGACCATGATCCGATCGGCGAGGTGCGCGACGACCGACAGGTCGTGCGAGATGAAGAGCAGTGACAGCGAGAACTCCGCCTGCACCTCGACCAGCAGGTTCAGCACCTGGGCCTGGACCGATAGGTCAAGCGCCGAAACCGGCTCGTCGCAGATCAGCAAATCGGGGTTGAGCGCCAAGGCGCGCGCAATTCCGATGCGTTGCCGCTGGCCGCCGGAGAACTCGTGCGGATAGCGCTCGGCGTGTTCCGGCCTCAGCCCGACCCGCTGCATCAACGTCATGACCCGTTCGCGCCGCTCGACAGGCGTTCCGATGCGATGCACCTCCAGCGGTTCCTCGAGCAGCCGGCCGACCGTCACCCGCGGGTTGAGCGATGCATAGGGGTCCTGGAACACCATCTGCATCCTGCGTCGGAAGGGACGCAGCCGGTCACGGCTGAGGCCGCTGATCTCCTTGCCGTCGATCATGATCGAACCGCTGTCCGGATCGATCAGGCGCATGATCGCCTTGCCCAGGGTCGACTTGCCGCAGCCCGACTCGCCGACCAGTCCGACGGTTTCAGCGCGCGCGACATCGAAGCTGACCGCGTTGACCGCCTGCAGCGTGCCGCCCGCGACCCGGAACGTCTTCACCAGGTCGCGAACGGCCAGGACCGGCTCATCCCGGGAAGTAGCAGGCGACATTGCGGCCCTCCGTTGTCTCGGACAGCGGCGGTGGTACTGCCTGGCACGTCGCCTGAGCCTTCGGGCAGCGCGGTGCGAAGGCACATCCCGGCGGCATGTCGTACAAGGACGGCACCAGCCCCCTTATCTCGGCCAGCTTGCGATCGCGCGCGCCACCGACCTTGGGTGCGTGCGGCGTCGCCTGAAGCAGGCCTTGGGTGTAGGGGTGTTGCGGGTCTCGCAGCACCTGGCGCACGCCGCCCGTCTCGACGATCCGGCCGGCATACATCACCGCGACGCGGTGGGCGGATTCGGCAACAACGCCCAGATCGTGGGTGATCAAGACCATGCCCATGTGAAGTTCGTCCTGCAGGCTCCGCAGAAGCTTCAGGATCTGTGCCTGGATTGTCACGTCGAGCGCCGTCGTCGGCTCGTCCGCGATCAGGACCTGTGGATCGCAGGCGATCGCCATGGCGATCATCGCGCGTTGCCGCATGCCGCCGGACAAGTGATGAGGGTAGTCGTCGATGCGTCGGCGAGCATCGGGTATGCCGACCTGGTCGAGCAGTGCAACGACGCGCTTGCGCGCCTCGACCGGTCGCGTTTGCCGGTGGGTGACGATCGCCTCACCGATCTGGTCGCCGATCGTGAACACCGGGTTCAGCGACGTCATCGGCTCCTGGAAGATCATCGCGATGTCGTTGCCGCGCGCCGCGCGCATGTCCCGCTCGGACAGCTGCAGCAGGTCGCGGCCGTCGAGCCGCACCTCGCCGCTGACGATCTCGCCATGCGGCCGCGGCACGATCCGCAACAGCGACAATCCCGTAACCGATTTGCCGCAGCCGGACTCGCCGACCAACGCCAGCGTCTCGCCGCGATCGACGTGCCAACTGACGCCGTCCACGGCCTTGGCGACGCCGGCATCAGAGCGGAACACCGTACGCAGATCGCGCACCTCCAGTAGATGTCCGCTCATTGCCGGCCTCGCAGCCGCGGGTTCAGCGCGTCGTTCAGGCCGTCGCCGATGAGATTCAGCGACAGCACCGTCAGCAGGATCGCGATTCCGGGAATCGCCGTCAGGTACCATGCCTGGCGCAGCACCTGACGCCCGGCCCCGATCATGGTCCCCCAGCTCATCACATTCGGGTCGCCCAGCCCCAGGAAGGCAAGGCCGGACTCGGCCAGGATCGCCAACGCCACCATCACCGATGCAGTCACGATCACCGGCGCCATGGCATTCGGAAGCGCCTGCACGAAGATGATCCTCATGTCGCTCATGCCGATGGCGATACAGCCCTGGATGAAGTCGCGGCCGCGCAGCGCGATGAACTCGCCACGCACCAGCCGGGTGATCGGCGGCCAGGAGACAATGGCAATGGCCAGCACGATGATCTCGACCGACGGCGCGAAGATGGCGACCACGACGAAGATAAAGATGAACGACGGAATGGTCTGGAATATCTCGGTGAAGCGCATCAGCACATCGTCGATCAACCCGCCGTAGAAGCCCGCAAAGGCACCGACGATGACGCCGACGAACAGCGCTGCGATCGTCGCAACAATGCCGATGAGCAGCGATACCCGGGCGCCGTGGAATATACCGGCCGCCACGTTGCGTCCCAGCGCGTCGGTCCCGAGCGGATACGCCCAGCTCTGGAATGGCCAGGTGAACGGCCGAGACACGATCTCCCAGGGGTCGGCGGGAAACACGAGCGGCGCTGAGATCGCCATCACCACCACCAGGCCGAGGATCGACAGGCCGATCACGGCCGTGACGTTGCGCCGGTAGTGTCGCCAGAGTGTCCGCAGCCGGGTCACTTGAACTCGATCCGCGGATCGAGCGCCGCGTAAAGGAGGTCGACGATCAGATTCGCCGCCACGACCAGCACCGACGAGAGCAGCAGAACGCCGAGCAGCAGGTTGAAATCGCGCTGGAACACGGCGTCGTAAGCGAGCCGTCCGAGACCCGGCCAGCCGAACACGGTTTCCACCAGGACCGAACCGCCAAGCAGTGAACCGACCTGTATTCCGGCCATCGTGACCACCGGCAACATGGCGTTGCGCAGCACGTGTTTGAACGCGACACGACTGTCGGCGAGCCCCTTCGCCTGTGCTGTCCGCACATAGTCTTGGCCGTAGACCTCCAGCATCGAGGCACGCATCAGACGGGTGTAGATCGCCATGTAGAACAGCGACAGCGTCACCGCCGGGAGCAGCAGGTGGCGGCCGATATCGACAATGCGTTCCAATCCGGTGTAGCCGGCGCCAATGCTTTCCATACCGGTGGTCGGCAGCCAGCCGAGAGTGACCGAGAACAGCAGGATCAGCATCAGCCCTATCCAGAAGGTGGGCGTGGCGTAGGACAGCAGGGCAACGACGGAGATCACATTGTCGGTCATCGTCCGCACCCGCCACGCCGCCACGACGCCCAGCGTGAGGCCAAGCAGGAAGGACATCGCCAACGCCACCAGCATCAGCAGCAGCGTAGCCGGCAAGCGGTCCAGGATGAGTTCGCTGACCGGCATGTTCTGCCGGAAGGAGTGACCGAGGTCGAACTGCAGCACCTGCAAGACGTAACGTCCGAGTTGGACGATCAGCGGCTGGTCCAACCCGTACTCGGCCCGCAGTTTGGCGACATACGCCGCATCCCCCGCACCAGCCTCGCCGGCGATGACATCGACCGCGTCACCGGGCGCCATGTGAAGCAGCAGAAAGTTGAAGATGATGATCCCGAGGATCACCGGGATCATCTGCAGGACTCTTCTGCGAACGATACCGACTACGCGGTGCATATTGTGGACATTCCTCTCAGCCGCGAATGGCTGAGCCGGGAATTGGATCGAAGGATCCCGTTCCCGGCTCGGCTACAAACCCCAGCATTACTTTTCGAGGTAGACCTTGGCGAAGTTCTCGTAGGTGCCCTCTGCACCCGTTGTATGCATCTTCACTTGCTTGTTGTAGATCGTCACGAACTGGACGTAGAACAGGTCAATCACCGGCACGTCGCGGGCGGCGATCTGCTGCATTTTGTGAAACAGCGTCTTGCGCTTGGCCGCATCGTTCTCCGTCTGCGACGCTTCGAGCACCTCATCCATCTCCGCGTTGCTGTAGCCGCCGGCATTCGAGAACGGAACGCCCTTCTTGATATTCTGGCTCCAGTAGAGACGTTGCACGCCGATTGTCGGGTCCGGCATGGCGTAGAAGATGTTCATCGTCAGGTCGAAGTCCCAGTCGCTATAGACGCGCTTGATGAACCCGCCCAGGTCGATGCTGCGCAGCTGTACGTCGATGCCGACCTTGCCGAGCGCCTGCTTGATATACTCGCCGGAGGGAGGGAAGGTCTCGTCGACCGCCGCTACCTCGAGCGTCACTGTGAACCGCTTGTCGCCATCCTTGGCCTTGAAGCCGGCTTCGTCGAGCAGCTGCTTGGCGCGTTCTGGATCGTAGGAGACCGTGTCCGGTACATCGGCGGTATAGAATTCGACATGCGTCGGCGGTACCGGGCCGGTCAGGGCTTCGCCAAAGCCGAACCGAATATTGTCGATCAGAAACTGGCGGTCGATGGCATGGCTGATCGCCTGGGTAGTGGGTCAGTTTGAATGCCGGCCATGGGCCGGGGGCTTGACGCGGCGATGACCGCAACTGCGATTGCTTATGGTATTGTTCCGGACACCGGCACGGGATGGGAAGCAATGCGCATTCGGGAAGAGCAGCAGGTCAA
>JAVKFY010000011.1:0-196539 GCA_040223615.1 Alphaproteobacteria bacterium
CGCCGGTCACGTACGCGTACCGGGGCAAAGGGCGCTGGCCCAGGCCACCACGCTGTCGCGGCTGGTCGGCGATCCGAACCTGTTCCGCGAAGACCCCTACCTGCTATTCGCGGCGCTGGAGACCACCGACCCGCAGACCCGGTCGCGGCGGCTGTTCCCGGTCAACCTGCATGCCGTGCTGGATGGCCGCCAGGACTTCACCTTGCGCGACGGCGATCGGCTGATCGTGCTCGGCAACGAGGACGTCGCCTACCTGAGCTCGCGCGATGTGGTGCGCACCGTCGCCACCGGGGGCCAGCCGGAGAGGGAGGCGAAGCGCGAACGCGAGAAACAGCAGCAGCAACAGCAGCAACTGCCATCGACCCTGCCGACCACCGGCACCGGCGGCGTGCTGAGCGTCGACGACCTGGCGGCGCAGCAACTGCTCGCGCAGCAGCGCGCCGCGCTGGAAGGCCGTGGTGACAGGGAGTCCAGCGCCGCGCTCGGCAACGCCACGATCAAGGGCGGCAAGATCGTCACCGTCGACCCGGTCACCGGCGAGGAACGCGAGCTGAGCGAGGTGCTGGCGAGAATCATTCCGTGCCGTGGGCTGGAGGTGCTGGGGTCGATCGCGGCGACGACCTCGGCCGACCGGTTCCGGGGCATCGTGCGCACGATCAATCCACCGGACACGATCGGCGGCATCGCCCGCGTCCGCTGCCCGAAGATCTACGATACCTATCCCGACCTGCTGCCGCTGGCGGTCGAGCATGTCATCGCGGTGACCGGCTCGGTGCGCCGGCCGGGCGGCTATCCGGTCACGCCGAACACCGCGGTCACGGCGGTGATCGCCGTCGCCGGTGGCCTGGCCCGCGACGTCGACCTGACGCGGGTCGAGATCAGCCACGTGGTGCCCGATTCGCTGAAGGGCGTGGCCGCCGACACACGCGACCTGGTCGACCTGGCGACCAACGGCGCCGACCAGGTCTATGTCGGGCCCGGCGACGTGCTGCGCTTCCACGCCGTGTTCACCGACCGCGACAAGGGGCCAGTGGTCCTGGAGGGCGAGTTCGTGCGGCCCGGCGTCTACGACATCCGACGCGGCGAGCGGCTGTCGACGCTGATCGAGCGCGCCGGCGGCATGACCCAGCAGGCCTATCCCTATGGCGCCGTGTTCACCCGCGAACGCGTCAAGGAGGCGCAGGAGCGCGACTTCCGGCGCGCCGCGCGCGAGCTCAACTCGGCGCTGGCGCTGGCCGCCTCGCGCGGCGACATCGCGGTCGGCGCGCTGGCCAACCTGCAGCTGATCTCCGCGCAGCTCGGATCGGTGGAGGCGCTGGGCCGCGTGGTCACCGAGGCCGATCCGACGGTGCTGCAGGTACGGCCGGAGCTCGACGTCGTGCTGGAGCCCGGCGACCGGCTGATCATGCCGAAGCGACCGAGTTTCGTGACCGTGGTCGGCGACGTTTTGAATCCCGGAGCGTTGCAGTTCATTTCCGGCACCGGCGCCGACGACTACATCCGCCAAGCTGGCGGATTCCAGGACTCGGCCGACGAGAGCAAGGTCTTCGTGGTCTATCCCAACGGGGTCGCCGAGCCGCTGTCTGTCTCGGTGTGGAACTACAATCCGGTGCAGATTCCACCGGGCTCGTCGATCGTCGTGCCGAAAGACCCTTCGCCGTTCGACCTGTTCCAGTTCATCCGCCAGAGCGCGGGCCTGGTGAGCCAGTTGGCGGTCACCGCGGCCTCGCTGGCCGTCATCTCGCGCTAACCGAGCCCGTCGACAGCCTCGATGCGGCCCGGCCGCATATCCCGCACTACCGCCGCCGCCACGGTCGCGGTCGCGATCGCGTTCGGTGCCGCCGCGCAGTCGGAGAACCCGGCGCACGCGCCCAGCGCCGGCGACTTCGGCGGCGTCGGCCTGATGCAGACCCGCACGGCGCGGTTTCAGCCCGACGGCACGCTGGACGTGTCGACCGTGTTCGTCGATCCCTACCGACGCTACATCGTCAACTTCCAGCCGCTGCCGTGGGTCGAGGCGACGTTTCGCTATACCGACATTCGCAACCGGCTGTTCTCGCAGAATTTCGACTTCTCCGGCGACCAGAGCTTCAAGGACCGCGGCGCCGACCTGAAGTTCAAGCTGCTGGAAGAGAGCGAGTACCTGCCGCAGATCGCGCTTGGCCTGCAGGACGGGCTCGGCACCGGGCTGTTCCAGTCCGAATACCTGGTGCTCTCGAAACGCTACTACGACCTCGACTTCCACGCCGGGGTCGCCTGGGGCCTGCTCGGCAGCCGTGGCGGCATCAAGAACCCGCTGACGCTGCTGCACACCTCGTTCAAGGACCGCAGCAGGGATTTCGGCCAGGGCGGCAGCTTCAACCTGGGCAGCTACTTCGCCGGCGAGGAGATCGGCGTGTTCGCCGGTGTGGAATGGGCGACCCCGGTCGACGGCCTGTCGCTGAAGCTGGAATATGACGGCAACGACTACCGGAACGACCCGCTCGGCAACAGGTTTGAGGTCGACCTGCCGGTCAATGTCGGGATGGTGTACCGGCCGCTGCCGTTCATCGAACTGGCCGCCGGGCTGGAACGCGGCAACACCGCGATGTTCCGCGCCAGCCTGCGGGCCAACATCAAGGACGCCAATTTCCCGAAGAACGACCCGGCGCCGCCGAAGGTGACGGTGCGGCCGCGGCCGAGCCCGGAGGAACTGCCGCGCGGACGACCGGCACCGGGCAGCGGGTTGCGCGACGAGGCCCGGCTGGCCTTGCTCGGCCCCGGCGCCCTGCCGCGCCCGTCGCTGCCCGACGATCCGCCGCTGGCCGCCGCGCCGCCGCCGCGTCCGGCGCCGGCGTTGCCAACGCGACCGGTGGTGGTGCCCGGTGGCGGCGAACCGGCGGTGGTGGCGGCCCTGTTCGACAAGCTGGAGGCACAGGGCTTCGACGTGGAGGAAGTCTCGCTCAACCAGGGCGAGGCCCACGTGTCGGTGCGCCGGCGGCCGGGCGCCACCAACGCGGCGCCGTTGCAGGCGGTCGCGGCGCTGCTTGCCGAAGCGCTGCCGTCAGCGGTGGACAAGGTGACGTTGAGCGAGCCTGGCGCGTCGGTCAGCGCGGAGCGGGCCGAGATCGAGCGTGCCCGTATCGTCGACTTCCTGTTCGAGGAACTGGCGGCGCAGGGCTACGACCTGGAGGCGATCGAGCTGACCCACGACGCGGTCGAGGCGCGGGTCAGCGCCATGGCCGGACGCGACGGCCAGGATGCGACGCGCGCCGCCGGGGTGCTGCTGCGGGCGCTGCCTGTGCCGGTGCGCCAGGTCCGGCTGGTGCGGCTGGAGGCCGGGATCGAGCGCAGCCGGATTGTCGTCGGGCGCGCCGAGGCGGAACGCGCCGGGCGCATCGACGCGCTGTTCGACGGGTTGCAGGCGTTCGGGCTGGAGGTCGAGCAGGTCGAGCTGGCGCGTGGCCAGGCGACGATCACGGTGGCCGCCGCCGCCGGCACCGGCGAGGCCGACCTGCGCCGCGCCGCGCGGCTGGTCGCCGACCAGTCGCCCGACCCGGTCGATGCCGTGGACGTGGTGGCCCTTCGCGCCGGGGCGGAAACGCTGCGCGTGACCTGGCGGCGCCAGGACACCGGCGCGCCGCGCATCGCCGTCGCCGGCGCGGAGGCGCCGGCCCGGGCTACGCAGGTGGCCGAATTGAGCCAGGACGAGAAGCGCGCCATCGCCGAGGCCGTGTTCGCCGACCTGGAGCGCCAGGGCTTCGACGCCGAGGCGATCCACATCGGCCAGATCAAGGCGACGGTCTACGTCACCCCGAACCGCTACCGTCAGCTCGCCCGCAATATCGGCCGCGCCAGCCGCGTGGTCGCCAACCACGTGCCGGCCAGCGTCGAGCTGATCGAGGTCGTCACGCTGGCCGCCGGCATGGAGATCGCCCGCGTCACCGTGGTCCGCAGCGACCTGGAGAACGTGGAACTGCAGCGGGGCAGCGCCGAGGAGATCTTCGCGCACGCCCGGATCGACGATCCGCAGGTGACCTTCGGTCCGTTCGGCGACGCGCCCGACGACCTGATCACAGCCGCCTCGAAATATCCCAACTTCAGCTGGAAGGTCCGCCCGGCGCTGCGCGAGAGCATCGGCGGCCCGGACGGGTTCTTCCTGTACCAGGTCTACCTGGCGCTCTCGGCGCGGGCGGAGCTGTATCGTGGCCTGTCGGTGACCGGCACGCTGAGCAAGAACATCTACAACAATTTCGACGAGATCACGCTGGCCTCCGACAGCGTGCTGCCGCGGGTGCGCTCCAACATCAAGGAGTACCTGCAGCAGGGCGAGGACGGGAATATCGGCAAGCTGCAGGCCGACTACCTGTTCAGCCCGGCCCCGGACTGGTACGCGCGGGTCTCCGCCGGCCTGTTGGAGGAGATGTTCGGCGGCGTCGGCGGCGAAGTGCTGTACCGGCCCTACGGCTCGCGCCTGGCGATCAGCGTCGACGTGAATCACGTGCGCCAGCGCGGCTTCCGGCAACGCTTCGATTTCCAGGACTACGAGATCACCACCGGCCACCTCAACCTCTACTACGACATCCCCTACATGGGGCTGAACGGCGAGATGCATATCGGACGCTTCCTGGCCGGCGACCTGGGCAGCCAGTTCGTGCTGTCGCGCACGTTCGATAGCGGCGTGACCATCGGCGCCTGGGCGACGCTCACCAACGTCTCGGCGGAGGACTTCGGCGAAGGCAGCTTCGACAAGGGTTTCTTCGTGTCGGTGCCGTTCGAGCTGTTCCTGCCGCAGTCGACAACATCGCGCGGCAGCTTCGCTTTCCGGCCGCTGACCCGCGACGGCGGACAGATGCTGGGTATCGGGCCGCGGCTCTACTACGTCACCCAGCGCGGCAACAAGAACGCGATCTTCGACACCTGGGACCAGTTCCTGGATTGATATATTGCCCGCTGACGCGGCATCGCGGCGGCCGCTTCCCCACGCCTCACGGCCTTATGACTTGCCCGGAGCACGCCGCCTCGTACATCAGTTGCGGGAGACGCCGCAGAAGGAGACCGACATGCTGATCCGCACGCCGAAGGGCTGGGAAATTCCGGAGCGCGAGGCCACGCCTGAGGCGGTGTTCCTGGACCGGCGCCGGTTCCTGAGCGGTGCCACGGCCGGCGCGGCGCTGGCGGTGGCCGGCATGGGCGCGCCACGCCTGGCGCGCGCGGCGGGCGATCCGACCGCGGACCTCTACCCGGCGATGCGCAACCCGACGTACAAGCTGGATCGCGAGATCACCGACGAGCGGCTGACCTCGACCTACAACAATTTCTACGAGTTCGGCTCGCACAAGCGCATCGCCAAGGCGGCGCAGGCGCTGAAGCTGCGGCCCTGGACCATCGCCATCGACGGCATGGTCGAGGAAGAGAAGACCGTCGATATCGACACGCTGATCCGCGCCGTGAAGCTGGAGGAGCGGCTGTACCGGCACCGCTGCGTGGAGACCTGGTCGATGGCCGTGCCGTGGACCGGCTTCCCGCTGTCGGAGCTGGTGAAGTACGCCAAGCCGATGTCGGGCGCGAAGTACCTGCGCATGGAGACCTTCCTCGACAAGTCGATCGCCAGCGGCCAGAAGCAGACGTGGTACCCGTGGCCCTATGTCGAGGGCGTGAGCATGGCCGAAGCGATGAACGACATGTCGTTCATGGTCACCGGCGTCTACGGCAAGCCGCTGGCGAAGCAGTTCGGCGCGCCGCTGCGCCTGGCGCTGCCATGGAAGTACGGCTTCAAATCGATCAAGTCGATCGTCCGGGTGAGCTTCACCGACGAGCGTCCGAAGAGCTTCTGGGAAGAGATCCTGCCGAACGAATACGGCTTCTGGGCCAACGTGAACCCGAAGGTGCCGCACCCGCGCTGGAGCCAGGCAAAAGAGGAAGTGCTGGGCACCGGCGAGAAGATCCCGACGCTGCTCTACAACGGCTACGGCGAGTTCGTCGCCGACCTGTACAAGGACATGAAGGGCGAGCGCCTGTTCATGTAAGCTGGGGCAATGGCTCCGGCATTGGCGATCTTCGACTGCGACGGCGTGCTGGTCGACAGCGAGCCGATCGCCAACCGAGTGCTGGCCCGGCGCTTGAGCGAGGCCGGCCTGCCGACCAGCTACGACGAGTCGATCACCAGCTACCTCGGCCTGTCGTTGAAGGCCGCGCTGGCGAAGGCGGAGGCGCTGCACGGCACGTCGCTGACGCCTGACTTCGCCGAGACGTTGCAGGCCGAGACCTTCGCCGCCTTCGAGACCGACCTGACGCCGGTCGCCGGCGTGATCGGGGCGCTGGACGCCCTGCCCTGCCCGACCTGCGTCGCGTCGTCCGGCGCGCACGACAAGATGCGCCTGACCCTCGGTATCACCGGCCTCTATGCACGTTTCGAAGGGCGGATATTCTCCGCCACCGAGGTCGCGCGCGGCAAGCCGTTCCCCGACCTGTTCCTGCACGCCGCCGAGCGGATGGCCGTCGCGCCGGGCGATTGCGTGGTGATCGAGGACAGCCCGTTCGGCGTGCAGGCCGCAATCGCCGCCGGCATGCGCGTGCTGGGCTATGTCGGTGGCGCGACGGCACAGCCGCTGGCAGCGCATGGCGCAACGGAATTCGCGGACATGGCCGAACTGCCGGGCCTGTTGACCGCTGTCTGATCGCAACGCGTATCGAGAACGACTGCAGATTGCATAGAGTAGATATTCTACTACTTACAGTAATATATTCTTTTCAGTGAATAACAGGTGTGGTGGATTCCCAATTACAACTTCTTAGTACTCAGTGATTAGCGTCACCCTCGACGAGAACCTCTTATCGAGTGGGTCACAACCAAAATGAACCTCAATTTCTTCTCCCGAATCACGATCTCGCGCAAGATTCCGGCTCTGGTCGGCGCCGCGACGATCATCTCAGTCCTGGCTGTCGGCACGCTGAGCTACCTGGAAGCTGACCAGATGCTGCGTAGGGTCAGCGCCAACGAACTCGCCGCCCTGACGGATGCGCGCCAGTCGGCACTGGAGACCTACCTGAGCAGCATCCGCGAGGACCTGGTGACGCTGGCCACCTCCGACCAGGCCGCCGACGCCGTTCAGGCCTTTGCCATCGCCTATGAAGAGCTCGGCGCGGGGGCCGAGGCGACGCTGCAGGACCAGTACATCACCGCCAATCCGCACCCGACCGGCGAAAAGCACAAGCTCGAACGGGCCAACGCAGAGAACAGCTACAACGCCGTGCATGCGCGCAAGCACCCGTGGTTCCGCAGCTTCCTGGAGGCACGCGGCTACTACGACGTGTTCCTGTTCACGCCGAACGGCGATCTCGTCTACACGGTGTTCAAGGAGCTGGACTACGCGACCAACGTCGCGACCGGCAAATGGAAGAACACCGACCTGGGCGCGGCCTTCGCCGCCGCGGTGACGAAGAATGACGCCAACCAGGTCACCTTCCTGGACTTCAAGCCCTACGCCCCCAGTCACGGCGCGGCAGCAAGCTTCATCTCGGCACCGATCGTGCGCGACGGCGAAGTGCTCGGCGTGCTGGCGTTCCAGATGCCGATCGGACGCATCAACGCGATCATGCAGTCGACCGCCGGCATGGGCGAAACCGGCGAAACCTATCTCGTCGGCGGCGACCACCTGATGCGCAGCGACTCGCGCTTCTCGAACGAGTCGACGATCCTCAAGACCAAGGTGTCGACACCGACCGTCGAAGCCGCGCTGGCCGGCAAGAACGGTGTCGAGACGATCGACGACTATCGCGGGATCTCGGTGCTGTCGTCCTTCCGGCCGCTCGAATTCGCCGGTGTGCGCTGGGCCGTGGTCGGCGAGAAGGACATGGCCGAGATCCTCGCGCCGGCGGCGACCATGCGGAACATATTGGCGCTGATCGGCGTCGGTATCCTGGTGGCGGTCAGTTTCGCCGGCTGGCTCGCCGCGCGCAGCATCTCGAGGCCACTTACCGCGATGAGCGTGGCGATGAAGCGGGTCGCGGATGGCGACACCGCCGTCGAGACGCCCGGCCTCGGCCGCGGCGACGAAATCGGCCAGATGGCCGATACAGTCGAGGTGTTCAAGGCGAACGCCGCCGAGAAGCTTCGTCTGGAGGCCGAGCAAGCCGAGGCCGAGAAGCGCGCGGCGACGGTGAAGCAGCAGGAAATGGACGAACTGGCGAACGGCTTCGAGGCCAGCGTCAGTCAGGTCGTCGATGGCCTCGGCGAACTGATCATGCAGCTGCAGCAGACGTCGGAAACGCTCGCTGGCGAGGCCGAGGATACCACCGGCCAGTCAACCGCCGTGGCCGGCGCCGCGGAGCAGGCCAGCGCCAACGTTCAGACCGTCGCCGCGGCGGCGGAGGAACTGGCCAGTTCGGTCGCCGAGATCAGCCGCCAGGTGAACGATTCCTCGCGCCTCACCGCCGAGACCACGGCCGAGGCGGAAAGCACCAATACAATGGTGCAAGGGCTCGCGGCCGCGGCCCAACAGATCGGCGACGTGGTCAGCCTGATCTCCGATATCGCCGCGCAGACCAACCTATTGGCACTGAACGCCACGATCGAGGCGGCCCGCGCCGGCGAGGCCGGCAAGGGCTTCGCCGTCGTCGCCTCGGAGGTGAAGAACCTCGCCAGTCAGACATCCAAGGCAACCGAGGAGATCGACACCCAGATCCGCAGCATTCAGGAAGCCACGACCGGCGCAGTGAGCGCCATCGGCTCGATCACCAAGAGGATCTCGAAGATGAACGAGATTTCCACCGGTGTGGCCTCGGCCGTGGAAGAGCAAGGCGCGGCGACGCAGGAGATCACGCGCAGCACCCAGGAAGCGGCCAGCGGTACCAACGAGGTGTCCACCAACATCGCCGGCGTGTCGCAATCGGCATCGAGAACCGGCGCGGCCGCGGTCGAGCTCCGCGTCGCCGTGGACAGCCTTTCGGCCCGGTCCAACGAACTCCGCGGCAAGGTACAGGGCTTCATCGCCAAGGTTCGCGCGGCCTGATACGTCATCCGCTCGCGCGGAAACGCACCGGCCGGGTCGGCAACGGCCCGGCCGTTCGCGTTGCGTCAGAAAGAAAAATGCCGGACCCAAAAGGGCCCGGCAAGTCTAACAGGGAGGCTTCACGTCTGGGAGACGTCAAGTTGGGCGGCCCAAAACTGGGGGGTTGTTGGGCTGCCCGCTCCGGCTAAGCCGGACAGGATGCTGCGTCGCAACATCCGTTAAACTATTTAAGACCCGTGAGCAGTCGATACCACCCCCAAGGCCGCACCGCTGCCATGCGAGGCGTGCATACCTTTTATGCAACTGTGACAGAAATGTAACGCGGCGGTGTTTTGTCGCGCCGCTCAGAAGCTCCACTGCTGCACCTTGCGCAGCAGGAAATCGCGGAACACCATGATCCGCTTGGTGTTTCTGAGCTCCTCCGGATACACGAAGAAGGTGTCGGACGACGGTCCGCCGACCTTGTGCAGCACCTGCACGACGCGGTTGTTGCCGTGGACCATGTAATCCGGCAGCGCCGCCACGCCGAGGCCGCTCTCCACCGCCAGCAACAGCGCGTAGATGTTATTCACCTGCAGCCGGGCCTGGCGCGACTCGCCATCCGGCTTTCCGGCAGTGAGCATCCAGTTGACCGTGCGCAGGCTGGTCTGCGCCTCGGCGCCGTAGACGATCAGGTCGTGTTCGTCGAGGTCGTCGAGTGTCGACGGCGCGCCACGCTGCTTGATGTATTCCGGCGAGGCGTACATGTGGGTGTGGAAGGTGACCAGCTTGCGCTTCACCAGATCGGGCTGGTGCGGTTCGTTCAGGCGCAGGCCGACATCGGCCTCGCGCATCGACAGGTTGAGCTCACGGTCGTCGCAGATCAGCGTCAGCGACATGTCAGGATACAGGTCCAGGAATTCACGGATGCGCGGCGTCAGCCAGGTCGAGCCAAAACCGACGGTGGTGGTCACGCGCAGTTCGCCGGTCGGCTTCTCCT
Source organism: Alphaproteobacteria bacterium (assembly GCA_040223615.1). Classification (GTDB taxonomy): domain Bacteria; phylum Pseudomonadota; class Alphaproteobacteria; genus JAVKFY01. Next base: position 9,973 of record JAVKFY010000011.1, read on the forward strand.
TGCTGTCGGCCAGGATCGACTGCGCGATCGACAGCCGGCCGGAGACGTCGTGCGCGGCGCGGTACAGCAGTTCGCCCTGCTCGGTCAGGATCAGGCCGCGGGCGTGGCGGTGGAACAGCGGCACGCCGAGATCATCCTCCAGGGCGCTGACCTGGCGGCTGACCGCCGACTGCGACAGCTTCAGCTCCTCACCGGCATGGGTGAAGCTGCCGGCCTGCGCGACGGCATGGAAAATACGTAGCTTGTCCCAGTCCAAACGAAACCCCCAGGCCGCGCGGCGGCCCGAAACCTCTCCCAAACAAACGAGCCGCGGCTATTCCGCCGCTTGCGCGGTCTCTAGCGCGGCCAGATAGCGCTCAGCCTCCAGGGCCGCCATGCAGCCCGTGCCGGCCGCGGTGACGGCCTGGCGGTAGTGTTTGTCCTGCACGTCACCGGCAGCGAACACGCCGGCGATGTTGGTGGCGGTCGAATCCGCCGCGGTGACGATGTAGCCGTCGCCGTCGATGTCGATCTGGCCGACGAACAGCTCGGTCGCCGGTTTGTGGCCGATGGCGACGAACATGCCGTCGACGGCGATGTCCCGGGTCGAGCCGTCGGTGGTCGACTTCAGCACCAGGCCGCTGACGCCGGGCGGCTCGCTGGTGCCCTTCACTTCCTCCACGACGTGGTTCCAGACCACCTCGATCTTCGGATTCTTAAACAGCCGGTCCTGCATGATCTTTTCCGCGCGCAGGCTGTCGCGGCGGTGGATCAGCGTGACCTTGGAGGCGAAGTTGGTCAGGAACAGCGCCTCCTCGACCGCGGTGTTGCCGCCGCCGACCACGGCGACCGGCTTTTCGCGATAGAAGAACCCGTCGCAGGTGGCGCACGCCGACACCCCGAAGCCCTGGAACTTCTGCTCGCTGGGCAGGCCCAGCCACTTGGCTTGGGCGCCGGTGGAAATGATCAGCGCGTCGGCGGTGTAGACCTTGCCGCTGTCCCCGGTGCACCGGAACGGCCGACGGCCCAGGTCCACCTCGGTGACGATGTCGTGGATGATCTCGGTGCCGACGTGGGCCGCCTGGGCCTCGAACTGCTGCATCAGCCAGGGGCCCTGGATGACCTCGGCGAAACCCGGATAGTTCTCCACGTCGGTGGTGATGGTCATCTGCCCGCCGGGTTGCAGGCCGTGCACCATCACCGGCTTTAGTCCGGCGCGCGCGGCATAGATGGCCGCCGTGGCACCAGCCGGACCAGACCCGAGGATCAGCACGCGGGAATGGAGGGTTTCAGCCATGTCGGGGCTCCACTGCGCGGCGCGCAGGGCGCCTCTTCGACGAGATGCAAAAGGTGCAGGTCAGCCCTGCTGTCATGTCACATGTAGGGTAGTTGAGATTAGGCAGCAAGGGCCAGTCCGGGACCGCCTTTCGGCCCGCCGATTGCAACATCGTTAGCAATCTCTTAACGTCCTGTCCAAAATCGGCACATAAACGGTACAAACGGCCAGGGCACAACAGGATGGCGCGCGGTCATGGGCTTGACCACACTGGTCAACAATGGCGATCCGGATAACCGGGTCGACATCGTCTTCCTTGGTGACGGCTATCGCGCCGCCGACATGCCGGCCTATTTCGCCGACGTCCAGGCGTTCGCCGACTATCTGTTCACCGGCGCCGCGCTGACCGAGCCGTTCGGGCGCTACGCCACCTATTTCAACGTCCACGCCATCGACGTCGCCTCGGTGCAGGCCGGCGCCGACGACCCGACGGCGGGCACCTTCGTCAACACCGCGCTGGGCTCCACCTACCTGTTCGACGGCGAGACCCAGCGGCTGCTCTACGTCGACGACGATCTCGCGATCAACGCGCTGGAAGACGGCCTGGACGGCACCGGCGTGGTCGACGAGATGCGCTTCGTCGCCATCAACTCGGCGCAATATGGCGGCGGCGGCGGGCTGTTCGCGACCTATTCGGCCGGCAACGAGTCGGCAATGGAGATCGCGGTCCACGAGATCGCGCATTCTTTCGTCGCCCTGGCCGACGAGTATGACGGTTTCGCCGACCCCTATACCGGCGCCGAGCCTGCCGACATCAACATCACCGCCGACCCGACCGGTTCCAAGTGGGCGCGCTGGCTCGGTTTCCAGGACCCGATTCTCGGCCTGGTCGGCGCCTTCGAGGGCGGCGGCTACTACGACCAGGGCATCTACCGGCCGACCGCGAACTCCAAGATGCGCGAGCTCGAACGGCCGTTCGACCCGATCGCGCGCGAGGCCTTCGTGCTTGGCTTCTACGAGTTGGTCGACCCGCTGGACGACTTCTCGCAAAACGGCCAGTCGATGACGCTGAACGCGGTGCAGGCGCTGTTCGTCGATCCGATCGACCCTGCCCTGATCCAGGTGGAATGGTCGCTGGACGGCACCATCGTGCAGACCGGCGGTTTGACGCTCGACGTAGCGTCCCTCGGGCTGGAGATGAACAACACCTACCAGGTCAGCGTGCGGGCCTATGACGATACCGACTGGGTGCGCCTGGACCGCTCCAGCCTGGAGCAGACGGTAACCTGGACCTTCGCGTTGTGGGAGCCGGTGAGCGGCGGCGGCGGCGCCGACACACTGGCCGGCACGGCCGACAACGACCGGCTGATCGGCGAGGGCGGCGACGACGTGCTGAACGGCGATGCCGGCAACGACGAGCTGATCGGCGACTCGCTGACCACGGCGGGCGTCTCCGGCAACGACACCCTGAACGGCGGCGCCGGCGACGACTTCGCCTGGGGCCAGGGCGGCAATGACCTGCTGCAGGGTGGCGCCGGCAACGATTCGCTGTTCGGCAATCTCGGCGACGATACCGTGCAAGGCGGCGTCGGCGACGACCTGATCCGCGGCCATCCCGGCGACGACATCCTCGACGGCGAGGCCGGCAACGACACGATCTTCGGCGGTGCCGACAATGACAGCCTGGATGGCAGGGACGGCGTCGACGTGCTGAACGGCAATTCCGGCTTCGACACGGTGAACGGCGGCGCCGGCAACGACACCTTGCGCGGCCAGGGCGGCCGCGATGCGCTCAACGGCGATGCCGGCAACGACCTGCTGGTCGGCATGGCCGGCTTCGACACGCTGAACGGCGGCGACGGCAATGACACGCTGATCGGCGGGCCGGCCGACGATACCCTGACCGGCGGCGCCGGCGTCGACATCTTCACCTTCGGGGCCGACCAGGGCGCCAACACGGTGACCGACTATGCCGACGGCACCGACATGATCCAGGTGGCGGGCGTTTCCGGCTTCGGCGACCTGGCGCTCACCAGCACGCCCGACGGGACCCAGATCGCGTTCCTGGGTACCACCGTGCTGCTGCAGGACGTCGCCATCGGCCAGCTCTCGGCCAGCGACTTCATCTTCAGTTGACGGTGCGCAATCGTGGCGCCGGTTATACACTGGCTACGCTTTCGGCTTGGAGACCGTGATGGATCGGGACCGACTCAACCGACCGACGAACGCCTACGAACAGGGTGCAAGAGTGTCGAACTTCCCCGCTTCGGGCTTCGGCCTGGTCGGGCTGACGGTCTTCGCGATCCTTGTCGTCGGCATCGCCGTGCTGTTTATCTTCTGAGCACGGCGCGGCCTCAGAACCCGAACATGTGGTCCAGGCTGAAGGCCTGACCGTCGCGGATCAGGCCGTGGTAGCCGAACAGGCGGCAGGTGGCGTCGCGGATCTGCACGTGCGCGGTTCCGCCGGCCTTGCGCAAATCGGCGGCATCGAAGGTCTCCGACACGCGCCAGAAGCGCGATCCGCCGCACGGGATCGCCAGCGGCGCCGTCGCCACCTCCGCCCCATCGCCGTCGATCAGGCGCAGCTCCGTGGTCGAGGTCGGGTGCCAGGCCCGCGAGGCCGGGTAGATCAAATGGCAGAAGGCGTCGTCGTCGCCGCCCAGGCGCAGGAACAGCCGCGTCGACAGGCCCGGCGCGCGGCCAGCGTAGGACTGCGGCTCGTCGCGCAGGGTAACGGCCATGTTGAACATGTGGCTGCCGAAACTGGTGTCGGCGCCGTGGCCGGAGCGGCGCAGCACGTAGCGGCCCAGCGCGTGCAGCCAGCCATCGGCCTCGCCACCATCGCGGAAGTCGTAGACCAGCTCCAGGTGGCCGTAGCCGCTGGGCAAGTTGGCGCCGGTCTCCTCCATCCAGGAGTCGACGTCGATCACCGGCATCTCGTGCCGCGCCAGGCGGCCGAGAAATCGCTCGTCGACCGGCGCGCCCTCGGCATCGATCAGCAACACCTTCAACGGCAGCTCGGCCTGCTCGCGGGCCATCGGCGTCGGCAGCGCGTAGGTCGCGAACTCGACCTTCGGCGGCACCGGCAGCGGCATGATGAAGCCCTTGCCGAGATGCGGCGCCAGCTCGCGGATGCGCGGGTCGGGCTTCAGGTCGGTGCGCTCGACATTGGCATGCGCGATGTGGCGGTGGCCGTTGCCGCGCACGACCTCGTAGCGCGGGCGCACGAAATGCTTGCCGGCATCGACCTCGATCTGCGTCGGCCAGGCGAGATCGGGCAGCAGCGCGCCGCAGTCGATCGCGACCGTGGCAAAGGGCGCGATGTCGTGTTCGTAGGCCGCGGCCGCGTCGCTGCCCATCGGATTCAGCTTCACCGTGCCGGCCGGGATCGGCACGGGGTGCGAGTTCTGCACCCACAGCATGACCCGCTCGCCCGGCGCCGGGGCCGGCACGCCGGCATACCAGGCCGCCGGCCAGGCGTTGGCGTCGTGGCTGCATGACAGCGTCTTCGCGTCATCGCCATAGGTGTCGAGCGCGTACTTCACCACCTCGTGGCCCTTCACAGCGAGGGCGTGGATGAACAGCGAGCCGCAGAAATCGTCCAGGCCGAACCGCGCGCGGATCTCGGCGCTGTCGAGCACGAAGGCGCCGCCGGCCGGCGGCAGGTCCTGCTCCCAGGTCGCCAGCACGCCGCCCTGGCCATCGAACAGCCGCAGCCACAGGCGTGGCGCCTTGGCGCCGTAGAGTGACCAGTAGTTGGCGCCGACGACGCGGGTATGATGGCCCGGCTGGTCGCGGAACAGGGCGAAGTTGGTGGCGAAGTTGATCGGCGCGAGGTAGTCGCCGGGCGCGCTGACCATCCCGGCCGGCAGCGCCAGCGGGTCGAGCGTCACCACGTCGATGCCGTCGGGCAGCAGGTGGGCGATCTGCCCCACCAACTTGGCGGCGCCGAAAGCGGCGATCAGGATCGCGTCGTGGCCGGGGTGCAACTCGGTGACCGGTTTCGGCTGTTGACCCAGCAGCGGCCGCTCCAGGTCTTCCAGGCGCTGCACGTAGACCGCGCCGGCCAGCGCCGCCAGCGGATAGAACTGGTCCACCACCTCGACATGGCCCAGCGGGTCGTAGACGGCGAGGTTCTTGGCTTGGGCCAGGCGGGCGCGCCAGGCCGGCGCCGCTTCCCCCGCCAGCGGGTGGCCCAGCGCCTTGAACAGCGTGCGCCCGCCGGCATTGCCGCCGAAACCGCCGCCGCCGAAGGCTGGATTCACATAAGTGTCGATCTGCAGGGCCATGGTGTCTTCTTGTAGCCCGGATGAAGCGTCAGCGTAATCCGGGACAGCCGTGGACGATGTGCGACCGGTGGTCCCGGATTTCGCGGCGCTGCATCCGGGCTACGAAGGGGATCGCATCCGCAGCCGCCGGACGATCTCGCGCGCCACGTCTGCGGTATCATCGAGGGGCGGGTATGTCCAGGATTCGAGCCCCTCGCCCAGCAGGCGGGTGTAGCCGGCCTCGCGCATGTTGCGGTGAAACGCCTGGAACTTGCGCGTGCCGCCGGCCAGCGGCAGCACGTGCACCGGCTTGCCGGTGGCGCAGGCCTCGGAGACCATCGAGATCGAGTCGGGCGAGACCACGACGTGGTCGGCCAGCCCGAGATAGCCGAAATACGGGTTCTCGCCTTGCAGGTCCCAGACCTGTGCCGGCACGTCCGCCAGGCCGGCGATCAGGCGGACGACATTGTCATCGCCGGTGCGCCGCGACGGCGTGACCAGCAGGCTGGCACCCTCCCGCACGGCGATGGCGGCCAGGCGGCGGCACCAGTCGTCGATCTCGTCGGCGTCGATCCGGTAGCTGCCGTTCGACCCGCCGATCAGCACCGTGACGTAGGGCCGCGACAGGTGCGCCACTTTCGGCGCCCAGGTCTCGGCCTCCTCGGCCAGTCGTTCGGCCGTCACCCGGTGCAGCGCGCCGGTGGTGGGATAGATGTTCTCGCCTTCCAGACCGTCGTGGCGCGGCGGGGCCAGCAGGTCGAACCGCGACGGCGCGACGTGCGGGTCCTGGATATGGACGGTAAAGGTCTTCCCGGCGCTGCGCCGGCGGATCGCCATTGCATAGGGCACCGAGCGGCGGCCGCAGGTGATCAGCAGGTCGGGCCAGGGCGGTTGCAAGCTGTCGGAAGCTTCGCCCAGCGCCCTGAACGGCGCCGGCCACCAGCCCGGCGGCAGCCACGTCCACGGCGCGCGCGGGCGGATGCGCTTGACCTCGGGCCGGAATCCCGCCGCCTCGGCCAGGCCGCGGCACTGGTTCTCCATGCCGGCATGCCCCTCGCTCAGCACCCAGCAGGTCGCGGCGGTCTCGGACATCTGTTTTCCGCTGATCGGCGGCGCCGCTGGCGCCACGGGCGCGCCGGTAATAATATTGCGCAACGCCTCGCGCAAGGACCGCGCGACCAGAGGGGCACATTATGCAGCGCGTCAAGCTGGACGCTATCGACCGTCGCATCCTGGAAACGCTGCGCGACGACGGGCGCATCACCAACGTGGCACTGGCCGAAAAGGTCGGCATCTCGGCGCCGCCGTGCCTGCGCCGGGTGCGCGCGCTGGAGGAGGCCGGCTTCATCCGCGGCTACCACGCCGAGCTCAACGCTGGCCTGCTCGGCTACGAGATGACGGTGTTCTGCTGGGTCGGGCTGCACAGCCAGGCCGAGCCCGACCTGGAGGCATTCGAGGCCATGGTCGCCAAGTGGCCGGCGGTGCGCGAGTGCCACATGCTCTCCGGGGAAGCCGATTTCGTGCTGAAATGCGTCGCCAAGAGCTGGGACGCCTGGCAACATTTTCTCACCCACGAGCTCACCCCGGCCCCGAACGTCGCCAGCGTCAAGACCGCGCCGGTGCTGCGCCACTCCAAGAGCCTGCCGGGCGTGCCGCTGGACGCGGCCGTGGCGGCGGGCTGACAGTCCGGCTTGACGCGCGTCGGGCGGCTCTCCAGGCTTTTCCCATAATCATGAATGGGAGGCCAGAATGAGCGACACATTCATCAAGACCGAAGTCGTTGGCACGTCGACCGAGTCGGTGAGCGACGCGATCCAGAGCGCGCTGGCGACCGCCGGCCAGACGATCCGCAACATGGACTGGTTCGAGGTCGTCGACGTGCGCGGCTCGATCAGCGACGGCAAGGTCTCGGCCTATCAGGTCACCCTGAAAATCGGCTTCCGCTACCAGAAGAGCTAACGCGCCGCCGCACCGAGACGGCGCAGGCGGTCCAGCCAAGTGGCGGCGTCGCGTAGGGCGTCCACGCCGCCGACCACGGTATGGCGCACCGGCGCCACGCCGACGAACTTGAGGATGTTGCGCTCCAGGCTGCGCAGGCTGTGCGAGAAGTAGAACAGGCGATAGGCCAGCGCCGGCATGCCCATGGTCACCACGACCCGGGCCGAGCGGCCCCGGAGCCGGGGCTTCCAGCCGAGGCCGCCGACCTCGAAGGCGAAGCCGGGCCGCAGCACCTGCTCCAGCCAGCCCTTCAGCAGCGCCGGCATGGTGCCGAGCCACAGCGGATAGACGATCACCAGATGCTCAGCCCATTCGATCGCCTGCTGGCCGAGCCGCGCCACGGGTGGCGGCTCGCCGGCGTCGAAGTCGGCCTTCGACCGCAATAGCGGAACGTCGAGACGCGCGACCTCGATCCGTCGCACCTCATGCCCCGCCGCCCGCGCGCCCTCGGCATAGGCGTCCGCCAGGGCGTGACACAGGTGTTCGTCGGCCGGATCCGGGTGGCCCTGGACGATGAGGATGCGTCTGGCCATCGCACCAATGATCGCCGACGGCGACGGCGGCGGCATTGATCCAGAGCAACCCAGCCATAGGCCGTCGCGATCGATGGCACCATTTGCGAGCTTGCGCGTTGACCCTCGTCAGCACTCGAAAGGAGAAGATTCATGGACAAGGGCACGCGCGTCATGACCGAACTCGTCGGCACTTCCGACGAGTCCATTACCGACGCAATCGATAACGCCATCGCCACGGCCGGGAAAACCGTGCGCAACCTGGAGTGGTTCCATGTCACCGACGTCCGCGGCAGCGTCGAGGACGGCAAGGTGGCGCAGTACCAGGTCGCGGTAAAGCTCGGCTTCCGTCACGAATCGAGCTAGGCGAAGACCCCCTACTCCGCTGCCTCCATGACGCCCGGGCGCCAGCGCAGGATTGGTTTACGGGCCGCCGCGGTTTCGTCCAAGCGACGGCGCGGCGCCAGGCGCGGGGCCTCGTGGAACAGATCGGCATCGCCCGCCTTGGCCCGCTCGGCCAGATGGCGGAGCGTGCCGATCAGCATGTCGATGCTGGCCTTGCTCTCGGTCTCGGTCGGCTCGATCAGCATGGCGCCGTGGACCACCAGCGGGAAGTACATGGTCATCGGGTGGAAGCCCTCGTCGATCATCGCCTTGGCGAAGTCGAGCGTGCTGACGCCCGTGTCCTTGAGGAAGCGGTCGTCGAACAGCGCCTCGTGCATGCACGGGCCGTCGAAGGACGGCGTCATCACGTCCTGCAGGCTGGCAAGGATGTAGTTCGCGTTCAGCACCGAGTCGTCGGCGACCTGGCGCAGCCCGTCCGACCCGTGGCTCAGCATGTAGGTGAGCGCGCGGGTGAACATGCCCATCTGGCCGTGGAAGCCCTTCAGGCGGCCGAAGCTCTTGCCGCCGGCGTCCTGCTCGACCAGACGCCAGCCCTCGCCGTCCTGCACCACCGTGGGCAGCGGCGCGAACGGCGCCAGTTCCGCCGTCAGGACCACCGGGCCGGAGCCGGGGCCGCCGCCGCCATGCGGGGTGGAGAAGGTCTTGTGCAGGTTGATGTGCATGCAGTCGATGCCGAGGTCGCCCGGCCGCACCCGCCCGACGATGGCATTGAAGTTGGCGCCGTCGCAGTAGAACAGCGCGCCAGCCTCGTGCACGGCTTGCGCGATCTCGACGATGTCGGTCTCGAACAGGCCGCAGGTGTTGGGGTTGGTCAGCATGATCGCGGCAACGCGGTCGTTCAGCTTCTCGCGCAGCGCGGCGAGGTCGACACGGCCGCGGGCGTCGGCTGGAATCGACTCGACGCGGTAGCCGCACATCGCCGCCGTCGCCGGGTTGGTGCCGTGCGCCGATTCCGGCACCAGCACGATCTCACGCGCATCGCCGCGGTCTTCCAGGCAGGCCCGGATCGCCATCAGGCCGCAGAGTTCGCCGGCGGCACCCGCGGCGGGCGACATCGCCACGGCCGGCATGCCGGTGAGCGTCTTCAGCCAGGTCGCCAGCTCGTCGATGCAGGCCAGCGCACCCTGCACGGTCGCCGGCGGCTGCATCGGGTGCAGTTCGGCGAAGCCCGGCATGCGCGCGACCTTCTCGTTCAGGCGCGGGTTGTGCTTCATCGTGCAAGAGCCGAGCGGGTAGAGCCCGGCGTCGATCGAGTAGTTCTTGCGGGAGAGGCGCACGTAGTGGCGCACCACCTGCGGCTCCGACAGGCCCGGCAGGCCGATCGGCGCGGTGCGGGCCAGCGTGCCAAGACGGCTGGTGGCGTCGGCCGGCGGCTCGGGCCAGTCGGCGCCGGAGCGGCCGGGCGAATCCAACTCGAAGATCAGCGGCTCCTCGTGGTCGAGGCCACTGTGGCCGCTGGCGGTCTCGGGCAGCGCCGAGGCGGCGCCGTCGCGATGGCGGGAGAGATCGGCGGAGTGGGTCATCCCTGCACCTCCTTCAGCGCGGTGGCGAGCGCGGCGATGTCGTCGTCGCTCACGGTCTCGGTGGCCGCCACCAGCATCACGTCGTCCAGCTCCGCCGCATCGGGCCACAGCCGCGTCGCCGGCACGCCGGCCAGCACGCCGAAGTCGGCCAGCGCGTCGACGACCTTCGATGCCGGTTTCTTCAGCCGTACCGCGAACTCGTTGAAGTAGACCGGCGTCAGCAGCTCGCAGCCGGCGCCGACCAACGCGTCGGCGGTCGCCGCCGCACGCGCCATGTTGAGGCCGGCGAGGTCGCGCAAACCGCGTTCGCCGAGCAGCGACAGGTGGATGGTGAAGGCGAGGCTGCACAGGCCGGAATTGGTGCAGATGTTGGACGTCGCCTTCTCGCGCCGGATGTGCTGCTCGCGGGTGGAGAGCGTCAGCACGTAGCCGCGCCGGCCGTCGCTGTCGACGGTCTCGCCGGCGAGCCTGCCCGGCATGTTGCGCACGAACTTCTCGCGGCTCGCGAACAGGCCGAGATACGGCCCGCCGAAGCCCAGCGGATTGCCCAGCGACTGCCCTTCGCAGACGACGATGTCGGCGCCCATGTCGCCCGGCGGCATCGCCGCGCCCAGCGACAGGATCTCGGTGACCACGACGACCAGCAGCGCGCCCTTGGCCTGTACCGCCTGGGCCAGTGGGCGCAGGTCGCGGAGGTTGCCGAAGGCGTCGGGGTTCTGCACCACCACACACGCCGTTGTGTCGTCGACCCGCTCGGCGAGGCCGTCGAGGTCGTCGCCCAGCACCGGCGCGGCGCTGTCGACCTGCATATGCCCGGAATAGCGGGTCATGGTGCGCACCACGTCGCGGTAGTGCGGGTGCAGGTTGCCGGCCAGCACGGCACGATGCCGGCGGGTCACGCGGGCGGCCATCAGCACCGCCTCGGCACATGCGCTGGCGCCGTCATAGAGCGAGGCGTTGGCCACCTCCATGCCGGTCAGCAGCGCCACCTGGGTCTGGAACTCGAACAGGTATTGCAGCGTGCCCTGGCTGACTTCGGGCTGGTACGGCGTGTACGAGGTCAGGAACTCGGAGCGCTGGATCAGGTGGTCGACGGCGGCCGGGATGTGGTGGCGATAAGCGCCGGCGCCCAGGAAACACGGCGCGTCGGCGGCCGACAGATTCTGCCTGGCCAGGGCCGCCATGTGCCGCTCGACCGCCAACTCGCTGGCGTGCGGCGGCAGGTCGTCCAGCGGCGCCGAGAGGCGCGCCGAGGCCGGCACGTCGGCGAACAGCTCGTCGACCGTGGCGGCGCCGATCGTCCGCAGCATTGCGGCGCGATCAGCCTCGGTATGCGGCAGGTACCTCAATCGTCCAGCTCCTCGACGAACTTGGCGTAGTCGTCGGCCGACATCAGGGCGTCGAACTGCGCCTTGTCGGCGATCTTCAGGCGGAAGAACCAGCCCTCGCCCTCCGGGTCCTCGTTGACGCCGGCGGGGTTGTCGACCACGGCCTGGTTGCCCTCGACGATCTCGCCGTCGAGCGGGGCATAGAGCTCGGCCGCCGCCTTCACCGATTCGATCACCGCGGCCTCGTCGCCGGTGCTGAAGGCCCGGCCGTTATCGGGCAGCTCAACGAACACCACGTCACCGAGCTGCTCGGCGGCGAACTTGGTGATGCCGCAGGTGCCGACGTCGCCGTCGAGCCGCACCCATTCGTGGTCCTTGGTGTAGCGGGTTTCTGCCATGGTGCCCTCACTTGCCCCGGTAATAGCGCTGCGTCACGAACGGCATTTTCGCCACCTGGGCGTCGTGCCGCTTGCCGCGGATGGTCAGCCCGACGGGAGTGTCGGCCTTGGCGTGTTCGACGGCGACGTAGCCCATCGCCACCGGCCCCTCGACGGTCGGCCCGAAGCCGCCGCTGGTGATGGTGCCGATGGGGGTGCCGTCGGTGTCGGTGATCTCGGTGCCCTCGCGGGCCGGCGCACGACCGGCCGGGCGGATGCCGACGCGGCGGCGGGTGACGCCCTCGCTCAGGTGCTTCTGGATCGCCGCCGCGCCGAGGAAGCCGCCCTCCTCGCGCCGACGCTTGCCGATCGACCAGGTCAGCGCCGCTTCGACCGGCGTGGTCGTGGTGTCGATGTCGTGGCCGTAGAGGCACAGACCCGCTTCGAGGCGCAGCGAGTCGCGCGCGCCGAGCCCGACCGGAAGCACCGCCTCGTCGGCCAGCAGCAGTTCCGCCAGTTCCACCGCGCGCTCGTTCGGCACGGAAATCTCGAACCCGTCCTCGCCGGTGTAGCCCGACCGGCTGACGGTGCAGGGGATGCCGGCGACGTCGAGCTGTCGAACCTGCATGAACACCATGTCGGCGCTGGCCGGCGCGTGCTTGGCGAAGACGGCGGCGGCGGCCGGCCCCTGCAACGCCAGCAGAGCGCGGTCGTCGAGGGTTTCCAGGCTCGTGCCGGCCGGCAGGTTGGCGCGCACGTGGGCGGTGTCGTCGTCCTTGCAGGCGGCGTTGAACACGGCCAGCAGATGGTCGCCCATCTGCGTGATCATCAGGTCGTCGAGGATGCCGCCGGCCTGGTTGGTGAGCTGGGTGTAGCGCATCTGGCCGGTGTCCAGGCCCTTGATGTCGCCCGGCACCAGCGCCTCGATGGCGGTGGCGGGATCGTCGCCGACCAGGCGCACCTGACCCATGTGCGAGACATCGAACAGGCCGGCTGCGGCGCGGGTATGCTTGTGCTCGGTGAGAATGCCGGCGGCATATTGCACCGGCATCTCGTAGCCGGCGAAGGGCACCATCTTGCCGCTGCGCGCGACGTGCAGGTCGTGCAGCGGGGTGCGCTTCAAATCCCCTGGTGCGTCGTCCAAGCCTGGCCCTCCGACATGGGTTCCGCTCACGCCACCATCGGCGCGCGCGACCCCCCCTGTCGTCGGACCTGAGAGATTTCGCCGGGCCGGTCTCATTGACGAGACGTGGCCCGGACTCCCCCCTTCGGTGGGACACGCCCGGTCGATGGCGACCGTGTCCGCTATCCAGAGTTCCCGGCCCCCGCGGTCCTTTTGCCTGAGCGTTTCCGGGGCGGTTGCGCCGTCGGCGCCGACCCAACCAGTACATCTGGCGGCCGGTCTCTTCCGCGGGGTCCATCGGGTATGGCCGGCGGGCGGCGCCACCATCGAGACCGCCCAGCCGTTGCGTTCATAGTAGGGGCGAGCGTGGCAGAGTCAAACCGCGGGGCCAAAGACACCGGCCGAGCCCGGATGAAGCGTCAGCGTAATCCGGGAAGAATGTCGCAGCTTGCACCAGCGCCCCGGATTTCGCTCCGCTGCATCCGGGCTACGGCTTCATATTGTCGCCGGCGGCAGTCGGTCGGGGCGGAAGGGCGACAAGTCCAGGCTCGACCGACCGTCGAGGATCAGCTCGGCCATCGCCTCGGCCGTCGCCGGCGCGTTGAGGATGCCCCAGACGCTGTGGCCGGTGGCGACATAGGCGCCGGGCGCTCCGGGCACCGCGCCGATCAGCGGCAGGCCGTCTCGGGTCACCGGGCGGTAGCAGGCCTGGCGGGCGACGATCTCCGATCGCGCCAGCACCGGCGACAGTTCGCGGCAGATCGTCTCCAGGCGCTCGATCGCGCCGTCGTCGGGCGCGACGTCGGCCGGATCGACCGGCAACGGGCTCTCCGACGAGATGGCGCAGACATAGGTGGTGCCGTCGGCGCGCGGGAACACCTCCGGCGACTGCTGCGTGCCGTCGGCCTCCATCACGTCGGCGAACAGCGACTGCGGCGGCACCGCGTCGCCGGTGCGAAACACCAGGCTGTGCCCCTTCAGGCCGTAGACCGCTGGCAGCGATAGCCAGCGCGCGGCCAGGATCGACCACGGCCCCATGGCGATCACCACCGCGTCGCCCTCGACTGGTTCGCCGCCGACCGCGACGCCGCGTACCGCCTCGCCGTGGCGGATCAGGCCGGTGACCTCGCCCGCAATGATCTCGGCACCGGACGCGCGCGCCATCGCCTTGGTGAACAGCGCCGGGTGCACTTGTGCCGTGGTGCTTGGATCGCCCAACCGGCCGTGCAGCCGCACCTGGTCGGCGAGCCACGGCAGGCCCGGGCCGCCGGCGCCGGGATAGCCGGCGAAGGTGTCCAGCCGGCGGTAGCCCCAACCGTCGGCGCTTTCCTCGGCCCATACCCCGTGCAGGTCGAAACTGCGGCGGGCGAGTGCCGCCAGCGGCCCGCCGTCGCACCAGTCGCGGGCGAGGAAGCCGCCGGACTTGCCGGACGCCGCGTTGGCGATGCCGGCACGCTCGATCAGCACCGGCTCGGCGCCGCGCTCCGCCAGGCAGCGCGCGATCGAGGCGCCGATCGCGCCGGCACCGCAAATCAGGACGCGCACAGGAACGTCCCTGGCGTGGTCACCGTCCCACGAACATCCTCCGCCCGGTCGGAAATGGCCGGATCAAGCCCGGCCATGGCGGTTTTATTTTGTAACTTCAATAGCTTCGTCATGCTCGGGCTTGACCCGAGCATCTTCTGGAAGCGTCATGACGGGCTCCGCAATCTAGCGCGCGCGGTTGCGCTGCAACTGGTCCTCGGAGACCTGTAGCCCGATGATGATCTCGTAGGCGGCGGCGGATTCATCGGGCAGGAGCTGGATGGTCTGGTCGACCTCCTCGCGCACGCCGGCGCGGCGGCGGCTCTCGGGAAACTCGATCTCGGAATCGAAGATTCGCTTGGCCAGGATCTCGTCCTCGCCCTTGGTCACGGCGACGAAATAGGGCACGCGCATCGCCGCGCCCTCCGCGGCCGGGCCGCGGGTGAAGATCAGGTCGATGGCCACTGACATGCGCAAGGTCAGGTCGTCGTACTTGCAGGTCGCGCGGACGTCGGCGATGTCGACGGTGTAGCGCACATCGAGCAGGTCGCGGCCCGCCCCCGGACGGTATTCGGTGATGCGTCCCGTATCGCGCAGCACGGCCAGGCCCGGACACGGCCGCAGTTCCTTCTTGGAGAAGGGGTTGAGGCTGTCGGTGCACGACGGCAGCACCGCGGCCAGCGCGGCCACGGCGGCGAGTTGCGCGAGGCGTCTCAAAGCTGGTTGTGGGTGCCGTCGCACAGCGGCGACTTGCCGCTGGCCTTGCAGCCGCAGAAAAACACGTTGCGGTCGGCATCGGCCTTGAACTCGACCGGCGTGAATGCGGTGTCCTTGTGGCTGCCGTCGCAGAACGGCTGGCGCCTGCTCTGGCCGCAGGCGCACCACCAGTAGCTGCGCCCGGCCTTGACCTCGACCTGGAAAGGCGACTTCTGCGCGATTACCGGATCGGCCATGGCTTCGCTTTCCTCTAAACGCGGGCTGTAATAGGGTCGGCGCGCCGCCGACCGGCCCCGCACCATAGGCGAACCGGTCGCGGCCGCACAAGCGGCGGCCGGTGGCACAAATAGTGAGTTTTGCATGTCCGCGGACCCCTCCCCGATCACCCTGCTGCTGGCGGCGCCGCGCGGCTTTTGCGCCGGCGTCGACCGGGCGATCCAGATCGTCGAACTGGCGCTGGAAAAGCACGGCGCGCCGGTCTACGTGCGCCATGAGATCGTGCACAACCGCTTCGTGGTGCAGTCGCTGGAACGGCGCGGCGCGGTGTTCGTCGACGAGTTGGAGGAAGTGCCGGCCGACCGGCCGGTGATTTTCTCCGCGCATGGCGTCGCCAAGGCGGTGCCGGCCGAGGCCGACCGGCGCGGCCTGTATTACATCGACGCGACCTGTCCGCTGGTCTCCAAGGTGCACCGCGAGGCGGAACGCCACCACGGCCACGGCCGCCACGTGCTGCTGATCGGCCATGCCGGGCACGTGGAAGTGATCGGCACCATGGGGCAACTGCCCGAGCACGCGATTTCCCTGGTCGAGACCGTGCAGGACGCCGAACGGATCGAGCCTCCGGCGGCAAGCGGTCTCGCCTACACCACGCAGACGACGCTGTCGGTGGACGAAACCGCGGCGATCATCGCCGTGCTGCGGCGGCGCTTTCCGGCACTGATCGGACCGGGGCGCGAGGACATCTGCTACGCCACCACCAACCGGCAGCAGGCGGTGAAGCAGATCGCCACGCGTTGCGATGCGATGGTCGTGATCGGGGCGCCGAACTCGTCGAACTCGCGCCGCCTGGTCGAGGTCGCGAAGCAGGCCGGATGCGACAACGCCATGCTGGTGCAGTGGGCCAGCGAGATCGACTGGGCGGCGCTCGACGGCGCCCGCGCGGTCGGCATCTCCGCCGGCGCCTCGGCCCCGGAAGTGCTGGTGGAGGAGGTGGTGGCGGCGTTCCGCGAACGCCACGGCCACGTCGTCATCGAGGAAGTCACCGTGGCGGCGGAGGACCTGGAGTTCAAGCTGCCGCGCGAGCTGCGCGACGTCGGCGCCTGATGGCGGTCTACACGGAAGTCGGCGACGAGGAACTCGCGGCGTTCGTCGCCGACTACGATATCGGCGAGGTGGTCGCGCTCAAGGGTATCGCAGAAGGCGTGGAGAACTCCAACTACCTGCTGCAGACCGACCAGGGCCTGCACTTCCTCACGCTTTACGAGAAACGTGTGCGGCCGGAGGATCTGCCGTTCTTCATCGCGCTGATGCGTCACCTGGCGACGCACGACATCCCCTGTCCCCTGCCGGTGCCGGCGCGCGACGGCGAGGTGCTGCGCCAGCTCGCCGGGCGACCGGCGGCGATCGTCACCTTCCTGCGCGGGGTCTCGCCGAAGCGCCCGAACGTGGCGCAGTGCGGCGCGCTCGGCGAGGCGCTGGCCGACCTGCACCGGGCCGGCCAGGACTTCGAGATGACGCGGCCGAACGACCTGTCGGTGGCCGGCTGGCGTCGGCTGCTGGATGGTTGCGGGACCCGCGCCGACGAGGTCGCGCCGGGGCTGCTGACGGCGCTTGAGGAAGAGTTCTCGCACCTGCAATCGCTATGGCCGGACCACCTGCCGGACGGGGTGATCCACGCCGATCTGTTCGCGGACAACGTGCTGTTCCTGGGCGAGGAAGTGTCCGGGCTGATCGACTTCTACTTCGCCTGCAACGACCTCCTGGCCTACGACCTGGCGGTGTGCCTGAACGCCTGGTGTTTCGAGCCGGGCGGCGAGTTCAACATCACCAAGGCACGCCGGATGCTGGCCGGCTATGGCTCGCATCGCGCGTTGTCGGCGGCCGAGGTCGCGGCGCTGCCGTTGCTGGCGCGCGGCGCGGCGCTGCGGTTCCTGCTGACCCGGCTGTACGACTGGCTGAACCAGGTCGACGGCGCGCTGGTGAAGCCGAAGGACCCGTTGGAATACCTGGCCAAGCTGCGCTTCCACCAGCGCGTGCGCGGCGTCGGTGAATACGGCCTGGACGGCTGATGGCGCGGATCGACATCTACACCGACGGCGCGTGTTCGGGGAATCCGGGGCCGGGCGGCTGGGGCGCGCTGATGCTGTCCGGCGGGCACGAGAAGGAGCTCTACGGCGGCGACGTGCTGACCACCAACATCCGCATGGAGCTGATGGCCGCGATCGAGGCGCTGGAGGCGCTGAAGCGGCCATCGGAGGTGGCGATCCACACCGACAGCGTCTACCTGCGCGACGGCATCACCAAGTGGATCCACAACTGGAAGCGCAACGGCTGGCGCACCGCCGGCAAGAAGCCGGTGAAGAATGTCGACCTGTGGGAACGTCTGGACGCGGCGCTGGCCCGCCACGACATCGAGTGGCACTGGGTGAAAGGCCATAGCGGCCACCCGGAGAACGACCGCGCCGACGCGCTGGCCCGCATGGGCATGCAGCCCTACAAGCTGGATTGAGCGCCGACGCCGGTCGCGAGCAGCGCGATCAGGGTCTCGGTCAGGTCGTCGATGCCGTGCGCCAGCGGGTCGTCGATGGCGTCGCCGAGCGCGACCATGGTCAGCAGGCCGAGCGTCGCCATGTGCACCGTGGCCGCAGCCCGGCGCGGCGGGATGTCGGCGCGCAGGTCGCCCCCGGCGTCGAGCGCTTCCGCCAGCGCGCCGTACAGGCGCGCCGTGGTGGGGTGCACATGGGCCTGCAGCGTATCCGTCGTCAGCAGCAGATCGGGACGCCGGTCGACCTGGACCGATAGGTACATCAGGCGGAAACGGCCGAGGTCGGCGAGATGGAACGCCGCCACGGCCCGCACCGCGCGCGCCACCGCGTCCGCCGCGCCGGTCGCGCCCTCCACCGCGGCGGCCAGCGCGTCGGCCTCGGCGCGCAGCAACGGCACGACGATCTCGCGCATCAGATCCTGCTTGGTCGGGAACCAGTAGATCACCGCCTGCTTGGTGACGCCGAGCCGGCGCGCCACCGCCTCGAAGGTCAGGGCCGCCGGGCCGGCATCCGCCAGCACCTGTCGGGCGACCCTGAGAATGCGTTCGGCCGTGTTTCCGTTCTCGCTCACTTGACAACTTACCTTCGGTAAGGACATTCTTCTTACCATTGGTAAGCGAGAGATCGATACATGTCCACCCTGCGCGTCTTCACCTTTTCGGCCGACTGGGGCCTGCCGACCACCGGGCCGTTCTCGCTCAAGCTCCTCGCCTGGATGCGGCTGGCGGGGCTGTCCTATGAGCTGAAGGAGCAGAACGACCCGAGCAAGGGGCCGCTCGGCAAGGTGCCGTGGGTCGAGATCGACGGCCGGCCGATGGCCGACAGCGAGCTGATCATCGCTGAGCTCGGCCGGCGCCACGGCTTCGACGTCGACGCCGGACTCAGCCCGGTGCAGGCGGCCGACGCCCACGCCTGGCGCCGCGCCTTCGAGGAGGGTTTCCACCAGGTGCTGGAATGGGAGCTGTTCATCCACCCTGCCGGCGCCGCCTACGTCGAGCGGCTGATCGCCGGAATGGCGCCGCCGCTCGTGCGCAGCATCGTCACCGCCAAACTGCGCGGCCATTTCCGCAAGCAGTTGCAGGCCCGCGGCCTCGGCCGGCACGCGCCGTCGGTGGTCGCCGACAAGGGACGGGCCGACATCGACGCGCTGGCGGCGCGGCTGGCCGACCGGCCCTATCTTGTCGGCGACGGGCCGAGCATGGCCGACCTGGCGGTGTTCGGGCAGGTGGCGCCCATGGTGCGTTGGCCGATGGCGACGCCGGTGGCGCAGCACGCCAAGGCGCAGAAGCCGGTGGTCGACTTCGTCGAGCGGGTGTTCGACCGCTGCTTCGAGGCGTCCCGGGCCGCCGCCTGAGGGTTAACGCGCCTTCTTAAACCGTTCACCTGTTTGGTGTTCACTGCCCGACATGGGGCAGGAGCACGTCGGCGAGTTTCGCGCGCGCGGTTATGCCGTGGTGCGCGGGGTATTCGACGCCGCCGAGGTGGCGGCGATGGCGGCCGCGTTCGAGCGCATCCAGGGCCGGGCGCTGGTGCTGGGCCGGAGCTGGCGGCACGGCAACGTGCACTTCCGGCTGGCGGACGACGCCGCGCTGGGGCGCATCGTGCGCTTCGCGCAGTGGCCGGGCTGGATCGACGAGACGCTGGAAGCGGTGCGGCGCGACCCGCGCCTGCTCGACATCCTGCAACCGCTGCTCGGCCGCGATTGCAAGCAGATCATCAACCAGATGCACTGGAAGCCGCCCGGCGCGGCGACGGCCGAGTTCGGCTTCCACCAGGATTCACGCTCGCGTCGGCCGCGCGAGGCCTATCGCGACCTGGCGGCGTCCTACATCCAGACCGGTATCGCGGTCGATCCGCATTCCGCCGACAATGGCGCCATGCTGATGGTGCCGGGCAGCCACAAGCTGGGCGAACTGCCGTTCGATCCGAAAAAACCTTCGATGTTCGAGAGCCTCGACGTCGCCGAACTGACCGCACGCGGGCTCGACCCCGATGCAGTGGAGGTGCTGGAGCTGGCGCCCGGTGACGTGGCGTTGTGGCACGTGCACACGCTGCACGGCTCCGGCCTGAATCGCTCAGCCATCGACCGACGCTTCTACCTCAACGGCTACGTGACCGCGGCGAACTGTGACCGTGGCGAATGGGCGTTCCGCGACGGCCGCCCCTGCCCACTGGCCGGCGAGCCGGCGCTGGTGCACTACGAGGAACTGCACAGCAAGCCGGGGCCGATGTTCGTCGACTGACCGCCCGATCAGAAGAAGTAGTGGAAGCTGGAGTTGGCCTGCAGGTTGTCGGGATCGACATTCAGGATAACGATCTCGATTGTCGGGCTGGCGGCCTCGTCGGCCAGGATGATCCGTGTGTCGGTACCATTGATCAGCGACACGATCAGGTCTTCGAGCGCCGTCGCCCCGACGATGCTCAGCCTATCCACGTTCAGCTCGAAGTCGGAAATCGTGTCGCTGCCCTGCAGCGCGGCGAACTCGAAGATGTCGCCATCGTCGCCGCCGGACAGCACGTCGTTGGCCGGCCCGCCGGACAGCAGGTCGTTGCCAGGGCCGCCGAACATCGCGTCGGAGCCCTGCATGCCACGGATGGTGTCGTCGCCGTCCCCGCCGGTGATCGAGTCGCCGCCAGCCTGACCGCGCAGCAAGTCGTTGCCGGCGCCGCCGTCGATGGTGTCGCTGCCGGAATTGCCGTTCAGCGTGTCCACGCCCGGGCCGCTGTTGACAACGTCGTTGCCGCCGCCGCCGAACAGGAGGTTGTTGCCGGCGTCACCATCGAGCGAGTCGTCGCCGACGTGGGCGCGGATCACATCGTCGCCATCCCCGCCGGCCAGGGTGTCGTCGCCGAAGTTGCCAAACAGACTGTCGAAGCCCGGGCCGGGGCCGCCCATCAGGCTGTCGTCGCCAGCCTGGCCGTAGGCACGATCATTGCCTTCGCCGCCGTCCACCGTGTCGTTGCCGCCGCCGGCAGCGACGAGGTCGTTGCCGGCACCGCCGTTGAACGACTCGGCCAGCACGCCGCCGGTGAGGCTATCGGCGGCATCGGTGCCGGCGCCGGAGGCGAAGCCGAAGATGATGTCGACCTGGCCCTGGTCGTCGGTGCCAGCGTTCGACGTTCCGACCATGAAGTCGAACAGGCCGTCGCCATTCACGTCGCCGATGGCGAAGCCGGTCGAGTCAGGGGTACCGGTGACGCCCTGGACCGTGGTCACGCCGTCGGGCTGTGGGTCCGGCCCGATGGCGACGTCGTTGATATCCTTGCCGGCGAGGATGCTGCCGAGCAGGTACAGGTCGGAGCCCCGGCCCGCGAAGGTCTCGGCGTAAGGGTCGAAGGCGATATCGTCGCCGCCATCGCCGTCGACGTCGCCGACATTGGCGACGCTGCCGCCGAGCTTCTGGTTGTCGACGGTCCCGACCAGCTTGGTGTTGTCGGCAACTGGATCGCCACTGCCGCTACGGAAGTAGTCGGCGAGCGTCTGGTCGAGTTCGGCCAAGAGCTGCGAGGCGAACACCGCAACGCTGCCGCGCGCGGTGCCGCCTTGCGGGTCGTTGGGCAGTCCGAGGGCGAGGTCGTCCTTGCCGTCGCCGTCGAAGTCGCCGGCCGCGAGCCGCTTCGTGCCGGTGACGCCGGTGGTGAACAGGAAAGTATCGGGGTCGGTGCCGAGCACGATGGTGCCGGTCGGTGTGGTGTCGTCGGAGAACAGGAACCCGACGTCGGCGCCGTTGGTGAACGCCAGGTCGGCCTTGCCGTCCTCGTTGAAGTCGCCGGCCGCGATCCTGCTGCCGATGGCGTCGCCAACATTGGCACCCAGTATCTTGAAGCCGCGCCCGCCTAGCGCGTTGGTGTCGATGGTGTCGGGAAAGCCCTGGTCGGAGCCGAAGATCACGTAAACCGCGCCCGAAGCCGCGCCGTTCTCGCCGTTGGCGATGGCGCTGACGGCGATGTCGTCGAAACCGTCGCCGTTGACGTCACCGACGCTCTGCACGTTGCGCCCGACGCCCTCGTAGCCGTTACCGGCGACGGTGAAGCCGGCGTCGCCCAGGTTGGTGAAGTCGATGGTGGCGCCGCCGGCGCCCAGGGTCTCCGCGCCGAAGACGACATAGGCGGCGCCCGGATTGGCACCGCCGGTGAACTCGGCACCGACCAGGATGTCGTCGATGCCGTCGCCGTTGACGTCACCGGCGGAACTGAACGAGCGGCCGGCAAGACTGCCGGCCTCGCCGGTCAACCGCAGCCCCTCGTCGGCACCGAGGTCGCCGAGGTCGACGCCGTCGAGCAGCGTATCGCCGCCGAACACGACGAAGATCTGATCGTTCGCCCCCGACGCCGGAATGATCACGTCGGCGATGCCGTCGCCGTTGAAGTCGCCGGGACTGCCGCCGTAGCCGAAACCCAGCAGCGTCTGCGGATCGGCGCCGACGATGGTGATGCCGCGGTCGCCGAGATTGTTCAGGTCGATCATCGCCTACCCCGTTCAATGGCGGCAGGCGCTTCTTGTCGGCGCCGCACCGGCCTATTGCCTCGTCCACCAGACTACGCAGGTGGCTTCAAGTCCCGCCCCCTACAACTCTAGGGGGTGGTGCCGAGCCCAGCGATCAGCCGGATCAGCTCGCCTTGGCGGCGCAGGCCAAGCCGCGCCATGAGCTGGTAGAGGTGGTAGCGCGCGGTCGACAGCTGGATGCCGCGGGCCTCGGCATGCTGGCGCAGGGTCTCGCCGGCGTAAAGCGCGGCGGCGAGTTCGGCCTGGCGCTGGGTCAGTCCGAGCGCGGCGGCGATCCGCGCCGGCGACGGCGGCAGGCCGGCACCGGGCTCGTCGATGAACACCAGCAGCGCCGGCAACGCGCCATCCTCGTCCTCGGCCGCCGACGCCAGCCGGCGCAGGCGCAAGGCATAGGGCGGGCGTCCGGACGGCCGCGGCACGTAGAGATCGCCGCCGGAGGCCAATCCCTCGCCCATGCCATCGCGCAGATAGCGCTCAAGCGCTTGCCGCGCCGCCGTCATTTCCGGGCGGAGGCGTCCGGCGGCGATCGATAGGCCGTCGCCGGCGCGGGCAATGGCCTCGGCGCGGGCGTTGGCGTGGCAAACCCGGCCGTCGTCAGCGAGCAGCACGACGCCGCCCGGCATGTGTTCCAGCGCCCGCAGCAGGCGGCGTTCGCCCTCATCCGCCGTGCGCAGCCGCAAGAACAGGTCGACCGCCTGGCCGACATGCGGCAGCAGCGCCGACAGGCGCGCGATCTCGTCCGGCGTGGCGTGGCCTTGCGCCTGGGCGCGCTGCACCGCGACTATGCGGTGCGCGCCGCTCAACGCGCCGGCCAGGAAGTAGCGCAGGCCGTCGCGCGCCAGGAAGTCGGCATAAAACTCGTCGTGGTCCATCTCCGCCTCGGAGATGAAGTCGTGGTCGTAACCGACCTGGCCCGGCCGCAAGGTGTCGAGATAGGGAATGCGCGGGCAGACCGCGGCATAGTGCGCCAGATAGTTGCGCACGCCATCGTCGGGCAGACGCGCGCCGTGGGCGAAGAACACCGGCGCCCCGGCGACCTGGTCGCGCAGTTCCAGCGTGGTGTCGACGCCGCCGGTGACGTCGGCGATGGCGGCCAAGGCCGCCGGCCACAACGCGCCGTCGAGCGCCGCCGCCTGACACTTGCCGATTACCGCGAGGAGCTGGTCCCGTGCCATTTTTCGCTCCCTGGCCCGCTCCCTGGCTTACGCCCTCGGCACCAGCCTAGCACCGGTGTCGGTGGCAAGGTCCGGGCATCGATGGCACCGGGCGTCAGGCGGTCTCCGCGGTCGCCTCGCCGGCCGCCGCCGGCTCCACCTTCAGCACCACGCCATCGACGCCGGTGACCCGGATCTGGGTGCCGGCGGCGACGTCGTTGCCCTCGATCTTCCACATCGTGTCGTCGACATGCAGCCGGCCGCGGCCGTCGCGGATCGGCTCGGCCAGCGTGAACACCCGGCCGATATACTGGCTGCCGCGACGGTTGAGCTGCGGCCGGTCGGTCTCGATCGGGTTCTTGCGCAGCCAGAACCGGAACACCGCGATTGCCGCCACCGACAGCACCGCGAAGATCAGGAACTGGAATTCCCAGCCCAGCGACGGCCAGATCAGCAGCACCACGCCGACCACGCCGGCGGCGACGCCAAGCCACAGGAACACCGCGCCCGGCGCGAAGACCTCCAGGATCACCAGCACGATGCCGGCGATCCACCAGGTCCAGTGCGTCGGCGGGAACAGATCGAACATCGCGGCCGCCCTCAGTCGCCGCCGCGCGGCGCCGGCGGCACCGCGCCGCCATTGCCGACCGGCCGGCCCGAACCGTTGGTGGCGCGGTCGCCGAAGGCCTCGCGGGCGATCTCGCCGATGCCGCCGATGGCGCCGATCACGCTGGCGGCCTCCAGCGGCATGAACAGGACCTTCTGGTTCGGCGAGCGGGCAATGGCACCCAGTTCCTCGACATATTTCTGGGCCACGAAATAGTTGATCGCGTTGATGTCACCGGCGGCGATCGCCTCCGACACCATGCGCGTCGCATTGGCCTCCGCCTCGGCCTCGCGCTCGCGCGCCTCGGCGTCGCGGAAGGCGGCCTCGCGGCGGCCCTCGGCCTCCAGGATGGCGGCCTGCTTCTCGCCCTCGGCGCGCAGGATCTCCGAGCTGCGCTCGCCCTCGGCCTCCAGGATCACCGCGCGCTTCTCACGCTCGGCCTTCATCTGGCGGGCCATCGAATCGACCAGGTCGCGCGGTGGCGCGATGTCCTTGATCTCGATGCGGGTGACCTTGACGCCCCACGGCGTGGTCGCCTCGTCGACCACCATCAGCAGCCTGGCGTTGATCTCGTCGCGCTTGGACAGCAGTTCGTCCAGGTCCATCGAGCCCATCACGGTACGGATGTTGGTCATCGTCAGGTTCAGGATCGCGATCTCGAGCTGCGAGACCTCGTAGGCCGCCTTGGCCGCGTCCAGCACCTGGAAGAACACCACGCCGTCGACCGCCACCATGGCATTGTCCTTGGTGATGACCTCCTGGGTCGGCACGTCCAGGACCTGTTCCATCATGTTCATCTTGGCGCCGATGCGATCGACCACCGGCACGATCAGGTGCAGGCCCGGGCTCAGCGAACGGGTATAACGGCCGAATCGCTCGACCGTGTACTCCATGCCCTGCGAGACCGCCTTGACGCCCATGATGACCAGGACGAAGGCCAGCACCACAACGATGATGACGAAGATCGAGAAGCCACCGATCAGCTCTTCCATGGCGTCCTCCATGCGGTCGAGAGGCGGAACGCCTCCGACTATGCCAACATGTTCGCGGGGAAGCCGATTTATGGCAACCGGACTTAGCGGAGCACGTCTCGGATGAGCACCAGCAGCAGCCGCATCTTGGCCTTTCACCCGCCGAGCTACGGCGACCTGAAAACCGCCGTCCGGGCGCTGCTGCACGCGCTCGGCGGCGAAACCAAGGCCGCCGCGCAATGCCGGGTGGCGAAATCGACGCTGTCGGAGTACGGCAACCCGACCTACCCGGATCGGCACATGCCGGTCGACGTGGTGCTGGCGCTGGAGAAGGCCGCCGGGGTGGCACCGGTCAGCGAGCACCTGGCGGCGACGCACGGTGCGATTCTGCTGAAACTGCCGCCGGTCGACGCGGCGCAGGAGTGGATGGGGCACATCACCAAGATCGGCAAGGAGGCCGGCGACGTGTTCCGCCACGCCGGCGAGTTCCTGGCCGACGACAACGAAATCGACGACAAGGAGGCCCCGATCCTGCTGCGCGAGGTCGACGAGCTGCTGATGGCGGCGGCGGAGATGCGCGCCGCGGTGATGAGCCGGATGGGAGATGGCGAGTAGCGCGGCATCGCCGCTGACGACCCGATCCGGCTACTCGGGTAAACCCGCTTTGCGCAGCCCGTCAATCAACCTTCGGTAGGTTTCGATCGCGACAGGCTCCTTGCCGGCAACCTGATTGCCGTACCGGGTCAGGCCGATACCAGGCTGCATCTGCTGCAGAGTCTCAATTGCCGACTTGGCTTTCTCGACCTGTCCCAAGTGGGCGTTGGCGCTGGCCAACACGGCATAGTTATGCGGGTCGATAATCGCGTGTCCTCCAGGCCCGGCGGCAGCGCGGCGTCCGCCGTTGTCGACCACGGCAATACAAGCCACGCGGCGACGCCCGCTACGCAGACCAGTAGCGCCATGCCGGCGGCCATCACCAACCGCGATGGCGATCGCGTCCGCTTCGAGTTGCGGGTATTTCGATCGCCGACGCTATCTGGCGCGTAGCGGAACGCCCGCACCGGACGCGCGATGTTCTTAACCTCGACCTCGCCAAGGTCTTCCAGTTGCAGATCCACCTGATCGCGTACCTGGTCGCGCGCGGCGCGACTCAGGACGATACCCCCGGCCTCCGCCAGCCCCTCCAGCCGGGCCGCGACGTTGACGCCGTTGCCGAGCAGGTCGGCTCCCTCGGTGATCACGTCGCCAACGTTGATCCCGACACGGAACTCGATGCGGCGTAACGGCTCAACATCCCGGTTGCGTTCGCCCATGCCGGCCTGCATTGCGATGGCGCAGCGCAAGGCATCAACGGCACTTGGAAATTCCAGCAGCAGACTGTCGCCGGCGGTGTTCGCGACCCGACCGCCATGCTTGGCGAGTAGCGGGTCGATCAGTTCGTCCCTATGGGCTCGAAGAGCGGCAACCGTTGCCTCCTCGTTCACCCCCACAAGGCGGGAATATCCGGCCACGTCGGCCGCCACGATCGCGGCCAGTCTTCGTTGCGGGCGCTCCGTCATGGCCGAAGTCTAACCATCGGACCCGTCGGCAGGTAACCACCAGCTTGCACGGGATCAGAGGGTTTCCCTGTTGAACTCTCGACCCGGGCCGCCTGCCTCATGCCTGAGCAGCCAGGCCTTGCGCTCCAGTCCGCCGGCGTAGCCGGTCAGCGTGCCGTCGCTGCCGACCAGGCGGTGGCAGGGAACCAGGATCGCCAGCGGGTTCTGGCCATTGGCGTGGCCGACGGCGCGCGGCGCCTTGGGCCGGCCGATCTCGCTCGCGACCTGGCCATAGGTCTTGGTATGCCCCGGCGCGATCCGGCGCAGCGCATCCCAGATTCGGACCTGAAAGTCGGTGCCGCGCGGGGCGGCCGGCAGCGCGTCGAGCGCCGCCGGATCGCCCGCGAAATAAGCCGCGAAGGCGCCCGCCACCGCCGGCGGTACCGGGCCAGTGGACGGCCGGGCGTTGCCGTGGTGGCGGCGCAGGTGACCGGCCACCCGGTCCTCGCAGCCCTCGAACTCGGCGATCACCGGCACGCCGTCGTCGTCGACCAGCAGCAGATCGCCGATCGGCGTCGACAGGCGCGAGCAGGTCAGCGCCACGGCGCGTGAGCTAGAGCGACTTCAGCATCGCCTCGGCGCCGCTGGCCTCGGCCTCGCCCGGGTTCGGCTCGACGTTGATCGCCTTGACCGTGCCGTCCTCGACCAGCATCGAGAAGCGGGTGGCGCGCACGCCCATGCCGCGCGCGGTCAGGTCGAGGTCGAGACCCAGCGCCTTGGCGTAATCGGCGGAGCCGTCGGCCAGCATCATCACCTTGTCGCCGGCACCCTGCTCTTTGCCCCAGGCGCCCATGACGAAGGCGTCGTTGACCGACATGCAGGCGATGGTGTCGACGCCCTTGGCCTTCAGCGCCTCGGCGCTCTGCACGTAGCCCGGCACATGCTTGGCCGAGCAGGTCGGGGTGAACGCGCCCGGCAGGCCGAACAGCACCACCTTCTTGCCCTTGAACAGCTCGTCGGAGCTGACCGGCTTCGGGCCCTCGGCCGTCATCGTCATGAAGCCGCCGCTGGGCACCTTGTCACCAACACTTATCGCCATCGTCCTGTCCCTCCGTTCGCAAGCCACCGGGGCGGCCAACACGGCCGCCCCGTTTCGTTTCGGCTTATATCCTGACCGGAGCGGACTTGGAAGCTCAGGCAGCGCGGACCTTCTGCAGGAATTCCGCGACCTCGGTGTTCAGCTTGGTCGCCTGCTGCGCCATCTCCGAGGCCGCTTCCAGCACCTCCGCCGAGGCGGCGCCGGTTTCCGACGCGGCCTGGCTGACCTGAGTGATGCTCGAGTCGACCTGTTGCGTACCCTGCGCCGCCTGTTGCACCGAAGTGGCGATCTCGCCGGTCGCGGCGCCCTGCTCCTCCACGGCGGCCGCGATCATCGACGCGATCTCGTTGATCTTGCTGATCGTTTCCGAGACGCCCGAAATTGCGCCAACGGCGTCCTGCGTCGCGGTCTGGATCGAACCGACCTGGCTGGCGATCTCGCCGGTGGCATTGGCGGTCTGGCTTGCCAGGTTCTTCACCTCCGACGCAACCACGGCGAAGCCCTTGCCGGCATCGCCGGCGCGCGCCGCCTCGATGGTGGCATTCAGCGCCAGCAGGTTGGTCTGCTCGGCGATGTCATTGATCAGCTTCACCACCTCGCCGATGCGCTGCGAGTTGTCGGACAGCGCCTGCATCTGGACGCTGAGCCGCTCTGCCTCGTCGACGGCGGCGCCCGCGATGGTGGTCGACTCGGCCACCTGGCGGCTGATCTCCTGCACCGAGGCCGACATCTCCTCGGTCGCCGAGGCGACGCTCTGGACGTTGGCGGTCGCCTGCTGCGAAGCCGCCGCTACGGTGTTCGCCTGGCTCGACGTCTCCTCGGAGATCGAGGTCATCGAGCCGGCGGTGGACTGCATCTCGGTCGCCGCAGCCGAGACGCCGTCGACGATGCTGCCGATGCTGGCCTCAAAACCGTTGGCCAGATCCTGCATGGCACGTTTCTTTTCCGCCTCGGCGCGTCGCTTCTGCTCCTCGGCCTCCGCCTCCAGGCGCTTGTTCTGTTCCGCGTTCTCCTTGAACACCTGCACCGCACCGGCCATCTCGCCGATCTCGTCGCCACGGCCCTGTGCCGGCACGTCGACATCGAGGTCACCGTCGGCCAGGCGGCCCATGGCGCTGGTCATGGCGCGCACCGGATTGGCGATCGCCGAGCTCAGCAGCCAGGCCAGGCCGATGCCGGCGATTAGCCCGAGGATCGCGCCAATCAGCAGTTCGGTCTCGGCCAGGTTGACCTCGCCACGCGTGCGCTCGCGGATCGTCGCCTCGATCTTCGCGATCTCGGATTGAAGATGCTCCGCCGCCTTGGTCACCGTCGCCGCGGCCTCGGCCATCTCGCCGTTGACCAGCTTGTCGATCGCGACCTCGTCGTCATGCACCTTGTGGAAGACTTCCTTGTACTCCGCCAGCAAGGTTTGGACTTCCTGGAACAGCTCACGCTCGTGCGGCGTGCGCAGCGACCTTTCCAGCGCGGTCATCGCCGTCGCAATCTCGGCATACTCGCCCTCGGCCTTGGCACCGAACGACTCGTCGTGCCGGCCGATGAAGATGTTGGCGTAGAGCCGGGCCAGCAGCGCATGCTCACGCACTGCGACGGCACGCGTCACCGCCTCGGCATTGCCCTCGCGCCGGGCTTCTTCAACGATCTCGTCGAGGTCCTCGACGATCTTGATGCCGTTCGGCTCAAGCTTGTCGTTGACCAGACTGCGAAACTCCTGATCCAGCGCTTCGGCCTTGTCGAAATCCTTCATGTAGATCGCGAGCGCCGATTGCATCTTCTCGATGTCGGCACGGTGCGACTCATCGGCGAGATGGTCCAGCGCCTGCGTCATCAAGGCGTCCAGCTGCGTGCTGATTTCTCGAACCTTCGTCGCCTGCTGCGCGTCGCCGGTATGGGCGAATTCGCGGGCATGGACGTTGAGCTTCAGGAAGGCAGACTCGATACGAGCCGTGATCGCCGCCTCTTCGGCCGTCTCGGCGAATTCCTCCACCTCATGGCCAACAGTGACGAAGCCGAAGAAGCCGAAGGCCGATACCGACAGGAGAATCGCCAGAACCAGGCCAAATCCACCCAGGATCTTCACCCTGATCTTCAGGTCAGTAACAGCCTGGAAGAAGCCGGTCGCGTTGCGCATTGAACTCACCATTTCACTCATCCCTTCCGAACAGACGCGCATGCCGGCGCACCTGCGAGCAGTTGCTTGGAGGCGGCGGGAATCCCGCCAATGAAATTGAGCGAAACGCTTGGGTCGGTACCGGGAATGGGTCCGAATATGTCTGAGCGGCACATGGTGTTACTCCCCCACCAAACTGCGCGCCGAGGCGACCCCAACCCGACGCACGTGCGTTTCGAGGGGAAGAGTGCACCTGCACTCCTAAACAATGGGTGAAAACGACCACCTATTTTCAGGATTAGTGCGCGCGCCGGCATGAAGGCCGAGCCGCGACCGCACGGTGCCGGCGGCCGATCAGTCGGATTTGGTGCGGATCACCGGGCCGCCGTGGATGTGGGGCGGGCGCGGTTCGGGCTTGGCCAGGGTGGAGACCGGGCGCTCGGCGAAGCGGCCAAGATTGAGGGTGCGGTCGTACATGACGATGGCGCCGGCGACGCCGACGTTGATGCAGAAGGACGTCGGGATCTTCACGGTGAAGTCGCAGCGTTCGACCATCTCGTCCGACAGGTTGCCGCGCTCCGGCCCGAACACGTAGGCGGCACGCACCGGGTGGGCGAAGCTCGGCAGCTCGACCGCCTCGTCGAGCAGTTCCACGCCGACCAGCTTGCAGTCCTTGGGCAGCTGCATCTCGGCCGCGCTGTCGAAAGCGTAGAACGGCATCTGGTCGGGCGCGTGGGAGGTGTCGGATTGGCCGCCGCGCTGGCTGTAGGCGGCGTCGACCGTGAACAGGAAGCCGGCGCCGAAGGCGTGCGCCGAGCGAAACAGGTTGCCGGCGTTCATCGGCTTGCTTAAACGTTCAACGCCGATGCCGAAATAGCCGCGCATCGCCCCTTCCAGAACCATTCGAGAACCAGCCGACCATGGCAATCGAAGACGCATTCGGCAAGCCCGGCGACGATCCGATCGTGGTCGCGATCACCCGGGGCAAGCTGGTGGAAAGCCACCACCTTGTCGACCTGGCGGTGGTCGACGCCGATGGCGGGCTGGTCGGCGGCTGGGGCGCGGTCGATCATCCGGTCTATCCGCGCTCCGCCTGCAAGCCGCTGCAGGCGCTGCCGCTGGTGGAATCGGGCGCGGCCGATGCCTTCGGGCTGGAAGCGAAGCATCTGGCCCTGGCGTGCGCCAGCCATGCCGGCGAGCCGGTACATGTCGACACTGTGCTGGCCTGGCTAGAGAAGATCGGCCTGTCCGACGACAATCTGGAATGCGGCGCGCACTATCCGCGCAACGAGGCGGTGTTCCGCGCCCTGGTGAAAAGCGGCGACGAACTGCGCCAGGCGCACAGCAACTGCTCCGGCAAGCACACCGGCATGCTCACCACCGCGATTCACCTGGGCGAGCCCACCGCCGGCTACATCCGCGCCGACCATCCCGTTCAGCGGCGGATTCGCGCGGTGCTGGGCGAACTCTGCGGCGCCGACCTGGAGGATGCCGAACACGGCATCGACGGCTGCGGCATCCCCACCATTCCGATCAACCTGCGCGCGCTGGCCCTCGGCATCACCCGGCTGGCGACGCCGACGACCCTGGCCCCGGCCCGCGCCGCGGCGTGCAACCGCATCACGAGCGCGATGCTGGCCGAGCCGTACATGGTGGCGGGACGGGATCGCGCCTGCACCGCGATCATGCGCGCCGCCGCGGGCGATGCGATCGCCAAGACCGGCGCGGAGGGTGTCTACATGGCCGCCCTGCCCGGCCGCGGCATCGGGTTGGCCTTGAAGGCGCGCGACGGCGCCGGGCGGGCGGCGGAGGTCGCCTGCGTCACCGCGCTGCGCCACCTGGGCGGCCTGCCGGAGACCGTGGCCGACAACGCGGTGGCGGCGATCCTCGATACCCGGCTGCACAATGTCGTCGGCTTGCCGGTCGGCGACATGCACGCGCAAGGCTGGGCCGACCGCGCCGGCTTCTGAACCGAGTGTCGCCCCGGGCGGCGCGCGCAGCACATAGACCCGGGGTCCGTGTCGATGGCAGGCTCTGGCCTCGACGTGGACCCCGGCTCGAGGCCGGGGTGACGGGCGGATGAAACGAAAAGGGAGGCGACGGCGATGAAAGCGATGCTGTGCAAGGAATACGGGCCGCCGGAGAGCCTGAGCCTGGACGACGCGCCCTCGCCCACGATCGGCGACGAGGAGGTGCGGCTGGCGGTGCGCGCGGCGGGCGTCAACTTCCCCGACATCCTGATGATCCAAGGCAAGTACCAGTTCAAGCCCGACTTCCCGTTCGCGCCGGGGGCGGAGGCCGCCGGCGACGTGCTCGAGGTCGGCGCCAAGGTGCAGGGCATCAAGGCCGGCGACCGGGTAATCGCGATGACCGGGCACGGCGCCTTCGCCGAGGAGGTCTCGGCGCCGGCGCGGAAATGCCTGCCGCTGCCCGACGACATGGACTACGTGGTCGGCGCCGGGCTGGCGCTGACCTACGGCACCAGCGCCTTCGCCCTGATCCAGCGCGCCGCGCTGAAGCCGGGCGAGACGCTGCTGGTGCATGGCGCGGCGGGCGGCGTCGGCCTGTCGGCGGTGGAAATCGGCAAGGCGATGGGCGCGACGGTGATCGCGACCGCCAGCACCGACGAGAAGCTGCAGGTCGCCAAGGACCATGGCGCCGACCATCTGATCAACTATGCCGACGGCGCGTTCAAGGACGAGGTGAAGGAGCTGACCGGCGGCAAGGGCGCGGACGTGATCTACGACCCCGTCGGCGGCGACGTGTTCGACCAGTCGCTGCGCTGCATCAACTGGGACGGCCGGCTGCTGGTGATCGGATTTGCCGGCGGGCGCATCCCCTCGGCGCCGGCGAACCTGGCGCTGCTGAAGAACTGCTCGATCGTCGGCGTGTTCTGGGGCGCCTGGACCGAGCGCGAGCCGGCCGCCAACCGGGCCAATTTCGAGCGTATCTTCCAGTGGTGCCGCGAGGGGACGCTGAAGCCCCACGTCTCGCATACCTTCCCGCTGGCGCAGGTGCCTGACGCGCTCTACGCGCTGATCGAGCGCAAGGTCACCGGCAAGGCGGTGATCAAGGTCAGTTGAGCAAGCTCCGTTGAGCGGGGACGGCGACGAGGCGGTCCGGGCGCAGTACGAAGCCTATCCCTATCCGCAGCGCGACCCGGCCGACGAAGCCAAGCGGCTGATCGCCGGCTCGCCCAGCGAACTGGTGGAACTGGAGCACTACGTCTTCGACGGCCGGCCGGTGGGGGCGGCGTTCCGGGCGCTGGTCGCCGGCGGCGGCACCGGCGACGGCACCATCATGCTGGCGCAGCAGTTGGCCGATCGCGGCGTCGGGCACGTTACCTATCTGGACGTCTCCAGCGCCAGCCGGGCGACCTGCGAGGCGCGCGCCACCGCCCGCGGCCTGACCAATATCGACTTTCGCTCCGGCTCGCTGCTCGACGTCGCGGACATGGGGGTCGGACCGTTCGACTACGTCGATTGCTGCGGCGTGCTGCATCACCTGGACGATCCGGCGGCCGGATTGGCGGCCCTGGTCTCGGTACTGAAGCCGGACGGCGGGCTCGGGCTGATGCTCTACGGTCCGTACGGGCGGACCGGGGTCTATGCGCTGCAGGGCGCGTTGCGGCGGCTGACAACAGACCTGGCGCCGGCGGAGAAGGTGGCGCGGGCCAAGACGCTGCTGGCCGGGCTGCCGAAAGAGCACTGGTTCGCGCGAAATCCCTATGTCGGCGACCACAAGGTCAGCGACGCCGGGCTGTACGACCTGCTGCTGCACAGCCGCGACCGTGCCTTCACCATCGACGAGATCGCCGAGCTGGCGGACGGCGCCGGCCTGCGGCTGACCGGCCTGCTGCCGGGCGCGGCCTATGATCCGGCTGGTCTGATCCCCGATGCGGACCTGCGCAAGCGCGCGCGGGCGCTGCCCTGGCTGCAACGCGCGGCGCTGGCGGAGGAACTGGCCGGCAGCCACAAGACGCACGTGTTCTACGCCGTGCGCGCCGACAACGACGCCGGCGGCGGCGCCGACCCGGCGGCGCCGGAAGTCGTGCCGCTGCTGCGCCGGATCGACCGCACAGCCTTGGTCAAGGCGTTGCGGCAACGCCCCAGCTTCGCCGCCGAGGTCGCCGGCCGTCGCGCCACCGTGGTGCTGCCGCAGGGCGCGGCGGCACTGATCGACCTGTTCGACGGCAGGCGCGACCTGGCGACGATCCACAGGCTGCTGCAGGCGCAACAGCCGGTGGATCGCAAAGCCTTCGATCGGCTCTGGCTGGCGGTCTATCGCGTTCTGAACGACCTCGACATGCTGCTGATCAGCCGCCCTGACCTGGCGCGCTAGGCGCGCCAGAAGGGTTTGCCGGTCTCGGTCGCGATCGCCATCCGGTCCAGGCCGATGTCCGACAGCATGCGGTCGTCGAGGCTGGCCAGCTGATGACGCTGATCGGCGCGCTCCTGCCATGCATATACGGCGCGGGCACCCGTCTCGAGAATCGAGAGCAGATCAATCGTCTTCATGTAGATGGGCAGGGTCCGGAGCATGGCCTTACCTCCTTCTGGCCTGTGATTGTGTTTATAAATCTATGGAGTTAGGGACTTGACCACAAACGATAGGTTCTCATAAGTACCATTAAAGGAACTTATCGATGTCAACACCGACCAGGCGCCGCCTGCCACCGCTCAACGCGCTACGCGCCTTCGAGGCCGCGGGCCGGCACTTGAGCTTCACCAATGCCGCCGACGAACTGGCGGTGACCCAGGCCGCGGTCAGCCACCAGGTCAAGGCCCTGGAGGAATGGTTCGGCCAGCCGCTGTTCCGGCGCCGTAACCGGCAGGTGTTCCTGACCGAGATGGGCCAGGCCTACCTGCCGGCGGTGACCACGGCGCTGGACGGGCTGGACGAGGCGACCCGGCGGCTGATGCGCAAGGACGACGCCGGCCGGCTCACGGTCTCGGCGCTGGCTTCCTTCGCCACCACCTGGCTGGTCGGCCGGCTGGGTCATTTCCGCGACCGGCACCCGAATATCGACGTGCATCTCAACGTCGACGACCGGCTGGCCGACTTCGACCGCGAGGACGTCGACGCGGCGATCCGCTACGGCGCCGGCGGCTGGCCCAACCTGAAGGTGATCAAGTTCCTGACGGAAGAGATGTTTCCGGTCTGCAGCCCGGCGCTGCTGAACGGGCCGAAGCCGTTGCGCGAGCCGGCCGACCTGCAACGGCACACGCTGTTGCATGACGACATGCGGGTTGACTGGCGGATGTGGTTCATGGCGGCGGGGCTGGAAGGGATCGATGCCACCCGGGGGCCGGGCTACAACTCATCGGCGCTGGTGATTCAGGCGGCAATTGGCGGTCAGGGCATCGCGCTGGGGCGGAGCCCGCTGGTGCAGGCCGATCTGGCGGCGGGTCGGCTGGTGAAGCCGTTCGACCTCACGCTGCCCAGTGAATATGCCTTCTACCTGGTCTATCCGGAGACCTCGGCGACCTTGCCGAAGATCGCGGCGTTTACCGAATGGCTGCTGGAAGTCGCCAGCGAACGCTAGTTTGAGCGCCAGCTAGTGGCAGGTGACCCGCGGCGCCAACAGCGCCAAGATCTTGGCCAGCCGCGTTTCGCGGGCGACGACGCGGCCGCCGCGCAAGCTGATCGAGAAGCCGCCATCGGCGTGCTTGGCCAGGATCATGCACCCGTCGGCCGGCTCGCGGCTGAACAACGCCACGGCGTGGCGGCCACCGAGCGTGGAGAACCCAGCCCACGGCGAGAGGCTGGCATTGCGGTCGAACCAGTCGCTGACCTGCGCCAGATCGTCGGCCTCGAAGCGCACCCGCTCGTCGACCACGGTCTTGCTGACCGGGAGCATCGCCGCCGCCGCGCGTACCCACTGCTGCATCTGTCCGCCTCCTGTCCTGTTCGCCCGAGGGCCACTCTTCGCTGCTACGGTTAACGTCGTGTTAAGCCCACTTAATGCGAGTGAGGACCGTCACCGTGACGGCGGAAAATGGCGGTTTCGGCAAGTTTTCAGGGCGATTTCGGGGCACGCGGTGTGACACCGCGCACAGAATCGGTCACCCAACCGTCATACCCGGTGACGGCGCTCACACGCCGGTCGTAACCGGCGTCACACCTGCAACGCGGCCAGGTCCTTGTAGAGGTCGAGCGCCTCGGGGTTGAGCAGCGCATCCTTGTTCTTCACCGCGCGGCCGTGCACCACGTCGGTGACCGCCAGTTCGGTGATCTTGCCGTTCACCGTGCGCGGGATGTCGGCGACCGCCAGGATCTTCGCCGGCACGTGGCGTGGCGAGGCGTTCTGGCGGATGCGGTCGCGGATCTTCCTGGTCAGGGCGTCGTCGAGCGCGAAACCGTCCTTGAGGCGCACGAACAGCACCACGCGGGTGTCGTCGTCCCAGGCCTGGCCGATGACGATGGCCTCCAGGATTTCGTCCAGCGCCTCGACCTGGCGGTAGATCTCCGCCGTGCCGATGCGCACACCGCCAGGGTTCAGCGTGGCGTCGGAACGGCCGGAGATGACGTAGCCGCCGTGCCCGGTGCGCTCGATCCAGTCGCCGTGGCGCCAGACGCCCGGATAGGTGGCGAAATAGGCGTCGCGGTAGCGCGACCCGTCGGGGTCGTTCCAGAAGCCGACCGGCATCGACGGAAAAGACTGCGTGCAGACCAGCTCGCCCTGCTCGTCGACGGGGATCGGCTTGCCGTCGTCGCCGAATACGTCGACCGCCATGCCCAGCATCGGGCCCTGGATCTCGCCGCGCCAGACCGGCAGCAGCGGCACGCCGCCGACGAAGCAGGAGATGATGTCGGTGCCGCCGGAGATCGACGCCAGGTGCAGGTCTGCCTTGATGTGCCGGTAGACGTGGTCGAAGCCCTGCGGCGCCAGCGGCGAGCCGGTCGACAGCATCGCGCGCAGCTCGCTCAGGTCGTGCGTCTCGGCCGGCTTCACTTCGGCCTTGGCGATGGCGTCGATCCACTTCGCCGAGGTGCCGAAGTGGGTGAACTTCTCGTCCTGCGCGAAGTCGAACAGCGCGTTGCCGTCGGGATGGAACGGCGAGCCGTCGAACAGCATCAGCGTCGCGCCCGAGGCCAGGCCGGTGGCCAGCCAGTTCCACATCATCCAGCCGCAGGTGGTGAAATAGAACAGCCGGTCGCCGGGACGCACGTCGGCGTGCAGGCGATGTTCCTTCAGGTGCTGGATCAGGGTGCCGCCGACACCATGCACGATGCACTTCGGCTGACCGGTCGTGCCGGACGAGTACATGATGTAGAGTGGCGCGTTGAACTCCACCCGGTTGTAGGCGATGTCGCCGGCCTGGAACGGCGCCAGCGAGTCGTCCCACAGCTCCGCCTCGCCGAGGCCGGACAGGTCGGCCGGGGTCTCGGTATAGGGCACGACGATGGTGCGTTGAAGCTGGTTCAGTTCGGCGACGATGGCGCGGGCTTTCTCCAGCGCATCGAACCGCTTGCCGCCATACCAGTAGCCGTCGGCGCAGATCAGCACCTTGGGCTCGATCTGCCCGAAGCGGTCGAGCACGCCGCCGACGCCGAAATCCGGCGAGCAGGACGACCAGATCGCGCCCAGCGAGGCCGTGGCCAGCATCGCGATGATGGTCTCGGGCAGATTCGGCAGGAAGCCGGCGACGCGGTCGCCCTCGCCCACGCCGGCGGCGGCCAGTGCCTGCGCCAGCCGGCTGGTCTGGTCGTGCACCGCGGCGAAGGTCAGGCGACGCTTCACCTTGTCCTCGCCCCAGAACACGATGGCCTCGCCATCATCGCGCTGGCGCAGCAGGTTCTCGGCGAAGTTCACTTTCGCGTCCGGAAACCAGCGGGCGCCGGGCATGGCATCCCGATCGGCGACCAGCGGCTCGCCCGGCCCGTCGCCGATCACCCCGCAGAAGTCCCAGACCTGGCGCCAGAAATCCTCCGGGTGACGCACCGACCAGGCGTGCAACTCCGGATATGTCGCCAGCGACAGGCCGTGGCGCTGGTTCGCCTGGTCCATGAAGCGGGTCATGTTGGCGCGGCCGACCGCGCCCTGGCTCGGTCGCCACATCGGCTCCGCCATGGTCCGGGCTCCCTTCTCGAATCCGACCGGATTATCGCGCGCTGCGACGGTACGGCGCCACCTGCTAAGGTGCCGCAGGTGCAAATGGAGCGAGGGTGGCTAGCATGAGCGACATCGGCATCGTCATCGGCGTGGGCGCCTCGAACGGCTTGGGCGCGGCGGTTGCGCGGCGCTATGCCGTTGGCGGACTCCGCGTGCTGGTCGCCGGCCGCACGGCGGCGAAGGTCGGGCAGGTCGCGGAGGAAATCCGCGCGGCCGGCGGGACCGCCGAACCCCGCGTGTGCGACGTCACCGACGCGGCACAGGTCGACGCGCTGTTCGCCGGCGCGTCCGATCCGGTCAAGGCCGTCGTCTACAACGCCGGCAACAACCGGCGCATCGCGTTCGCCGACCTGGACGCTGCGACCTTCGAGGACTTCTGGCGCGTCGGCTGCCTCGGTGGCTTCCATACGGCGAAGGCGGCGATCCCCTCCCTGCTGAAAGCTGGCGGCGGATCGCTGATCTTCACCGGCGCCTCTGCGTCGATGCGTGGCCGGCCGTACTTCGCCCATTTCGCCGCCGCCAAGGCTGGACTGCGCAGCTTGGCGCAGGCCGTGGCTCGCGAGTACGGGTCGCAGGGCGTGCATGTCGGCCACGTCGTGGTCGACGGCGTCATCGACGGCGAGATCGTGCGCAACCGCCTCGCCAGCTACCTGGAGCAGCTCGGTGAGGACGGCGCGCTGAACCCCGACGACATGGCCGACGCCTTCTGGAATCTGCACACTCAGCCGCGCAGCACCTGGACGCACGAGATCGACCTGCGTCCGTTCAAGGAAACCTGGTAGCGGCTAATCGCGCAGCAGGTCGAGCGCCTGCTCAATCAGCTCGATCTGCGCTTTCGGTGCCTTCGCCTGCGGGTTCAGCACCAAGCCGTTGATCCCGGCGGCCCGGTAGACGCGAAAGCGCTCGCGGACCATGTCGGGCGTGCCGATGGCGCCGAACTTGAGGATCATGTCGTCGGTGACGCGCTCGACCGCCTGGTCGCGCTTGCCCTGCTTCCACAGCGACTGGATCGCCTTGGCGTCGTCCTCGAAACCGGCGCGGCAGTAGGCGTCGTTGTAGAAGTTGGTCTTGGCCGAGCCCATCGCGCCCATGCGGAAGGCCAGCGACGGCCGGCCAGCCTCGATCAACTCTTCCACGTTCTCGCCGATGGCAAGCGCACAGCTCGCGTGCAGCTCGATGTCGGCCAGTGTTCGGCCGGCGGCCTTGGCACCTTTGCGGATGTGGTCGAAATGCACCTCGGCGTGATCCGGCGAGAAGCAGGTTCCGAGCCAGCCGTCCGCCGCCTCGCCGGTGAATTCGAGCGACTTCGGCGCCAGCGTGGCCAGAAATATCGGGATCTCGGCCGGCGGGAAGTCGAGCCGGATCGCCTTGCCTTCGCCGCCCTCGCGCGGCAGCAGATGGTGCTTGCCCTGGTAGCTGATCTTTTCGCCCCGGAAGGCCATGCGCACGATGTCGACGGTCTCGCGCAGGCGGCTCAATGGCTGGGCGTAGGGCACGCCATGCAGCCCTTCGACCACCTGCGGCCCGCTCACCCCCAGACCCAGGACGAACCGGCCGCCGGAGAGGTGATGCATCGACAGCGCGGTGATCGCGGTCATCGCCGGCGCCCGGGCGCTGATCTGCGCGATCCCGGTGCCGAGCTTGATGTTCCGGGTTTGGCCGGCCAGGAAGGCCAGCGTGGTGAAGGCGTCCATGCCCCAGGCTTCGGCCGACCAGGCGTAGTCGACGCCCATGCGGTCGGCGGCCTGGACGAAGTCGACCAGCTCGGTGCGCTCGCCACGGTCATAGCCGCCGACGGATATCGATGTTTTCATCGGCCCATTATGGCGCGCGGGTCGGCCGCGGCAAACGTTCCAACGCTGTTAGCGCGGCGATATGCTGCGTCGAGACGTTCGTCGGGGAAGCGATGCCATCCAGCATGCAAGTCGGTGCCAATCACGAAGTCGATCGTGCGGACCTGCTCGCGCGCGTGGCCACCTTGTCACCGCTGCTGGAAAGTACGGCTTCGGCCTCGGAGGCCGCCGGCTCGATGATACCGGAGGCCGTCGAGGCGCTGCGCGATGCCGGCCTGTTCCGGTTGTGGTCGCCACGCGAAGTCGGCGGCTACGACATCAGCGCGCCCGACCAGCTCGAAATCCTGGTTGCCGTGGCACGCATCGACATGTCGGCCTGCTGGACGTTGATGATCGGTAATTCCGGCAGCGCCGTGATGGCCTCGCGGCTGCCGGACGAGGGCGTCGGCCGGCTTTTCGGCGATAGCGCCTGGCCCACGGCGGCGTCATCGCTGGCACCGAGCGGGCGCGCCCGACGCTGCGAGGGCGGCTATCGCATCAATGGCCGATGGGGCTTCGGCAGCGGTATCCGCCACGCCATCGGTGCCATGACGAACTGCCTGGTCGACGACCCTCATGATAGCGCGCCGGCACAGATCAGCGCCTTCGTCCCGGTCGAGCAGCTCGACATCCTCGACGACTGGCACGTGCCCGGGCTTCGCGGTACCGGGAGCAACTCCTACGCCGCCGCCGACGTCTTCGTGCCGGACCATTTCATCGCGACATTGCGGCCCTTGAAAATCCATCGCGGCGGTGCGCGCGCGGCCGGATTGCCGTTGCGGCTGCCGATCGAACACGGCGCGGTGGCGCTTGGCGGCGCCCGTCGCGCGATCGACGAGGTGACGACACAGGCGATCGGCAAGCGACGTCTGGCCGAGACCCGGACGGTCGCGGATTCCCAAAGCTTCCAGGTCGAGCTCGGTCGACTGGAAGCGCAGCATGCCAGCCTGCTGGCCGGTGCGCGCGCGGCGGCGGCGGATTTCGAGAGTGCGCTCGGTGGTCCGGCGGACGCACTTGCGGACGCGGCCGCGATGCTGCGCGCGGTCTGCGCCCATGCGACCGAGGGTTGCCAGGCGATCGTCAACCGCTGTCTTCGTTTCGCCGGCGCCGGCGCCATCATGCCGGGCAACCCGCTGGAACGACTGCAGCGCGACATGACGGTCGCCGCGCAGCATTACGTGGTCGCTGACAGCGCATACGAGGGACTCGGCCAGCGCCGCCTTGGCCTGACGCCGTGAAATTGAACGGGCCCGGCTGCGGCCGGGACGGAAAGGGATAGCGAACGATGGGTCTGAAACTCTCGCACACCTTCATCGCGGTGGCCGACCTCGACAAGGTCGTGCCGTTCTATACCGACATTCTCGGCTTCGAGATTACCGACCGCGGCCATATCACCGAAGAGACCGAGGCCGTGTTCATGAGCCAGGATCCTGCCAACCATCACCAGATCGCGTTGGCGAACTCGCTCAAGGATGGCCGGAAGGCGGGCCTGCAGGGCCATGTCGCCTTTCGCATGGAGTCGTTGGACGAACTCAGGGCGCTGAAGAAGCATTTGCAGGCGAAAGGGATTGCCATCGGCCGCGAGCTCTCGCACGGCAATGCCTGGTCGCTCTACGTCACCGACCCGGAGGGCAACGGAGTCGAATGCTTCGTCGACACGCCTTTCCACGTCAGTCAGCCACAGGGCAAGCCGACCAATATCGACCTCGACGATGCGGCGCTGCTGGCCAAGACCAGGGACGACTTCGGCCACGAACCTGAATTCGGTACCTACGCGGATTGGCAGGATCGATTTCGCGCCCGGCTGGAAAAGTAGCTGGGTTTCGCCCTCCCATCGCCGTTCCGCGCCGAGCGGACGCTTGAGGCCGCCGCGCCGCTGAACGCGGTTCGCGAATAGCCGTTGGGACGCGCGGACCGGGCATGCGGAAAGCGCGCTGGTGAGACGGCGGGCGCGCGTGCGATAGACTGCGCCGTCGATGTCCAGAACCAAACATGCCCATTCCGCCGGTGTCCGCCTGCGCTCTGTCCAGATGCGCCTGGGGCGCCTGGCGCCGAACGTGCGCGGGGCGCTCTGGGTGCTGCTGGGCTGCGTGCTGTTCACCGGCATGGGCACGCTGGTGAAGCTGCTGTCGGCGAGTTTCGACAGCTTTCAATTGGCCTTCTTCCGCGCCGCGTTC
Organism: Alphaproteobacteria bacterium; assembly: GCA_040223615.1. Lineage (GTDB taxonomy): Bacteria > Pseudomonadota > Alphaproteobacteria > JAVKFY01. The sequence continues at coordinate 51,879 of JAVKFY010000011.1, forward strand.
GGGTTCCTGGCGGTGCTGCCGTTCGTGGCCCGCAACCGCTTCGTGGCGCTACGCACCCGGCGCCTGGGCGCGCACATCTCACGCAGCGTGCTGGGCGCCGCGGCGATGCTGTGCGGATTCTACGCACTGACCCACCTCTCCTATGCCGACGCGGTGTCGCTGAGCTACGCCCGGCCGTTGTTCCTGATCCCGCTGGCGGTGATCTTTCTGGGCGAGCAGGTCCGCGTGCGGCGCTGGGCCGCCACCGGGGTCGGCTTCATCGGCGTGCTGATCATGCTGCGGCCGGGTCACGCGCCGGACCTGGCGATCTTCGTGGCGTTGGCCGGCGCGGCGCTGGTCGCCGTGGTCACGGTGCTGATCAAGCGGCTGTCGCAGACCGAGCGGCCGGAGACCCTGCTGTTCTACTTCGGGGTGATCTCGACCTCGGTGGCGCTGGTGCCGGCGCTGCTGGTGTGGCGCCAGCCGACCTTCGGCGAGCTCCTGCTGCTGCTGGCGATCGGCGCCTGCGCGGCCTCGGGGCAGTACTGCACCGTGCGCAGCTTCAAGGTCGGCGAGGCGACGGCCGTGATCCCGTTCGACTATTCCCGGCTGCTGATGGCCGGCGTCATCGGCTTTTTCCTGTTCGCCGAGGTGCCGGACATCTGGACGATCTGCGGTGCCGCCGTGATCGTCGTCTCCACGCTCTACATCGCCCTGCGCGAGGCCCAGCTCGGCAAGCAACCGCGTCCGGCGCATCCCGCCATCGATCCGCCGGCCACGCCGCGCTGACCCGTCAATGGGTTTTCCGTCATCCCTCGGATGCTATGGTTACGTCCAGCGAGGGAGAATCGAGATGCGACAATTGCTGTGCGGCTTGCTGTTGGTGGTCGTCTTCGGTTTCGGGGCAAGCATCGGTGACGTGCAGGCCAGGGACGATTCACCGCTGGCCGTCGAGGTCCGGAAGGAAATTCGCGCCACGCGCGACATCGTCTCCGGCGGCGGCACCTTTGACGGGTCCGACGCCATGTACGAGAAGGCCAAGGCGCATTTCGACGCGGCCATGGCCGCCCACGACAAGCTCAAGGCCGAGGGCGGCGATACCCGGACGATCAACATCCTCGACAATCAGCTCAAGCAGACCGGCTCGCTGCTGGACCAGGCCTACCGCAAGACGCCGGGCGCCAAGGCCGCGATGCAGGCCGCCACCGACGCCAAGAACGAGAAGAAGAAGCAGGAGATCCTGACCCGGTTCAACGACCAGGGCATGACCAGCAAGCTGCACGAGAAGAACGCCGGCCGCATCGTTTGGTCGAAGAAGATCATCGGCTTCAAGGCGCAGGACAGCGCCAAGCTGGAGGACACTTTCGCGCTGTCCGACCCGATCTTCGGCCGCGTGCTGCTGGCCCGTTCGCTCGGCAACACGCCGATCTACGCCGACGGCTTCGCCGAGCCGCATGCGATGCGCGAATTCGACTACGACGTGAAGCTCTACATCGACGGCAAGAACGTGCCGGTGGCGTTCGGCGTGTTCCAGCAGGGCGGCCTCGACGGCGATGCCGGCCAGAAATGGACAACGTGGCAGTTCGCGCCGCACCCGGTGCCGATGGACGACGGTTTCAAGCGCGACGCCGAGCCGTGGCGCAAGGCGACAAGCGGGCTGGCGGAGGGCGCGCACGACGTTCGCTTCGAGATATTCGCCACCAACGGGCAGTTCCGCTCCGCGGCGCCGATCGCGGTCGGCGAATTCACGTTGAAGGTCGGCGCCGGCGAACGCATCGCGGCGACCGGCGCGTTCCCGGCCACCAGCTACTCCGGCGGCGATGCCGACGAGATCGCGGCGGCGATGCGCAAGGCCCTGGTCGGGCCGGTGGCCAAGAGCGCCGACGAGATCCGCGACCTGTCGGTGACCAGCGAGTGGAACCCGCTGGTCTACAGCGATACCAAGCGCCGCTACCGCGCGATCAGCGGCGCGGTGCTGTGGGCCGACAGCAACGACGACGGCGTGTGCCGCTACACCACCTACAACTTCGTCAGCGACTCCACCGGGCCGCAGAGCTGGGGGCCGCTGCGCTTCCGCTCGTTCTGCAACGGCTGCGAGGAAGGCAACGCAGAGTGCCCGAATTAGATCGGTGAGCGGATCGGACAAACCGCCGGGATCTTCGCCGATACCGGAAGTGCGGCGCGCGACGGCCGGCGCGGCGCCGAAGGAGAATATCCGGCAGCGGTCGTGGCGCATCAGCGCCATGGTCGACGAGGCCAAGGACGCCTTCGACGACGGCGACGCGGCCGGCGCGCTGTCGATGCTGGAGACGGCCGACCGCGAAGCCAAAGGCATCTGGAACGACCCGCACGACGAGTTATCGCTGTTCGACCACGACGACGTGCTGGCCGTGCGCGCGGTGCTGCTGGCGCGGGCCGGCGAGACCGATCTCGCCTTCGAGACGCTGGAGCGCATCGGCGACCGGTTCAAGCGGATCGACACCATGCAACGCTTCGTTCGCGATGTCGGCCCGCCGACGATCGAGCCGGGTCGCGTCGTGCCGCTGGCCGAGGTGATGCAGACGACGCTCTGCGCGGACGAGCGTGACGAGGATCGCGATGGCAACCTGCAGTGGCTGGCCTATCTGTTCTGGCATCTCGGGCATCGCGACCAGGCGGCGACGACGGCGGCGTGGATCGGCAAGCAAGGCGTGCGTGCCGTGACCTTCCGCGAACTGGCCCGGATGATCGACGAGGGCGAGACGCCACCGGTCGCCGATGCGCCATCGCAGCCCGCGCCACCGCCGGTGGAAGAGGAGGTCGGTCCGGTCACCGTCTTCATCTTCGACAACTACCACGGCACCAACCCGGCCGAGGCCGAGACGCTGAGGGGTTTCTGGTCGGAGGCGGAGGCCGAGCTTTACGCCCGCGCGCGGGTTCAGGCTTCGATCGAGCGCGCCCGCCGGCCGGGCCAAAGCAAGGACGAGCTCTATGCCGCCTGGATGGCGCGCGGCGAGGACGTGCAGGTCGGAAAACGCTTCATCGGTCGGGAGAACTTCGCCGCCTTCGCCGCCAGGCCGGCGGTCGGCAACGCGATCAACTACCGGGCGATGACGCCGCGTCCGCGTCGTCGGTGACGTCGGCGAGGGTTTCCTCGGCCTGGGCGCGGTGAGTGGGCTTGATCTCGCCGCCGACCGCGCGGATGGCGGTCAGCAGCACGCCGGCGTCGTCGGTGAAGCCCAGGCCGGCGACGAAGTCCGGGATCATATCGGTCGGGACCACGAAATAGGCCACCGCGCCCATCAGCACCGCCTTCACGTAGGTCGGTGTCTGACGGTCGGTGGCGCAGTAATAGGCCGCCAGCAGGTCGTCGGAGAACGGAATCGCGCGCGCGAACTTGCGCAACTTGGGCCAGAAGCCACGCCGCACGCGATAGCTGTCGCGTTTCAGGCGCGCTTCGTCGACCGGCCGCTCGATCAGGTCCGTCATGTCCGCAATATGGGAAGTCACGGGCCAGTGGGCAACGCTGGCCGCGATCTGCTAAGACCGTCGGCAACCGCAACAACCGCAGGGAACGGGATAGCATGGACATTCAGGGCATGAGCGCACTGGTCACCGGCGGCGCCTCCGGCCTCGGCGAGGCCACCGCGCGCGAGCTGGCCAAGGCCGGCGCCAAGGTGGCGCTGCTCGACATCCAGGCCGACAAGGGCGAGGCCGTGGCCAAGGAGATCGGCGGCATCTTCGCGACCTGCGACGTGACGTCGGAGGAAAGCGTCGTCGCGGCGATGGCGGCGGCGAAGAAGGCGCACGGGCCGGCCCGGATCCTGGTCAACTGCGCCGGCACCGGCATCGGCACCAAGACCACCTCGCGCGGCAAGCCGCACCCGCTGGACAGCTTCACCAGGATCATCCAGATCAATCTGATCGGCACCTTCAACTGCATCAGGCTGGCGACCACCGACATGGTCGAGCTGGAGCCGCTGGCCGACGGCGAGCGCGGCGTGGTGATCAACACCGCCTCGGTCGCGGCCTATGACGGCCAGATCGGCCAGGCCGCCTATTCCGCCTCCAAGGGCGGCGTCGTCGGCATGACCCTGCCGATCGCGCGCGACCTGGCGGACAAGGGCGTGCGGGTGTGCACGATCGCGCCGGGCCTGTTCGAAACGCCGCTGCTGGGCGGTCTGCCGGACAACATAAAGCAGTCGCTGGAGGCCTCGGTGCCGTTTCCCAGCCGGCTCGGCCAGCCGCGCGAATATGCCAGCCTGGCGCGCCAGATCGTCGAGAACACGATGCTGAACGGCGAGACCATCCGCCTCGACGGCGCCATCCGCATGGCGCCGAGGTAGGGCTTTACGCACATCGCCCGGCATCGACACCCGCCTCACCCTGCCCCGCTCCCCCCTGAAAGGCGGAGAGGTTTGGGGTGAGGTGCGGGGGTGCGAAGAGCGCGAAGCCTACCGTTAGCCGTGCAGCTTCAAGCCCTTGGTCACCTTGTCGACCGCCTTGCGGTCGGCGTGGAGGCCGAGGCCGACGAGGTCCAGCGCGTCGGTCGGCACTGCCGCGACGGCGGCGCGGTTCGCCTCGTCGTGGGTGGTGGCGAACAGCTCCGCGGTATAGATCGACGGCGTGATGGCGCGTCCCAGTGCCCGGCCCAGCGTGCGGGTCAGCTCCTCGCCGGTCGCGGCGTATATCATGATTGGCTGGCGGATCAGCGGGCCGTAGGCCTGCCCGGATCCGTCGGCGTAGGCCTCGCCCGGCAGTTCGGGGTAGGTTCCGACCAGGCCGCCGGCCAGGAAGGCGGTGACGTTGAGCTTCTGCCACGCCTCCAGGTCGGCGCGGACGACGATGGCGATCTTGGTGTCGAACTGCATGGACCGCACAATACCCCGACACGCCCACCCGCCGCTTGAACGATCCTGCGGCCCCTCGCCGCGGGACTGGATCCGGCTGACGCCGGCGCCGGACGGGCTGGAACGGATGGAGGCCTATTTCACCAGCCATGCCTTCGACGCGCACCGGCACGACACCTACGCCATCGGCCTGACCCAGGCCGGCGTGCAGCGCTTCGACTATCGCGGCGCGGCGCGCGACAGCACTGCCGGGCAAATCATCGTGCTGCACCCCGACGAGAGCCACAACGGGCGCGCCGGCGCCGACGGCGGTTTCCGGTACCGCATGCTGTACATCGCGCCGGGCCTGATCCGCCGGGCGCTGGGGGAACGGGCGAGCGCCCTGCCCTTCGTCGCCGCGCCGGTGGCCGACAACAGCGACCTGGCTGGCGCGCTCACGGCCGCTTTCGACGAGATCGACCGCGACATGGAGGGGCTGGCGGCCGACCAGACGGTGGTCGCGATCGCCGACGCGCTGCTGGCGCTGGACCCGTCGGCGGCACGGCACGCCGCTGCCGCCAACGACGACCAAGCGGTCGGCCTGGCGCGCGCCTATCTCGACGCGCACCACGACGAGGTCGTGGCGTCCGAACGGCTGGAGGCGGTGAGCGGGCTGGATCGCTACAGTCTGTCGCGGCAGTTTCGCCGCCACTTCGGCACCAGCCCGTACCGCTACCTCACCATGCGCCGGCTCGACCGGGCGCGGGCCGACATCCTGGCCGGCGTCGCTCTCGCCGACGCGGCGACCGCCGCCGGCTTCGCCGACCAGGCGCACATGACGCGCCAGTTCAAGCGCGCCTACGGCCTGTCGCCGGGCCGTTGGCGGGCGCTGGTGCGGGCTCAGTCGTAGCTCAGCGACGGAAACCAGTTCGGCCGGCCGCCCGGCGTGGTGTCGAAAAGGGTCCAGAGCGGAAACATCAGGTCCATGTGGCGCGGGTTCTGGCCCGGCTCGGCCGGCGCGTAGAACAGTTCCGTGCTCCAGGCGTGGCGGATGCCATCGTCGCCCTTGGTGAAGACGTGCAGCATCGGGAACTGCTCGTCGCCGGCCTCGGCGTGATAGTCGGCGTTGAAACCGGTGCCGCCGGATGACAGCAGGCGCAGGTGGCGCCAGCCGCGCGCAGTCGCGATCGTCGCCAGCTCGGCATAGGGCGCCTTGGCGGCAATCGCCAGATTCGCGGTCTGGGTGACGTGCGGCGCGGTGCCGTCCAGGCTGTCCAGCAGGGCGGTGCACATCGGACACGGCGCCTTTCCTGGCGAGACCATGTAGCTGTACAGCAGCAGCGTGTCCTTGCCGGCCGTGAACAAGTCGACCAGCGCGACCGGGCCGTCGGCGCCCTGGAACGTGTAGTCGCCGACCGCGCCACCTGGCGGCAGCTTGCGGCGCAGCGCGGCGACGTCCTCCACCTTGCGGCGCAGCTCGACCTCGGCGGCGAGCAGCTCTTCGCGAGCGGCACGGTAGGCATCTGATTCGTTGGGGAAGCGAACTGGGGCGGTCATTGCGGCCTCCGTATTTAACTATCTGGTTTAATAATGATGATCGTGCCCGCTGCGGTCAAGCCGCCCGATCCGCTATCATTGGCGCATGAGGAGACCGCCATGCTGAGCCGTGAAGACAACGACCTACTGACCCAGACCGGGCCGGATACCGGAATGGGCGCCTATTTCCGCCGTTTCTGGCAGCCGGTGGCGCTGTCGGTGGAGTTGGCCGAGCCGGACGGGCCGCCGGTGCGCGCCAACCTGCTGGGCGAGGAACTGGTGGCGTTTCGCGACACCGAGGGCCGCATCGGGCTGGTCGACGCGCACTGCCCGCACCGCCGCGCCGGCCTGTTCTACGGCCGCAACGAGGCCTGCGGGCTGCGCTGCGTCTATCACGGCTGGAAGTTCGATGTGACAGGCAAGGCGGTCGACCTGCCGAATGTGCCGGCCGGCTCACGCCAGCATGACACCGTGCGGATCAAGGCCTACCCGACGCGCGAGTATGGCGAAATCGTCTGGGCCTGGCTGGGGCCGCCGGAGCGCATGCCGGAGGTGCCGAAGCTCGAGTTCGGCCAGGTGCCGGACGCGCGCCGCTATGTCACCAAGCAGCTCATCGAGTGCAACTGGGCGCAGGTCATCGAGGGCGACCTGGACACCTCGCACTTCTCCTTCCTGCACATGCCGGCGCCGTCGGTGCCATCGAACGCGAATCCGGATGCGCCGGCCGACGAGCGCCGGCTGCGCTGGATCCGCAACGACCCGATGCCGAAGTTCCAGATCCTGGAGCACGACGTCGGCTTCGTGGTCGGCGGCGCGCGCCAGGCCGACGACGAGGGCATCTACTGGCGCATGACCCAGTTCATGTTGCCGAGCCACGGCACCGGGCCGTCGGCGATGCCGGGCGAGACCTATTTCGGCTTCACCGTGGTGCCGATCGACGATCGCGCGGCCTGGATCTACACCTACGCCTGGAACCCGGAACGCGAGATCGGCAAGGAGGAGCGCGCCAAGCTGCGCATGGGCCATGGCGTCATCGCCGAGCTGGGGCCGGACTACGTGCCGGTACGCAACCGCGCCAACGAATTCCAGATCGACCGCGACGAGCAGAAGCACCGGACCTTTACCGGCGTGAAGGGCCTGGCCGAGCAGGATCTGATGGTCCAGCAGAGCCAGGGCTACATCGTCGACCGCACCCAGGAGACGCTGACCGCGACCGACGCGGCAGTGGTGAAGTTCCGCCGCACCCTGCTGGGCCAGGCCAAGGCGCTGGCCAACGGCGACGAGCCGGCCGCGCCGTGGCAGGCCGACGCCTTCACCACGCGGCCGGGAAGCTGGTTCGCGACCGAGGGCATGAACTTCGAGGACGTACTCACCGAACGCTTCGGCGACCCGCGCGGGCGGGTCCGGCAAGCCTAGGCGGCGTGGGCCGTGGCGATATCGTCGCGGTACATCGGCACGCGCACGGTGACGGTGGTGCCTCGGCCGTGTTCGCTATCGACGCTCATGGTCCCGCCATGCAGCTTCACGAACTCGGCCGCTAGCGGCAGCCCCAGGCCGGCGCCTTCAAACCGGCGCGCATGACCGTTCTCGACCTGGCCGAAACGCTGCAACGCGACCTCGACTTGCTGCGGCGTCATGCCGATCCCGGTGTCGCGAACGGCGATCGCCAGCTCGCCATCGCCGGAAGCGACAGATAGCGTGACGCTGCCCGGCGCGGGCGTGAACTTGATGGCGTTGGACAGCAGGTTGAGCATCACCTGGCGCAGGCGGCGCTCGTCGCCGACGATCGCCGGCAGTCCGGCGGGCGCATCGACCTGCAGCAACACGCCGGCCTCCCGCGCCTGCTGCTCGACCATTCGCGCGGTCCGGCGCACCAGGTCGTCGATGTCGACCTCGGCCTCGTCCAGCTCCAGATGGTTGGTGTCGATGCGGGCAATGTCGAGGATGTCGTTGATCAGCGCCAGCAGGTGCTCGCCGGACGCCTTGATGTCACGGGCATACTGCGCGTAGCTGGGATGGCCGAGCGGGCCCATCACCTCGTCGACCTGCATGCTGGAGAAGCCGATGATGGCGTTCAGCGGCGTGCGCAGCTCGTGGCTCATCGTCGCCAGGAATTGCGATTTCGCCTGGCTGCCGGCCGCCGCGACGTTCAGCGCCTCGGTCACCTCGCGGGTCCGCTGCTCCAGCTCGGCCTTGGTCTGTTCCAATTCGGTGACGTGGGCGCGCAGCCGTTCGGCCTCGCGCGCGTTGCGATGCGCGAGATGACGGTCGAGCTGGGCCGACGCCAGGCCGGCGAACACGATCAACGCGATTACCGCCGCGACGGCCACGGCCAGCAGGTCCGGCGCTCGCAGCCCCAGCTGGTCCTGTGCATCGGGAAATGGCAGCCATGTCATCGCCGTCATGCCGGTGAAGTGCAGGCCGACGATGGCGAGGAACATGAGGAGCGGCGAGATCGCCCGGACCCGGAAGCTCGTGCGCCGGGTCCCGACCCAGAACGACACCGCCGCGAAGGACACCGAGATGACGACCGAGGCGGCGACGAACCGGTAATCCCACAGCAACGAGGCTGGCGCCTTGATCGCGGCGATCCCGACATAGTGCATCGCGGCGATCGACAGGCCGACCACCGCGCCACCGAGCAGCGGCATCTTGCCGACCAGCGCGACGAAGAAGCCGACGCCGGAAACCACGACCGCGACCATCACCGACAGGAAGGTCACGCCGCCGTCGTAGCTCAGGCTGACGCCACCGTCATAGGCCAGCATGGCGACGAAGTGCGTCGCCCAGGTTCCCAGCCCGGTGACCACAGCAGCGGCGACGAGCCAGCCGTTGCGCAGTCGGGTGGTGCGAGCCGGCATGGCACGCAGGGTCAAACCGAACGCGGTGAACACCGCCAGCGTGCAAATCGCGGCGGCGAGCAGGATCAGCCGAAGGTCATGCTCGATGGTCACGCACTGATAGATACTCAACATCCGGCGAAGCTAGCGACGCCAGCGTGAAACATCAGTTAACGCAGCGGGAAAACGCTCCGAAAAAGCGAACCGCCTACCAGCTGTTGCGCAGCTCGCGCAGCTTCAGGAACACGGTCTTCTCGTCCGGCGCGTCGGGCAGGTCGGGGAAACTCTCGCGCAGCCGGGCGATCACGCTCGGACTGGACAGGCGGAAGAAGGTGTTCACCTCTCGCTCCTGCGCCAGGGTGGTGACGTAGGCGTTGTCGGTGTCCTGGCCGCCGATCTGGTCGAGTAGCTTCTTGGCGGCGGCATTGTCCGGCTCGCGGTCGAGCGTGAACTGCAGGTTGTTCTCGATATAGTCGTGGCCCGGATAGATCAGCGTGGTCTCCGGCAGCGCGTTCAACTGCCGCACGAAGGTGTCGTACAGCTCCGAGGGATGGCCGCCATTGTGGCAGTTGCCGGCGCCGGCGTTGAACAGCGTGTCGCCGCAGATCAGCGCCGGCTGGTCGGTGTGGGTCTTCAGGCAGATGTGGCACATGGTGTGGCCGGGCGTGTCCATCGCCTCGATCTCCACCGTCTTCCCGACCTTCACGACATCGCCGGCGCCGAGCCCGACGTCGACGCCGGGAATCCGGTCCTTGGCGTTCTTGTGCGCCAGGAGCTTCGCGCCGGTGGCGTCGACCACCGCCTGGTTGCCGCCGATGTGGTCGTGGTGCTCGTGCGTGTTCAGCACCTGGGTGATGTCCCAGCCCTTGTCCTTCGCCGTCGACAGGCACTTCTCGTGATCCAGCGGATCGATGGCCAGCGCCTCGCCGGTATCGGGACAGACGATCAGGTAGTTGAAGTTGCGGAACCGGTTCGCGGTCCAGATCTGCTCGACGATCATTGCCGCCTCCTCTGTTTGTTCGCTGCCTAGTAGCCCAGCGCCATGCCGTCCTTGCGCGGGTCGGAGCCGCCGACCAGGGTGCCGTTGTCCCAGTCGATATGGATGATCTGGCCGCCGCCCCAGGGCATCTCCGGCCGGCCGACGGGGTGGCCCATCTCGCCGAGCTTGTTCATCGTCGCGTCGGGCACGCCGCGCTCGCAGTCGAGCCGGCCGCCGACGTGGAACACGCGCGGACAGTCCAGCGCCTCCTGGGGGTCCATGCCGTAGTCGATCATGTTGGTCAGCACATGGGCGTGGCCGACCGGCTGGTAGGCGCCGCCCATGACGCCATAGCTGTACTCGACGCGCTCGCCGGTCATGCACAGGCCGGGAATGATGGTGTGCATCGGACGCTTGCGCGGCTGCACGTCGTTCGGGTGACCCGGGTTGACGACGAAGCCGGCGCCGCGGTTCTGCAGCACCACACCGGTCTTCGGCGCGGTGATCGCCGAGCCGAACGGGAAGTACAGCGAGTTGATGAACGAGCAGGAATTGCGGTCCTTGTCGACCACGGTCAGGTAGATGGTGTCGCGGTAGGTCGGGCCGGTCATCGAGGCGACGTCGCCCATCGCCTTGGCCGGGTCGATGCGGCCGCGCAGCTCGTCGGCGAACTCGGCCGACAGCATCTTGCCGACCGGGACCTGGGCGTGGCGCGGGTCGGCGACAAACTCGTCGCGCGCGGCGAACGCCAGCCGGCCGGCCTCGGTCTCCAGGTGCAGGCGCTCCACGCTCAACGGGTCCATCGACTTCAGGTCGTAGGCGGACAGGATGTTCAGCATCATCAGCGCGGTGATGCCCTGTCCGTTCGGCGGGATCTGGTAGATCGTGCGGTCCTGATAGTCGGTGGCGATCGGCGTCACCCACTCCGCGCGCTGCTCGGCGAAGTCGTCCATGGAGTGGCGCGCGCCGAGGCTGTTGAGATAGCTGACCAGGTCTTCGGCGACCTCGCCGGTGTAGAAGCCGTCGCGGCCCTTCTCGGCCACAGTGCGCAGGGTCTTGCCCAGCGCCGGCAGCGACCAGCGCTCGCCGGCCTTCGGCGCCTGGTTGCCGGCCTTGAGGTAGTATCTGGCGCTGTTCGGGTCGTTCGACATGCGCTTGGCCTGCCGGTCCCAGTCGACCGAGATGCGCGGCGTCACCGCCCAGCCGTTCTCCGCATACCCGATCGCCGGCTGCAGCAGCTCGTCCAGGCCCTTGGTGCCGTACTCGCCCAGCAGCGTCACCCAGGCGTCGATGGCGCCCGGCACGGTAACCGAATGCGGCGAGTCCAGGCCCATGCCGTCGATGCCCTGTTCCAGCAGCCAGTCCGAGGTCAGCGCCTGCGGCGCCCAGCCCGATCCGTTCAGGCCGACCGGCTTGCCCTCGCCGCCCGGCACCAGAATGGCGAAACAGTCGCCGCCGATGCCGGTCGACATCGGCTCGACCACGCACTGCACGGCGCAGGCCGCGACCGCGGCGTCGACCGCGTTGCCGCCGTCGCGCATCACCTCGATGGCGGTCAGTGTCGACAGCGGATGCGACGTCGCCGCCATGCCGTTGGTGCCGTGCGCCGTGGAGCGGCCGGGAATCTGAAGATCGCGCATGGACCGCGCACTCCTGAAAATGGAAACGTTATCGCGCAGTATGACGCCGGCAATGCCGGCGCGCCATCCGACTCAGCGCAAGCGGACGACGATGTACTTCATGAACGCGTTGTCGACGGTCTGCTGGGCCGCGCCGCGCCAGACCTTGATCGCCGCTTCGTAGGTCGCGAACACGCCCTTGATGTCGAGCTTCTCGGGGTCGACGAAATGCACGCCGCGCGGATCGGTGACCTCGCCACCCAGCACGAGGAAGAGCTGCTGCTGCTCCTGGTCGAATTCGCGTTCTTCGGTACTCATGATGGGTCGCCTATTACCATAGCCTGCATTCGAAAACCTACCCGAAACCCTCTACAAAGCGCTAAGAAGCGCTATGAGCGTCGCCCTGCCTACGCCGAACCCGAATTTGCGCGGAATCGGCTTCATGATCGCCTCGATGGGCGCGATCACCGCGCTGGACGCCACCGCCAAGTGGCTGACCGACGGCTACCCCATTACCGAAGTGGTGTTCTTCCGCTCCCTCTTCGCGCTGCTGCCGGTCGGCGTGCTGGCCTGGCGCGAGGGCGGGCTGACGGCGCTGCGTACCACGCGCCTGGCGGCGCACGCGCTGCGCGCCTGCATCGGCGTGATCACCACCTTCCTGTTCTTCCTGGCGCTGTCGCTGATGCCGCTGGCCGACGCCACGGCGATCGTGTTCTGCGGCACGCTGTTCGTCACGGCGCTGTCGGTTCCCTTGCTGGGCGAGAAGGTGGGGCCGCGGCGCTGGGCGGCGGTGCTGGTCGGCTTCCTGGGTGCCATGGTGATCGTACGCCCTGGCATGGGCGTGTTCGGGCCGGCCGCCATGATCGCGCTGGCCGCGGCCTTCTGCTACGCGCTGATCGTGATCAGTACGCGCTGGCTGACCCGCACCGAGACGACCGCCGCGCTCGGCTTCTACTACGCGGCGCTGGGGGCGCTGATATCACTGGCCGGGTTGCCGTTCGGCTGGGTGCTGCCGACCTGGACAGACCTCGGCCTGTTCGTGCTGCTGGGCCTGTTCGGCGGTGTCGGCACGCTGTTGATGATCGAGGCGTTCCGGCACGCGCCAGTCGCGGTGGTGGTGCCGTTCGAGTACACGGCGCTGATCTGGGCGACCATCTACGGCTATCTGATCTGGCACGAGCTGCCCGACGGCTTCACCTGGCTCGGCGCGGCGATCCTGGTGGCCAGCGGCCTCTACGTCATGCACCGCGAACACAAGACCAACGGTGGCGACTAGCGGGATTTCCCGGGACGACAGAGCCGCCGCTCGGTTGCGTTGACATGGACACCGGATCAAGTCCGGGGTGACGATCGACGTGAGCGCCGAGCGTGAGTCCGGTTGGCCGGAACCGGGCCTAGCGGCGCGCGGCAATCGCGGGCATCATCGCCGGCCGCAAACCTCGCGAGACCGTCGATCACCGCCATGAGCGTCGCCGTCCCCCTGCCCAACCCGCGCCTGCGCGGCATCTTCGCCATGATTGGCGCGATGGGCGCGTTGTCGGCGCTGGACGCGGTGGCGAAGTGGCTGACCGCCGGCTATCCGGTCACCGAGGTGGTGTTCTTCCGCTCGGTCTTCACCATGCTGCCGGTCGGGGTGATGCTGGCTCGCGAGGGCGGCTTCGGCTCGCTGCGCACGCAACGGCTGGGCGCGCACCTGCTGCGCGCCGCCATCGGCGTGGCCACGGCGTCGTGCTTCTTCATGGCGGTGTGGCTGATGCCGCTGGCCGATGCCACGGCCATCGTGTTCACCGGCACGCTGTTCGTCACCGCATTGTCGGTGCCACTGCTGGGCGAGCGGGTCGGGCCAAGGCGGTGGGCGGCCGTGCTGGTCGGGTTCCTGGGCGCGATGGTGATCGTCCGGCCCGGCATGGGCGTGTTCGGCACCGGCGCCTGGTTCGCGCTCGGCGCGGCCTTCTGCTACGCGCTGGTGGCGATCAGCACGCGCTGGCTCGGGCGCACCGAGAACAGCACCACGATGGCGTTCTACTACGCCGCCTTCGGCGGGCTGATCAGCCTGGCCGGCCTGCCCTTCGGCTGGGTGATGCCGACCTGGGAAGACCTCGGGCTGTTCGTGCTGCTGGGGTTGTTCGGCGGGGTCGGCTCGCTGCTGCTGGGGGAGGCGTTCCGGCACGCGCCGGTCGCGCTGGTGGCGCCGTTCGAATACACCGCGCTGGTGTGGGCGACGATCCTGGGCTTCGTGTTCTGGCACGAGCTGCCCGACGCCTTCACCTGGGCCGGTGCCGCGATCCTGGTGGCCAGCGGCCTCTACGTGATGCACCGCGAGCACAAGATGAAGGGCGAGGACTAGGAGGCCAGGATGAGCGAGTTCGACAAGGCGGCGGCGGAAGCGATCGTGCGCGACAGGCTGGCGCCGTGGATCCAGGACCTGGACCTGAAGGTCGAGGCGGTCTCGGGCGACGAGGTCGTGCTGCGCGTACCGCATGACGAGCGGCTGTCGCGCTTCGGCGGCATGGTCTGCGGCCAGGCGATGATGGCGCTGGCCGACACGGCGATGATCTTCGTGGTCTCGGCGGTCAATGGCGGTTTCGTGGAGATGGCGACCACCAACATCACCACCAGCTTCTTCCGGCCCATCGTCGGCAAGGACATGATCGCCAGGGGACGCGCGCTGAAGACCGGCAAGCTGCTGGTGTTCGGCGAGGTCACGCTCTACGCCGACAGCGACGACCGGCCGGCGGCGCACGCCACGGTGACCTACGCGTTGCCACCCTCGCGCTGAAGTTTGGGGAACCTCCAGAGCATGCCGGCGCCGGCCACGGTGGTCGCCGTCGCGAAAGCCACGAACATGGCGTCGTAGCTGCCGGTCAGCTTCAAAGCAGCGGCGAAAAGGGTCGGGCCGACCACGAGGCCGGCATAGGTGAAGAACAGCACACCGCCGGTGGCGGCGCCGATCTCGGCGCCACCGGCGCCGCGCACCACCTCGGCCAGGAACACGCCGTTCCAGCCGCTGACCGTGGCGCCGCAGCAGGCACCGACCGCCGCGACCGCCAGCAGGCTGCCGCCGTGCGCGGTCAGGACCAGCGCGACGATACTGGCCAGGCTGCCGACGCCGAGCAGCGCCAGCACCAAGCGGCCGGAGCCCGTCCGATCCGCTACCCAGCCCCACAGCACCCGGCCGACGGCGCCGGCGACCTGCATGGCGGAGAAGGCGATGCCGGCGCGCACCAGGTCGAACCCGGCCTCGGCGACCAGGTAGGTCACGAAGTAGGTGAACAGAGTCATTTGCAGCGCGGTGAAGGCGAAGGACATCGCGGTCAGGCGGCGCAGCGCCGGCCGGGTCAGCACCGGGCGCACCATGATCCAGACCTGGCCGAGGCCGAGCCGCTGGGTCGGATCGCGCTCGGTATCGAGCCGCCGGCTCAGCGGCATGACCGCCACCGCGGCCGCCAGACCGAGCCCGCAAACCGTCCAGATCGCCGCCTGCCAGCCCGCCGCCACCGCGACGGCGGGGATCAGCAGGCCGCCGATCATACCGCCCAGCGAGGCGCCGGACTGCTTGATCGAGAACACCAGGCCCTGCAGGCGCGGCGGCGTCACTTTGGCCAGCACGTGGCTGCCGGTCGGCGTGTTGGGGCCGTAGCCGGTGCCGACGGTCAGCGCGCTCAGCACCAGCAGCGGCAGCATCGCCGGCAACGCCAGCAGCAGCCCCAACGACGATAGCGCCAGCCCGGCCAGGTTCATGCGCACCGCGCCAAAGCGCCGGATCACCGGCCCGACCGCTGCCGACACGAACATCGCCGCCAGGAACACCAATGAAGAATAAAAGCCCACCGTCGCCGGCTCGACACCGATCGCGGGCGCGATTTCCGGCGCCAGCACCGGCACCGCCAGGAACACGATGCTCGCCACCGTCTGGGTCAGCAGCATGCCGCCCAGCGGCCACAGCACCTGATGCATCGATCCTCCCCGGGCCGCGGATGCGACGCCAGACCGCCTGCCTAGCCCAGGATGACGTGCTCGTCGACGATGATGGTGCCAAGACGGCCGGGCGCGAGAAAGTTGACCTCGTCCGCCTTGGTCCGCGCGTAGGCCGACGAGGCGGACGAGGCGCGCATGTCGTCAATGCTGTCGAACCAGGCCATCGGCAGTCCGTCGAAGGCCGGCGGCTGCGCCTTGCGATAGGCGCCGAGACGGACGTGGCTCTGCACGTAGCGTCGCATCTCGTCGATGCCAGCGGCGATCGGCCCATGCACGTCGCGCCAGTAGGCCTGTCCGTCGGCCGGCGCCAGGCCGTCCTTGAAGGTCAGCAGCGAGATGCTCTTCACGGCCGTCGGCGAGACCGGGCCGTCCTTGATCACGACCTCCTCGGTCAGCAAATCGACCAGGCTGTCGGTGTCGATGAAGTTCGGCTCGTCGCGCTTGGCGGCGGCGAACGCCTCGGTTTGGCTCATCGCCCGAAGCGCGTCCTTGTCGTCGACCCAGATCTCGGCGACGCCGTCGCAGATCAATCCGCCCTTGGAATAGCCGCCGAGCCGCGGATGCGACTGCACATAGCGCCGGATGCCCGGGATGCGGGCGACGATCGGGCCGTGCGTTCGCAGCCAGTGGGCCTGGAAGGCCTCGACGCCCATTCCCGGACGACGGTGCACGACCTCGCAGATCTTCATCACGGCACGGCTCGCCGGCCCGCGCCGGCGACTACTCCGCTGCGTCGGCGGCCTGGCCCTCGCGCAGGTGACGGAGCAGCTGGCGGTCGTGGCGGCTCATCGCCGAAGCGGCGTCGTGCAGCTCCGGATAGGGGCGCCAGCGCGGCTGGTTGCCGACCGGATGGTCGCCCATCACCGTAACCCGCTCGATCACCCGCTCGCCCTCGAAGTCGTTGACCACGTAGTGCTGGGTGAAGCGGTTGTCCCACATGCCGATGGTGCCAGCGGTCCAGTGGTAGCGCACGGTGAAGGCCGGCTGCTGCACCCAGCGGGTGAGGTAGGCGAGGAAATGCTCGCTCTCCGCGCCGCTCATCTCGACGATGCGGCGGGTGAAGTGCTCGTTGACGTAGAGCGCCTTCTTGCCGGTCTGCGGATCGATGCGGACCAGCGGATGGATCGCCATGCGGTCGGGCCGGTCGTGCGGATGCGCGTCGTGCAGCGCGCTCAGGCCCTCGCAGAGTTCCTGCAGCGGAGCCGACAGGCCCTCGTAGGCAGCGGTCAGGCTGCACCACATGGTGTCGCCGCCGACCTCCGGACACTGCTTCATGTTCAGGATCGACATCAGCGCCGGTTGCGGCAGGAAGGTCAGGTCGGTGTGCCATTCGTCGGCGATGCCGCCGGTGCTGGCCTGGAGCCGGAACAGCTCGGGATGCTCGACGTCGTTGCGGTTCTTCAGGTTCGGGTGGCCCTCCAGCTCGCCGAAGTAGCGGCCGAAGGCGATGTGCTCGTCCGGATCCAGGTGCTGGCCGGGGAAGAACAGCACCTTGTGCTCGTGCAGCAGCGCCCTGATCTCGTTGGCGTCGCTCTGATCAGCCTGGGACAGTTTCACGCCGGTCACTTCCGCACCCAGCGCCGCCGTCAGCCGCCGGACCCGCCATCCATTCGCGATTGCCATCGAATGCTTCCTTCCTATTGCGCCGTGATGCCGCCATCGACCACCAGGCCGGAGCCGGTGACGAAGCTGGCATCGTCGCTGGCCAGGTAGACGATGCCCTTGGCGATGTCCTCCGGCACGCCGAGGCGGCCGATCGGGTGCATCTTGGCCGAGTATTCCTTGGCTGTCGCCGGGTCGTTCAGCCCATGCGCGGTGGCGCGCGCCTCGAACGTCTGCGCGCCCATGTCGGTGTCGATCACGCCGGGATGGATCGAATTCACCCGGATGCGATAGCCCTTGCGCGAGAAGTACAGCGCGCAGGACTTGGTGAACATGGTCACGCCGCCCTTGGTCATCGAGTAGAGCGGGTCGAGCTGCGAGCCGACCAGGCCGGCGATCGACGAGAGATTGACGATGGCCGAACCGTGCGCGCTGTCCTTGCCCGACGCGGCCAGCGCCGGCGTGCATTGCTTGGTGCCCAGGAACACGCCGATGAGGTTGACCCCGGACAGCCGGTTCCAGTCGTCCAGCGTCGCTTCCTCCAGGCCCAGGCCGGTGAACAGGCCGGCATTGTTGACCAGGATGTCGAGCTTGCCGAACTTGTCCTGCGCCACGCCAATGGCGGCGTCCCAGTCGTCGGCCTGAGTCACGTCCAGGTGGGTGTAGGCGGCGGCCTTGCCCAGCGCCTCGGCGGTGGCCTCGCCCATCTCGTCGCGCACGTCGGCCAGCACGACCCTGGCGCCGGCCTCGATCATCGCCGCGCCCGTCGCCGCGCCGATGCCGCGCGCCGCGCCGGAGATCAGTGCGACCTTGCCGTCCAACTTGCTCATTGTTCCGCGTTTCCTTCCCGTAGCTGGCCCATTCTAGGCGGCGCCGCCATAATGGCGCCACCATGGCACTTGCATATCAGCTCAGCCCGTCAGACCTCGGCCGCTTCGGCAAGGGGTTCACGCGTCCGGAGTGCGTCATCTGCACCGCGACGGGCGACCTGTTCACCTCGAACTGGAACGGCGGCGTCACCCGCGTGCATCCCGACGGGCAGCAGCAGGACATCGTCGCGAAAGCCGAAAAGCCCATCGGGACCAACGGCTTCGCGTTGCTGCCCAACGGCGACTGCCTGCTCGCCAACCTGCACAATGATGGCGGCGGCGGGGTCTGGCGGCTGAAGCCCGATGGCCAGGCCGAGCCGTTCCTGGTCGAGCTCGACGGCAAACCGATCCAGCCGGCGAACTATGTCGGGCTGGATCGCAAGGGCCGCGTCTGGATCACGGTGTCGACCCGGATGGAGCCGCGCAGCCTGGCGCAACGGCCGGGCGTCGCCGACGGCTACGTCATCCTGGTGGATGACGCCGGCGCACGTCAGGTCGCGGACGGGCTGGGCTACACCAACGAGGGCATCGTCGACGGCAGCGGCGAGTGGCTCTACGTCAACGAGACCTTCGCCCGGCGCACTTCGAAATATCCGATCAGGGCGAACGGCGATTTGGGGCCGCGCGAGACCGTGACCGAATATGGCGCGGGCGTGTGGCCCGACGGGCTGGCCTTCGACGAGACCGGCGCCTTCTGGATGACGTCGGTGATCTCCAACCGCGTGATCCGCGTGGAACCGGACGGCAGCCAGCAGGTGATCGTGGAGGAGAACGATCCCGACGTGCTGGCCGCCATCGAGCACGACTTCCAGAGCAACAATTTCGGCCCGCACAGTCACGAGAAGATCCGTTGCGAGGTGATGCAGTCGATCTCCTCGATCGCGTTCGGCGGACCGGATCGCAGGACCGCCTACCTGGGCAACCTGCTGGACGACACGATCTATACATTCCGCTCACCCGTCGCCGGACTGGCGATGGCGCATTGGGAGTTCAAGGTTTGAGTGCGAACGAGAAGACTTTCGACGTCGCGGTCCTGCCGGGCGACGGCATCGGCATCGAGGTGATGGAGTCGGCGCTGGCGGTTTTGCGCGCGGCCGAAGAGAAAGTCGGCGGCTTCAAGCTCGACTGCAACACGCTGCCCGCCGGCGCGCTGCACTACCGCGATCACGGCGTCGCCATGCCGGACGCCAGCTGGGCGGCGTGCGACAAGGCGGACGCGATCCTGCTCGGCGCCATCGGCTGGCCCGAGGTGCGCTATCCCGACGGCACCGAGATCATCACCCAGGTCGAGCTGCGCATCCGTCTCGGCCTGTATGGCGGCGTGCGGCCGATCCGGCACATCGCCGGTCGCACACCGGTGCTGTCCGACCCGCGCGCGAAGGACATCGACTTCGTCCTGGTGCGCGAGAGCACCGAAGGTCTGTTCGCCGGCATGACCACCGGCGAGGTGATCGACGACAGCATCGCGCACGACCGCATGACGATCACCCGCGACGTGTCGGAGCGGCTGTTCGACCTCTCCTTCCGGCTGGCCCAGAAGCGCAAAGGCCAGGGCTATCCCGGCAGGCTGACGCTGGTCGACAAGGCGAATATCTTCCGGTCGATGGCGTTCTTCCGGAAAGTGTTCGACGAGCGCGCCGCCAACTTCCCCGACATCGCGACCGAGCGGCTCTACGTCGACGCCTGCGCGCTCGACCTGGTGCGCCGGCCGTGGGACTTCGACGTGATGGTCACCGAGAACATGTTCGGCGACATCCTGTCCGACCTCGGCGCCGGCCTGATCGGCGGCATGGGCTTCGCGCCGTCGGCCGACATCGGCGACAACAACGCGGTGTTCCAGCCAAGCCACGGCACCGCGCCCGACATCGCCGGCACCGGCAAGGCGAACCCGACGGCGATGATCCTGTCGGCGGCGCTGATGCTGGACTGGCTGGCCGAGCGGCACGACGCCCCGGCCTGCGCGGCGGCCGCGAAAGCCATCGACGACGCCATGGTGGCCGCCCTGGCCGAGGGCCGCATCACGCCCTACGACCGCGGCGGCGAGGACGGCACCTGGGCAATCACCGAGGCCGTCGTGAAGCTGCTGCAGGATGGTTGAGGCCCTCCGCGTCGGCACCATCGGCGCCGGCTACTTCGCGCGCTTTCACCACGAGGCCTGGCACCGGCTGGGCCACACGCGGATGACCGCGATCTGCGACACCGACCGGCTGAAGGCGACCGAGGCCGCCGCGCCGTCGGGTGCCAAGGTCTATGTCGACGCAGCGGAGATGCTGGACAGCGCCAAGCTCGACATCGTCGACATCGCCACGCCGCCGGCAACGCACCTGCCGCTGGTCGAGGCGGCGGTGAAGCACAGCCCCGCCATGATCGTGTGTCAGAAGCCGCTGGCGCCGAGCCTGGCCGAGGCGGAGCAGCTCGTGGCCTGCGCCGAGGCCGCCGGCGTGCCACTGGTGGTGCACGAGAATTTCCGCTTCCAGCCCTGGTACAAGGAAGCCAAGCGGATCATCGGCCTGGGCCGGCTGGGCGACCTCTACGGCATCACCTTTCGCCTGCGGCCCGGCGACGGCCAGGGGCCGGAGGCCTATCTCGAACGCCAGCCCTATTTCCAGAAGATGGACCGCTTCCTGGTGCACGAGACCGCGATCCACTTCATCGATACCTTCCGCTACCTGATGGGCGAGGTCGCGGCGGTCAGCGCCGACCTGCGCCGGATCAATCCCGCCATCGCCGGCGAGGACGCCGGCATCATCCAGTTCCGCTTCGCCGACGACACGCGCGGACTGTTCGACGGCAACCGCCTGGCCGACCACATCGCCGACAACCCGCGCCTGACCATGGGCGAGATGTGGCTGGAGGGCGCCGCCGGCGTGCTGCGCCTGGACGGCGACGGCGCGCTCTGGTTCAAGCGCCACCACGGGCCGGAGATCGAGCACGAGTTTCGCTGGACGCCGCGCGGCTTCGCCGGCGACAGCGTCGCCGCTCTGCAACGCCACGTCATCGACCACCTGCGCAACGACAAGCCGCTGGTCAACACCGGCCGCGAGTATCTGCGCAACATCGAGATCGAGCAGGCGGTCTATCGGTCGAACGCCGAAGGGCGGTGGGTCGAGGTTTGATGCTGCCGTCGTAGCCCGGATGGAGCGACGCGCAATCCGGGGCCGGCGTCGCAAACGGCACCCCTGCCCCGCATTTCGCTGCGCTACATGCGGGCTACAACGTCTGCAACGGCCCCCATCGACACCGGTTCGTCCGACAGCAGCAGGTCGGCCAGGCGGTCTTCCTTGGCCATGTCGGTGACCGCGAACGGATCTCGCGGCGTGAGGCGGTGGTCGACGGCCATCGACGCATAGAGCAGCCGGCGGGCGTCGCCGTGCAGGTTGTGCAGCGCCGCGCCTTCCCAGGTCAGGGTCGCGGCGCTGGCGGCGTGGTACAGCGCCGAAGTCGCCTGGCGGCACAGCGCCTCGTTCTCCGGCGTCCGGGCGACCTCGCCGGCGAAGCCGACGGCGCGGTCCAGCAGGCCCCGCACCCTGTCGACGAAGGCGGTCGGCGCGCCCTCGGCGTCGTCCAACTTGCGGTGCAGCGAGGCGGCGAAGGCTTCGTGGGCGTTGTGGCGGCCGACGGCGCGGGTGATGGCGTCGAGGCCGACGATGTTGCCGGTGCCTTCCCAGATCGAGCCGAGGTGCGCGTCGCGGACCAGGCGCGGGTTGGCCCACTCCTCGACGTAGCCGCAGCCGCCGCGCACGTCCATCGCGTCGCCGGTGGCGCGGCGGCCATCGCGGGTGGCGCGGAACTTCAGCACCGGCGTCGCCAGGCGCAGCGCGGCCTGCGCCTCCTGGCTCTGCGCCTGGCCGTCGTTGCCCTCGGCCCGGTCCATGCAGTCGGCGGTGAAGAAGCACAAGGACAGCGCCTGCTCGACCGGCAGCATGAGCTTGAGGAGTTGGCGACGCGCGAGCGGCAGGTCGGTCAGCACCTTGCCGAAGGCGATACGGTGGCGCGAGACATGCAACGCGTCGTGCAGGCCGCGCCGCATCAACGCCGTCGACTTCACGCCGTTCGACAGGCGCGACCAGTTCACCATCTCGGCCATCTGCACGAAGCCACGGTCGAGCGAGCCGACCTGGTAGGCGATGGCGCCATCCAGCACGACTTCGCCCGAGGCCATCGAGCGGGTGCCGAGCTTGTCCTTTAGCCGGGCGATCCGGTAGGCGTTCGGCGTGCCGTCCTCCAGGAAGCGCGGCATGGCGAACAGCCCGAGGCCGCGCGTGCCGGGGCCGGCGCCCTCGGGCCGCGCCAGCAGCATCGCCACGCGGGCATCGGCATTGGAGCAGAACCATTTGTCGCCGTGGATGCGCCAGGCGTCGCCGTCAGGGATCGCGACCGTGGTGGCGCGGCCGACGTCGGAGCCGCCCTCCTTCTCGGTCATGAACTGCGCGCCCTGCCACAGCTCGTCCATGTCGGTGCTGGTCATGCGGTCGAAGAACCGCGCCTTGACCGCGTCGTCGCCGAAGCGGCGCACCAGCATCGCGCCCGAGTCCGTCACGTTGATCGGACAGCCGAGCCCGAACTCGGCCTGGTTGAACAGGTAGGTGAAGGCATGCTTGGCGGCCGCCGGAAACGGCCGTTGCCAGCCGAGCACGCCTGGGCGGTGGCTCATCGCGTGCATACCGAAGGTGCCGTAGGCGACCTTCTCCATCTCGCGGTAGGACGGGTGATACTCGATCCATTGCCGGTCGCGGCCGAAGCGGTCGCGCGGGTGCAGCACCGGCGGATGGCGGTCGGCGTCGGCAGCCCAGCGGTCCAACTCGTTGGCGGCGAGCCAGCCGAGCTGTTGCAGGTGCGGCTCCAGATGCGCGCGCAGATCCGGCGCCAGGTACAGGTCCAGCAGGTGCCGCAGCGACAGGTCGAGCTCGTAGAAATTCAGCCCGAAGGTGTCGGGCGCGATGGCGCTGGCGCCGGTCGGCGCCTCCATGCGCAAGGCCATGAGGTCTCCTCCTAGGATTTCGGCGCGATGCTGCCGGCTTCGGGCGGCGCGGGCAAGTCGTCGCCAGGCCACATCACCAGCATGACCGCGACGCAGACCAGCGCCAGCGCCGCCGCCTCGCGCCAGCCCAGGGGATCGCCCAGCACGATAACGCCGCCGAGCACGCCGACCACCGGCGAGGCCAGGCTGCCGATGCCGCAGACCACCGGCGCGAAGGTGCCGACGGCGACGAACCAGCAGGTGTAACCGAGCCCCATGCCGATCACCGACATCCACGCCAGCATCACCCAGTTCTGCGCCGGGATCCCGGTAATGTCGGTGCGCTGCAGCACGAGCCCCAGTACCAGCAGCGGCGCGCCGCCGAGCAGAAGCTGCCAGCCGCCGGACGCGATCGGGCTGATCGGCACCGGGTGACGTTGCATCAGGATCGTGGCGATGCCGAAGATCGCCGCGCCGGACAGCGTCAGCAGTGCGCCCAGCGGCGCGTTGCGCATGCTCGACAGGTCCTGGCCCAGAAGGCAAATCAGCGCCAGCCCGCCTAGCGCCAGCGCCACCGCGCGCCGCCGGGTCAGGCGTTGCCCGAGCCAGACCCGCTCGATCACCGCGATCCACAGCGGCGTGGTGTAGGCCAGAATGATGGCGCGGCCGACATTCATCAGTTGCACGCCGAAGGTGGCGCAGAGCTGGAACGCGGTGACGTTCAGCAGCCCGAACAGCACCAGCCAGCCGAAGTCGGCGCCGCCGACCCGCATCGGCTGCCGCCAGATCGCGCAGACCGCGAGCAACAGCACACCGGCCGGCACCACCATCAGGGCACGCAGGCTCACGGGATCGATCTCGCGCAGGCTCAACGCCACCAGCGGCCACTGGCCGCCCCAGGTGAAGGCGACCGCGCCGAGGCACACCATGCCGAGCCAGCGGTTGCGGCCTGGATTCGCCGCTGCGGTCATGATCTTGTCATCGTGGTTGATTGTGACAGTCGTGTTGGATTGGATGGCGCCGCTTGTTGCCGCGTTCCCCGCAAGGATGACCGTCTTGCGCCTCGTCGTCATCTACAACCCGGTGGCCGGTCGCCGCCGGCCCGGCTTCTTCGACGCCACGCTGTCGGCGCTGCTGCGGCACGGCTGCACGGTCGAACTACGCGAGACCACCGGGCCCGGCGACGCCACGCGGCTGGCCGACACCGCGCGCGCGGAAGGGTTCGAGCGGATCGTGGTCGCCGGCGGCGACGGCACCATCAACGAGGTGGTGAACGGCCTGGCGCAGCCCGGCCCCGAAGCACCGCCGCTGGCGGTCATCCCGCTCGGCACCGCCAACGTGCTGGCACGCGAGCTCGGCCTGCCGACGAAGCCGGACCAGCTGGCCCGGGTGATCGCCGCGGGCGAGGCGAAACCGGTGGCGCTGGGCCGCGCCGGCGAGCGGCACTTCACGCTGATGGCCGGGGCCGGATTCGACGCCTGGGTGGTGAACTCGGTCGATAGCAAGCTCAAGGCGCGGTTCGGCAAGGGCGCCTACGTGCTGATGAGCCTGTGGCACATCCTGACCTACCGCCGCCGGCTGTACGCGGTCGATATCGACGGCCAGCCCTGCATGGCGGCCTCGGTGGTGGTAAGCAACGCGCGCCACTATGGCGGCCCGTTCGTGATCGCGCCCGCCGCCGACCTGTCGCAGCCGAGCTTGCAAGTATGCCTGTTCGAACATGCCGGACGCTGGCACGCGATCCGCTACTCAGTGGCGCTGCTGACTGGCCGGCTGGCGAAGCTGGCGGATGTGCGGCTGGTCGAAGGCAACCGGGTGCGGATCAGCGGGCGCGAGGCCGGCGAGCCGGTGCAGCTCGACGGCGACATCGTGGCCGACCTGCCGTGCGAGATCGCGGTGCGGCGCGACGTGCTGCGGCTGGTTTATCCGCGTTTCGCCGCGCCGGATGCTACCGTGGCGCCGCACGAGGGGAATATTCGCCGCGCCGAGGGCTAGATGCCGAAACGTCCCGCACCGAACGCCGAAATCGCCGCCATCAAGGGGCTGCACCTCTTTCACGCCGGTCCCTCGCACGCGAGCCAGACGGTCCGACAATGCTTGGTCGAGAAGAGCCTTGAGTGGACCGGCACGCTGGTCGATCTCGGCAAGTGGGAACACGCCACGGACTGGTTCCAGGACCTGAACCCGGCCGGCTACGTGCCGGTGCTGGTGCACGACGGCGAGGTCTGGACCGAGTCGATCGATATCCTGCTGCACCTGGAAGATGCCTTTCCCGCGCCGGCGCTGGCCGGACCGCGCGACGAGCACTGGTTCGAGCTGACCGAGACCGCGCACGTGCCGTGCCGCATCGTCAGCCACCAGTTCCTGTTCGGTCAGCGGCGCATGCTCGACGAGGCCGGACTGGCGGACCTGGCGCGCAAGCATCGCAACCCGGAGCTGATCGCGTTCATGACCGAGCACCGGCAAGGCTTCTCCTTCGCGCGGGTGCGCGACGCGGTGCGCAGAATCGAGCAGGTCTTCATCGAGGCCGAGGCGGCGCTGGCGGGCGCGCCGTGGCTGGGCCCGGCGGATCGGCCGGGCCTGGCCGACTTCCCGGTCGCCACGCTGGTGCACCGCCTGACCTACGCCAAGTTCCCGGTGGCCGAGGACTATCCGCGCGTCGCCGACTGGTTCGCCCGCGTCGCCGCCCGGCCCCAGTTCCAGCAGGCCGTGGTCGAACCGGAAGGCGAACGCTTCAGGGAACTGATGGCGAGCTAGCGCGCCTGCTACCATGCCGCCCACGACATGAGTGGGAGGGCGGCCATGCGGCTGATCGACTTTTTCGACAAAGGCGCGGAACGGTATCCGGACCGGGTGTTCCTGACCGACGCGCACGGCAGCTACACCTATGCCGAAGCGGCGGCGGCCAGCCACAGGATCGCCAACGCGCTGATCGCCGATGGCTGCACGCCGGGCACCCGGGTGGCGATCTACGCCCACAACGACGCGCGCAACTTCCTGGTGCTGCTGGGTGTGTTCCGGGCCGGCGCGGTGTGGACTTTCCTGAACGCCCGCAACGCGGCGGCTGACAACGCCTACATCCTCGACAACACCGGCACGCAGCACCTGTTCTATCATTCCGCCTTCGCCGAGGCGGTCGACCTGGTGCGCGAGGCCTGCCCGGCCCTGCGCAGAACGGTCTGCCTGGACCGCGAGGACGAGGGCGCGCCCGACTTCGCAGACTGGTCGGCGGCCGGCGGCGACGCACCGGTCGACGTGCCGCGCCATCCGGAGGACCTGGCGGTGATGGCGACGTCAGGCGGCACCACCGGGCGGCCCAAGGGCATCGAACTGTCGAACCGCGTGTTCATGGCGATGGCGGCGACCTACGACGCGCAGGTACCGATGAAGAAGCCGCCGGTGCACCTGGTGGCGGCGCCGATGTCGCACGCGGCCGGCGCGGTGATGACAGTGCTGATGGCGCGCGGCTGCACCAACGTGATCCTGCCCGGTTTCGACGCGGTGAAGGTCATGGAGACGATCCAGGAGCACAAGGTGACGGTGCTGTTCCTGCCGCCGACGGCGATCTACATGATGCTCGCGCACGGCGAGGTGCGAACCTACGACTACAGTTCGCTGGAGTATTTCATGTACGCGGCGGCGCCGATGTCGGTGGACAAGCTGCGCCAGGCCTGGGACGTGTTCGGCCCGGTGATGACGCAGAGCTACGGCCAGGCCGAGGCGCCGATGATCGCCACCTATTTCAGCCCCGAGCAGCATGCGCAAGCCCTGGTCGACCCGAAACTCGCGCACCGGCTGGCCGGCTGCGGCCACGAGACCGCCTACACGCGGCTGGCGATCATGGACGATGACGGCAACCTGCTGGCCGACGGCGAGACCGGCGAGATCGTCTGCCGCGGCAGTCTGGTGATGACAGGCTATCACAACAACGAGGAGGCGACGGCGGAGGCGAGCGCGCACGGCTGGCACCACACCGGCGACGTCGGCATGCGCGATGCCGACGGCATGGTCTACATCGTCGACCGCAAGAAGGACATGATCATCTCCGGCGGCTTCAACATCTATCCGTCGGAGATCGAGCAGGTGGTGTGGAGCCACCCCGCCGTGCAGGACGCCGCCGTGGTCGGCACGCCGGACGACAAGTGGGGCGAGGCGGTGACCGCCGTGGTGCTGCTGAAGCCCGGCATGAGCGCCGGCGAGGCCGACATCCAGAAGCTTTGCCGCGAGAAGCTTGGCAGCATGAAGACGCCGAAGCGGGTCGAGTTCTGGCCCGACCTGCCGCGCAGCGCGGTCGGCAAGGTGCTGAAACGCGACATCCGCGACAAGTTCTGGGCCGGCCGCGAACGGCGGGTGTAGCCGGTCGGTAGTTTCACCGCGCCGCGAATCCCGGCATTCTGCCGCAGCTGGGTTCGGGGCGACGGGAAGAAGACACGATGGACGGCATAGCCAAGATTGAAGAACTGACCGACGAGATCGCCTTGCTGGCGACGACGTACGGGATGAGCGTGATCGGCGCCATCCTGACCCTGATCATCGGCTGGATTATCGCCGGCTGGCTGCACAACTCGATGCTGCGCTGGCTATCCAGGTCGAAACGTATCGACGCCACCTTGCGGCCGTTCCTGGCCAGCATGGTGAAGTATCTGGTGCTGATCCTCACCGTGCTGGCGATGCTGGACCAGTTCGGGGTACAGACCGCCAGCCTGATCGCGGTGCTGGGCGCCGCCGGCCTGGCCGTCGGCCTGGCCTTGCAAGGCACGCTGTCGAACGTCGCCGCGGGCGTGATGTTGTTGATCTTCCGGCCGTTCAAGGTCGGCGACTATGTCGATGCCGGCGGGGTGGCCGGCACGGTGAAGCAGATCAACCTGTTCACCACCGACTTCGACACGCCCGACAACGTGCGCATCATCGTGCCGAACAGCCAGCTCTGGGACGGTGCGGTGAAGAACTATTCGTACAACCAGACGCGGCGCGTCGACTTCGTTTTCGGCATCGCCTACGAGGACGACATCGGCAAGGCGATGTCGCTGATCGGCGACGAGATCGGCAAGGACGACCGAGCGCATGGCGAACCAGAACCGTTCATGGCGGTAACCGAACTGGCCGACAGTTCGGTCAACATCGTGGTCCGGGTGTGGTGCGATGCCGCCAACTACTGGGGCCTGAAGTTCGACCTGACCCGCGCGGTCAAGGAACGCTTCGACGCCGACGGCATCACGATTCCCTACCCGCAACGCGTCGTGCATCGCGCCGGCGAACCCGACTCCGAGGCCAAATCCGAGGCGACGGGCTAGCCGATGGCGGAGTCAGCGCCCCCGGACAGTCGCTGGGAGCGCCTTGTCGCGTTTGTCACCGTCGGGGGCGGCCGGCCTTTCGCCGCCGTCATGATGGCGCTCTGGCTCGCCGTCGCCTTCGCCGATCCGGCGGCGCTGACACGGCTGCGCACGCTCGCCTTCGACCTCTATCAGGTGCTGTCGCCGCGGGAGCCGGCCGGCTTTCCGGCCAAGGTGGTGGCGATCGACGAGGCCAGCCTGCAGGCCTACGGACAGTGGCCATGGCCGCGAACGGTGATGGCGCGGCTGATCGACAAGATCGCGGCCGCCGATCCGGCGGCGATCGGCTTCGACGTGATCTTCCCGGAGGTCGATCCCTACTCGCCGGCACAACTCGCCCAGGTGCTGCCGCAGCTCGACGCCGGGCTGGCGACGCGGCTGGCCAACTTTCCCAGCAACGACGTTATCCTGGCCGACGCCTTCCGGCGCTACGGGCGCGTGGTGCTGGCCAAGGCCGGTGTTTTCGCCGAGGAAGCCGACGACCTGAAGAGCACGTTCGGCGCGCCGCCGGCGGTGCGCCAGGTGGGGCCGCCGGCTGACCACCTGCTGACCGACTATGCCTATGTACAGCGATCGATCGACGTGCTGGAGCGGGCCGCCAGCGGCTGGGGCTCGATCGTGCGCCCGCCGGACGATGACGGCGTGGTGCGGCGCCTGCCGGCAGTCGTGAAGATCGCCGGCAGTCTGGTGCCGGGGCTGAGCCTGGAGATGATCCGGGTGTTGCAGGGCAGCCCGGTCACCACGCTGGTCAGCGACGCGCGCGGTTATGTCGGCATCGACCCCGGCGACTTCCCGATCCGGATCGACCGCGACGGCCACCTCACGCTGCATCACTCGCGCCACATCGCACAGCGCTTCATCTCGGCAAAGACCGTGCTGGAGGCCGAGGGCCCGATCGACGAGCTGAACCGGCGCATGGTGATCATCGGCGCTACCGCGATCGGCCTGCACGACCTCGTCGTCACGCCGCTGGAGCAGCGCATGCCCGGCGTGGAAATCCACGTCCAAGCGCTGGAGTCGCTGATCGACGACAGCTTCCTGGTGCGGCCCGACTGGGTGCCCTGGGCCGAACTGGCGGCCACGGCCGCGGGCGGGTTGTTGCTGTTATGGCTGGTGCCGGTGCTGCGGCCGGGCGCCGGTTTCGCGCCGTTGATCGTGATCTGGGCGGCGCTGGCAACCGCCGGCTGGGGCCTGTTCACCACGCAGCACACGCTGTTCGATCCGACCGCGCCCGCGATCGGCACCGGCGTCACCTTCGTCGCCATGCTCGGCATGACCTTGATCCTGGCCGAGCAACGGCGACGCGAGATCCAGGCCGAACTGGAACGCGAGCAGCGCGCGGCGCAGATCCTGCAAGGCCAGCTCGACGCGGCGCAGGACATCCAGATGAGCATGCTGCCCGACCCGAAGCGCGCCGGCCTGCCGGCCACGGTCGACCTGGACGCGCGGCTGGTGCCGGCGCGCACCGTTGGCGGCGACCTGTACGACTTCTTCATGATCGACGAACACCGGCTGTTCTTCCACATCGGCGACGTCACCGGCAAAGGCGTCGACGCGGCACTGTTCATGGCGCTGTCGAAAGCGCTGTGCAAGTCGGTGGTGCTGCGCAACGACGGCGCAATGGACCGGATCATGGCCGAGACCAACGCCGAGATGGCGCGCGAGAATATCTCCGACATGATGCTGACGATGTTCGCCGGCATCCTCGATCTGGAGACCGGCGTGATCGAGTTCTGCAATGCCGGACACGAGGCGCCTTACCGCCTGGCGGCCGGCGCCGAGCCGGTCGAAATCGAGAGCGAGGGCGGCCCGCCGCTGTGCGCGCTGGATGATTTCGACTATCCACTGGAGCGCACCGCGCTGGCGCCGGGCGAGATGCTGGTGCTGTACACCGACGGCGTGACCGACGCGGTCAACCCGGCCGACGAGTTGTTCGGGCGGGTACGGCTGAGCGAACTTGTCGCCGGCATGGACCCGGATGCTGGCGCCGGCGCGAACCTGAAGCGGCTCTACGACTCGGTTGACGTCTTCGTCGCCGGCGCCGATGCCGCCGACGACATCACCGTGGTGGTGCTGCGGCGGATGCCGGACGGCTGAGGCGGGGAACCTTGGCGCGATCCCAGCCGTTGCGCCCTACATGAAAGACCGTCCGACAAGCCCGTCACCGTCGCCGCAAGCCGCGCGCCATGGCATCGACGACGATCAGGACGACATCGTGCTGCGCCGGCGTCGACAGCGGCAGTGGATCGTGGGCGGCCTTGTCGGTCTGCTCGTGCTCGGCATCGCCGCGGCCCTGATCGCCGGCGTGTTCGGCGAACTGGCGGCGCGCTAACGCACGACCTGCTGCCGCGCGCTAGCGCACGACCTGTTCCCGCGCGCTAACGCACGACCTGTTCCCGCGCGCTAGCGCACGACCCGTTCCCGCGAGCTAGCGCACGACGATCTCGGCGCGGCGGTTGCGCGGCTCGGGCACGCCATCGTCGGTCGGCACCACCGGCTCGCGCTCGCCACGGCCCTGCGCCAGGATGCGGCTCGCCTTGATGTCGCGGTCGGCCAGGAAATCGCCGATGAAGCCGGCGATGGCCTCCGCCCGGCGCTTGCCGAGCCGGTCGTTGGCCGGCACCGTGCCCTCGCGGTCGGTGTGGCCGATCACCACCACTTCCGGCGACTTGCGGCGCTCCAGGTCGGCGGCGATATCGTCAAGGGTCGCCTTCGATTCCGGCGTCAGCTCGGCCTTGCCCTCCAGGAAGTAGAGCGTGAACGACCGCGGCGGCAACGGCTGCGCCTTCAGGGCATCGGCGAACAGGTCGTCCAGCTCCTCGTCGGACACGTCGACGCTGCGCGCCAGGCCGTCGCGGACCTCAAGCGCGGCACGGTCGCTTTCCAGCACCTGCGTGTCGCCGCCACCGGCGCCAGTCACCGCCAGCTTGCCGAGCTTGCCATCGTCGTCGGGCAGCAGCACGAAGACGTCGCCCTTCAGTACCGACTTGTCCTCTGCGGCCGCGATCGCCGCCATGAAGGCGGACCGGCACCGTTCGATGTCGTCGTTCTGGTGGCCCTCTTCCTGCTGCTCCAGCCAGCAGTCGTAACTCGCCTGCGCGTCCGCCAGATCCTGCGGCGCGCGATCGCGACCGCGGCCGCGATACAGCTTGAGGATGCGCTCGCGCTGCGCCTCGAAGGTCGCGGCCATGCCGGTCGGCACCACACGCCCGGCCACCGCCTGAGGCTCCACCGGCTTGCCCATGCCCGCCGCCTCGGCGCGGTCGCGGAAATACAGCAGGTCGGTCCAGTCGAGCTCGGCGCGCTCGAACGCGGCCTTCTCCATGTAGGCCGACTTCAGCGCCGACTGGAACGGATCGTCGACCACCGGCTGCTGCTCCACCGGCGCCAGGTCCCAGCGCGTACAGGCGCCCAGCAACAGCATGCCGGCGCACGCTGCGACGCGGCCGGCGAAAGTTCCCCCAAGGAATGCCATTTTTCTACTCGACCGCGCGGACCAGGATCTTGGTGCCGCGAATGCCCAGGATCGAGCCGCGCGTCACCACTTTCATCGCGTCAGGCGACGACTTGGCCAGCCGCCCGGAGGTCACCGCCAGCGTGCCGCGTTCGACCCGCGAGGTGAAGTTGCCGGTCTGCGTGGTGGTGTCGTAGGCGAAGGCCTCCAGCGCGACGCGGCTGTTCGGGCCGGCCGAGAAACGGCTGTCGTCCATGAAGGTGATACCGACCGCGCCATCGGCGCCGGTCACGATCGTGTCGGCCTCGAACACGTCGCCACCAAGTGCCGCCGGGCGTTGGCCGGCGGCTGACTCGATATGCGCCTGGCCGGAGACTTCCTTGATCTGGCCGATCGGGCCGGCGGCCTGGGCCGGCGCCACGGTCAGCAGCATAGCCAAGCCAAGAATGGCGGCCAGCGAACGCGAAATCATCGTTATTGCCCTCCCGCGCCGCGCGAGTCGCACGACGGAACGATTTACGTCCCCCGCTTGGTAATTAATACCTCGTCCCGACACAAGCCTGTGATCGCCGTCACAGGCTGGCGCCATGCGGCCGCAAACCACTGAAACAATTGAAACCAAAATCCGCTGCGGCAGAGATTTGCGAGAAACATAAGGGTCCTACATCTGCGTCGTCCCGCCGGGCCGGACCCCGGGGGACCTTCGAAAAGGAGCGAACAATGAGCACAAGGACCATGACCATGTTCATGAATGACTTCGGCATAAACCAAGGGCGGGCTTCGCCCATGCTGCGGGTCACCAAGCCGGCCAGCCACGTCTTCGAGACGCTGATGGCGCTGACCGACTCGATGGTGGATGGCATCGTCAAGGGCGTCGCCTCGGTCGCCGGCTGGCACCGGCGGCAGCGTGCCTATGCCGAGCTGGCGCGGATGGACGACCACCTGCTGCGCGATATCGGCATCGGCCGGTATGGCCCGCACGGGGATCGCTAGCCCGTGTCGTTAATCGACCGCCATAGCTCCACCCCCGCCCGAGGGTGATCGATGCCGATCAGCGCACCATTGGCTGTGCTAGGCTTGGCATCGGTCACCCAGGGTCGAGGCGCGAGCGCGCCGCGCCCCCGTGGCGACGGATGGCAGTCGATGAAGATCAAACGCACGCAATTCGCGCAGGACGTGGCGCCGTCGGGCCTGGTGGATTTCGCCCTGGCCGGATCGCCGACTGTTTATTTCGTCATTGAGTTCAAGCATGAGCCGCGGTTTCGCTACATTTCGCCGAATGTCGAGCAGATTACCGGCATCGGTGCGGTCGAATTTCTCGACCAGGAGGACTTCGCGTCGCGGCATGTCCACCCACAAGATAGAGACAACTATAAACAGACTTTGACGACGGCGTTAGCCGAGGGGGACGCGGCCTGCGAGTTCCGGCTGCTGGGCAATGATGGCCAGGATATCTGGCTGCAGTGCCGGGTGCAGGCGGCCCCCGACGACATCGAGCCGGGCGCGACCTGCCTGCTCGGCTGCTGGTCGGAAACCGGTCCGCCGCAGGCCGAGGCCACCGAGGCTATGGCCGCCGCGCTCGATGTGATCCCGAACGGTTTCGCGGTGGTCGGCGACGACGACCGCGTGCAGTTGTGCAACGCTGCCTATGCTCAGATGTACGACCTGACGCCGCGGCAGATGGTCGGCAAGTCGGTGTTCGACATCCATTCCATGGCCATGGACCGTTTGGCGCTGTTCGACGGCGCGCCATTGAGCGAGGACGAGCCGAGCCTGCGCTCGACGATGTCGCGGCTACGCCAGGCCGACGCCGCCCCGGTCGAGTTCAAGCTGCGTAATGGCGAGTGGAAACAGCTCTCGCGCCACCCGTTGCCCGGCGGCGGCGCGGTCTACATCCGCAGCGACATCACCCCGATCAAACAGGCCGAGGCCCGGCTGCGCGACAGCGAGCAGCACTTCCGGCGCATCGTCGAGCTCACGCCGCTGCCGGTCTGGGTGGTGGAGACCGAATCCGGCGAGATCATGTATGCCAGCCCGGCGGCGGCCGAGCTGGTCGGCATGGAGTGGCCGATCAGCGGCTCGCGCTATGCCGGCGACTACTATGCCGACCGGGCCGACCGGGCCCGGTTCGTCACCGCGCTGACCGACCACGGCCGGCTCGACGGCTATGAGGTGGCGCTGAGGCGCGGCGACGGCCAGCCGGTCTGGGTGTCGTCGACGGCGCGCACCTTCGTGCACAACAATCGCCGCGTCACCGTCACCTTGATGATCGACCTGACCGAACAGCGACGGCGCGAGCAGGAGCTCAGGCACGCGCGCGAGACCCTGGAGGACGCGATCGAGTCGCTGTCGGAAGGCTTCGCGCTGTACGACGCCGAGGACCGCCTGGTGATGTGCAACGCGCGCTACCGCGAGTTCAACTACCTGTCCGCCGACATGCTGACGCCGGGCACGCCGTGGGACGACTTCGTGCGCGCCGGCGCCGAGCGCGGGCAGTATGTCGACGCCGTCGGCCGGGTCGAGCCCTGGATCGACGAACGCCGGGCCAGCCGCGAGGCGCTCGGCACCGACCTGGAATTCCAACAGGGCGACGGCCGCTGGTACGCCTACACCAACCAGCGCACGCGCCAGGGCGGCACCGTCGTCACCCGCATGGACATCACCCAGCGCAAGGAGATGGAGCGCGCGTTGCGGGACAGCGAGACGCTGATCCGCCGGGTGCTGGAGGCGGTGCCGGCGGCGATCGGCATGACCCGGGCCGACGACGGCCGGGTGATCTACGAAAGCCCGCAGGCCAAGGCGCTGTTCGGTCGCGGCAAGGGCGGCAGCAAGGCGGAGTGGACCAGGTCCAGCTACGTCGATCCGGCCGACCGCGACGCCTATCTCGGCGAACTGCGCCGCGCCGGCGCATTGAACGACTACGAAATCGAGTTCCAGCGCGCCAACGGCGAACGGTTCTTCGGCGCAGTTTCGGCGCGGTTGATCGACTATCAGGGCGAACCGGTGATCGTGTCGGCCACGGTCGACCTCACCGAACGGCGCGAGGTCGATGCGGAAATGACGCGCCAGCGCGAGGCGTTGCACCAGTCGGAGAAGCTGACCGCGCTGGGCTCGCTGCTGGCCGGCGTGTCGCACGAGTTAAACAATCCGCTGTCGGTCGTGGTCGGCCAGGCGCTGCTGCTGCAGGAGACGGCGCAGGACCCGGCGATCGCCAAGCGGGCGCAGAAGATCGGCAACGCCGCCGACCGCTGCGCCCGGATCGTCAAGACCTTCCTGGCGATGGCGCGCCAGCACCCGCCGGAACGTGCCGCGGTCAGCCTGAACCAGATGGTCGAGGCGATGCTGGAAGTCACCGGCTATGCCCTGCGCGGCGCCGACGTGTCCGTCGAACTGGCGCTGGACGAAGGCCTGCCACCGGTGTGGGCCGACGCCGACCAGGTCACCCAGGTGCTGACCAACCTGATCGTCAACGCGCAGCAGGCGCTGCAGGACAAGGGGCAGCCGCGCCGTCTGCGCATCCGCTCGTGGCATGACCGGCACGACAACCGGGTGCGGCTGGCTGTGTACGACAACGGCCCCGGTATCCCGGAGGAGAACCGGGGCCGCATCTTCGAGCCGTTCTACACCACCAAGGATGTCGGGGTCGGTACCGGCATCGGCCTGTCGGTGTGCCGCTCGATCATGGAATCGCACGGCGGCGCGATCCGCGTGGCCAGCAAGCCCGGCGCCTGGACCGAGTTCACCATCGACCTGCCGATCGCGATCGCGCACTTCGGCATGATCGCGATGCCCGACGACACGCCGCGCGCGACCGGCGCCAAGGTGCTGGTGCTGGACGACGAGCCGGACGTGACGCAGATGCTGCGTGACGTGCTGGAAGCGCAGGGTCATTCGGTGGTCACCGCCAACACCGCGCGCCACGCCCTGCGCCTGGTCGAGGGCGGCAAGTTCGATGTGATCCTGAGCGACCTGCGCATGCCCGGCTTCGACGGCGCCAGCTTCTACGAGGCGCTGGCCGGGATCGACCCGGTGCTGCAGCGCCGCACCGCCTTCATCACCGGCGACACGCTGGGGCCGTCGGCGGGGCAGGTGCTGACCGAGGCCGACCGGCCCTACCTGGAGAAACCCTTCACGCCACTCGACGTGCGCCAGCTCGTCGAGACCGTGTTGCGGCAAGTGGAGAGAGCGTAACGACGATGGCGGAAAGCGAGGCGGCGCTGGTCGTCGTGGTCGACGACGAACCGGGGATTCGCGAGACCATCCAGGAATACCTGGAGATGAACGGCATCGAGGTGGTCAGCGTCGGCGACGGCGTGGCGCTGCGCGCGCTGGTCGCCGAGCGGGTGCCGGATCTGGTCCTGCTCGACCTCAACATGCCGGGCGAGAACGGCCTGTCGCTGGCGCGATTCCTGCGCGACACCACCGAGGCGGGGATCATCATGCTGACCGCGGCCAGCAGCGTCGTCGACCGGGTCGTCGGGCTGGAGATCGGCGCCGACGACTACATCCCCAAGCCGGTCGACCTGCGCGAACTGCTGGCGCGGGTGCGGGCAGTACTGCGGCGCAGTCCGCGGGCCACGGCGGCCGCGTCCGGCGCACCGGCGGCCGACAATCCCGACCAGATCAGCTTCGCCGACTTCACGCTCGACCTCGGCACGCACAAGCTGCACGACGCCGAGGGCCGCGACATCGTGCTGACCAGCATGGAATTCGACCTGCTGCGCGCCTTCGTCGACCACCCGAACCGGGTGCTGAGCCGCGACCAGCTGCTGGAGATGGCGCACCACCGCTCGTGGGAACCATTCGACCGCTCCATCGACATCCGCATCGCGCGGCTGCGGCGCAAGCTGGAACGCGACCCGTCGAAGCCGGCACTGATCAAGACGGTGCGCGGCGCCGGCTATCTGTTCTCCACCACGGGCAATTGATCCACAGGGTGTGGACTGTCATTTCACGGCAACGGTAAGGGGTTAGACAGGCTGCGCACAGACATCACCTGATTCGGTGCCGCCTTGACCATTGCCCGCAGCCGACCCCGCTCCCACCGCACGATCTTTCTGTCGGACATTCATCTCGGCAGTCGCGGCTGTCAGGCCGAGACGCTGCTCGACTTCCTGCGCGTGAACGAGGCGGAACGCATCTACCTGATCGGCGACATCGTCGACTGCTGGTCGCTGCGCCGATCCTGGTATTGGCCGCAGAGCCACAACGACGTGGTGCAGAAGCTGCTGCGCAAGGCGCGCAAGGGCACCGAGATCATCTACGTGCCGGGCAACCACGACGAGGTGTTCCGCGACTATTGCGGCACCCACTTCGGCGGCGTGGAGGTGATGCGCGAGGCGCTGCACGAAACCGCCGACGGGCGCCGCCTGCTGGTGGTGCACGGCGACGCCTTCGACGGCATCGTGCAATACGCCCGCTGGTTGGCGCTGCTCGGCGACTGGTCCTACGCGTGGCTGCTGCGGATCAACCGCGGGTACAACCGGCTACGGCGGATGTGCGGCTTCGGCTACTGGTCGCTGTCGGCGTACCTGAAGTTCAAGGTCAAGAACGCGGTCAAGTTCATCGACAACTACGAGCAAGCCGTGGCCGCCGAGGCGCGTCGGCGCGGCGCGGACGGCGTGATCTGCGGCCACATCCACCACGCCGAGATCACCAGTTATGGCGGCATCCGCTACATCAACACCGGCGACTGGGTGGAGAGCTGCACCGCCGTGGTGGAGGACTTCGACGGCCGGCTGTCGATCGTGCGCTGGGGCGCGGACGCGCCGCTCAGCCTGACCGCGCCGACAAGCGACAAGCGCCGCGCCGCCGCCTGATGCGAGTTCTGCTGATTACCGATGCGTGGGCGCCGCAGGTAAACGGCGTGGTCCGGACCTGGCAGACGGTGCGCGCCGAGTGCGAGGCGCTGGGCCACCGCTTCGAGGTGATCTCGCCCGACTTGTTCAGAACCGTCCCCTGCCCGACCTACCCGGAAATCCGGCTAGCGATCCGGCCCGGCGGGCGGCTGCGCAGCCTGTTCGATCAAGCCAACGCGGATGCGGTGCACATCGCCACCGAGGGGCCGCTGGGCATCGCCGGCCGGGCGCTGATGGTGCGCCGCGGCCTGCCGTTCACAAGCAGCTACCACACGCGCTTCCCGGAGTATGTCGCGGCCCGCGCGCCGGTACCGGTGGGCTGGGGCTACCGGGTGATGCACTGGTTTCACCGACCGTCGGCGGCGGTGCTGGTGGCGACAAGATCGATCCGCGCCGACCTGGAGGCGCGCGGCTTCAGCAACATCGCCGACTGGACCCGCGGCGTCGATCTCGACCTGTTCACGCCGCAGGGGCCACACGCCCTGGACCTGCCGAAGCCGGTCTTCGCCTATGTCGGCCGCGTGGCGGTGGAAAAGAACCTGCGCGCCTTCCTCGATCTCGACCTGCCGGGCTCGAAGCTGGTCGTCGGGGACGGGCCGCAACTCCCCGAACTGCGGCGCGAGTACCCCAAGGCACACTTTGCCGGCGCGCATTTCGGCGAGGACCTGGCGGCGCACTACCGTTCGGCCGATGTGTTCGTGTTCCCCAGCCGCACCGACACCTTCGGGCTGGTGCTGCTGGAGGCGATGGCCTGCGGCCTGCCGGTCGCCGCGTTCCCGGTGCCGGGGCCGCGCGACGTGATCACCGATCCGAAGGCCGGCGTACTGGACGACGACTTGCTGACGGCCGCGCTGGCCGCGGCGAGGCTCGATCCTGCTGGCGCCCGCGCGCACGCGGAGCGCTATGGTTGGGACGCCTGCGCCGAGCAGTTCCTGCACGCGCTGGTACCGATCACGTCGACGCGCGCCGCGGCGTGAGCCTGTCCCACAATGGGCATTTGCAATGCCCGCGACGCTGGCCGACCATAGCGCCCGTGTAAGGCCGACCGGGGGATTCGGAACGGCCGATATTGGGAGGAAATCAGAACATGCGTGTATCAACCATTCTGCTCGCCGCCGCGGCGACGCTGGCGTTGAGCGGTACCGCTTACGCCGCCTCGCACTCGGAATGCAAACCGTCGAAGTGGGGCGCGGACGACGAGATCGGCGCCGCCAACTACGTCACGCCGGAACGCACGCTGGCCGCGATGAAGCTGGTCAAGAAGGGTGAGAGCCATCCGCTCGGCATCGTCATCGATTCCAGTACCCCGGCCTTCCCGCCCCGCTCGCTGTCGCTGCAGGTGGTACAGCCGGGCCAACATAACGGCCGCGGCCTGGCGCAGGATTTCGGCTGGGACAGCGTCTATAACGACGACTTGATCCAGACCTGGATCGGCATCGGATCGCAGCTCGACGGCCTCGGCCACCTGGGCGAAGCCGGCATGTACTACAACTGCAACAAGGCGACAGAGCTCGCGTCGATCACCGGCCTGAAGAAGCTCGGCACGCACAACGTGCCGCCGATGATCGCACGCGCGGTGCTGGTCAATATGGCCAAGCATAAGGGCGTCGAGACGATGGCGGCCGGCGACCAGATCAGCAGCGACGATCTGAAGGCTGCGATGAAGGCGCAAGGCATCACCGTCAACGAGGGCGACATCGTCCTGATCCACACCGGCTGGACCGACGGCATGCTGGAGAAGGACCCGAAGGCGTGGGTCTCCGGCGAGCCGGGCATCACCAACGAGGCCGCCAAGTGGCTGTCGTCGCTGAACCTGATGGCCGTCGGCGCGGACACCTGGGGTGTCGACGTCGTGCCGCCGGCCAAGGGCGACAAGGTGTTTTACGGCCACGTGCATCTGTTGATGGAGACCGGCACCTACATCCTGGAGACGATGAACACCGGTCGTCTCGCGGCCGAGGGCGTGACCGAGTTCGCCTTCGTGCTGGGCCAGGCCCGTATCCGGGGCACGGTTCAGGCGATCATCAACCCAGTCGCGATGTGGTAAGCGACCGAGAGATCGGATGACCTCAAGGGGCGCACTTCGGTGCGCCCCTTTTTCGAGCGCCGCGCGTCATGTCCCGCGCATGGCCCGCTCGTCGTCGACCATGTAGTCGCGGATCAGCGGGGCGGCGTCGCGGCGTCGGGCGAGCTGCATCTGGAACACCATCTGCGAGCCGGTGCGGAAGGCGTACTCGGCCGACAGCAGGTAGAACTCCCACATCCGGCAGAAGCGCTCGTCATACAGGTTCGCGACCTCGGCGCGGTTGGCCTGGAACCGGTCGAACCAGTGCCGCAGCGTCTCGGCATAATGCAGGCGCAACACCTCTAGGTCAGTGACCCACAGGTGCTCCTCCTCGGTGGCGGCGAACACTTCCGACAGCGAAGGCGCGTAGCCGCCGGGGAAGATGTACTTGCGGATCCACGGGCTGGTGGTGCCGG
Organism: Alphaproteobacteria bacterium; assembly: GCA_040223615.1. Lineage (GTDB taxonomy): Bacteria > Pseudomonadota > Alphaproteobacteria > JAVKFY01. The sequence continues at coordinate 92,175 of JAVKFY010000011.1, forward strand.
GCGGCGCCATGCGGCCGATGGAGTGGACCAGCGCCACGCCGTCATCGGTCAGCAACTCGAACACCTGGCGGAAGAACGGGCGGAAGTAGCGAGTGCCGACATGCTCGAACATGCCGACCGAGACAATGCGGTCAAAACGCTCGGCGATCTCGCGGTAGTCCTGCAACCGGAACTCGACCCGGTCCGACAGGCCCTGCTCGTCGGCGCGGCGCCGTGCCACCACGAGCTGTTCTTCCGACAAGGTCACGCCGACCACCTTCACGTCCTTCAGCCCGGCCAGGTGCAGCGCCATGCCCCCCCAGCCGCAGCCGATGTCGAGCACGCGCTGGCCGTCCTTCAGGTCGAGCTTGGCGGCGATGTGATGGCGCTTGTTGGTCTGCGCGGTTTCAAGGTCGTCGTCGGGGTTCGCGAAGTAGGCGCAGGAATACTGCCGGTCGGAGTCGAGGAACAGTTCGTACAGCCGGTCGGACAGGTCGTAGTGATGCGCGACGTGCTCCTTGGACCGGCCGACGGGGTTGTATTGCTGCGTCGCGCGCAACAGGCGCCAGATCTTGCGCAGGGCGCTCTGCATCGGATGGCTGCCGAGGCCGGTGCGGTTGGCGGCGAACAGCTTGAGGAAGTCCTCGACCGTGCCCTCCTCGAACACCATGGTGCCGTCCATGTAGGCCTCGCCGGCATTCAGTTCCGGGTTCAGGAACAGCTTGCGGGGCAGCGCCGGATCGGTGAGGCGGATGGTCAGTTCCGGGCCGGGCGCGACCCCGCCGAAGACGTGCGTCTGGCCGGCCGGATCGATCACGCTCATCCGTCCGTTGCGCACGAACCGGCGCAGCATATGGCTCAGTGGAAACATCGTCGCCCTCCCCGTTCCGTGCCAGAATAGCCGCAACAAGCGGACACGGGAGACGACGATGGCCGGCAAGCGGCGGAAATTCTTCGGCTGGGGCTACGAGGGCGAGGGCCTGAGCCCGACCGAGGCCGACGCCCTGATCAAAGGCGTCGCCGACCGGTACGGCGTGACGCTGGAGCGCAAGGCGCCACCGATCGAGGCCGAAATCGACCTGCCGGCCAGCAAGGTCGAGCTGCCGGCGAAGCTGCAAGGATTTTGCACCACCGACAAGGACGACCGGCTGCGCCACACCTACGGCCAGTCCTTCCCCGACTTCATCAAGATGCTGGACCGCGACTTCACCCACGCGCCGGACGCGGTCGCCTGGGCCACCTCGGAGGAACAGGTCGCCGACGTGCTGGAATGGGCCAGCAGCAAGCGTGTCGCGGTGATTCCCTACGGCGGCGCCAGTTCGGTCGTCGGCGGCGTCGAGCCGGTCGTCGGCTCGGGCTACAATGGCACGCTCAGCCTCGATCTCACCGGCCTGGACAAGATCGTCGAGATCGACAAGACCAGCCGCGCCGCGCGCATCCAGGGTGGCATCCGCGTTCCGGCGTTGGAGGCCGGGCTGAAGCCGCACGGCCTCACCTTGCGGCATTTCCCGCAAAGCTTCGAGATGGCGACGCTGGGCGGCATGATCGCGACGCGTTCGGGCGGCCACTTCGCCACGCTCTACACGCACATCGACGACTTCGTGGAGAGCACCCGCACGGTCACGCCGCGCGGCGTGATGGAGAGCCGGCGCCTGCCCGGCTCGGGTGCCGGACCAAGCCCGGACCGGCTAATGCTGGGCGGCGAAGGCACACTGGGCGTGATCACCGAGGCCTGGATGCGGCTGCAGGACCGGCCGACCTTCCGCGGCGGCACCACGGCGTTGTTCAAGGACGTCTACGCCGGTGCGGAAGCGGTGCGCGCGATCAGCCAGGCCGGGCTGTACCCGGCCAACGTGCGGCTGCTCGACGCGGCGGAAACCCAGACGAATGGATTCGGCGACGGCAGGAACGCGGTGCTGGTGCTGGCCTTCGAGAGCGCCGACCATCCGGTCGACGCCTGGATGGCGCGCGCCCTGGAGATCTGCCGCGAATGCGGCGGGCAGTACGACGAGGACGCCGCGAAAGACCCCGACAGTCACCTGTCGGGCGCGGCCGGCGCCTGGCGCACCGCCTTCATCCGCATGCCGTACAACCGCGAGCACCTGACCACCGTGGCTGCGATCAACGACACCTTCGAGACCGCGATCACCTGGGACCGGTTCCGCGAGTTCCACGACAACGTCAAGGCGGCGACCGAGCAGGCGATCCGCGACGCGACCGGGCGCGACGGCATCGTCACCTGTCGCTTTACCCACACCTATCCCGATGGGCCAGCGCCGTACTTCTCGTTCCATGCGCTGGGCCGGCCCGGCGCGATGCTGGAGCAGTGGCAGCAGATCAAGAACGCCGCGTCGGACGCGCTGATCAAGTTCGGCGGCACCATCACCCATCACCACGCCGTCGGCCGCGACCACATGCCGTGGTACCGCCAGCAAATGCCGGCGCTGTTCCAGGACGCGGTGCAGGGCGCCAAGGCGCGGCTCGACCCGGCCGGCATCCTGAATCCTGGCGTGCTGGTCGACCCAGCGCCGACCGCATGACGGTGACGTCGCGGTTCCGCATCGGCATCGGCATGGCCGCCGACTGGCGCGCGGCGGTCGGCGACTGCCTGCAACAGATCGGCAACGTCGGCGGCAATGTCGGCTTCGTCTACATCACCGACCGGCTGGCCGACGATCTCGACGCGATCCTGGCGGAACTGAAGCGGGGCACCGGAATCGACACCTGGACCGGCACCGTGGGCCTGGGCGTCTGCGCCACCGGGACCGAGCTGTTCGACCGGCCGGCGCTGGTCGCCATGGTCGGCGAGCTGCCCGAAGGGTCGTACGCGCTGTTCGATTCCAAGCGCGACCAGCCCGAGGTTTTCGCCGCCGCCCATGCCGACTGGCACAACGGCGCCTCGATGCCGTTCGGCGTGATCCACGCCGACCCACGCAATCCGGACGCGATCGACGCCATCGGCACATTGGCGCAGGCGACCGGGAGCTACCTGGTCGGCGGGCTGGCGTCGTCGCGCGGGCCGCATCCGCTGATCGCCGGCGGTATCGGCGAAGGCGGTCTCAGCGGCCTGATGCTGTCGGGCGACGTGGCGGTCAGCACCGCGCTGACCCAGGGCTGCTCGCCCGTCGGCGAACCGCACACCGTCACCGCGGCGGAGCGCAACATCGTCATCGAGCTGGACGGCCGCCCGGCGCTGGAGGTGATGAAGGAAGACATCGGCGAGCTGCTGGCGCGCGACCTGTCGAAGCTGGCCGGCTACATCTTCGCCGCGCTGCCGGTCGCCGGGACCGACTGGAACGACTATCTGGTGCGCAACCTTGCCGGCATCGACCCGAACCAGGGGCTGGTGGCGATCGGCGACACCGTCACGGTCGGCCAGTCGCTGATGTTCTGCCGCCGCGACCGCGCCACGGCGGCGGAAGACCTGTCGCGCATGCTGGCGAAGCTGAAGCGAGGGCTGGACGGCGAGCCGCGCGGCGCGCTGTACCACACTTGCCTGGCGCGCGGGCCGAACATGTTTCCCGGCGAATCGGCGGAACTCGGCGCGATCAAGGATGCACTGGGCGACGTGCCGCTGGTCGGCTTCTTCGGCAACGGCGAGATCGCCAACGCCCGGCTCTACAGCTACACCGGCGTGCTGACGCTGTTCCTTTAGGCGATCCGGTCGCCCTTCTTGACCGGGGCGGCGCGGTTGTCGACGCCGGGGAGCATCTTCGCCGGGTCGCGGGTCACCACCACGTCGACGATGGTCGGCAGCGAGCGTTCGTCCATGCCTTCCTGCACGGCGGCGGCGAGCTGGCTCGGATGTTCGACGCGGATGCCGAGGCAGCCGAAGCCCTTGGCCAGCTCGGCATAGTTCAGGTCGCCCAGGTCGGAGGACTGGAAGTGGCCGCCGAACAGCGCCTGCTGCAACGCCTTCACGTAGCCCGAGGCGGCGTTGTTGACGATGATCAGGGTGAACGGCGTGCCCAGGCGCTTGGCGGTCTCCAGCTCGCCGATCATCATGTTGAAGCCGCCATCGCCGGTGATTCCGACCACCGGCCGGTCCGGGGCGGCGAGCTGCGCGCCCATCGAGCCCGGCAGGCCGTAGCCGATCGAGGCGAAGCCGCGGTTGGCGATGTAGTGCCGGCCGGGCGCCTTGGTCTCCCATAGCAGCCCGGTCCAGTGCGCGGCGAAGCCGCCGTCGGCGACGACGATGGCGTCTTCGGGCAGCAGGTTGGTGAGCTCGTGGCACATCCGCGCCATCGACACCGGCACCTCGTCGGATTCCAGCCGCTCGCGCACTTCCTCGCGCCACTTGGCCATTCGGCCGGCGACCTCGTCGCGATAGTCGGGCCGGTCCTGCTTCACGCCGATGGCCTCGGCCAGGTCTTCCAGGCCGGCCAGGCAGTCGCCCCACAGCGGCACCGTGGCCGGCACGCAGCGGCCGATCTCCTCGGCCATGATGTCGAGGTGGATCAGCGGGATACCCGGCTTCGGCAGGGTGAAGCGCTTGGTCGCGATCTCGCCCATCTTGCAGCCGACCACCAGGATGCAGTCGGCGGTCTCCAGCACGTCGTTGGCGATCCGGCTGTAGCGCCCGAACAGGCCCAGCGACCACGGATGCTGGCAGGCGATGGCGCCCTTGCCGGATAGCGTGTGCGCGACCGGCATGTCGAAGCGCTCGGCGAACCAGGTCAGCGCCTCCTGCGCGCCGGAGAGATGCACGCCGCCGCCGGCCAGGATCACCGGCCGCTCCGCCTTGCGCAGCAGCGCCGCGGCCTGTTCCAGCGATTTCTGGTCCGGGCGCGTGCGGTAGGCCGGGATCGAGCGGTTGACGGTATCGGCGTAGAGCTCGGTATCGGAAAACTCATACTCGCCGTGGGCGACGTCCTCCGGCACGTCGAGCAGCACCGGCCCGGCGCGGCCGCTGGTCGCGACCTGATAGGCGCGGCGCACCAGTTCCGGGATGCGGTGGATGCGCTCCACCCGGATCACTTCCTTCACCGCCGGCGCCAGGATGTCGAGCTGCCGCGCCTCCTGGGTCATGTTCTTCCAGGAATGGTCGCGGTTGGTGTCGCCGATGATCGCCACCATCGGCACGCCGGCGTTCAGCGACTCGACCAGGCCGGTGGCCAGGTTGGTCGCGCCCGGCCCCAGCGTCGCGTCGCACACGCCCGGCCGGCCGGTGACCCGCGCCCAGGCATCGGCGGCGAACACGCCGCAGCGCTCGTCGTTGATCAGGGTGTGCTGCAGGCCGGTCTCGGCGACCGCGTGGTAGAACGGCAGCAACTGGAAGCCGCCCATGCCGAACATCGGCCCGGTCTCGTGCAGGCGCAGCATTTCGGCGAGCGCGCGACCGCCGGTCATCGGTTGCGACGGCTGGTTGGCTTCGGCGTCGGTCATCGGGCTCGCTCCTGGTTCTGCAAGACAAGGTCGACGAAGGCCTGCACGGTCATCCCCGGCGCGGCGCCGATGGCCTTCGCACGCTCGTTGACGTGGCTCAGCACGCCGGTCTCCCACAACGAACGGGCATCGCCGATCCGCGCGCTGTCCGCGTCGACGGTGGCACCGACGATGCCGCGGCCATCCAGCGCCGGCAGCCGGGTGATGCCGCAGCCGTCGATGCCGACGCCGGCATTGTGGAACACGGCGGCCAGCGCGTCGGCGCCCAGCGCCTTGCCGGCGCCGCCCGGCAGCAGCGCGCCGTGGCTGCCACAGATCAGCACCTGGCCTTCGTCGCTCGGCGCTATCAGCGATGCACTGTCCAGGCCCCAGACCTTGACCGGTCCGTCGCGTAGCAGGATGCGCCCCTCCGAGACCGGTTCCGGCTTGGCGGCCGGCGCTGGCGCGGCGCGCATCGTCTCGGCGCAATCGGCGGTGGCCATGCCGACCTTGCAACCCAGCTTTGCGGCGGCGTCATTGACGTGGCTGATGCGGCCGCGCGTCATCATGTCGTTGGCGTCGCCGATGCGGGCGCTGTCGTGCGCGACTGTCGCCGCCGGCCGGCCCAGCTTGTCCATGTCGGCCAGCGAGCCGATGCCGGCCTGTTCCTTGCCGACGCCGGCATCGGAGAGGATCACCGCGCGCACGCCCGCTTTCGCCGCGAGGTAGCCAGCGTAGCGGCCGCCGTGACTGCCGCCGACCAGCACGCATCCGGCATGCTCCGGTCCCAGCTTGGTGACGGTATCGGCGAGCAGGATCGACGCCTGTGCGTTCATGGGTTTCTCCCGTTGTCCGGCCGTTGACCGGTTCGGCAAAGCGATACAAGGTCGGCTTGCCCACCACAAGAACAAGCCATCATGACCGACCGACGCAACATCGACATCCCGCGCCTGACCGCGCACTACCGCACCATGGCCCGCATCCGCGCCTTCGAGGAAGCCGCCGAGCAGGCCTCCAAGGACGGGCTGGTCACCGGCGCGGTGCACCTGTCGATCGGTCAGGAGGGCATCGCGTCCGGCGTATGCGCGAACCTCACCGCCGACGACCAGATCACCACCACGCATCGCGGCCACGGCCACTGCATCGCCAAGGGCACCGATCCGGGCGCGATGATGCTGGAGCTGTTCGGGCGCGAGGGCGGCACCTGCGGCGGCAAGGGCGGCTCGATGCACATCGCCGACTTCAAGGTCGGCATGCTGGGCGCCAACGGCGTCGTCGCCGCCGGCATCCCCATCGCGGTCGGTGCAGCGCACGGCGCCAAGCTGCAGGGCTCGAACCGGGTCGTGGTGTGCTTCTTCGGCGATGGCGCGATCAACCGCGGGCCATTCCTGGAAGGGTTGAACTGGGCGACGATTTTCCGGCTTCCGGTGCTGTTTGTCTGCGAATCCAATGGCTTCGCCTCGACCACGCGGACCGACGCGGTGACCGGCGGGCCTGGCCCCGTTGCCCGCGCCGAAGCGCTGGGCGTGCGGGCGCAGGAAGTCGACGGCAACGACGTGCTGGCCGTCGACGAGGCGGTCGCGGCCTGCGTGGAACGGATGCGCGCCGGCGGCGGCCCGGAATTCCTGCTGGCGCGCACCTATCGCCTGAAAGGCCATACCGCCTCCGATCCGGCGCCGTATCGCCCGGCCGACGAGGTCGAGGCGCGCTGGGCGGAGGACCCGAAGGCGGCGGTGGCGCGGACCTTGGCCGATGCCGGCGTCGACGTGGCCGCCATCGACGCCGAGGCCAAGGCGGAGATCGATGGCGCTGTGGCGACGGCGAACGCCGCTGGCTTCCCCGCGCCGGAGCGCGCCTACGACGACATCCAGGACATCGGAGCGCCGGCATGGGCCAGCTGACCTATATCGAAGCCTCGGCCCGGGCGCTGGCGGAGGAGATGCGCCGCGATCCGAAGGTCTGGGCGCTGGGCGAAGACCTCGGCCGCGGCGGCGTGTTCGGGCAATACAAGGGACTGGTCGAGGAATTCGGGCCGGACCGCATCGCCGACACGCCGATCTCGGAAGCCACCATCATGGGCGCGGCGACCGGCGCGGCGCTGGTCGGGACCCGGCCGGTGGTGGAGATGCGGTTCTCCGACTTCGCGTTGTGCGCCGTCGACGAGCTGGTGAACCAGGCGGCAAAGGCGCGGTTCATGTTCGGCGGCCAGGCGCGGGTACCGCTGGTGGTGCGGCAGCCGATCGGCATGTGGCGCTCCTCGGCCGCGCAGCATTCGCAGTCGCTGGAGGCCTGGTACGTCCACATTCCTGGCCTGGTCGTGGTCTGCCCGGCGACGCCGGCGGACAATCACGGGCTGCTGAAGGCGGCGATCCGGGCCGACGACCCGGTGGTCTACATGGAGCACAAGGGCCTGTGGCCGCTGACCGGCGAGGTGCCGGACGACCCCGACCCGGATCACCTGGTGCCGCTGGGCAAGGCGCGCGTGGCGCGCGAAGGCGGCGACGTCACCATCGTGACTTGGTCGCGCTCGGTACATACCGCGCTGGAGGCCGCCGCGCTGGCCGAGGCGCGGGACGTGTCGGTGGAAGTGATCGACCTGCGCACGCTGTGGCCGTGGGACCAGGAGGCCGTGTTCGAGTCGGTGAAGCGCACCGGGCGGCTGCTGGTGGCACAGGAAGCGGTGCAGGTCGGCGGCTTCGGCGCGGAGGTGGCCGCGAGCGCGGCCGAGGCGCTGGGTCGTGATTTGAAGGCGCCGGTGCGCCGGGTCGGCTCGCCACGCGCGCCGATCGCCTATGCCCGGCCGCTGGAGCAACTGCTGGAGATCAGTCCGGAACGGCTGGCCGAAGCCGCGGTCGATCTCGTCCGGGGTGCGGTCGCCGCCTGAGCGGCGTATTATCCGCAGATTCCGATGTCCGACGACGAAACCAAGAAGATCACCCAGCCCTGGAGCGTGAAGGGCGTGGAGCCGGCCGCCCGCGAAACGGCGAAGGCCGCCGCCGCCAAGGCCGGCCTGACGCTCGGCGCGTGGCTGAACCAGGCGATCTATCAGCAGGGTGGCGACGCCCTGGCCGGCACCGATGCCGGTACCAGCCTACCGGACGACGACGAGGTCGAGGCAACCGGCGAGGACGGCGCGCTGCCGGAACGGATGGCGGCGCTGGAGACCAGTCTGTCAGCGGCGATGACGACGATTTCCGGGGCGCTAACCACGCTGAACATGCGGCTCGACACCATCGAACGCGGCCAGCGCCGCACCAGGCCGGCGGCGGCCGAGGAGGCCCCGCGCAACACCACGATCACCCGCCTGTTCGGCCGCGATGACGGCCCCTGGCGGCCGCCGTCGGACGAGCCGGCGCCGGAACCGCCGTCGGAAGCCGAGCCGGTGACCGAGTCGACGATCGAGCCGACAGCCGAACCCGATCCGGTCGTGGTGCCTGAGCCGGAGCCGGAGCCGGCACCAGCGCCCGAACCAGCGCCAGAACAAGCCGATGCGGAACCAGCGCAGGATCCCGCGCCCACACCGGAAGCCGTGCCGGAGCCTGCACCGGCGCCCGAACCAGCGCCCGAACCAGCGACAGAGCCGGAGCCCGAACCAGCGCCGCTGGCGGCGCCGACCGAGGACGACCGGGCGGCGCCGGACTCGCTGCTGGAAGACTACGAGCGCGAGGACGACGAGGAGGAAGGCGGCACGGTGGCGTCGGTGATCGCCTGGGTGGTCGCGGCGCTGATCCTGATGGCGATCGGCGGCTTCCTCTACTACGCCTTCGTGATCGAGCCGCAACGGCCGCAGGCGATGGCGCCCGCGACCCCGGCACCGGCCGAACCGGCCGAACCGGCCAAGCCACAGCAGATGGCAGCAGCGCCCGCACCGCCTGCCGCGCCAGCCCTGGCCGAACCGACTGACGAGCCGGCGCCCGCCCCGGCGCCGATGGCGCCAAAGGCCGAAGACCAGCCGGCGCCGCCGCCCGCCACATCAGCTCCCGCGTCCACGTCCGCACCGGCGCCTGCACCGGCACCGGAGAGCGAAATCGACCGGCTGCGGCGCGAGGCCGAGGGCGGCGCCACGTCCGCCGCGTTCGAGCTCGCCAACCGCTATGCCGAGGGCCGCGGCGCGCCGCGCGACCTGAGCGAAGCGGCACGCTGGTACGAGGTCGCGGCACAGGGTGGCCTGGCGCCGGCGCAGTTCAATCTGGGCGTGCTGTTCGAGACCGGCGACGGCGTGCCGGCAGATCCGAAGCAGGCGTTGCTGTGGTACGTCGCCGCCGCCGAGCAAGGCCATGCCGAGGCGCAGTTCCGACTTGGCGGGTTGTACGGCAGCGGATCGGGTGCCAACCGCGACTATGCCCAGGCGGCGAAATGGTTCCGGCGCGCGGCGCTGCAGAACCACCGCGACGCGCAGTACAATCTCGGCCTGCTGTACGACCGCGGCATCGGCGTGGCACAGAGCGACCCGGTCGCCTACTACTGGATGGCGCGGGCAGCCGACGGCGGCGACCAGGAAGCGCTACAGCGCAAGGTTTCGGTGGCACGCCGGCTCGCGCCCGGGGTGCAGTCGGAGATGGACCGTCGCGCCCGATCCGGCGAGGCACCACCCGACCCGGCCGCTGTCGCCGCCGCTGCCCCGCCACCGCCAGCAACGACAACCGCGACGACAAGCGCTGCCACCACGAGCGCCCCGGTGCCGGCCCCAGCCACCACCGCCCCCGCGCCGGCCCCGGCGAGCGCCACGCCGGCCGTGCTCACCGCCAAGACCGAGACTGGCGAGATTCGCCGCGACGCCGTGCAACGGGCACAGGAACTGCTGACGACGCTGGGCTACGACCCGGGTCCGACCGACGGCCTGCTCGGCGCCAAGACCATCGAGGCGATCCGCGCCTTCCGCAGCAAGGAAGGCATGACCGGCGGCGGCCTGTTCGACGATGCCCTGCTGCAACGCCTGGAGGCGGCAGCGAACTAGGCAGCGATCGCGCGCGTGGCCGCCGCGTTGCGGTGCCGGCGGTACATCTCCAGGACCCAGGCGGTGCCGGGATGATCCGCCCAGCGGTCCAGCCAGGCCTGAAATGCCGGCGGGATCGGTTTCGGGCGGCTCATGGTCGAGTTCGGCGGGTCGGCACAGACCGCCAGCAAGGACGCCGCCGCCAGATCGGCCACCGAGAAGCCGTCGCCGACCAGATAGCCGGTGGCGGCGGTCTCGGCCGCCACCAGGTCGAGCGCGGCTCGGCTGACCTCGATGGCGCGCTCGATCGATTCCGGACCGGTGATGCCGTTGCCCTGGCGGATCTTGCCGGCGGCGAAGGGAAACAAGCAGCGGTAGACGAAGCGTTTCGGCGCGCTCTGGCCCTCGCCGAACATCGCCGCCATGTAGCCTTGCGATTGCAGCAGCGCCGACAGCGCGCCGATGCGCACCTGCGGGCCAACGTCGCTGTCGAACCGCGCCTGGAGTTCGAGCGCGCGGGCACGCTGGTCCGGGTCGGCCGGATAGAGCGCCGGCTCCGGCACGTTCCGTTCCAGCCAGTCGATGATCGCGGCGGAGCCGGTGACGTAGGTGTCGCCAACATGCAGCGCTGGGGTTTTGGTCTGGCCGGTCAGGCGCTTCATCTCGCCCATGTGCGGGCCCGGCATCAGGCTGCGGCGCCGGTGCGCCAGGCCTTTGAAGTCCAGCGCCCAGCGCGCCTTCTCGTTGAAATGCGAATAGGGAAACTGCAGCAGCTCGATGTCGCCCGCGTCGGCCATGGCCCGCCCCTTTACATGGTGGTCGTCATGCTAATAGCATGTCAGACGTCATGTAAAGTGTAGAGAGAGGCCGCATGCGCTACCGCCCGGAGCACAAGGCGAAGACGCGGGCGAAGATCGTCGCCGAGGCCGGCCGACTGTTCCGGCGGCGCGGCTACGATGGGGTCGGGATCGACCGGATCATGTCGGCGGCGAAGCTCACCCATGGCGGCTTCTACGGCCATTTCCGCTCCAAGGCTGAACTGTTCGTGGCAGTGCTGCGCGGCGAGCACGACTTCATCGACCGGTTGCGCCGCCGCACCGGTCGCGACCGGGCCACGCTGAGCGAACAGGCGGTCGAGGTCGTCGCCGGCTACCTCGATCCGGCGAACCGCACGCGCGTCGGCCAAGGTTGCTCGCTGGCCGCGCTGTCGGTCGACGTCGGCCGGTCGGAGCCGGCGGCGCAGGCCGCGTATGCCGCCACGGTGCGCGAGCTGGTCGCGGAATTCGAGCGTGGCCTGGAGAACCCAGCGAACGATGACCCCCGAGCGCTGGCCAGCGCGGCGCTCAGTGTCGGCGGGCTGTTGCTGGCGCGCGGCATGGGTGAGGACGAGATGGCGCGCAAGCTGCTCGCCGCCTGTCGCGCCGAGACCGCGCGACTACTGCGGCGGCCGCAGGCGTCCTAGCCCAAAGAGGTCATTGTCCGTCCGGCCACCGCCCGGCCACACTAGGTGCAACCAGGGGACGGGTTGCGTGAAGGGGACGGCGATGCGCTGGCTTCGCGCCGCGGCTGCGGCACTACTACTAATGTTCATGGCAGACGCGCCAGCGGTGGCGCAGGATGGCGGCGCGCTGGCGCGTCAGGCCGGCGACACGTTGCGCAAGACGGAATCGCTGGCCTTCCGCGACAAGGAGGGCGCCTTCGCCAAGCTGCCGGAGATCGGCGACCTGATCGAGCAGCTCCGCGCCGCCGACCCGCAACACAGCCGGCTGCGCAGCCTCGATTCCCAGTTCAAGCGCCTGGTCAAGGATCTGGAGCGCAAGACCGGGCAGACGTATGGCGAGGCTGCGGCAGCGCCGGCGCCAAAGAAGGCGGCGGCGCCAAAGCCGGCCGCCCCCAAGGCCCAGACCGCGAAGCCGGCCGCGTCCGGCGGCAAGCTGCCGAGCTCGGTCACTTACCGCCTGGAACAGCTCGAAAAGGAGCTCGCCAACGGCGAGAAACAGGTCGACACGGGCAAGGCAGAGCGCGCCGAACGCTACGCCAACAACGCGGAGAAGAAGCTCGACGACGTGCTGGGCAAGGTCGACGACGAGAACCATCCACGCATCGTCAGCGCCATTGAGCGCGTGCAGGCACTGCGCGCCGCCGTCGATGAGGCCAAGGCCGGCAAGATGCCAAGCGCCGTCGCCGGCGAACTGAAATCCGTCGACGAGCGCCTGACCAATGCCGAACAGGCGCTGGCCAAGCCGCCGGAGGACAGCGCCTCGTCGGAAGAGCGGGTGATGAAGACCGTCGCGCAGCATCTCGACGTCGCCGAGCGGCGGTTGAACGGCGCGCGAGAGGAATCCGACAATGCCGGCTTCGACCACGCGGCACATCCGCAATTCGCCGAGCTGGACAAGCGCCTGGCCGACCTTCGCGGACGGTACGACCGACGGCTGGCCACTTATGAGGAAGGCCAGGCGGCGACCGGGAAGGTCGCGTCCGCGGCGGAGAAGGACTTCACCGAGCTGGGGCAGATGTGGGAGCAGGTGCGCGAGCGCTACGTCAACTCCAACACCACCGACGTCGCTACCTTCGCCAACACCGAGGACACCGCCGACGCCAAGGAGCGTCTGGCGCTGTTCCAGGCGTTCGACGAAAAGCTCCGCGACGCCGTGACCGAGAAGCTGGCTTATATCCGCGAGACCTACGGCGAGGACCGCTACGCCATCGACAAGACGGCGCGGGCCGGCGGTTATGACGGCAAGGCCGGATCCTACTATGCCGGGCTGAGCGAGATGCTGGACCAGGCGGCCGAGTTCCGGCTGGCGGCGGCCGACAAGATGTCCCGCGTCGCGTTACAGCATGCCGACTGGGTGCTGAACACGGCGCACGATTTCTTCTTCCGCGACGGTGAGGCACGGGCGCTGGACGCCGCCGGCGTGGCGCGCGGCTTCGCCGCCGGCATGGGAGACACCGATGCCATGCTCGCCGACCTGCAAAAGCAGATCGACGCGGCGGTGGCCGAGCGCTGGCGGCGGATCGACGAGCGCACCTGGCCAGGTCACGGCAACGGCGCGCCGGCGGACCGCGACGAGCTGGCTCAGGTCGCCTTCAAGTGGGTGGCCGACAGCCCGGACTGGGGCAGCCGCGCCGGCAACCCTGAGTACAAGGACCAGGAACCGCGCAGGCCGGTGGTCGTCGCGGTGCTACGCGACTGGTATGTCACCGACACCGACGCCTTGGGCCAGCCGATCCAGTACGGCCTGCCGGTGCTGATCGGCGTCGAGCTGGAGCGCGAGAAGCCGGAAAATCTGGCCCGCGCCTACGAACTCACCCTGCTCGGCCCGAAGCGCAAGGACCCGCCGCGCTCGCCGCCGTTCGGCGACGCCTGGGTCGGCGACAGCTACTACATCCGCCGCGACAAGCTGAACTAGAGACGCGGCGACGGCGGGAGATGCCCGGTCGTTCATGCTTCAATGCACCCGCGCCAGAGAAGGAGGCCCGCCCGTGTCAAACTCCCGTCACCTGCTGCTTGCCCTCACCCAGCCCGTCGAGGGCAAGGAAGACGCGTTCAACGCGTGGTACGACGCCCACCACGTGCCGGAGTGCGTGCAGGTCAATGGCTTCAAGTCCGGCCAGCGATTCAAGCTTTCGGCCAGCAACGGCGAATCCCCGAGCCAGGCCTATCTCGCGCTCTACGAGCTGGAGGGCGACGACCCTCGGGCGATCCTCGACGGACTGCTCTCGACCCGCGATCGGCGCATCCAGAGCGACGCCATCGATCGCGACAAGACCTTGCTCTGGGTGTTCTCCGAGATCGGCGAGAAACACGAGGCCGACGACTGACCGCCTGCCGGTCGGCATGCGTCACCCGAGCAACCGCACCAGGTCGAACAGCAGCATCGCGACGCAACCAGCGAAACCGGCCAGCGTCACCCAACGTGGCACCGCGAACCGGCCGGCCGGGGTCGGCGCCCGGCCCTTCAGCCGGAACAGCGCGAGATTGACCAGCGCGAAGATCGTCAGCGTGACGTAAGCGGTGGCCCGCGCCAGCTCGACCAACGGGAAAGCCAGCGCCAGAACCAGGCAGATCGCGGCGACGATCGCCGTGGCGCGCAGCGGCGTGCGGGTGTGCGGGTTGACCACCGCGAGCCAGGACGGCAGCCAGCCCCGGTCGGCCAGGCCATAAAGCACGCGAGCCGCCATGATGAGCTGGACCAGCGCGCCGTTCAGCACGGCGACGATGGCAACCAGGTTGATCGCGGTCGGCGGCAGGCCGCTGGCGGCGTGGAATACGGCGGCCAGCGGCGCTTCGCTTGCGGCCAGTTCGGCAGGCGGTAGCGCCAGTACCGCGACCAGCGCCACGCCGACATAGAGCACCGCGGTCAGCACCAGCACCACCAGGATCGCGCGCGGCAGGATGCGCGGTGCGTCGCGCACCTCCTCGGCGACGTTGACCATGTCCTCAAAGCCGATGAAGGCATAGAAGGCCAGCACGGCGCCCGCCAGGATGCCGGTCCAGTCGACGGTCTCGAACGGCGGCAGCAGTTCCGGCGTCCGGGCCGGCAGCTCGGCCAGCACCGGCAGGCCGGCGACGATCACCGCCACCAGCGCGCCGGCCTCGGCCAGGGTGAACAGCGCCGCCAGCGTCACCGATTCGGCGATGCCCCAGGCCGCGACGAGCCCAAGCAGGACCAATACGCCAGCGATGGCGACCGGCGGCGGCAATGCCACGAACTCGTTGAGATAACCGACGAAACCGCGCGCGATGGTCGCCGCCGAGATCAGGCCGGCCAGCGCCACCGCCAAGCCGACCAGCAGCGCCAGCCAGCGGACCGCGAACCCCTCGTGCACGTAGACCGCCTCGCCGGCGCTCAGCGGATAGCGGCCGGACAGCTCGGCAAAGGCCAGCGCGGCGGCGCCGGCCAGCAGCGCCGCGACCAGGAAAGCCACCGGCGCGTACAGCCCGGCGACGCCGGCAACCTTGCCGACCAGCACGAAAATGCCGGCGCCGATGGTGGTGCCCAGCCCGTAGAGCATGACCAGCCAGAAAGACAGACTGCGCTTCAGCGTCGCCGGCCGGATCAGGTCCGCATGGTGATCGACTGTTGCCACGCACCTTCATCCCTGGATGCCGGCGGCGCGACCTTGATCAAGATCAATGCCGCAGTGCAGCAGCATCCTAGGTTGGCCTCGCTAACGCGGCCCCGGTCGCGCAGGGGAGGCTTGTACGGATGACCTTACTACTCGGACTGCTGGCCGCGCTCGGCGGTCTTCTGGGGCTGGCGCTGGCCGCCAAGGCCGCCGATCCGGGCATGCTGGTGCACGGCATGGTGTTCGCGCTGGCCGGCGCGATCACCTGTTTCGCGCTGGTGCGACGCGAAATCGACGGCGGCGGCGAGGACCAGGGCGGCTACAACGACGCCATCGTCCGCGCCGGCGTTATCGCGTCGGCCTTCTGGGGCGTGGTGGGCTTCACGGTCGGCCTGGTGATCGCGCTGCAACTGGCCTTCCCGCCGCTCAATCTCGACCTGCCTTGGACCAATTTCGGCCGGCTGCGGCCGCTGCACACCTCGGCGGTGATCTTCGCCTTCGGCGGCAACGTGCTGATCGCGACGTCGTTCTTTGTCGTTCAGCGTACCTGCCGTGCCCGCTTGGCCGGCGGCCTGGCGCCGTGGTTCGTGTTCTGGGGCTACCAGCTGTTCATCGTCCTGGCGGCGACCGGCTACCTGCTCGGCATCACCCAGTCGAAGGAATATGCCGAGCCGGAATGGTATGTCGACCTGTGGCTGACCATCGTCTGGTTGGTCTACCTGCTGGTCTTCCTGGGCACGCTTTGGAAGCGCCAGGAGCCGCACATCTACGTGGCGAACTGGTTCTACCTGGCGTTCATCGTTACCGTGGCGATGCTGCACGTCATCAACAACCTGGCGCTGCCGGTCAGCTGGACCGGCTCGAAGTCCTACGTCGTCTGGTCGGGCACGCAGGACGCGCTGACCCAGTGGTGGTACGGCCACAACGCGGTCGGCTTCTTCCTGACCGCCGGCTTCCTGGGCATCATGTACTACTTCATCCCGAAGCAGGCGGACCGGCCGATCTATTCCTACCGGCTGTCGATCATCCACTTCTGGTCGCTGATCTTCCTGTACATCTGGGCCGGCCCGCATCACCTGCACTACACCGCGCTCCCCGAATGGGCGCAGACGCTTGGCATGGTGTTCTCGATCATGCTGTGGATGCCGTCGTGGGGCGGCATGATCAACGGCCTGATGACGCTGTCCGGCGCCTGGGACAAGCTGCGCACCGATCCCGTGCTGCGCATGCTGGTGGTCTCCGTCGCGTTCTACGGCATGAGCACCTTCGAGGGGCCGCTGATGTCGATCAAGGCGGTCAACGCGCTCAGCCACTACACCGACTGGACCATCGGCCACGTGCATTCCGGCGCGCTCGGTTGGGTCGGCTTCGTCAGCTTCGGGGCGCTGTACTACCTCGCGCCTGTGCTGTGGGGCCGGGCGCGGCTGTACTCGCTGCGGCTGGTCGAATGGCACTTCTGGACCGCGACCATCGGCATCGTGCTGTACATCACCGCGATGTGGGTCTCCGGCATCCTGCAGGGCCTGATGTGGCGCGCCTATGACGAGCTCGGCTTCCTGCAATACGCGTTCATCGAGACCGTGGAGGCGATGAACCCGTTCTACTGGATCCGGGCTCTGGGCGGTCTGCTGTTCGTCCTGGGCAGCCTGATCATGGTCTACAACCTGTGGCGGACCGCGCGCGGCGAATTGCGCGACGAAGCCCCGATGCGGGCCGTCAGCCCGCTGCACGCGGTCTAGGGAGGCGGGCGATGCAACTGTCACACGCACCGTTCGAGAAGAACTCGATCATCCTGGTGATCGGCATCCTGGTCGCCGTGGCGATCGGCGGTCTGGTCGAACTGGTCCCGCTGTTCGCGATGAAGAGCACGATCGAGAAGGTCGAGGGCATGCGGCCCTACACGCCGCTGGAGCTGGCCGGCCGCAACATCTACGTGCGCAAGGGCTGCTACAACTGCCACAGTCAGATGGTCCGGTCGCTGCGGGATGAAGTGGAACGCTACGGCCACTACAGCCTGGCGGCGGAGTCGATGTACGACCACCCGTTCCAGTGGGGCTCGAAACGCACCGGGCCGGACCTGGCCCGGGTCGGCGGGCGGTATTCCGACGAGTGGCACCGCGCGCACATGGTCGACCCGCGCGGAATCGTGCCGGAGTCGGTGATGCCGGGCTATCCGTTCCTGGCCGAGCGTCCGGCGCGCACACGCGACATCGCCGATCACCTGACGGCCAACGCCACGGTCGGCGTGCCCTACAGCGAGGCGATGATCGCCAATGCGCACGCCGACATGTTCGCCCAGGCCGATCCCGAAGGCGACTACGACGCGTTCCAGGAACGCTATCCCGGCGCCATCGTGCGCGACTTCGACGGCAACCCACGGCTGCTGTCGGAGCTCGACGCGCTGATCGCCTACCTGCAAATGCTCGGCACCCTGGTGGACTTCGAGATCTACCAGGCGACCGGCGACAACCTGCGCTAGGGAGGGCACCGATGACCTATCACGAAGCGGCCGAGTTCGCGCAGACCTGGGGTCTGCTCTATCTCGTCATCCTCGCCGTCGGCGCCTGGATCTACGCGCTGTGGCCGTCCAACGCCAAGAAGTTCGACGACGCGGCCAGGATGCCGCTGCGGGAGGATTGAGCCGTGGCCGAGCACAAGGACATCGACGAGGTCTCCGGCACCGCCACCACCGGCCACGAGTGGGACGGCATCAAGGAGTTGAACACGCCGCTGCCGCGCTGGTGGCTGTGGACGCTGTACGCCACCATCATCTGGGCCATCGGCTACATGATCGCGATGCCGGCGATACCCTACATCACCGGCTATACCAAGGGCGTGCTGGGCCACTCGCAACGCGCGGTGGTTGCCGAGGACGTGGCGACGACGGCGATGGCGCGGGCGGCGCAGGCATCGCAGTTGGAGGGCGCCAGCCTGGACCAGGTGCGATCCGATCCGGACCTGTACAACTTCGCGATCGCCGGCGGCCGGTCCGCCTTCGCGGTGAACTGCGCGCAATGCCATGGCATCGGCGGCGGCGGCGCGCCGGGCTATCCCAACCTGCTGGACGACGACTGGCTGTGGGGCAGCGGGGTCGAGCAGATCATGCTGACCGTGCGCTACGGCATCCGCAGCGGTCACGACGAGGCGCGGGTCAATGACATGCCCGCCTTCGGCGCCGACGGCATCCTGACCGGCGCCGAGATCCGCCAGGTCGCGGCCTACGTTCAAAAGCTCTCTGGCCAGGACCACGACGCCGCCCTGGCCGGCGAGGGCCAGCAACTCTTCGCCGAGAATTGCGTCGCCTGCCACCGCGAGGACGGCACCGGCAACAGGGAGCTGGGCGCACCGAACCTGACCGACGGCATCTGGCTCTACGGCGGCGATCTCGGCTCGATCACCGCGTCGATCGGCCGGCCGCAGAACGCGGTGATGCCGTCCTGGGTCGACCGGCTCGATCCGGTCACGATCAAGCAGCTCGCGATCTACGTGCACGCGCTGGGTGGCGGTGAGTGAGCGACATGCACGGGGTGATCGACGAGACCATCGTCGAGCGCGTTGACGTCGCCGCCGTCAACGCGGCCCCGCGCCGTTCGCTCTACGCCAAGCGGCAGAAGATCTTCCCGAAGCTGGCGCACGGCCGTTTCCGCAAGCTGAAGTGGGCGGTGATGGCGGCGACGCTGGCGATCTACTACGTGGCGCCGTGGCTGCGCTGGGACCGCCCCGGCGACGCGCCGGACCAGGCGATCCTGATCGATTTCCCGTCGCGCAAGTTCTACTTCTTCTTCATCGAGATCTGGCCGCAGGAGGTGTACTACATCACCGGCCTGCTGATCATCGCGGCGATGTCGCTGTTCCTGGTGAACAGCCTGTTCGGCCGCGTGTGGTGCGGCTACACCTGCCCGCAGACGGTATGGACCGACCTGTTCGTCGCGGTGGAACGGCTGGTCGAAGGCGACCGGGGCGCCCGCATCCGGCTCGACAACGCGCCCTACACGGCCGGCAAGCTCGGCAAGCGAGTGATCAAGCACGCGGTCTGGATCGTCATCGCGATGGCGACCGGCGGCGCCTGGGTATTCTACTTCGCCGACGCGCCGACCCTGCTGGTCGACCTGGTCACCGGCCAGGCATCGACCGTGGCCTACATCTCGGTCGCGGTGCTGACCTTCACCACCTACATGCTGGGCGGCCTGGCGCGCGAACAGGTCTGCACCTACATGTGCCCATGGCCGCGCATCCAGGCCTCGATGGTCGACGAGCACAGCCTGCAGGTCACCTATCGCGGCTATCGCGGCGAGCCGCGCGCGCCGTTCCGCAAGGGTCAGGACTGGGACGCGCGCGGCCACTGCATCGACTGCAAGAACTGCGTCGCGGTGTGCCCGGCCGGCATCGACATCCGCGACGGGCCACAGCTTGAATGCATCAACTGCGCGCTGTGCATCGATGCCTGCGACGAGGTGATGGACAAGATCGACCTGCCGCGCGGGTTGATCGCCTATGACAGCGACGAGAACATGATCGCCCGCGCCGCCGGCAAGCCGGCGCGGTTTCCGTGGCTGCGGGCACGTACCGCGATCTACGCCGCCGTCGTGGTGATCACCATGATCGTGATGCTGGTGGCGCTGAGCGGCCGGTCGGTGCTGGAACTCACGGCGCAGCACGACCGCGCGCCCCTGTTCGTCGAACTCAGCGACGGTTCGATCCGCAACGGCTACACCGTGAAGATCCTCAACAAGGTGCACGAGGAGCGTACCTTCGCGCTGTCCGTGGCGGGCATCGAGGGCGCCAAGGTCGACGTCGCCGGGCTGACCGGCGAGACCGCCGACATCATCATCGTCGGCCCGGATTCGCTGCGCAGCCTGCGCGTGCTGGTCGCCGCGCCGCGCGACCAGACCGGTGACATCGACTTCGTGGTCCGCGACCTCGCCGACGGCACCGAGGCGCGCCACGACAGCCAGTTCGTGGGGCCGAAGAGATGACCGCGAAGCTCACCGGCCGGCATGTGCTGATGGCGCTGCTCGGGTTCTTCGGCTGCGTCATGGCGGTGAACGGCGTCTTCGTCTACTTCGCGACCTCCACCTTCACCGGGCTGGACGCGCCGAAGGCCTATCGCAGCGGCGTCGCCTACAACCGGGCGCTGGACGACGCCCGCGCGCAGGCCGACCTTGGCTGGCGGGCAAAAATGTCAGTCGAGACCGAAAGCCCGGAAACGACGCTGCGGATCGTGCTGATCGATGCCAACGGCCAGCCGTTGCAAGGCCTGGCGGTCACTGCCGCGTGGCGCCGGCCGACGCAGGCGGCCGACGACCGCGTAATCGGCCTGAGCCCGGACGGACCGGGCCGCTACGCCGGCGCCATCGTGCTGCCGGCGCGCGGCAACTGGGACCTGTCCATCGTCGCCCAGAACGATGCCGGGCAGCATTTCCGCATCGACCGCCGGATCTGGGTGAAGCCGTGAGTGTGGCCGCGAGTTTCGTCCACATGCGCGGCGATGGCGCCGACGAGCTTTGCCTGCTGGTCCCGGACATGCACTGCGGCGGCTGTGTCGCCGAGATCGAGAAGCGTCTCGCCGCCGTGCCAGGCGTGGCCAGCGCACGCGCCAACCTGTCGAACCGCCAGGTCGCGGTCGCCTTCCTGCACGGCACCACCGACGCCGATGCGCTGATCGCCGCCGTCGCCGGCGCGGGCTTCGAGGCCACGCCCTACGACCCGGCGATGCTGGCCAGCCGCGACGACGCGGAGGAGAAGGCGCTGCTGCGCGCTCTGGCGGTGGCCGGCTTCGCGGCGGCGAACGTGATGCTGCTCTCGGTCGGGGTCTGGGCCGGCAGCGACATGGACCCGGCGACGCGCGACCTGCTGCACTGGGTCTCCGCGCTGATCGCCCTGCCCGCGGTCGCCTATGCCGGCCGGCCGTTCTTTCGCGCCGCGTGGCAGGCATTGTCGGCGCGCGCCGTGACCATGGACGTGCCGATCGCGCTGGCCGTGCTGCTGGCCGCCGGCATGAGCCTGTACGAGACCATGCACGGTGGCGCACACGCCTATTTCGACGCGTCGGTCACCTTGCTGTTCTTCCTGCTGATCGGCCGCTATCTCGACCGGCAGGCGCGGCGCAAGGCAACTTCGGCGGCCGAGAAACTGCTGCTGCTCAACGCCAGCCACGCCATGGTGCTCGACGACGACGGCAACCGCCGCGCCGTGCCGCTGGCCGAGATCGCCGTCGGCATGAAAGTCGCGCTGGCGCCGGGCGACAGGTTTCCCGTGGACGGCCGCGTGGTCGAGGGCCGCGCCGACATCGACAACCAGCTCATCTCCGGCGAGACGGCGCCGCACGCGGTTCAGGCCGGCGACGCGGTCCATGCCGGGACCATCAACCGCAACGGCGCGCTGGTGGTGCAGGTCACCGCCACCGGCGACGACACGCTGCTCGGCGAGATCGGCCGGCTGGTGCGCCAGGCGGAACAGGCGCGCGGCGGCTACGTGCGGCTCGCCGACCGGCTGGCAGCCGTCTACGCGCCGGCGGTGCACATCGTCGCCGCCGCGACCTTCGCCGGATGGATGCTGGCCGGCAGCGACTGGCGCCAGGCACTGCTCGCCGCCGTCGCGGTGCTGATCATCACCTGTCCGTGCGCGCTGGGCCTGGCGGTGCCGGTGGTGCAGGTGGTCGCCGCCGGGCGGCTGTTCCAGCGCGGCATCCTGCTGAAGTCCGGCGACGCACTGGAGCGCCTCGCCGCCGTCGACCAAGTCGTGTTCGACAAGACCGGCACGCTCACAGACGGCCAGCCGGTGCTGGTCAACGCGGACAGGCTCAGCGCGGAAGACCTGCGGCTGGCAGCGGCGCTGGCGAAGCACAGTCGGCACCCGCTTGCCCGCGCGCTGCACGGCCACGCCGACGGCGACGTGCCGTTGACCGACTGGCGCGAAGAGCCCGGCCGCGGCGTCCGGGCACGCCTGGAGGGTATCGAAGTTCGGCTCGGCAGTCGCGCCTGGAGCGGCAACGCCGATGCCGACGATATCGATAGCGGCCCGGAACTCTGGCTGCGGCGCGGGGACGCGATGCCGCTGCGGTTGCGGTTCGCCGACCGACCGCGCGGCGATGCCGCCGAGGTCGTCTCCGGTCTCGGCCTGCCGACGGAAATCCTCTCCGGAGATCGCGCTACCGTGGTGGCCAAGGTCGCCACCGCGCTCGGCATCGGCGCCTGGCGCGCCGACCAGCGCCCGGCCGACAAGACCCAGCGCTTGCGGGAACTGGCCGACGATGGTCACCGCGTGCTGATGATCGGCGACGGGCTGAACGACGCGGCGGCGCTGGCGGCGGCGCATGTCTCGATGGCCCCAGCCGCCGCCGCCGACGTCAGCCAGACCAGCGCCGACCTGATCTTCCAGGGCCGCAAGCTGGCGCCGGTCGCCGAGGCGCTGACGACGGCGCGCCGTGCCCGGGCGCTGATGACGCAGAATTTCGGCCTGGCGCTGGCCTATAACCTGGTGGCGGTACCGCTGGCCGTCGCCGGGCTGGCGACGCCGATGGTGGCCGCCATCGCGATGTCGTCGTCATCGCTGCTGGTCACGCTGAACGCGCTGCGGCTGCGGGGACAGGCATGAACGCCCTTCTGATCCTGCTCCCGGCCGCGCTGGCGCTGGGTGGCCTTGGCCTGGCGGCGTTCATGTGGGCGCTGAAAAATGGCCAGTTCGACGACCTCGACGGCGCCGCCGAACGCATCCTCTACGACGACGAGCCGACGGATACTCGCTAGGCCGGCTCGCGGTCGTGTATCAAGGCGCGGTAGCAGTGCCACGAGGCGTGACCGACCAGCGGGAAAGTCACGATCAGGCCGATATTCAGGGTCACCAGGCCGAAGCCGATCAGCATCACGATCAGCCAAGCCCATAGCAGCATCGGTCGCGGATTCACCGTCAGCGCGGTCAGGCTGGTCAGCATCGCCGTGACCACGTCGACGTCGCGCTCCAGCAACATCGGCAGCGACACCGCGGCGATGGCGAAGGCGATCAGCGCCAGCCCGGCGCCGACGATGGTTCCGGTGGCCAGGAAAATCAGGCCGTTGCTGGTGAACAGCAGCAGGCCGATCCACTCCGACATCGGCGGCGCGCCAACGCCGCCGAAGAACAGCGCGAAGAGCAGCGTGGCGATGCGCATCCAGATCAACATGAACGCGGCCAGCACGATGCCGGCCAGCGCCAGTTGCAGCGCGGAGCGGATGCCAACGAACACCACCTCGTGGCCCTGCAGCGTCTCGCCCGCCTGTAGCCGGCGGCTCTTCTCGTAGAGGCCGACGGCCAGCAGCGGCGCGATCAGGAAAAAGCCCGCCGCCACCGGCATGAACAGCACCAGGCGGTCCTGCGCCAGCAGCATGAAGCCGATCAGCGCGCCGACCACGGCGACGAAAATGCCGTAGCCCAGCGACAGCAGCGGCCGGTGCCACAGGTCGGTCCAGCCGGCTGACAGCCAGCGCCATGGATCGTCGATGGCGATCCGCGCGACCCTGACCGGCAGCGCCACCGCCTAGGCCCCTACCACTCGCCGGTATTCTGCATCGAGGCCCATGGCTCCTGCTTGGGCAAAGGGTCACCCTCCTGCAGCAACTCGATGGAGATGTTGTCGGGCGAGCGCACGAAAGCCATGTAGCCGTCGCGCGGCGGCCGGTTGATGGTGATGCCGGCGTCCTGCAGCTTCTGGCAGGTGGCGTAGATATCGTCGACTTTGTAGGCGAGGTGGCCGAAATTGCGGCCGCCGTCGTAGTCCTCCGGGTCCCAGTTGTAGGTCAGTTCGACCAGCGGGGCCTGGGTCTCCTTGGATTGCTCGGCATCGGCCGGTGCTGCCAGGAACACCAGCGTGAAGCGGCCCTGCTCGCTCTCGCGGCGGCGCACCTCCACCAGGCCGAGCTGATTGCAGAAGAAATCCAGTGACTTATCGAGGTCCGTGACCCGGATCATGGTGTGAAGATAGCGCATCGGACGGCTCCCCCTGGGCCGCGCCCAACAGGACGCGGCCGGCGTAATCGAAACGTTTTCGAACTGGCGGCGTGCTTTTGCGCGCCGCCCATGCCTTTCATCACAGAATCGACCCTTCGGCCGGCCGTGGCAAGCCTTGGCGTCGCGGCGTCGGGTCGCAGGTTGCGCGGAACCGGCGGCCTTCCTACCTAGATCGGTATTGCAGCACGGGCGAGAGCCCCACCGGCGTCAATTACCGACGCCAGCGCGACGCAGGGAGCCCATAATTGGGTCTGGGGCGCGGGGTGATCGACCATTTGATAACGGCGTTCAACGCCACCATTGGGGACAAAGTCATGGCTTTGACGGATTACCGCGGCGTGCCGCTCTCTTCCAGCAATCAGGACTCCATCGACGGCTTCGAGCAGGCGCTCGCGCTGTTTCAGGGCTACGCCGGCGATCCGGTCGCGGCGATCGACGCGGTGCTGGAGCGCGACCCCGGATTCGTGATGGGGCACTTGCTGCGCGCCGGCATGATGCTGAGCTCGTCGGAGCGCGCGGCGGTGCCGGAAATCCGCCGCAGCTTCGAGGCGGCGGAGGCGCAGGCACACAACGCGACGCCGCGCGAGCGCGGTCACATGGCCGCCATCGAGGCCTGGCTGGACGGCCAGTTCCACCGTTCGATCGAGCTCTACGGCAAGGTCCTGCTGGAGGAACCGCACGACGCCGTGGCGCTGCAGGTCGCGCATCTCTGCAATTTCCTGACCGGCCAGTCGTGGCTGCTGCGCGACCAAGTTGCGCGGGCCCTGCCGTTCTGGTCGCAGGGCATGCCCGGCTACGGCTTCCTACACGGCATGCTGGCCTTCGGACTGGAGGAGATGGGCGACTATGCCGCCGCCGAGACCGCTGGCGAGACGGCGCTGGCGCTCAATCCGGCCGACGCCTGGGCGGCGCACGCCGTCGCGCACGTGATGGAAATGCAGGGCCGCCTGGACGAGGGCATCGACTTCCTCAATCGGAGCAGCCAGGACTGGGCGGAAGACAACTTCTTCGCCTATCACAACTTCTGGCACAAATCGCTGTACCACCTGGACCGTGGCGACACCGACGCCGTGCTCGACCTGTACGACACCCGCATCCATCCGGGCCCGAGCGAGGTGGCGATGGAACTGGTCGACGCGGCCGCGCTGCTGTGGCGCATGCACCTGCGCGGCCACCCGGTCGGCGAACGCTGGAACGACGTGGCCGAGAGCTTCGTCGGCCTGATCGAGGATCGCTACTACCCGTTCAACGACCTGCACGCGACCATGGCCTTCGTCGCCACCGAACGCTGGGCCGAGGCCGACGCGGTGCTGGCCAACGTCACCGCCACCGCGAAGGGCAACGACGCCAGCGCGATGATGGCGGCCGAGGTCGGCCTGCCGGCGGTCAGGGCCTTCCACGCCTTCGGGCGCGGCGACTATGCCACCACGGTGGCCGAGTTGCTGCCGATCCGGCCCTATGCCGGCAAGTTCGGCGGCAGCCATGCGCAACGCGACGTGTTGAGCCTGACGCTGATCGAGGCCGCGCTGCGCGATGGCCAGACCAGCCTGGCACGTGGCCTGGCGGCGGAGCGCACCACGGTGAAACCCGGCAACCCGTTCAACTGGGCGCTGACGGCCCGCGCGGCGGAGCAGGCTGGCGATGGCGAACGCGCGGACGCCGCACGGCTGCGGGCGATGTAAGGGGCAACGCGATCGGGCAAGGCGCCGCTCGCTTCGCGACCGGCGTCGGGCCTACGCGCGCGACCAGCCGTCGAGCAGCGCGCGCAGGCAGGCGACGAAGGCCAGCGGCTGGTCCAGGAATACGTGGTGCTGCGCCTCAGGCACCTCGACGACCGGCGCGGCCGGGCCCATCAGGCGCGACATGTAGGCAGCCATGCGGCGCGACACCAGCTTGCTCTTCTCGCCGAAGATGAGCGCGGCGCGGCAGGTCACTTCCTGCAGGTGCTCGTGGAAGGGTTCGCCGAAGCGGCGCGCCCCCATCGCATTGGGGTCGAACTTCCATTCGTAACCACCATCGCGCTCGCGGATCGAGTGCCGGGCGATGTATTCCACGATGTAGGGATTGTCGCAGGTCTGCGCCGGCATCAGCCGGAAGCGCGCCTGCGCCGACTGGAAATCCGGGTAGAGCCGCTTGCCGCGCGCGCCGGGCGGCCCCTCGTCGCGCCGCTCGACCGGCTCGTCGGGGTCGCGCACCGGCGAGTCGACGATCACCGCGCCGGCGATCTCGTGGCCGTAGCTGGCGCCGAACTTCATAGTCATGAAGCCGCCGAAGCTGTGCCCGACGACGAAGGTCTCGCCCAGCCCGGCATCGGCGATCACCGCGCGCATCTCCGCCGCGCGCAGTTCGGCGCTGTAGTCGTCGCGCCGGTCGCTGTCGCCCATGCCGGACAGGTCGATGGCGGCGACCCGGAAGTCGCGCAGGAAGTACGGCGCGATGAACGCCCACCAGTGAGCGTGCGCGCCGCCGCCGTGCACCAGCAACAGGCCGCGCCCGGGCCTGGCCTCCTCGGTCGCCGGCCACAACAGATAGTGGACCTTGGCGCCCTCGACCTCGACCCAATGATCCTCGGGCGCGTGACCGAGCGCCCAGCGGAACCAGTCCGGCGCCGGGTTGGTCAGTTGGTCTGCGGGATTCGCACTCACGGCCGCGAGTCTGCGCCCGCCGGCGGCAAAGGGGAAGCCTAGGCTAGGCTCTGCTTTCCGAGGTGATGGCGGCGAGCTGCGCCTCGCGCTCGGCGCGCGCATCGCGGAAAATCTTCAGCGGCGCCAACCCGTAGCGTAGGTCGGGCTCCAGATGGTTGCCCTCGGCCCACTCGTTCCAGGACTTGATGAACAGGAGGCGGTGTGGATCGCGTGCGCGCGACGCAAGTTCCAGCCCACGTTTGGCGTGCTGGCGCCAGAGGTCCGGGGTCCAGTTGTGCAGCACCAATCCTTTGGCACCGCTGCGCGGCGTGTTGTCCCAGTTCGGTATCAACGTCTGATAGTACTTCTCAGGCGGTGAGAGCTCGCGAAGGAAGTCATCCATCACCTCACTGTAGTTGTAGATGGTCGGTAGATGCGTGCGCACCTGGTACTCATTTCTCAGCCACCGCAGCGGGCGCCGAATCGGGATATGTGGCCGGCGCGCCGGGAGGTTGTTGATGACGCAGGCGTCGAATCCGCGTTCTTCCGGCGTCCAGTCCTGCTCGCCCATCACCACGCCGACGAGATGCAGGCCGGGCAGACCCTCTTTACTGGCCAGGTTGCGCCACAAGTCGAAGGTGCGGGCGCGGTCGGGGAAGCTCTGAGATTGATAGATGATGAAGATTGGCTTGCCGTCGATCCGGACATATCGACGGTCTTCGAACGCGCTCAGCAGATAGTCGAAGTGACGGCGGTGATCGTCCTCGCCCGTATAGGTCTGCTCGATCAGAACGCGGTTCGGCGCGCCGTGCCAGATACCAGTCCAGGTTTGATTGGCCCAGCATAGCATGAACGGGAAATCGGGCTTGCCGCTCTCGAGCACTTCCTGAAACGGGCGTTCAATGATGCGGCGGCCGGCGAACCAGTAGTGGTAGTAGCAAAAGCCGTCGATTCCGTACGCGCGTGCCAGGTCGGCCTGCGCCACGCGGCTCTCGGGCGTGCGCAGATCATAGAAGCCCAGGTCGGCCGGCACATGCGGCTGATAGTGACCGCGGAACAGCGGCTTCGCCTTCGCCGTGTTGGTCCACTCGGTGAAGCCCTTGCCCCACCACTCGTCGTTCTCCGGGATCGGGTGAAACTGCGGCAGGTAGAAGGCATAGATATTCAACCGGTCGCCCGCCGGTTGCTGATCGCACCCCTGGCGCAACGCGGCATCCGCCGGTTTGCCGCCGTCGTTCAACTGCATACGTATGACATTGCGGGGCTCAGAGAAGCTCGAGCGACGACCAGGTGGCCGTCGGAATCCGGGAATCGTCGCGGCACGCCTCGACATCGCCGGCCACTTTTTCGAGCATCGACAGCCGGTCGCGCTCCGAGAATGTCAGGCGCTTCTTGTTCATCGCGTCCAATGAACTCATGAACGCGTCCGAAGGGCCCCGGCCCAGCACCCGGCGCGCGGCCCAGTTCACCTTGGTGCTGTGCAGCACCCGGGAAGCGAGCGGATTGACCTCGACATATGACTCGTTGTGCCGTGTCGACGACCAGGTCGGCTCGAACGGCACGCCGAGGAAGTCGGCAACCTGCGTCAGGCAGGCGTCCGGATCCTTCAGGACGTCGAAGTCCATGATCATGAACCGATCGCCGAACAGGTCCGCATACCGGCACAGGTCGGCGTAGTAGCTGCTCCGGCGCGCGTGATAGAAGAGCGGCTTCCAGTGCTTGGCACGCCGTTCCGGCTCCAGCCGAAGGGAGTTCTGGAAGCTTTCGCTCTGGTAGCGATCGCGCCTCGTGTGCTGATACTCGGACAGCGCCCGATCCACCGGATCACGCAGGATGCAGATCACCTTCACGTCGCGGTTGTTGGAGAAATCCTTGATGCTGTGGGCGGCGTGTTCACACCACAGGTAGTCGGTCGAGGCATCGATGGCCCAGGTCGCCGACTTGTCGTTGGCAAAGGCGCGCCAGTAGTCATCCTCGCGCGAGATCATCGACGAGACGAACCAGTCGGCCCCTGGCCCCTGCCAGTCGATGGACGGGAAGTCGGTGAAGTAGCGCGGCTCCTTCTGTGCGCACAGCACCATGTCGGAGCGCTGGCCGAGCCAGTTCGCCAGCGTCGTGGTGCCGCACTTGGGCGCACCGATGATGAAGAGGAACTGCTCTAGGGCTTCAGCTCCCGTGCGCATTGCAGAAACGCTCGCTACCCGCTTGCCATCCATTGCGGCCGCAATACCCATACTGTTCTCATTAAGTACGTTGGCATTTTTACCATAGTGACAATCGTGCAGCGACCGTGGCCGGGGATCAGAGCTTCAACCGCTTGAACACGGCTTCCGGGATCGCGCGGATGATGGCCATGATCGGCCGCCAGAAGGCCGGTGCGTAGAGCACCGAGCGGCCGCGCGACGACGCTTCCAGGCAAGATTTCGCCAGCGCCTCGGGGCTGTTGACCAGGAACATGCCGTCCAGGCCCCAGGTCATCGCCGTGTCGGTGAAGCCGGGCTTCACGGTCAGCACGTTGACGCCGGCATGGAACAGCCGCGCCCGCAGCCCCTGCAAGTATGCGTGCAGGCCCGCCTTGGCCGAACCGTAGACGTAGTTCGACGGCCGGCCGCGGTCGCCCGCGACCGAACCCAGCACGATCACCTCGCCGGCGGCTTGCGCTTCCAGATGCGGCGCCAGGCGGTGCAGGATCGAGATCGCGCCGCGGTAGTTGGTGTCGACGGTCAGCAGGCCTTGCGCGACATCGGCGTCGATCTCGGCCTGGCTCGGCATCGCGCCGAAGCACAGGAACACGTTCAGCGGCCCGATTCGTCTCGCGACATCGGCGGCGAAGTCGGCGTGGCGGTCGCTATCGAGCGCATCGAAGGCGAGCACTTCGGCGCTGCCGCCGCGCGCATCGATGTCGGCGGCGATGGCCTTGAGGTCGTCCAGGTCGCGGCCGGCCAGCAGCACCTGCGCGCCCTGCGCCGCCACCAGCCGAGCGAAGGCGCGGCCGACCGACGATGTCGCGCCGAGGATGAGCCAGGTCGCCATCAGTGGTCGCCCCGCAGGCGCAGGCGCGTCGCCATGTCGGAGCCGAAGCGGCGGTCCGGGTCGACCTCCGCCAGCACCTGGCGATACTTGTCCAGCTCCGGGTACATCGCCGCCAGCCCGGCCGGACTCAGTGCGGAGTCCTTGGCCAGGTAGATGCGCCCGCCATGGTCGAGGGTGAGCGTCTCCAGCGCGGCCAGCAGATCACGCGTGGCGGGCCGCGCCGGCAGGTCGAGCGCCAGGGTGAAGCCATCGTCCGGGAAGCTGAGATAACCGCGCCCGCGCCCGCGCATCGCCTTCAGCACCGCCAGCGGCGAAGCATTGCCGGCGCGCTGCACCGCCTGCAGCATCTGGCGGATGCCGGCCTCGGCACGGTCGGCCGGTAGCACGCACTGGAACTGATGGAAGCCGCGCTTGCCGTAGACGCGGTTCCAATTGTCGATCGAGTCCAGCGGGAAGAAGAAGCGGTCGTAGCGCGCCTTGCCGTCGCGCCCATCGGCCGGAATGCGCCGCCAGTAGGCCTCGTTGAAGGCACCGACGGTGAACCGGTTCAGCAGTCCACCCGGCAGGTCGAACGGCATACGCCGTGGCGTCGGGGCCGGCTCGTCCAGGTCGCGTTCGGCAGGCCAGGCCCGTTCCAGGATGCCGCGCCCGAGATGCCGCCCGCCGGCCAGCGCGTCGATCCAGCCGACGCTGTAGCCCGGCTGTTCGATGGCGGCGGCGAGCTGGGCCAGGAAGTCATGCAGGTCGGCGACGCGGCTCTCGCGGGTCCACACCGCGTTCGACGGCACCCGGACCAGCCGGAAACAGACCGCCAGCAGGATGCCGGTCAGACCGATGCCGCCGATGGTGGCCTTGAACAGGTCGGGCCGGGTGCGCGGGCTGATCCGCACGGTCTCTCCCGACGCCAGGAGCAACTCGCACCAGCGCACATGGTCGCCGAAGCTGCCGGCGTGCTCATGGTTCTTGCCGTGCACGTCGTTGGCGACGGCGCCGCCGATCGTGGCGAAGGCGGTGCCCGGGGCCACCGGCACCAGCCAGCCGCGCGGCAGGTAGGCGTCGAGCAGGTCAGCGAAGGTCACGCCTGGCTCGACCACGACCTGGCCGGTCGCGGGGTCGAAATCGAGGATGCGGTCGAGGCGCTCGGTCAGGATCACCCGGCCGCCGGAGATAGTGGCGCAATCGCCGTAAGAACGGCCGCCGCCACGCGCCAGCAGCGGCGCTTCGGCCTCGGCCACCGCGTCGATCAGGGCCCGGCGCCGCTCCGGCCGGGCCGCTTCGACGCGGGCCCGGTGCGAACGACCCCAACCGGACAAGCTCATCGATCTGAACCGCATTGCCGCCATCATAGCGCGTCAACCGTTACCCGTGGCCGACCGTCGCAACGCCACCGGCAACGCCAGGAAGCCGAGGCCGACGGCGAACCACAAGGTGGTCACCCGGATCACCACCGTGACGACAATGGCGGTCGCCAAGTCGACATGGAGCAGCGTCAGCAGGCCGATCATGCCGGCCTCGACCCCGCCCAGACCGCCCGGCAACATGGTCGCGACGCCGGCGAAGGTGGCAAAGGCGAAAACGAAGATCGCCGCCAGCAAGCCAACGTCGGCGCCGAGCGCGGCCAGCAGCCACCACAGCGCCACCGCTTCCGCCAGCCAGCCGACCAGCGACAGGACCAGTACCAGCGGCAGGGTCGGGCCGGTGATGCACTCGCGCGCGTGGCGCAACGCGCGTCGCAGACCGGCGAACAGGCGCGGCCAGCGCCTGACCCGGCCATAGAGCGCGCCGATCGTCCGCAACATCGGCGCCGGCCAGGCAATCGCCGCCACCAGCGCCGCCACCGCCACGGCCAGCGGCAATGCGGTCCACAGGAAGTCCGGAAAGGCGAACAGGCCGACGCCGCACAGCGCCAGCATCGCGACCATGTCGGTCAGCCGGTCGGCGACCAGCATGGCGCTGGTGCGGTGATAGCGGTAGCCGGCTCGACGGCGCAGCAGCCACAGGCGCAGCGCCTCACCAATCTTGCCCGGCGTCACGCCCATTGCGAAGCCGGCGACGTAGTAGAGCCCGCCCTCGGCCAGGCCAACCGCGTGCAGGCCGAGGGCGCGTGCGAAGAGTTGCCAGCGCAGCAGCCTGGCCAGATAGTTGACCAGCGACAGCGCCAGCAGGCCGGCCAGCAGGCCGGCGTCGAGGCGCGCCAGATAGCCCAGCACCGCCTCACCACCGGCCAGCCCGCCCGCGAGCGTCGCGAGCGCGATCATCGCCGCCAGGCTGCCGACCAGCCAGACCTCCGCGCGCCGCAGACCGCCGCGCACCGGCCAGGCCCGGTCATCGCCGGGCGTACTCATGGCCACGGCAGATAGAGCAGTGCCGCGAAGGCAGCCACCCAGCCGGCGATGGTGAGAATCAAGAAACGATCCGACAGCACCACCCTGGTCGGCGAACCGCTCACTTCCATCACCATGGTGAGCTGCAGATAACGCAGCACGCCGATGACCACGAACGGCGCGGTGTAGAACAGCTTGTCGGTGCCGAGCCGCGCCATGACCGTGGCATCGGTCGTGTAGATCAGATAGGCGACCAGCAGCGCCCCCAGGATCACGGAGATGGCGGCGTCGAGGAATGGCTTGGTGTAGCCGTCGAGGCTGGCGCGGTGGCCCTGGCCGAGTTGCTTGGCCAGGTCGTCGCGGCGCTTGGCCAGGGCCAGGAACAGTGCCACCAGCCCGGTCATGATCACGATCCAGGAACTGGGATCGACATCGACGACCGCAGCGCCGCCCTCGACGCGCAGCACGAAGCCGAGGGCGATGATCACGACGTCGACGATGGCGATACGCTTCAGGTACAACGAGTAGGCGACGTTGATCGTCGCATAGACGGCGAGCAGCACGGCGAAGGCTGGGTCCAGCCACCACGCCCCCGCCAGACCGGCGACCACCAGCGCCGCCATCGTCGCCAGCGCCGCGGGTACCGCGACGGTGCCGGCGGCCAGCGGCCGCTTTCGCTTGGTCGGATGCGCCCGGTCAGCTTCTCGGTCGACAAAATCGTTCAGCACGTAGATCGCGCTGGCCATGGCGGAAAAGCAGGCAACGGCGGCCAACGCCGCACCCACAGTGGCCAGGTTCACCGCTGAGGGCGTGAACGCCAGCGGCGCCAGCACGAAGCCGTTCT
Organism: Alphaproteobacteria bacterium; assembly: GCA_040223615.1. Lineage (GTDB taxonomy): Bacteria > Pseudomonadota > Alphaproteobacteria > JAVKFY01. Next base: position 125,340 of record JAVKFY010000011.1, read on the forward strand.
TCACCCACTGGTGCGGGCGAAGCAACCACAGCAGGGCGGCGAGGCTGGACGGCTGGGACATCGGGCACGGTGTTATGAATCGTCCCGCGGTTCATAGACCACGCACCGTTAATCTTCCAACACTGCGGATCCGGTTCGGGCTACTCCGCCGGCTGCGCCTGTGGCGACTCGCGGCCGCGATCGGCGATGCGCTTGCGGCTGGCGACATAGGTGTAGACCGCCGGGATCACGTAGAGCGTGAATAGCGTGCCGACCAGGATGCCGCCGACGATCACCAGGCCGATATCCTGGCGGCTCATGGCGCCGGCGCCCGACGCGACCGCCAGCGGCACGGCGCCGAAGACCATGGCGCCGGTGGTCATCAGGATCGGGCGCAACCGCAGCCCGGCCGCCTCAATCACCGCGTCGGTCAGACTGGCGCCGGCCTCGTGGCGCTGATTGGCGAACTCGACAATCAGGATGCCGTGCTTGGTGATCAGGCCGATCAGGGTGACGATGCCGACCTTGGAATAGATGTTCAGCGTCGAGCCGTCTAGCCACAGCGCGCCCAGCCCGCCGGCGATCGACAGCGGCACCGTCAGCATGATGATGAACGGCGAGCGAAAGCTCTCGAACTGCGCCGCCAGCACCAGGTAGATGAAGGCCAGCGACAGCACCAGGGTGAAGTAGATCGACTCGCTGGAGACCCGGAACTCGCGGCTCTCGCCGGTATAGTCGCGGGTGGTGCCGGGCGGCAGCACCTCGTCGGCGGTCTTGGCCATGAACTCGAGCACCTCGCCCAGCGCGTAGCCTGGTGCCAGGTTGGCGGTGATGGTGGCGGCGCGAAGCTGGTTGAAGTGGTTCAGCTCGCGCGGCGCCACGGTCTCCGACACGGTCACCAGGTTGGCGAGCTGGATCAGCCGGCCGTCGCCGCCGCGCACGTAGAGCTTCGGCAGGTCGGACGGGCTGGTGCGGTACGGGTCGGCGACCTTGACCACCACGTCATATTGCTGGCCGTCGCGCTTGAACCGGGTGACCTGACGGCCGCCCAGCAGGGTTTCCAGGGTGCGGCCCAGCACTTCGGCCGGCACGCCCATGTCGGCGGCCCGCGCGCGGTCGACGTCGATCTTGAGCTGCGGCTTGTTCAGCACCAGGTCGCTTTCCAGGTTCACCAGCGCAGGATTCTCCCGCAGCTTGTCCATGAAGGCGTTCGACATCTCCTGCAGCTTCTCGTACGGCTGCGTGGTCTGGATGACGAAGCCAACCGGCTTGTTGCGCACCGATTGCCCCAGCGGCGGCGGGTTGATCGGAAACGCCATGATGCCGGGGATGCCGAAGAAGCGCGGCGCGATGGAAGCGCCGATTTCCTGCTGGGTTCGCTCGCGCTCGCCCCACGGCTTCAGGCCGGCGAAGGCGATGCCCTTGTTCACGACCGGGAAGCCGGAAACCACGAAGTAACGCTCGATCTCCGGCACCGTCGCCAGGATCTCCTCGATCTGGCGCGCGTATATGTCGGTGAAGTCGATGGTCGAGCCTTCCGGGCCGAAGTAGAAGCCGACAATGGTGCCCTGGTCCTCGTAGGGCGCCAGCTCCTCCTTGAGCTGGGTGAAGAAGAAATAACCGCCGGCCGCGACACCGATGCCGACCAGCAGCACCAGCGGACGAACCTTCAGCGACCAGCGCAGGCTGCGGCGATAGCCGGCGGTGATGCCGTTCAGGAACCGCTCGGTGGCCCGGAAGATCAGGCCGTGCTTCTCGTTGCGCTTCAGGAACAGCGAACACATCATCGGCGACGCCGTCAGCGCCACGAAGCCGGAAACCAGCACCGCGCCGGCCAGGGTCAGCGCGAATTCGGTAAACAGCTTGCCGGTGGTGCCGCCCTGGAACGCGACCGGCAGATACACCGCCGCCAGGGTCAGGGTCATGGCGACGACGGCGAAGGTGATCTCGCGGGCGCCGTCGATGGCGGCGCGGAACGGCGATTTGCCCTCCTCCACGTGCCGGTAGATGTTTTCCAGCATGACGATGGCGTCGTCGACCACCAGGCCGATGGCCAGCACCATGGCCAGCAGGGTCAACGTGTTGATCGAAAAGCCGAACAGCTCCATCAGCGCGAAGGCGCCGATCAGCGAGATCGGGATGGTGACCAGCGGGATCAGGGTGGCGCGGATCGAGCGCAGGAAGGCGAAGATGATCAGCACCACCAGCCCGACCGCCTCCAGGATCGTCTGGTAGACGTTCTTGATCGACTCGGCGATGAACTTGGAGCGGTCGTAGGCGACCTTGGCGACCATGCCCTGCGGCAGACCGTCGACGATCGCCGGGATCTTCTTGTAGACCGCGTCGGCCACGTCGAGCGGGTTCGCCGTGGCTTGCTTGATCACGCCCAGCGCCACCGCGCTCTCGCCGTTGAAGCGCACGATGCGGCGCTCGTCGAGCGGGCCGAGCTCGGCATGGCCGACGTCGATCAGCCGCACCAGATAGCCTTGCGCGGTCTTCTTGATGACCATGTCGTTGAACTGCTGCGGCAGCTTCAGGTCGGTCTCCGACAGCACCGTGAACTCGCGGTAGCGGCTCTCCACGAGACCGGCCGGGACCTCGACATTCTCGCGCCGCAGCGCCGCCTCGATGTCCTGCGGCGTCAGCCGGTAGGCGGCGAGACGGTCGGGATCGAGCCAGATCCGCATCGAATAGCGGCGCTCGCCGAAGATGCGGACCTGGGCGGCACCGGGGATGGTCTGCAGCTGGTCCTTCACGTAGCGGTCGGCGTAGTCAGTGATCTCCATCGACGAGTGCCGGTCGGACCAGAAGGCGATGTAGATGGTCGGCTGGGCGTCGGCCTCGACCTTCTCGATGATCGGCTCGTCGACCTCGTCGGGCAGGTTGCGCCGCGCCCGGCTGACCCGGTCACGCACGTCGGCGGCGGCCGAGGACGGGTCGCGATCGAGCGTGAAGGTGGCGGTGATCTGTGACTGGTCCTGGCGGCTGACCGAGGTGATGAAGTCGATGCCCTCGATGCCGGCCAGCACCTCTTCCAGCGCCTGGGTCACCTGGCTCTCGATGATCTCCGCGCTGGCGCCGCGATAGACGGTGGTGACGGTGACCACCGGCGGGTCGATCTTCGGATACTCGCGCACCGTCAAGCGGGTATATGAGACCAGCCCGACCAGGATCACGATCAGGCTCAGCACCGTGGCGAAGACCGGGCGGCGGATGCAGAGCTCGGAAATATTCATCGCGCAGGCTCCAGCACCTTCACCGGCGAGCCTTCGCGGATCTTGAGCTGGCCGGCGGTGACCACCACGTCACCGGCCACCAGCCCGTCGACGATCTCGGCGCGGCCGTAGGCGCGCAGGCCGATGCGGATCTCGGTCTGCTTGGCGACGCCGTCGACGACCTTGAACACGAACAGCTTGTCGCCGCGCGGCACGATCGCCTGCTCGGGAATCAGCACCGCAGATTGCTGGCGTTCGACGATGATGTTGGTCCGCGCGAACAGGCCAGGCTTCAGCACGCCGTCCGGGTTCGGCACCGTCGCGCGCAGCGCCAGCGAGCGGCCCAGCGGGTCGACCCGCGGGCTGATCGCGGTCAGCGTGCCCTCGAACGCCTGCCCGGGCAGCGCGTCGACCTCCAGCTTCACCACCTGGCCGACCGACAGGAACCGCAGGTAGCGTTCCGGCACCTCCAGGTCGATCTTCACCGGATCGATGTCGTCCAGCGTGACCAGGTCGGTGCCGGATTCGACATAGGCGCCGCGGTCGATGCGGACGATGCCGGCGGTACCGTCGAACGGCGCGGTGATGCGGGTCTTCTGCAGCCGCACCCTGGCGACCGTCGCCGTCGCCTGGTTGGTCTCAAGCTGCGAGAGCGCCTCGTCGCGGGTACGCGCGGTGCCGGCGCGACGCTGCAGCAGCTCATTGGCCCGGTCGAGGTTCGACTTGGCCAGCTTCAGGCCGACCTCGGCACGCTGCAGCTCGGCGTTGAACAGCGCGTCGTCGAGCGTGAACAGCAACTGGCCCTGCTTCACCGCCGCGCCGTCCTCGACGCCGATCCGGATGACCACGCCGGCGATCTCCGGGCGCACGATGATCGATTTGTCGGCCAGCAGCGAACCGACCGCGTGCACGGTCTCCAGCAAGCTCTCAACCGCCACCGGCACGGCCTCGACCGGCGTCGGCGGACGACCTTGCGCCATGGCTGCCGACGGCGACGCGAACAAGAGCGCGACCGCCGCCGGGCGAATCCAGCGGTTCATCGACCTCATAAACCTTTTACGTTCCTCGAAGAGACGTTCCGTCCCTGTTCGCGCCTCACGGTATGGGCCGACCCGGCGGTTGGCAAGCGCCCCTAACCGGCCGCCGGCAACACCTTGGCATAGTGTGCCAGCGCCCGGTCGATGAAGGCGGCACCAGCGCCCTGGTAGGCCAGCGGATCGAAACAGGCCGCGAGCGCCTCGGGCGACAGCGCGGCGGCGACCTCGGGCACCTCGGCGAGGACGTCTTTCAGGTGCCGGTCCTCGGCTTGCGCGGCCCGGCACCCGGCTTCGACGACCTTCTTGGCCTCGGGCCGCCCGAGGTGCGGCGCCAGCGCCATCATCGCCGCCTCGGCCAGCACCAGGCCCTGGGTCAGGTCGAGATTGCGGGCCATGCGGGCGGTGTCGACCTCCAGCGTCGCCAGCGCGGTGGCGACTCGCGCCACGGCGCCGGAAGTATGGATGAACAAAGCCGGCAGCGCGATCCACTCGGCATGCCAGGCGCCGGCGGCACGTTCGTGCTCCTGCTCCGCCGCGCCCTGCACCGCCGGGACCAGTGCGACGGCCTGGCGCGCGGCGGCCAGCGCGAAAAGGGCGTCCACCGGGTTGCGCTTGTGCGGCAGCGTCGAGGAGCCGCCCTTACCGGCCGCCGGCGCCTCGAACGCCTCCGCCACCTCGGTCTGCATCATCAGGGTCAGGTCGCGGGCGATCTTGGCCATCGAGCCGGCGAGGCTGCCGAGCTGGCCGGCGACGGCGCCGATCCGGTCGCGTTCGGCATGCCACGGCAGTACCGGCTCCGGCAGGTCCAGTTCGGCGGCCAGCGCCGCCATGATCTTCAGCCCGTCCTCGGCGCCAAGCGAAGCCAGCGTTCCCGCCGCGCCGCCGAACTGCAGCGCGATGGCCTCGGCCCGCAGCGCCCGCAGCCGCTCGACCTGACGTACCGCGAGGTCGAGCCAGCGCGCCGCCTTCAGCCCGAAGGTGATCGGCAGCGCCTGCTGCAACAGCGTGCGGCCGACCATCGGCGTGTCGCGGTGGTCGCGGGCCAGGCGCGCCGCGGCGTCGGCCAGTGCGGCAAGCTGCGTTTCCAGCAGGTCGAAGGCGCCGCGCATCTGTAGCGCCAGGCCGGTGTCCATCACGTCCTGGCTGGTGCCGCCCCAATGCACGACCCGGGCCGCCTCGCCCTCCAGCTTGGACGTGAGGTGCTTCACGAGGGGGATGGCGGGATTGCCGGCGATGCTCATCTCGGCGTACAGCGCCGGCAGGTCGTAGAGTTCGGCCCGGCACTGCGCCTCGATGGCGTCCGCCGCGGCGGCCGGGATCACGCCAAGCCGGCCCTCGACGCGAGCCAACGCCGCCTCGAAATCCAGCATCGCCTGCACCCGCGCGACATCGTCGAACAGCGCCGCCATCGCCGGCGCCCCGAACGCGGCATCGTGCAGCGCACTCATGGCCGTGCCCGACAGGACGCGGCCCACTTAAAGCTATGAGCGTGCTGTTGCGCGCTCATCAGGCGTCGAAGAACACGGTCTCGTCGTCGCCCTGCAGCACGATGCGCAGGCGGTAGACCGGCGGCGTGCCGTCATCGCGCTGTGCGATCAGGGTGCCGCGACGCGCCTCGGGCACCGAGCCCAGAACCGGGTCGACCTTGTTGGCGCCGTTCTCGTCGGCGAAGTAGAGGCGGGTGTAGGCATGGTTCGGCATGCCGCGGGCGAAGACCGTCAGGTTCAGGTGCGGCGCCTGCAACACGTTGCCGCGCCCCGGCACCTGGCCCGGCTTGATGGTCTCGAACCAGAAGCAGCCCTCGGCGTCGGTCGGTGAGCGGCCCCAGCCCTTGAAACTGGCATCGACCGGCTTGTCCTGGGTGTCGTCGGGATGGTCGTAGCGGCCGGCGGCGTTGGCCTGCCACACCTCGATCAGCGCGTCCGGGACCACCGCGCCGGCGCCGTCGATCACCTGTCCCTCGACGCGGATGCGGGTGCCCTGCGCGCCAGCTTCGGCGATATGGTGCCGGTTCATCTGGTCGAAGCCGAGCCGCAGGTAGGGGCCGACGGTCTGCGACGGGGTCTGCATCGGCATCGTCTAGTTCTCCATGGGTGTGGCGTCGCGGCCACGCAGCACGATGTCGAAGCGCCAGCCGAGCGCGAAATCGGGCCGCGTCAGCTCGTGGTCGTACCGCGCCACCAGCAGGTCGCGGCTGGCCGCCGGCACGCCGTTGAAGATCGGGTCGAGCGGCAGCAGCGGGTCGCCCTGGAAATACATCTGCGTCACCAGCCGGGTCAGGAAGCTCGGTCCGAACAGCGACAGGTGGATATGCGGCGGCCGCCAGGCGTTCTGGTGGTTCGGCCACGGATAGGCGCCAGGCCGGATCGAGACGTAGCTGTAGTTGCCCTGCTCATCGGTGACGCAGCGACCGGTGCCCTGGAAATTCGGATCGAGCGGCGCATCGTGCTGATCCCGCTCGTGGTTGTAGCGGCCGGCGGCATTGCACTGCCAGACCTCGACCAGGGTGTTCGGCACCGGCCGGCCGGCCTCGTCCAGGACCCGGCCGGAGACCACGATACGCTCGCCGACGGCTTCCGCCGTGGCGCCGGCCACATGGGTCAGATCGTCGTCGCCCGGCTGCATGTCGTCGTGCCCGAACAGCGGCCCGGTCAGCTCCGACAAGGTCTGCGGCAGCGGCAACAGCCGTTGCTTCGGCGCGCGCAGCCGCGTCGATTTGTACTCCGGCGTCAGGTAGGGCGGGTGCGCGGCCCAGTCGCGGGGGGTGTAGTCGGCGGGCTCGCTCATGATCGGCGTCCTCGTGGCTATCTCTGGTGCCATTATCGACGGCATAGGCCGCAGATACAGGCCCCAACGCCAATATGTCGCACGAAACCCCGGAAAACAGGTGGAACCGGCCGACGGCCGCGCGCGTTTCTCCCGCTGACGCGAACCATCCCCAAGGAGGGAGCAAGATGGCACAGCCAGCAGAAGAACTCCGGACCGACCCGTTCAGCGTTTACCCGACGCCCGCGGCGGTGCTTGCGGACGACACGTTGCCGACGTCCGGCAAACTCCAGGTATTGCGCGCGATGGAAGAGGATCTGGTCGCGCTGGAGCGGGCGGAGGGCGAGGCGATGGCGAGCCCCGATCCCGACGGCGGCGACGATCTCGGGGACCAGCTCGCCGCGGTGCGCGGCGCGATCATGGACCTCAGCCCGCGCAGCGAAGCGCACGGCGACAGCGAGCGCGAACGCAAGATCAGCGATGCGAAATCCGGCGCTCACCTGACGGTGGAGGAAGCGCGGCAGGGCGAGCCGCTATTCAAGACCACCGGGCGTCGCAACTCGTTCCTGATCTATATCGCCGCCGCGATCGCCGTCTTCGCCCTTATCGCGTTCTTCGCACGCCCCTGGGCGTGATCGCGGAGCGGGGCGCCGGTGCCGATGCCCCGCTCCAGGTCCACTTAGACAGCTAGGCAGCGGCCGTCGCCGGCTCCGGCGTCAGATGCTTCACCTTGGCCAGGACCTCGGTCTGGATCAGGCCGAGCGAGGTCTTCCAGGCATCGGCCTTCTCGGTATAGTCGAAGCCGAAGACCAGAAGCTGGCCGAATCCGCCGACCTCGTCGTAGACCTTCTCGATCTTCTCCGCCACGGTCGACGGCGAGCCGACGAGCCAGTTGTGCTTGGCGCAATAGGCCGCCGTCACGTCGCTGTCCGGCACGTCGGGATCGTGCTTCAGGAACTCCAGGAACCCGAAGGCGCTGAGCAGCGGCAGGAAGTATTCCGTCATCATCCGGCCCATCGGGCCGTCGACGGCGAGCTTCCAGGCCTCCTCGTCGGTGTCGGCGACGAACATCTCGCGCACCATGCGCCACTCCTTGCGGCTCGGGTTGCGGCCTGACTTGCGCGCACCCTCCTCGACCGACTCCCAGTGGCTGCCGACGTAGGCCGGATTCAGGTTCAGGCTCATCGGAATGTAGCCCTTCTCACCGGCCAGCTTCAGCGTGTCGGAGCCCTTCGACAGCCCGGCGACGCCGATCGGCGGGTGCGGCTGCTGGAACGGCTTGATGTGCGGATGCAGGAAGCCGAGCATCGGTTCCGGCTTGGTCACATTCCAGAACTGGCCCTTGTGATCGAAGGTTTCCTCCTCCGACCACATGCGCAGGATGATGTCGAGCGCCTCGCGGGTCATGTCTCGATTGACGCCGGACATGCCGTCGACGTTGAACATCGCCCAGTCCGACGGCAGGCCGCTGGCGGCGATGCCGAAATTCAGCCGGCCCTTGGAGATGTGGTCGAGCATGGCGACGCGATTGGCCAGTTCCGCCGGGTGGTGATAGGGCAGCAGGAAGCCGCCGGGGCCGAGGCGGATATTCTTGGTCTGGCGAAAGCCTTCGATGACCAGGAAGTCGGGAGAGGGATTCGGCTCCCACTTCGCGGTGTGATGCTCGCCGACCCAGCCTTCCGTGTAGCCGAACTCGTCAAGCCAGCGCAGGACCTGCAAGTCCCATTCGTAGCCGTCGCCGAGGCTGCGCTCCGGCGGGTGCGACGGCATCGTGAAAAAGCCGAATTCCATTGCTCTGTCTCCTCCCAGATCCGTTTCATCGCTGACCGTTGATAATGAGGGTCGCGAGTCCGGTCGGCCGGGTCAATGCCCATGCCGTGACAAGCTGAGGTAGACTGCCGGCGTGGACCGGCGGCAGGAGAGTCGAAGATGTCCGATGAGGAGTTCGCCGCCGGCATGGCGGTGCGCCGCGCGGTATTGGGCGACGCTCACGTCGACCGTGCCGAGGCCGGCAAGACCGAGCTGGACGCCGAATTCCAGCGCTTCATTACCGAGAGCGCCTGGGGCGGCGTGTGGACGCGGCCGGGCCTGGAACGCCGCGAACGCTCTATGATCACGCTGGCGATCCTGGCGACGCTGGGCCATTGGGAAGAGTTCGCCATGCACCTGCGGGCGACACGCAACACCGGCGCCAGCGCCGACGACATCAAGGAAATGCTGTTCCATGTCGCGGTCTATGCCGGGGTACCGGCTGCCAATCGTGGCTTCGCCCTCGCCAAGGAGCTTCTGGCGGCGGACGCCGGCTAGGAAGTTTTTCACCCTGCCCATGTATTTGAACGGCCATGACGAAGAACCTGGCGGTTAGCGCGCTGCCCCACGGCGCAATCGACATCGGCGAGGCCCTGCGCCTGCTGGCCGACCGGCTGCGCGACCTGGTTTGCTATGTCGACAGCGACGAGATCGTTCGCTACGTCAACCGCACCGGCGCCGACTGGTGGGGCTACGCACCGGACGACGCGATCGGGCGCGACCTGGACGACCTGCTTGGCGGTTACTACGACGAGCTGCGGCCGCTCTACCGGCGGGCGTTGAACGGTGAAACGATCGAAACCGAGCGCAGCGTCGACCATCCCGACGGCAGGCACCGCGAGGTGTTCCTGACGATGACGCCGCATCGTGACCACGCGGACGCCGTCATCGGCGTGCTGGTGGTCAGCGAGGACCGCTCCAGCCTGGCCGGCGCCCGCGCGGAAATGCGCCAACACCAGGCGCTGACGGACGAGGCGCTGGCGCACCTGGCGCAGGGCATGCTGGTCTTCGACGGCGCGCACAAGCTGCGGCTGTGGAACGAGCAGGCCCACACCTTGCGCGATTATCCTCGTGATTTCCTCCGCGACGGACTTAGCTATCGCGAGGTGCTGCAACACAATCTCGACGCCGGCCTGTTCGGTGACGTCGATCACCGGCAGTTCCTGGCTCGCGTGACGAGTCCGGAAGCAATGGCGCTGCCCGCGCGGCTCGAATTCTCGCTGGCCAATGGCAACATCGTCGACATGCAGCGCGCGCCGCTGCCCGGCGGCGGCTTCGTGCTGACCTATACCGACATCACCGAGGCGAAGCGCGTCGAGGCGAAGCTGCGAGATAGCGAACAGCGGTTCCGGCTGATCGTGCAGCGTCTGCCGGTGCCGGCAACCATCGTGCGGATTGCCGACGGCCAGGTTCTGTTCCGCAATCCGGAAGCCGAGCAGCAGCTCGTCGATTTTCGCCGCCAGGGGCTGTTCGCGGCGAACAGCGACATCCAGGACATGTGGACCAGCAATCTGGCGAAATGGCTGGAACTGCCCGACGACGGCGGCTTTCGGCAGCAGGAGTTCCCGGTTCGGGTCAACGGCCAGCAACTGTGGTTCCTGGCCGCCGGACAGCGGCTTGAGTATGACGGCGAGCCCTGCCTGTTCGTCACCTGGATCAACATCACCGAAGCCAAGATCTCGCGCGCGGCATTGGAGCGCTCGGAAGCGAACCTGGCCGAGGCGCAGCGTATCGCCAGCTTCGGAAGCTGGCAGCACGACCTGACCACCGACCGAGCGGTCTGGTCGGCGCACTATTTCACGCTGCTCGGCCTGCCGGCCGACGCGCCGCCCAGCTATCAGACGATTCTGGAACTGGTGCACCCGGCCGACCGCGACGACTACAACGCGTTCTTCACCACGGCGATGCGCGAAGGCGCCGGCGGCGCGCGCGAGTACCGCATCGTGCATCCCGACGGACGGGTACGCACCCTGCGCACGATCTTCCATATCGATCGCGACGAAAACGGCGCCGCGACCCGCGTCGCCGGCACGACCCAGGACATCACCGACCTGCGCGAGGCGCAATCGGCCCTTGAGGAAAGCGAGGCGCGGCTGCGGCAGGCCTCGACGCTGGCGTCGCTCGGCCGATGGGTGTGGGACGCCGTGGCCGATCGCTGCACCTACTGCTCTGAGGAGAATGCAGAGATCCACGGCATGTCGGTCGAGGCTTACATGCGCGACGCCGCGCAACTGGACCAGGAGTTCATGTTTGTCCACGCCGACGACCGTGAGCGGGTCGAAGGGCACTACGCCAAGCTGCGGCAGGGCGAGCCGTTCGACATCCAGTACCGGATCGTCACGCCGGCGGGCGAGGTGCGGCACCTGCATGAACTGGCGATGCCGGTGTTCGACGACGACGGCCGCGTGGTTGAGGAGTATGGCGTCGCGCAGGACGTCACCCGGCTGCTGGAGACCGAACGTGCCCTGGCGGCCAGCGAGGCGCGCTTCCGCGCCGTGGTGAACCAGTCGCCGATCGCCTTCGTGCTGACCGACGCCGACGGGCGGGTGCAGCTCGTGAACCGGACCTTCGAAGACTGGTTCTCCGTCGCCGCCAGTGACGCCGTCGGCGCGCCGTGTCGCGACCTGGTGCCGCCGGAACTGGCACCCGGCATCGATCAGGTCACGGCCGCCGTGGTTGCCGACGGCAAGCCGCGCGAGATGGAGCTCGAACTGCCAGCCGAGGGCGCGGCGGCACGCGTTCTGCTGTGCTCGGCCTTCCCGATCCGCGATGGCGACGGGACGATTACCGGCATTGGCCACCTCGCGGTCGACGTGACCGCGCAACGCCACGCCGAGGAGCGGCTGCGCCACAGCCAGAAGATGGAAGCGGTCGGCCAGATAACCGGCGGCGTCGCGCACGATTTCAACAACCTGCTGACCGCGGTGATCGGCAACCTGGACTTGCTGGCGCTGAATGTCGCCGCGGACGACGATTCCCGGCGGCTGATCGACACGGCGATCCGCGCGGCGCAGCGCGGCGGCCGCCTGACACAGCAACTGCTGGCCTTCTCGCGCAAGCAGGTCCTGGACCCGGTGCCGACCGACCTGAACGAAGCGGTCAACGAGGTGCTGCCGCTGGCACGCACCAGCACGCGCGGACCGATTCACATCGCGACGCAGCTGACGACGGCGGTGAAGCCGGTCGCGGTCGACCGCGGCCAGCTGGAGAACGCGCTGCTGAACCTGGTGATCAACGCCCGCGACGCGCTGCCCGACGGCGGCGAGATCACGATCAGCACCGCGAACCAGGCACCCGGCGCCGACCTGGTCGGCCCCCGCGAGGAAATAGCGCCGGGCGAATACGTGATGATCGCCGTGGCCGACAACGGTGCCGGCATGTCCGCGCGCACCCGCGCCCAGGCAGTCGAGCCGTTCTTCACCACCAAGCCGGTCGGCCAGGGCAGCGGCCTCGGCCTGTCGATGGTGTTCGGCTTCGTGAAGCAGTCCGGCGGCCACCTGGCGATCACCAGCACACCCGGCAAGGGCACCACCGTGCGGCTGTTTCTGCCGATCAGCGAGGCAACGTCGGCGGTGCGCGTCCGCGATGAAGCCGGCGACAGTTTCGGGCAGGCGCGCGGCGAAGAGCGCATTCTGGTGGTCGAGGACGATGCCGACGTGCGCCGCTTCGCCGCCTCGGTGCTGCAGCGGCTCGGCTACGACGTGCTGCAGGCGGAAGATGGCGAAGCCGCGATGGCGCTGATTGCGGCCCGCGACAGCATCGATCTGCTGCTCACCGACGTGGTGCTGCCCGGTACGGCCGGCGGCACCGACGTCGCCGATGCTTTCCAGGCGCGCTTCCCGCACGGCCGTGTCCTGTTCACCTCGGGCCACGTCGGCGACGGCAAGGCACCGGACGGGCCGATCCTGGAAAAGCCCTACCGCATCGACACCTTGGCGCAGCGCATCCGCGAGGCGCTGGACGCGGCGCGCTCCTAGCCGGCGACGGCGACCCTGACGTCGAGCAGGGCCTGGCGCTTCTCCTCGCGGATCACCCGCTTGGCCTCGGCCAGCGCGCCCGGCAGGTCGGCGGCGTGCTCGACCTGGCGCGCCCAGCCGCGGCTGGCCTCGCAGATCGCGGTGTAGTTCGGCGCCGGCATCAGGCCGGTGATCGGCATGACGTTGGCCTTGGCGGCATCGCCGTCGGGATACATCGCCAGCGTGGCCCGGCGCACCGCGTTCCAGATACCGTTGTTGAACACGATGGTCAGCACCGGCAGGCCCATCTGTTCCGCGACCTGATGACAGGCGACGGGATTGGCGAACATGTAGGAGCCATCGCCGATTCCGGCGATCACCAGCCGGTTGCGGTCGGCGAGCTGCGCGCCCAACGCCGCCGGCAGGCCCCAGCCGAGCCCGGCCGACAGCGGCGGGCTGAAGAACCGGTTCGCTCCCTTCGGGCGCACCGAGCCGGCGTCGAGGCCGAGCTCGCCGAAGGCAATCGAGTCGTCGTCCATGATCTCCGCGACGCAGTGGCCGACATAGGCCGGCGCCATCGGGCTGCCGGCACCGCCCTGGGCGGCGGCTTCGGCCGCCGCCTTGCGACGCTCGCGATTGGCCTCTGCCAGACGGGCGCGGCGCTGCTCCGCCTTGGCGTCCGGCGCCGGCATGGCCTCGGCCAGCGCCGCCACGGTCGCGGTCGGATCGCCGGTCACGGCCAGGTCGGCGGGGAAGCCGCGCACCGGCACGCGCGCGAACAGCGGATCGGCGCCAAGCTGGATCACGCGGGCCTGGTCGCGCGGCCACTGCTTCTCGCCGAACCAGGGCACCATCGAGTCGACGACAACGATGACGTCGGCGTCCCCGGTCCACGGGCCGGGGTCGTAGCCGGACTGCATCGGATGATCGGCGGCCAGCACGTTGCGCAGCGGCCAGCTTTCCACCACCGGGATGCCGTGGCGCTCGGCGAACTCGCCCAGCACCGGGCTTAGCGTGCCTTCCGGGTCGCCGCGCTGGCAGAAGACCACCGGGTGCTCGGCCGCCGCCAGCCACTCGGCGGCCTGGCGCAAGGTCGCGGGGTCGGGCGCGGAAGCGGCGTTGGCCTGCTGCGCGCGGTCGCTCAGCGGCCGGTCATCCGGCCACGGCTCCGACAGCGGCTCGCGCGGCAGGCCGAGATAGACCGGACCGCGCGGCGCGCTCATGGCAATGGCCAGCGCCCGATCGGCCAGCGCCTCGACCTGGTCGCCATATCGCAGTTCGTAGTCCCACTTCACGGTCTCGCGCAGCATGCCGCCCTGGTCGCGCATCTCCTGGCCCCAGTGGATCGGTCGCGAGCGGGCGCCGAAGCGACCGCGCTCGCCGATCGGGGTGCGACCGGCCATCATCATGATCGGCACGTTGTCGGAGGCGGCGTTGATCAGCGGCATCAGCGCGTTGGCCAGGCCGACATTGACGTGCACCATCGCCGCCTGCGGCCGACCGGTGGCGAGGTAGTAGCCATGCGCCATGCCGATGGCCGCGGTCTCGTGCACAACTGTCACCGCCTGCGGCAGGTCGAGGCCTTCCTTGGCGCCGCGCGCCAGCGCCTCGACGATGGCCGGGAAGTCGGTGCCGGCATTGGCGAAGAAATAGTCGACGCCGCGCGACTTCAGGGTCAGCAGCAGCGCCTCGGCGGCGGTCTTCGGTGTCGTGGTCACGGTTCGCGGTCTCCCTTTGGTCAGATCGTAACGCGAATCCTGGCCGGCGCGCTGCGAATCAGGCAGGGTCGGCCGGATGCTCGACCTCGTTCCCGACCTTTCCGCCGAGAAGCGCCGCGTGCTGCGCCAGGTGTTCGGCTTCGACGACTTCCGGCCCGGCCAGGAACCGGTGATCGACGCGCTGCTGGACGGCCGGGACACGCTGGCAGTGATGCCGACCGGCGCCGGCAAATCGCTGTGCTTCCAGGTGCCGGCGCTGACGCTGGGCGGGCTGACCATCGTGGTCTCGCCGCTGGTGGCGTTGATGCAGGACCAGGTCGCGGCCCTGCGGCTTGCTGGCGTGGCGGCGGAGACGATCAATTCCGGGCGCGACCGTGGCGATAACGTCGCGAGCTGGCGCAAGGTCGCCGCCGGAGAGACCCGCCTGCTCTACCTGTCGCCGGAACGGCTGATGACCGAGCAGATGCTGCGGGCGCTCGCGAAACTGCCGGTGAAACTGATCGCGGTCGACGAGGCGCACTGTATCTCGCAATGGGGACCGGCCTTCCGTCCGGAATATGAGATGCTGTCGAGCCTGCGGCAGCACTTCGCGGGCGTGCCGATCTCGGCCTTCACCGCGACCGCCGACGCGGTCACCCGCGATGACATCGTCGCCAAGCTGTTCGGCGCGAACCCGGCGGTGTTCGTCACCGGCTTCGACCGCCCGAACATCCGCCTCGCCGTGCAACCACGCCAGAAGAGCGACCGCCAGGTGCTCGCCTTCCTGGACCAGCATCGTGGCGCCAGCGGGATCGTTTATTGCCTGTCGCGCAAGAAGACCGACGAAACCGCACAACTGCTGGTGCGCGAGGGGTTCCGCGCCCTGCCCTACCACGCCGGCATGGACGCGGCCGCGCGCAACGCCAACCAGGACCTGTTCCTGACCGAGGCGGGCGTGATCATGGTGGCGACGATCGCGTTCGGCATGGGCATCGACAAGCCGGACGTACGTTTCGTGCTGCACACCGACATCCCGGCGACGCTGGACGCCTACTACCAGGAGATCGGCCGCGCCGGGCGCGACGGCGAGGCGGCTGAGGCGGTGATGCTTTACGGCGCCGGCGACATCGCCATGCGGCGGCGCTTCATCGAGCAGGAGGAGACCGACGAGGCGCACAAGCGGCGCCAGCACAAGCGCCTCGACGCGCTGATCGGCTATGCCGAGGTCGCGGGCTGCCGCCGGCGCGTGCTGCTGAGCTATTTCGGCGAGGACCAGGCCGAGGACTGCGGCAACTGCGACAACTGCATCACCCCGGCGGTGCTGGAGGACGGCACCGAGATCGCCCGGCTGGTCGCCGAGACCGCGCGGCTGACCGGACAGCGCTTCGGCGCCGTGCACCTGATCGACATCCTGCGCGGCGGCCAGACCGAGAAGGTGATCGAACGCAACCACGACGAGCTGGCGACCTATGGCGCCGCGGCCGACTGGCGCAAGCCGGCGCTGCGCAGCGTGATCCGCCAGATGGTCGCCGGCGAATTGCTGCGGCTCGACATCCAGGGCCACGGCGGCCTGTCGCTCACGCGCGCCGGCGAGGCGCTGTTGAACGGCGAGCGCGAATTCCGGTATCGCCCCGACGCCAGCGTGCCGAAGCGCGAGAAGACCGCCGCCGCGCCGCTGGCGGAGCTGGACGAAGCCGACCAGGGCCTGCTGGACCGCCTGAAGCGCCTGCGGCTGAAGCTGGCGCGCGAGCGCGGTGTGCCGGCCTATGTGGTGTTCCCGGACAAGACGCTGCACGACATGGCGGCGAAACGCCCGCGCGACCTCGTCGCGTTCGCCGAGGTCAACGGCGTCGGCGCCCGCAAGCAGGCCGAGTTCGGCGAGCTGTTCCTGGCCGAGATCGCGGCGGCGGGGTAGCGCCCTACCCCAACACTTCCGTGTTGATCACATTGGCCGGGTCGAGCTTGCCGTCGAAGCAGTCGAGGCAGTTCTGCGCCGCCGTGGCGCCCATGCGGTACATCGACTCCTGGGTCACGCCGGCCGAGTGCGGGCTGACCAGGATGTTGTCGTACTTGAACAGCGGCTCGTCCGGCGTCGCGGGCTCGACCACAAAGGGATCGATGCCGGCGCCGGCGATGGTCTTCTTCTCCAGCGCGTCGCACAGCGCTGCCTCGTCGACGATGCCGCCGCGCGCGGTGTTGACCACGAAGGCAGTGGCCTTCATCGCCGCCAGCTCCTTGGCGCCGACCATGCCGTCGGTCTCCTCGTTCTTCGGGCAGTTCACCGACAGGAAGTCGATGTCGCCCAGCACCGCGCGCCAGTCTTCCACCGGCGTCGCCCCGGCGGTGACGATGGCGTCCTGCACCACGTAGGGGTCGTGCACCAGCACGTTCATCTCCATCGCCACGCAGCGCGGCACCAGGCGGCGGCCGATGCGCCCGAAGCCCAGGATCAGCACGGTACGGCCGGCCAGGTCGTAGGCCGGCGGATCGAAGCGCACCAGCCAGTTGCCCTTGCGCGTCTCGCGGTCGTACAGCACCGCGCGCTTGGCCAGCGCCAGCATGAAGAACAGCGCGTGCTCGGCCACCGTCACCGAGTTGGCGATGCCGACCACCGCCAGCGGGATGTTGTGATCGGTGAGCGCCGGCACGTCGACGGCGTCGTAGCCGACACCGTGGCGCGCGACGATCTTCAGCTTCGTGCCGGCCTCGATGATGCGCCGCGTGAACGGCGCCACGCCGAGGATGGCGCCGTCATAATCGGCGATGCGCTGCAGCACGTTGTTCTCCGACGGGTCGGTGATGTGGTCCCACTCGACGTCGTCGCGGCCGTCCAGCACGCCCTTCAGGCCGGCGCCCACGCCCGGCATCAACACCATGATCCGCTTCTTGCTCACTTGCTTCCTCCCAGGCCGGCCAGCAGCCCCTTAATGTACCCGGCGCTGACCGCCGCCGTCGTCGGCCCGTCGGGCCGGTAGATGAATGGCTCCAGCGCCATCCAGCCGTCGTATCTATAGCGCTTCAGCGCCCTCAGGATCGACGCGAAATCGTCGGCGCCCTGGCCCGGACCGCGCCGGTTGCCGTCGTTGAGTTGGATGTGCGCCATGTGGCCGGAGCGCCAGTAGCGCGCGATCAGGTCGGCGACCGGCGGTTCGGTCGGCGTATTGGCCACGGCAGCGCAGTCGATCATGGTGCGCAGGCCGGGGCTGTCGACCTGGTCGACGATCGCGGCCGCCTCGGCCAGCGAGGTGACGAAGTTGGCCATCGGCGGCGCCAGCGGTTCGATGCAGTAGGTCACGCCGCAGCGCGCCGCGGTCTCGGCGACGCCGGCCAGCGCCTCGATGCCGCGCCGGCGCGCGGCCGCCTCGCCCTTGCCCCTGGGCAGTCGGCGCTGCGCCGGCGAACCATGCACCAACACGTCGCCGCCGAGTTCGGCGCAGAGCTCGGCCAGGCCGTGCATCACCTCCAGCGTCCGCGCGCGCTGCGTCTTGTCGGCGGCGGTGATCGACAGGCCCTTGGGCGCCAGCAGCAGCCAGTGCAGCCCGGACACCGCGACACCGGCATCGGCGGCGGTCTTGCGCAACGTCTTGATGCGGCGCGACGACAGCCGGTGCGGTGCCTCCGGCTCGACCGTGTAAGGCGCCAGTTCCAGGCCCTCGTAGCCGAGTTCGGCGGCGACGTCGCATTGCCGGCGCCACGACCACGGCGCCAGCACCTCGTTGCACAAGGACAGCCTCATCGGCCGGCACATTCATGTTCAGGCATAGAAAGGTCCACGCTTGCGGGCGTGCGCCGAAGCCCTCTAACATCAGCAGAAGTAACCAACTGGTTATTTCTGGTTCCGCGGCGGAGGGCCGATGGCGCGCGATCACCGCATTCTGTTCGGCGACATCCACAATCACAACGCCTACGGCTATGGCGTCGGCTCGATGGAGCGATCCATCGACATCGCGCGCACGCATCTCGACTTCTTCGCCTTCACCGGCCACGCCAGCTGGCACGACATGGTGCCGATGGAGGGCGGGCGCGAGAACCACTGGATCAAGGGCTTTGCCAAGCTGGCCGAGGGCTGGCCGATGGTGCAGTCGCTGATTGCCGACGCCAACCGGGCCGACGAGTTTTCCGCCTTCCTGGGCTACGAGTGGCATTCCAGCCAGTTCGGCGACCAGTGCGTGGTGTTTCCGGAGGACAACCGGCCGCTGGTGCTGCCCGACCACGTCGACGAGCTGCGCCGGTTCTGCGTCGGCGAAGGCGCGCTGATGATCCCGCATCACCTGGCCTATCCGACCGGCCGGCGCGGCGTGAACTGGGAAGTGTTCGACCCGGCCTGCACGCCGGTGGTCGAGATCATGTCGGAACATGGCAATTCCGAGCACGACCGCGGCCCGAACGACTACATCACCCATTCGATGGGCGGCCGGGTCACCGCGAACACCGCCCGGCACGCGCTGGACCGCGGCCTGCGCTTCGGCTTCGTCGGCTCGACCGACAGCCACTCCGGTTTTCCCGGCGCCTATGGCGAGGGGCTGATGGCCGCGGTGGCGCCGGACAACTCGCGCCGCGCCATCATCGAGGCGATCAACGCCCGGCGCACCTACGCGTTGACCGGCGACCGGATCGAGGTCGACTTCACCGTCGACGGCGAGATGCTGGGCGGCATCCTGCCCGCGCGCGACGCCGTCGAGGCGGCCTGGGACGTGCGCGGCCGCGACGAGCTCGACGTGGTCGAGGTGATCTGCAACGGCCACGTCGTGCACCGCGACTTCCCCGGCTTCCCGGCCGCCGACGCCCTGTTCGGCGAGGGCGTGCAGCTGCGCCTGGAATGGGGCTGGGGACCGTGGGGCGATCTGGCGCTGGAACGCACCTGCGACTGGCGCTTCGACATCGCGGTCAAGGGCGGCCGGCTGCACCGCGCCTTCCCGTGCCTGCAATCCGGGCCGTTCGACGAGGCGCGCCGGCACCGGGTGACGCCGACCGGCGCGAACGCGCTGGCCGTCACCTCCTACACCTCGCGGCGCGGCGCCTACCGGCAGAACCCGAACCAGTCGCTGGTGCTGGAGCTGGACGGGGACGCCGCGACCGAGGTCGAGGTGAAGCTGAGCCAGCCGGTCGGGCAGACCTGCACGACAACTCTCGGCGAACTGGCGCGGGGCTCGAAGATCGAGTTCACTGGGCCGTTCCCGAAGGAGGCCTACCAGTTCCACCGCCTGGTGCCGCGTCGCGCCAGCGCGGTTGCCGGCCGCGCCGCCATCGATGTGCCGGGCGGGCGCGGCTACGTCTACCTGCGCGTCAAACAACAGAACGGACACCTGGCATGGATCAGCCCGGTGTTCATCGGAACCTAGAAAGGGAGGCAGACATGCTCACCACCATCAATCGCCGTGCCGTCGTCGCCGTACTGGCCGGCGTCGGCGTCCTGGCCGTCGCCGGCGGCGCCATCGCCGAGAGCTATCCGGACAAGCCGATCACCTTCGTCGTGCCGTGGCCGGCCGGCGGGCGCACCGACATCGTCGGCCGCATCGTCGCCTCGTCGATCGGCTCGGTCCTGGGCCAGCCGGTCGCGGTGGTGAACCGCACCGGTGGGCGCGGCGCGGTCGGCACCAAGTTCGTGCTCGACGCCCCGAAGGACGGCTACACCGTGCTGGTGACCACGCCGGGCAACCAGATCCTCGGTCCGGTGCACAATCCGGATATCGGGTTCAAGCCGATGGACTTCCGCGGCATCGGCCGCGTCGCCTCGGGCGCGGTGGTGCTGGCAGCCGGCGCCGACCAGCCGTTCAAGACGGCCAAGGAGATGCTGGACTACGCCAAGGCACATCCGGGCGAACTCAGCTATTCCGGCGTGAAGAACGTGCTGCCGTGGCTGGCGGCGGAGTCGCTGGCCAAGAATGCCGGCGTGTCGTTCAAGCACGTGCCGTCGAAGGGCGACGCCGACGCGGTGCCGATGGCGCTGGGCGGCCACGTCAACATGGTCTCCTCGTCGTCGGTGAACGCCATCGCGCCGCACCTGGGCGGTGGCAAGATCACGCCGCTGGTGGTGTTCGCCGACGAACGTCTGGCCGAGCTGCCGGACACCCCAACCGCCAAGGAGCTGGGCTACGACATCACCGCCAGCCCTTGGACCGGCCTCGCGGTGGCCAAGGGCGTGCCGGAGGATCGCATCGAGATCCTGCGCAAGGCGCTGAAGCAGGTGATCGAGGACAAGACCTTCCTCAACTTCGCCAGCCAGTCGAAGACGCTGGTGTCCTATGCCGACGGCGCCGCCTTCGAGCAGCAGTGGGCCAGCGAATACGGCAACTTCTCGGCTGTCGTCGGCAAGTAGCCGACGACCCGGCCGGTGACCCAGGCGACGCGCGACCTGAGCGCGGGGTTGCTGCTGGCGGCGCTCGGATGCGCGTTGCTGGCGGCGATCCCGAGCCAGGTCGGCATGGGCGACGGCGGCTGGTTCTCGCCGGCCTTCATGCCGGCGGTGATCGGCATTGTCATCGTCGCGCTGGCCCTGTTGCTGGCCGTACAAGGCTGGCTGCGGCGGCACCAAGAAGTCGTGGCGCGGGTCGAAGGCCGCGGGCGGGCGTGGCTGGCGATCTGCGCCGTCGTTGCGATCATCGCCGGTCAGGCCGCGTTGATGACATACGCCGGCTACATCGCCACCGGCGCGGTGGCGGTGGTGTTGCTGGCGCTGACCTATGGGCATCGGCGCTGGTGGCATCTAGTGTTGCTCGCAGTCGTGGTGCCGCCAGCGCTGCAACTCTTCTTCCGCTACACCATGCTGGTGCTGCTGCCGCAGGGCAGCTGGCTGGGCTAGATCATCTCCCGCTTGCGCGGGAGCGGGCCGGCGCAGACTAGACAGGAAACACACTGGGCCATGGAACACCTGGCGGCGGGCCTGGACCTGATCCTGGCATGGCAGAACGTGGCGCTGATGGCGCTGGGGCTGGTGGTCGGCATCGTCATCGGCGCCATTCCCGGGCTCAATGTGCCGCTGGCGGTCGCGCTGGCCCTGCCGTTCACCTTCCACCTGCCGCCGCTGGCCGGCCTGTCGATGCTGCTCGGCATCTACAAGGGCGGCACCTATGGCGGCTCGATCGCGGCCGTGCTGATCAACGTGCCGGGCACGCCGGCGGCGGCCGCCACGGCGATGGACGGCTACAAGCTGGCGCGCGCCGGCAAGGCCGGCAAGGCACTGAAGACCTCGCTTTACGCCTCGGTGTTCGGCGAGCTTGTCTCCGATATCGTGCTGATCGTGCTGGCCGCTCAGGTCGCCCGGATCGCGCTCGCCTTCGGGCCGCACGAGTTCTTCGCTCTCGGCCTGTTCTCGCTCACCATCATCGCCCTGGTCTCCGGCAAGAGCCTGACCCGTGGGCTGCTCTCTGGCGCCGTCGGGGTACTGCTGGCCACCGTCGGGCTGGACCCGCTGGACGGCGAGGTGCGGCTCGCCTTCGGGGTCTACGAGCTGACCGGCGGGCTCAACTTCATCGCCCTGATCATCGGCGCCTTCGCCATCGCAGAATGTCTGGTGCAGGCGGAGAACCGGGCGCTCGGCAAGCTCGCCGCGCAGGTCCTGTCGATGTCGGCCGAACGCGCCGACAACCGGGTCAGCGCGGCCGAATTGCGCGCCCTGCTCCCAACCGTGCTGCGCGGCACCGGCATCGGCGTGTTCATCGGAGCGATTCCCGGCATCGGCGCCGCCATCGCCGCGTTCATGAGCTACGGCTTGGCCAAGCGTCTGTCGAAACAGCCGGAGACGTTCGGCGAGGGTGCGCTGGAGGGCGTGGCTGCGGCGGAAAGCGCCAACAACGCGGTTACCGGGTCCACGCTGATCCCGCTGCTGACGCTCGGCATCCCCGGCGACGTGATTACCGCGATCATGCTGGGCGCGCTCACCGTGCACGGCCTGATCCCCGGCCCGACCCTGTTCCAGCAGCAGGGCGACTTCGTCACCGCACTGCTGATCGGCATGCTGATGGTCACCGGCCTGCACCTGGTGATCGGCCGGCTCGGCCTGCCGCTGTTCATCCACGCGGTGCGGCTGCCGCCCGGCATCCTGTTCCCGCTGGTGGTGATGCTGTGCGTCACCGGCACCTACGTCGCCACGTCGAACACCTTCGACGTCTTCGTGATGCTGGCCTTCGGGGTGCTGGGCTATGGCATGGTGAAGTTCGACTTTCCGATCCCGCCGCTGCTGATCGGCTTTATCCTGGGGCCGCTGGTCGAGGTGTCGCTGCGCCAGGCGGTGATCCTGTCGAACAACGGCGCCTGGGATTTCGTCACCCGCCCGGTCAGCGCCGGGTTCCTGGCGCTGACCGTGATCGTCATCGGCTCGGTGATCCGGCAGCGGTTGAAGCAAGCGAGGCAGACATGAAGATCGAACGCATCGAGCTGTTTCCGGTGGTGCTGCCGCTGCGCGCGGTGCTGACCCTGCCGCGTGGCGCCAGCCGGACGCTGGCCGAGGGCAAGCAGGTGATCCTGGTGAAGATGACCGGCGACGACGGCACCGTCGGCTGGGGCGAGGCCGGGCCGAGCCGGCGCTGGTCGGCGGAGACCACGCATTCGACCTACACCAGCATCAAGCATTACCTGGCACCGGTGCTGATCGGGCGCGACCCGTTCGACATCGCCGGCCTGCACGAGGCGATGAATACCGAGCTGGCGCCGGGGCTCGATCCCGGCCAACCCGTTGCGAAAGCGGCGCTCGACATGGCGGCGCACGACCTAATCTGCAAGAAGCTCGGCATCAACCTGCAGACCTGGCTCGGCGCCAAGGCACGCGACCGGATCGCGCTCTCCTACCTCGTCTCCGCGCCGACACCGGACAAGATCTCGGAAGTCGTCGCCAAGGGCCTGGCGGAAGGCTTCCGCGCCTTCAAGGTCAAGGTCGGCCACGACCTCAGCCTCGACATCGACAACGTCAAGGCGGCGCTGGCCGCCGCGCCAGGCTGTGTGGTGTGGCCGGATGCCAACCAGGGCTACACGCTGGACCAGGGATTGCGCGCGGCGCGCGCCTTCGAGGCGCTCGGCATCGAGCTGTTCGAGCAGCCGATCCCGATGACCGACGTTTACGGCATGCGCAAGCTGCTCGCCGCGACGACGATGAACATTGCGCTCGACGAGGCCGCGATGGGCCTGCCCTACGTCATCGAGCTGATCCGGCGCGAGGCAGTCGAGGGCCTGGTGGTGAAGGTCAACAAGGTCGGCGGCATCCACTATGCGCGCCAGCTCTGCGACCTGGCGCGCAATGCCGGCTTCAGCCTGATCGGCTCCGGCCTGATGGACGCACCACTAGGCTTCGCCGCCTCGGTGCACCTGTTCGCCGCCTACGGCATCGACTTCCCGGTCGACCTCAACGGGCCGCAGCACCTGTCCGGCGACTATCTCGCCGAGCCGCTGCCGATGGACGGGCAGGACGCGCTGGTACCGACAGTGCCGGGCCTGGGATGCGTCGTGGACGAGGAACGGATCGCCGGGGAGTTGCGTTTGGACCTGGCATGAACCGGGCACCGATTTCGACGAGATCCGCGGCCTCGCGACTGGCCGGCTGGCTCGTCGCGATCGCCCTGGTGTTCAGCGCCGGATTCGCGGCCGCGCAGGACGCCGGTGACGCCAAGCCCGCCAGCACCATCGACGTCAAATCCGACGCCGACACCGACGCCAGCATCGCCCTGCGGCTCGGCGGCATCTATGACGCGCTCAGCGCCTTTCGCGGCGTCGAGATCGAGGTCGATGCCGGCGTGGTCAGCCTGAGCGGCACCGTGGCCGACTCCGCCTCGGTCGAAGAAGCCGCGGAGCTGGCACAGCGGGTCCAGGGCGTGGTGGCGGTGCGCAACGACATCGCGGTGGATGCCTCGCTTGGCGACCAGCTGACCCCTGCCTACGAACGTCTGACGGAGCGACTGCAGCTGATGGTCGGCCTGCTGCCGCTGATCGCGGTGGCACTCATCGTGTTCGTTGTCTTCCTGATCGTCGGCCTGTGGGCGGCGCGAAGCTGGGCCTTGTGGGACCGGATCGCGCCAAACGCTTTCGTCGGCGACCTGATCCGGCAGATCGTACGCATCGCCTTCATCGTCGGCGGCGCGGTGGTGGCGCTCGACATCCTGAGCGCCACCGCCTTGCTCGGCACGTTGCTGGGTACCGCCGGACTGGTCGGGCTGGCCGTCGGCTTCGCGGTCCGCGACACCATCGAGAACTACATCGCCTCGATCCTGCTCTCGATCCGGCAGCCGTTCCGGCCCAACGACCACGTCCGGATCGAAGGCTTCGAAGGCCACGTGATCCGGCTGACGTCGCGCGCCACGATCATCATGACACTGGACGGCAACCACGTACGCATCCCCAACGCGACAGTGTTCAAGGGCGTGGTGGAGAATTTCAGCGCCAATCCGGAACGGCGCTTCGAGTTCGTGCTCGGTATCGATGCCGACGCCAGCCTGCGCGACGCGCTCGACCTCGGACTGGCGACGCTGGACCAAATCGACTTCGTGCTGAAGGAGCCCGAGCCGGTCGGCCTCGTACAGGATGTCGGCGACTCCAATGTGCTGCTGTGGTTCTCCGGCTGGATCGACCAGCGCGCCACCGATTTCGGCAAGGCACGCGGCGAGTCGATCCGGCTGACCAAGCGGGCGCTGGAGAATGCCGGCTTCGGCCTGCCGGAACCGATCTACCGGCTGCGCATGGAAGGCACGCCGGCGACCCTGTCGACCACGCCACCAGCCAGACCGACAGCGCCGGAACCGCCGGCCGACAGCGCCGAAGCGGGCGACGCCTCGATCGAGAACGCGGTCGCCGAAAAGGTTGCCGAGGAACGCGCGCGCGGCGGCGAGGACGACCTGCTCGACCCGACGCGGCCGACCGAGTGAGTTAGAACGGCTTCACGCTGACCGGCTACGGCGCACGTCAACCCGGGATAGTCGTTGTCGTCTAGATCGTCGCCGCTCTAGCCGCGCAGTGCGCGCCAGACCCGTTCCGGGGTCGCCGGCATCTGGATCTCGGCGCCGTTCAGCGCGTCGCGGATCGCGTTCATGATCGCGGCCGGCGCGCCGGACGTCGCGTTCTCGCCGGCGCCCTTCACGCCAACGGGGTTGTCGGTCTCGATCACCTCGTTGGTGGCGATGGCGAAGTCCGGCAGGTCGTCGGCGCGCGGCATGGTGTAGTCCATGAAGCTGCCCGACAGGGTCTGGCCGCTGCCAGGGTCGTAGACCACGTCCTCAAGCAGCGCCTGGCCGATGCCCTGGGCGGCGCCGCCGTGCATCTGGCCATCGACGATCATCGGGTTCACCACCCGGCCGACGTCGGCGACGATCGAATAGCGATCCAGGCGGACCTGGCCGGTGGCGGGATCGATCTCGACCTCGGCGACGTGGCAGCCGTTGGAGTGCGCCTCGCGCTCGGTCAGGAAGTCGTGCTGCGCCGCCAGCCTCTTGCCCTGTCCGGCGGCGAAGCTCGCGACCTCGGCCAGGGTAGCGGCGCGGTCGGTGCCCTGGATGGTGAAGCTGCCCCCGGTATAGGCGATGTCGGCGGCCGCCGCCTCCAGCAGTTCGGCGGCCAGCTCGGTGCCGAGCTTGACCATGTCGCGGGCGCCGAACACCACCGCGGCACCGCCGATGCGCGCGGAGCGCGAGCCGTGCGAGCCGGAGCCGCGCGCGACCCGGTCGGTGTCGCCATAGGCAACCTTGATCGCCTCGAACGGCACACCGAGCTCGTCGGACAGGATCTGCGCGTACATCGTCGCGTGGCCCATGCCGAAATCCTGGGTCCCGGCGAGCAGGGTGATGGTGCCGTCGTCCTCGGCGACGACCTCGGCGAACTCGCCCGGCGCGCCGCCGTCATTCTCGATGAACAGCGACACGCCGATGCCGCGCTTCAAGCCCTTCTCCTCCGAGGCTTCGCGACGCGCCGCGAAGTGATCCCATTCGCCAAGGTCCAGGGCCCGGGCCAGGTTGGCGGTGAACTGGCCGGAGTGATAGACGGCGCCGCCCGGCGCGGTCCACGGCATCTCGGCAGGCGTCACCAGGTTGCGCCGGCGCAGCTCGATACGGTCGTGGCCGGTCTCGCGCGCGGCCTGGTCGATCAGGCTCTCGATCAGGTAGTTGGTCTCGACCCGGCCAATGCCGCGATAGGCGGCCTGCGGCGTGGTGTTGGTGAACAGCGAGCGAATAGAGATGTCGGCGGCGGGAATGCGGTAGACGCCGCCGATGGTCGGCGGCAGGAAGTTGATGATGACCCAGATGTTGCGGCTGGGGATGTAGGCGCCGTGGCGCCAGTCGATGTTGGCGCGCACCGCCAGGAAGTTGCCGTCGGCGTCGAGTGCCAGTTCGGCGCGCATCACGTGGTCGCGCGACTGGTTGTCGGCCAGGAAACTCTCGGCCCGGTCGGCGGTCCACTTCACCGGCCGGCCCAGCAGCCTGGCCGCCGCCAGCGTGAGCGCGAATTCCGGATACACCCCGCCGCGCGCACCGAAGCCGCCGCCGGTGTCCGGCACCACCACGCGCAGGTTCTCCATCGGCATGTCGAACATCGCCGCCAGGCCGGCACGCATGCCGTGCGCGCCCTGACAGCCGACGTGCATGGTGACGTGGTCGTCGCCGTCGGGCTCGGCCAGGCAGGCGCGTGGCTCCATGAAGGCGATGACGACGCGATTGTTGACCAGGGTCATGGACGTGACGTGCGCTGCCTGCTCGAACGCCTGCTTCGCCGCCGCTGCGTCGCCGCCGGCCCAGTCCAGCGACACGTTGTCGGGCGCGGCGTCCCACAGCGGCGCCTCGGCGGCCAGCGCCTGCTCGATGGTGACCGCCGCCGATAGTTCGTCGTAGTCGACCTCGACGGCCTGTGCCGCGTCGCGCGCCTGTTCCAGCGTGTCGGCGACGACGAAGGCGACCGGCTCGCCGAGATAGCGCACCCGGTCGGTCGCCAGCGGATACTGCGAGGCGTCGGTCGCCGGCTCGCCGTCGCGGCCGCGCACGTCGAACGGCGGTTCCGTGGTCAGCGACGGGATCGGATGCTTGATCACGTCGCGCAGGTCGGCTGCGGCGTAAACCGCGCGCACGCCCGCCATCGCCCGCGCCGCGCCGGTGTCGATGGCGCGGATCGTGGCGTGCGGATGCGGCGAACGCACCACGATCGCAGTCAGTTGGCCGTCGCGGGTCAGATCGTCGCTGAACTGGCTGGCGCCAGTCAGAAAGCGGCGATCCTCGACCCGCGGGACCGACGCGCCAATACCCTTGTGCTCTGTCATCTGATTGCCCTCTTCCGCGCGCATGATGCCGTTCGCAGGGGGCAACGCCAAGCACCGGCTTGCTTGACACGTACCGGCGCCCGTGCGATGCGACCACAGGTTTTGTCCGCGAATGCGCGACGGACGGCGACATGCCGATTCCCTCCCGGGCCAGGCCGTTTGAAATCGTTCGCGCCGCAATCGCGCGTGGCGGCGAACACAAGGGCACCACGACACGACGACCGCCGAGAAGGGCTGACGCGTGGGTGCGATAGGCAGAATTACAGTTTGACCGACACGACGTTTACCGGCCTCGGCCTCGCCGAGCCGTTGATACGTGCACTGAACCAGGCACGCTTCACCCAACCGACTCCCATTCAAGCCAAGGCGATCGGACCGATCCTGCAGGGTCGCGACCTGCTCGGCCTGGCACAGACCGGCACCGGCAAGACCGCGGCCTTCGCGCTGCCGTTGCTGCATCACCTCGCCGCCGATACCGCGCCCCTGGCCAAGCGGTCGGTGCGGGCGCTGATCCTGGCGCCGACGCGCGAACTGGCGCTACAGATCCAGGCCGAGATCAAGATGCTGTCGGCGCACCTGAAGCTGCGCAGCGTCACCGTCATGGGCGGCGTCGGCCGCCAGCCGCAGGTGCGCGCGGTGGCGCGCGGGGCCGACATCATGGTCGGCACGCCTGGCCGGGTGCTCGACCTGTTGCAGGCCGGCGACATGCGCCTCGACACGTTGACCCACTTCGTGCTCGACGAGGCCGACCGGATGCTCGACTTCGGCTTCATCCGCGACATCCGCAAGATCGTCGAGCGGCTGCCGGAGAAGCGCCAGTCGCTGCTGTTCTCGGCCACCATGCCGGACGACGTCGCCAAGCTGGCGGCGACGATCCTGGACCGGCCGGAGCGGGTCGAGGCTGGCCGCGACAAGATGATTGCGCCCGAGCGTATCGACCAGCAGGTGCATTTCGTCGCCCAGGGCGACAAGCGCGCGCTGCTCAACCAGTTGCTGGCCGATGGCCAGGTGGCGCGGGCGATCGTGTTCACCCGCACCAAGCACGGCGCCAACCGCGTCGCCAAGCACCTGATGACCGACGGCACCGAGGCGGACGCGATCCACGGCAACAAGAGCCAGTCGGCGCGGCAGACCGCGCTGGCCCGGTTCCGCGACGGCCGCGCCCGGGTGCTGGTCGCCACCGACATCGCCGCGCGCGGCATCGACGTGGCCGGCATCAGCCACGTGTTCAACTTCGACCTGCCGAATGTCCCGGAAAGCTACGTGCACCGCATTGGGCGGACCGCGCGCGCCGGGGCCAGCGGCACGGCGGTGTCGTTCTGCGACGCCAGCGAGGTCGAGTATCTGCGCGACATCGAAAAACTGACCGGCCATCGGTTGCAGGTCATCGGCGGCGGCGCCCCGGACACCGTCGCGACCAAGGCGCCGAAGAAGCCTCGACGGAACAGAAACCGCGGCCGGCGGTTCCAGAAAGCGGCCTGAGCATTGGCCGCCGAAGCGTAATATGCGTAATCGGCATCAACCACTTCGCCAAAGGAGACTTTCGACATGGCGACCGGTACCGTGAAATGGTTCAACGCAACCAAGGGTTTCGGCTTCATCGAACCGGATGAAGGCGGCAAGGACGTGTTCGTGCACATCAGCGCCGTCGAACGCGCGGGGATGAGCAACCCGAACGAGGGTGACAAGATTGCTTTCGATCTGCACCGCGACCCGAAAAAAGGCCGCGTTTCGGCCGAGAATCTGCGCAAACTGTAGCGCACACGCGCTGGAATCCGACGGCGGCGCGCCGTCGTCGGTTTCCGTCCACCTGATGGAGAATGCCGATGGCCCGTAGGCCGAACTACAATTTCGAGCGCATGGAGCGCGAACGTCAAAAGGCCGCGAAAAAGGCCCAAAAACTGGAAGCCAAGCGGGCCAAGGCCGCCGCCAAGCGAGGCGAAGGCGAGGACCAGCCCGAGGAACCGCCGGCCGACTAGGCCCGCCGCCAAGCCTGGCGCCTCGACCCGGGGCGCCGGATATGCTGGCATCGCCCTCGCCATCTGGGGAGCGCGCCGATGCCCGATCACGAAACTTTCATCCTCCGCGACTTCCGGTTGCAGACCGGTATCGTGTTGCCGACCGCCGAGCTGGCCTACAAGACCTATGGCACGCTGTCGCCGGCGCGCGACAACGCGATCCTCTACCCGACCTCCTACGGTGCGCAGCACGGCGATATCGACTGGCTGGTCGGACCCGGGCGCGTGCTCGATCCGGAACGCTGGTTCATCGTCATCCCCAACCAGTTCGGCAACGGCGCCTCGTCGTCGCCCTCCACGCTGCCGGAGCCGTTCGGGCCCGGCCGGTTTCCGCGCTTCCGGCACTGGGACAATATCGAGGCGCAGCGCCGGCTGCTGACCGAGGTGTTCGGCATCGAGCAGCTCGCCCTGGTCTACGGCTGGTCGATGGGCGCGCAGCAGGCACTGCACTGGGGCGCGATCCATCCCGACCGGGTGCGCGCGCTCTGCGCCGTCTGCGGCTCGGCACGGACGTCGATCCACAACAAGGTGTTCCTGGAGGGCGTGCGCTCGACGCTGTGCGGCGACACGACCTGGCGCGGCGACCGTTTCGTCGGCCGCCCGACGCAGGGCCTGCGCGCCATGGGCCGGGTCTATGCCGGCTGGGCGATGAGCCAGGCGTTCTATCGCGAGCGACTGTACGAGACCATCGGCTACGACAGCCTGGAGGACTGGCTGGTGCGCAACTGGGAGGCCAACTTCCTGCGCCGCGACGGTCACGACCTGCTGTCGATGCTGGACACGTGGTACCACTCCGACATCGCCGACAACGAGATCTTCGGCGGCGACCTGGGCGCGGCGCTGGGCGCGATCACGGCGAAGGCCATCGTGATGCCGTCTCGCACCGACCTCTACTTCACGCCCGAGGACAGCGAGATCGAGACCGCCAAGATGCCGAACGCGGCGTATCGCCCGATCGAGTCGATCTGGGGCCACCGCGCCGGCAACCCGGCGCAGAACCCCGACGACGAGGCGGTGCTGCGAGCGGCGGTGGCGGAGTTGCTCGGCGGCTGAGCAAGTGCCCGGGCGGGACCCGGGCGGTTTTCTTCCGGGCCATGTCACATCGTGCGGCGCTACCTCGTCCTATCACCAAGACGAGGAGATTTGCCCATGCGCGTCGCGGTGGCTCTGCTGGTTGGCGTGTTCTTGTTCGGTAACGGCGGCTTCATGCTGCTGGCGCCGGGCGTCTGGTACGAGACGGTACCCGGCGTGATCGGTACCGGACCGCTGAACGTGCACTTCGTGCGCGATATCGGTGCCGCTTACCTGGCCAGCGCCGGCGCGGCGCTGTGGCTGGCGGCGGACCGGCGTGCCTGGCCGGCGGCATTGGTCGCCAGCATCTTCCTGGGCCTGCACGGGTTGATCCATCTCGTCGAGTGGCTTGGCGGGCACGGTCACGGGCATCTCGCAACCGACCTGCCGGGCATCTGGTTGCCGCCGCTGGCCCTGCTCTGGCTGGGCTGGCCGCGACGCGCGACGAAGGAGACCTGACATGCTGAAATGGCTGATCCGCAACCGGCTCGATGCGTTCGAGAAGAAGTATCGCTATGACCTTGGCTACATGCGCGAGCTGATGGACCTGGACTATGCCGGCTTCCGGCACTTCGCGCGCGCCATCGGCGGCGGCAAGTATCGCGGCGCGCTACCGCGCGATGCCTGGTACGCGGCCAAGCTGGCGACCATGCAACACGACGATTGCGGCCCCTGCGCGCAACTTTGCGTCGACATGGCGCTGGAAGAAGGCGTCCCAGCCGACGCGCTCAAGGCCGGCGCGGACCGCGCGCCGGCGGCGATGCCGGCTGACATGGCGCTGGCCTGGCGCTTCGCCACCGCGACGCTGACCCGCGATCCGGCCGCCGACCATCTGCGTGATCAGGCCGTGGCGCGCTGGGGGGCGGCCGGCGCGGCGTCCCTGGCGCTCACCATCACGCTGGCGCGGCTCTACCCGACGCTGAAATACGCCATGGGCCACGGCAAGACATGTCAGACGCTGAGCGTAGCGGGCACGGAGAACCCGTTGCGGCCGGTGGCATGAACGACGACGCGGCAGCCGGCTTCGAGCCGCACCGGCGGCACCTGATCGCGCTCGCCTACCGGATGCTGGGCTCGCGCAGCGAAGCGGAGGACATCGTGCAGGACGCCTATTTGCGCTGGCACCGGACCGAGCGGGCAGAGGTGGCGGAAGCGCGCGGCTTCCTGACCACAGTGGTCACGCGGCTCTGCCTCGACCACCTGAAGTCGGCTCGCGTGCGACGCGAGAGCTATGTCGGCCCCTGGCTGCCCGAGCCGGTGCTGGACGCGCAAGCGCTGTCGCCGGAGCGGTCGAGCGAGATCGCCGAGGACCTGACCATTGCCCTGCTGATGACCATGGAACGCCTGTCGCCGCTGGAGCGCGCCGCCTTCCTGCTGCATGACGTGTTCGAGCTCGATTTCGCCGAGGTGGCCTCGACCCTGGACCGATCGCCGGCCGCCTGCCGCCAGTTGGCCGCCCGCGCCCGGACCCAGGTGCAACGCGACCGGCCGCGCTATGGCACCAACCGGAAAGACGCCGATCGCCTGGTCCGCGCCTTCAAGACCGCGGCGGAACAGGGCGACGTGGCCGCGCTCGTCGAAGTGCTGGCCGGAGACGTCGTGCTCTACAACGATGCCGGCGGCCGACGTCACGCCGCACTGAACCCGATCTTCGGTCGCGATCGGTTCCTGCGCTTCGTCGCCGGCATTCGCAAGAAGGATCCCGACGTCGGAGCGATCCGCTACGAGGTCGCCGAGGTCAACGGCCGGCCCGGCTTGCTGGGGCACGAGGTCGACGGCGGCCACTTCGCCATCGCTTTCGACTGCGTCGACGGCAGGATCGTGGCGGTCTACACCATGTTGAACCCGGACAAGCTGACGCATCTGCCGCATTGACCTGGCGCACGGGCGGACGATATCGCATGGGTGAGCGATCGTCCCGTCATCGTCTGGTTCCGCCAGGATCTGCGTCTGTCCGACCACCCCGCCCTGCGCGCGGCGGCGGAGACCGGCCGGCCGATCGTGCCGCTCTACGTGCTGGACGAGACTGAAGCCGGTGAGCGCACGCCGGGCGGCGCCTCGAAGTGGTACCTGCACGGCAGCCTGGCCAAGCTGGCGGCCAGCCTGCGTCGGCGGCACGGCGGCCTGGTGCTGCGGCGCGGGCCGGTGGCAGAGACCGTGGCGCGGCTGGTGCAGGAGATCGGCGCCGAAGCGATCTTCCTGACCCGCGCCTACACGCCCGGCGGCATCGCCGACGAAACGGCGTTGGCAAAGCAGCTCGACGTGAAACGCTATGGCGGCGCGCTGCTATGGGAGCCGGAGGCGGTGGAGACCAAGGACGGCGGACCGTACAAGGTGTTCACGCCGTTCCATCGCGCCTGCCAGGCGCAGCGCGAGCCGGCCGCACCGAAGCCGGCGCCGGAAAACCTGACGCTGATATCGGCGCCCGGCGACGATCTGGATGACTGGGGTCTGCTGCCCACCAGACCCGATTGGGCTGGCGGCCTGCGCGAGAGCTGGACGCCCGGCGAGGCCGGCGCGCAAGCGCGCCTGGCGGCGTTCGCCGATTGTGCCGTGGCCGATTATGCAGACGGACACGACCGGCCCGATGTCGACGGCACGTCGCGGCTGTCGCCGGCTCTGCATTTCGGCGAGATCAGCCCGCGCCAGGCCTGGCACGCGGTCGGCGACCATCGTGGCGGCGCGGCGTTTCGGCGCGAGCTGGTGTGGCGCGAATTCTGCGCCCACCTGCTGTTCCACTTCCCCGACCTGCCGACACAGCCGTTCAAGGCGGACTTCGCCGACTTCCCGTGGCGCGTCGACGAGGCGGCGCTGCTGGCATGGCAGCGCGGCCAGACCGGCTACCCGCTGGTCGACGCCGGCATGCGCCAGCTCTGGGAAACCGGCTGGATGCACAACCGGGTGCGCATGGTGGTCGCGTCCTTCCTGGTCAAGCACCTGCTGATCGGCTGGTGGCACGGCGAGGCGTGGTTCTGGGACACGCTGGTCGACGCGGATCTCGCCAACAATGTCGGCGGCTGGCAATGGGTCGCCGGCTGCGGCGCCGACGCCGCGCCCTACTTCCGCATCTTCAACCCGATCCTGCAGGGACAGAAGTTCGATCCCGATGGGGCGTATGTGCGCAGATGGGTTCCGGCGCTTCGTGACATCCCGGACGCGCACGTGCATGAGCCGTGGAAGGCAGGCGGGGCGGCGCCGATCGTAGACCACGCGGCGGCGCGGCAACGTGCCCTGGCGGCACTGAAGGCGACAAATCGAGGCTGAGCGAGCCGGCGACGCGGCTGGGGTCGCAGGGCAGCCGGCTAAGCACCGTCGCCGGGCGGCACGATATGGACGACACGCTGGGGAAACGGAATCTCGATGTCCGCCTCGCGGAAGCGGCGGTCGATCTCGAACCGGATGTCGGAAGCGATGATGATCTTGTACAGGACGTCGTCGGTATAGCAACGCAGCTCGAAATCCAGGCTGCTGTCGCCGAAATTCATGAACAGCACGAACGGCGCCGGGTAGTCCAGCACGCGCTCGTGCGCGTTGGCCGCCTCCAGCATGATCTCTTTCACCCGCGCCGTGTCGCTGCCGTAGGCGACCCCGACCCCGACCTCGATGCGGCCGTAGCGGTCCTGGTGCGTCCAGTTCATCACGCTGGAGGAGATCAGGTCCGCGTTGGGAATGATCACCGAGGCGCGCTGGAAGGTCTGCAACTCGGTGGCACGCACGTTGATCTTCTTCACGAAGCCTTCGTTGCCGCCGACGACCACCCAGTCGCCGACCTTGACCGGCCGCTCGATCAGCAGGATCAGGCCGGAGACGAAGTTGTTGACCACGTTCTGCAGGCCAAAGCCGATGCCGACCGACAGCGCGCCGGCGATCAGCGCGATGTTCGACAGGTCGATGCCGAGCGCCGCCACCGCCAGCGTGCCGGCCAGCAGCACGCCAAGGTAGCCGAAGCCCGACGCGATGGAGTTCTGCACCCCGAGGTCGAGGTTGGTCTCCGGCAAAAGTTGTTCGGCCAACCCCCGGCGCAGCAGCCGGGTGATGATCAGTCCAACCACGAGCACCAGGATCGCGGTGCCGATATCGGTGATTGACAAGGTGACGTTGCCGACGCGTAAGCCGGTCAGGATCAGCGTTGCCCATTCGCTGAGCGCGGCCCAGGCGACGCCCCAGAAGGGCAGCACAAGCAGCAGCCCGCCAAAGACCAGCACTAGGTCGAGCAGGACGCGAAGCCAGAACTTCAGCAGCCGGCGGGTACGGTGGCTGATCCCGGCCTGCTCGCGTATCAGCCGGGCGCGCAGGCCGATGCCAACCAGTTCGCGCAGCACGCCGCGCAGCAGGAACAGCGTGCCGACGACAAGGCCGCTGATCACCAGGTTCTTGATCAGGTAGTCGCCGAGGCCGGCATGGCCGATCAAGATGGCGCCCATGCCGACAACCACCACGATCGCGACCAGCAGGCGCAGCAGCGGCCAGAACGGTGCCGCCGCCGCCGCTTCGACCTTCTCCACGTCGCTGCCCGGTGTCCGTTTCTGCAGACGCCACAGCGACGGGCGCAGCAACAGCAGGATGCCGGCGCCCTCCAGCAGGTCGGTGACCGTGGCGTAGATCGAGCGCAGCGCCGGCACGATGTCGGCATCGTGAAAGGCGACGATCAACGCCACGTCGAGCGCGAAGATGAATCCGACCAGGCCAATCCAGCGGCACATCGCGCGCGCCGAGCGCGCCTCGATCGGCATCAGGCTCCAAACCGGCTGCGAGGGCGCCAACACCGCGCGCGGCAGCGATACCGCCAGCACCAGTACGATCAGCCCGAGACAGGCGGCGGCGACATAGTCGGCGACCGGACCGAAGAACAGGTCGCTTCGGGCGGTGGCGCGCTGCAGGATGGTCAGCAGCAACGCCGCCGGGATAAGGCCACGGGCCGCCCCTTCCGCGATCGCGGCGGCGAAGCGCCGGGTATAGGTCGGGTCCGGATCCGCATTGCGCCCGAAGCGGCGCAGCAGCACGCGTCGCAGCAACCAGCCCAAGGCCAGCACGCAGATCGTGATCAGCACCATGCGGGCGAAGATCACATTGCCGCGCTTGCGCGCGGCCAGCTCGGCCCGCCAGTCGAGCGCCGACCGTGCCGTTTCGCTCGCCAGCGCGTAGGCGGCGGCGAGACCATCGCGCCAGGTATCGGCCTCGAAGGGCGGCGGGTAGGCACGGCCGAGGTCGTCGAAGAAGCCGGACAGCGTCAGCTCGCCAAGCTGCCCCCGGAGCTGTTCGGCGCGGGCGATGGTGAGTTCGGTCTGGGTGACGCGGGCCCGGAGCTGGGCGACTCTCTCGTTCAACGTGTCGCGTTCCTTGCGCACGTCGTCGGTTTCCGCCGGCTCGCCCTCCTTCGGTTCGGGTCCGAGGGCGGTCAGCAGTTCCTGCGCCTTCTCCAGGTCGGCGCGCGCGATGTTGGCGACCTCGTGCGCCTCCAGCAGGAGCTGACCGATCTTCGCGATCCAGTCGTCGGTCTCCGCTTCGACCTGCTGCGTCCGGTCGAGATAGACCTGCGCCTGGTCGAGGATACGGTTCCACTCGGTAAGCTGAGTGCCGAAGGGTCGCGAGATCTTTTGCGCGGATTGCGCCGCCGCCGTGCCGGCCAGGACCACCAGCACCAGGATCAATGGCAGGCAGCGAGCGACGGCACGCGCGGTCATGATCCGAACAGCCGTCCCCAGGGGCGCAGGCGCGCCATGTCGACACCCAGCCGGTCCAGGCTATGCCAGACCGTGAGCGCGACGGAGTCCACGACCGGCTTGCCGATCTCGGCCTCGATCTCGGCGGCAACGGCGGCGCCGTTCAGATTGGTGCAGTAGATCATCACCGCGTCGACGTCCGGCGCGACGTCGCGGCACATCGCGGCCAGCCGGTCCGGCGGCACCTCGGAGAACGCGAAGTTCTCGGAAATGCCGAGGTGGCGCTCGACACGGCAGTCGAGCCCTTCCTCGCCGTAGTGACCGACGATCGCGGCCTGCACGTCGTCGGTGTAGGGCGTGACCAGACCGATGCGGCTCATGCCCCAGCGTCGGAACAGCTCGGCGCTGGCCAGCGTCGTGGTGGTCGCCAGCGCGCCGGTCGCGGCCTCGATCCGGCGGCACAGGTCGCGGTCGTGCTCGAAGCCGAGCCAGCCGGCCGAGGTGCCGTTCCAGGCGATCACCTGACAGCGCGCATCGCCCAGCAGCTCGGCCGCGCGCAGCAATTCGCTATGGTCGAACTGCGCCAGCGCGTCGTCGGCGAGTGCAATGCGGGTGACGCGGAAGCGACTGAAATGCGCGCTCACATCCGGCAAGTCGGCCAGGATCCCGGCGCAGACCGGCTCCAGCGTGGTGTTGGAGGACGGCGTCAGCATGCCCACGAGACGGCGGCCCACCTTGTCCGTCGTCATGCGCTGCTCCGCTGCCGCATGGCCTCGTCCGCCATCTCGCGCAGCCGGCCGCGCTGGATCTTGGTGCCGTTGGCCGACTTGGCGGTCGGGAACTCGTCCAGCACGGCGACACCGACCGGCGCCTTGAACTTGGCCAGGCCGGCCTGGCAGTGGGCGATGATCTCGGCTTCCGACACCTGTGCGCCCGTTGCCGGCACCACGAAGGCGAAGGCGCGGCGGCCGGCCGTCGCGTCGACGGCGACCACCTGGGCGTGGCCGACCTCCGGACGCTGTTCGATATGCGCCTCGATCTCGACGGGGCTGACCAGGAAGCCGCCCAGCCGCAGCACGTCGCCCATGCGTTGCAGGTAGACGAAGCGGCCGTCGGCGCAGGTGTGGCCGAGGTCGCCGGTACGGACGAAGCCGTCGGCGGTGATGGCCTCGGCGGTGGCTTCCGGGTTGCCGTCATAGCCGGCCATCTGGCTCGGCCCTTTCAGTTCCAGCTCGCCGGGCTGGTCGTGCGGCAGCAGCGCGCCGGTATCGGGGTCGCGCACCCGCACCCCGGCCAGCGACGAAACCGGGAAGCCGCCGCCCTGCACCCGGTCCGCCAGTGGCAGGCTATCCGGCTGCCGGCTGTACAGCGCCTGCACCTCGCTCATGCCGTAGAGGCCGATGACGTTGATGCCCTTGGCGTCGCAGTCGGCGACCAGCTTGTTGAAGCCGGCGTTGAAGGCGGCGGAACCGACGGCGCGGATATTGCCCAGCGATCCGGCGTCGATCAGGGCACGCAGCATGTCGTCGGTAGCGTTCAAGTGGCGCACGTCGTGCTCGGCGATGAGCTTGATCGCGGCGCCAGGATCAAAGGCGCTTTGCAGCAGCATCGGCCGGCCGCCGGCCAGCGCCGCGGCCGCCTGGGTGAAGCCGAACACACCGCAGAAGGGCAGCGCCTGCAGCATCGCGCCCTCGTGGTAGCCGAAGCCGTCGACCACCTCGATGGCGTGGTCGGCGATCGAGTGCTGTTCGTGCAGGACGAATTTCGGCGCCTTGGTCGTGCCCGACGTGGTGAAGATGTTGCATGGGCTGTCGCGGTCGCCGTCGACCGCGTCGCGCGGCGCGGCGCCGGCCAGCTCGCCGAAACTCAGGCGCTGTATCTTGTCGAGCGCGGCGGGCAACGCCGGCTGGTCCTCGCCCTCGTCGTAGGTGACGACGGCGCGCAGGCGGGCCAGCGCGGCCGGGTCGACCTCGGCCAGCAGGCCCGGGAAGTCGATGTTGCGGAAGCCCGGCCACATCGCCAGCACCGTGGCACCGGAGCGGCCGACGATGTCGGCGACCTCGAGCGAGCGGAAGCGCGTGTTCACCGCCACAGCGATGGCGCCGAGCCGGCAGCAGGCCAGGTACAATGCCAGGTAGGCCGGCGTGTTCGGCAGCCACATCGCCACCCTGCCGCCAGGGCCGATGCCGAGCTCCGACAGGCCGCCGGCGACGCGCGCGCTCATTCGCTCCAGTTCGCCATAGGTCATCGCCCGGCCGGCGTAGTACAGCGCCGGCGCGGCCGGGTCCTGCCGCCGCAGCAGATCGGTGACGGCGAGCATCGCGCTCAGATCTCCCCGCGAACTTTCTTGAGAAGCGTTTCCAGGTCCATCGGCACCACGACCACCTCGTTCAACCGGCGCTCGAAATCGCTCTCGTCACGCGTCCAGCCGTCCGGTGGCAGTTCGGAAACCACCACTTCCATGAACACGCGGTAGAGCTTCAGCGCCTCCTCCGGGCCGCGCAGGTCGGCCAGCAGGGCGAGCGCGAGCTGCGCCGGGCCGGTGCCTTCATAGCCCCATTCGAACCCCTCGGCGCCCAGGTCGCGGACCTGACGGGCCGGATCCAGCGGCTGGCCATCCACCGTGACCAGCACGCCACCGTCGATACGCTCGGCGCGGTAAACCTTCATGACTCGGGCAGTTTACTCCGAGCCGACCCGTTTGTGACGCCAGACCCACCATTATTCGTCACCCCCGGCCTTGATCCGGGCTGACGCACCGTGGAAGTAGAACGACGAAGGGCGCCGTCGCCGGCGCCCTTCGCGATCCGTCAGCCCGATTCAAGCTCAGGCGATCTCGAACAGGCCGGCGGCGCCCTGGCCGCCGCCGATGCACATGGTGGCGACGGCGTACTTGGCGCCGCGACGCTTACCCTCGATCAGCATGTGGCCGACCATCCGCGCCCCGCTCATGCCATAGGGGTGACCGATGGAGATCGCGCCGCCGTTGACGTTGAGCTTGTCGGCCGGGATGCCGAGCTGGTCGCGGCTGTACAGGACCTGCACCGCGAAGGCCTCGTTCAGCTCCCACAGGTCGATGTCGTCGACCTTCAGGCCGGCCCGCTCCAGCAGGCGCGGCACGGCGAAGACCGGGCCGATGCCCATCTCGTCGGGCTCGCAACCAGCCACCGCGAAGCCACGGAAGATGCCGAGCGGCTGGAGGCCGCGCTGCTCGGCGAGCTTGGCGTCCATCACCACACAGGCCGACGCGCCGTCGGAAAGCTGGCTGGCGTTGCCGGCGGTGATGTGGCCGTCCGGGCCGGTCACCGGCTCCAGCGCGGCCAGGCCCTCCGCGTTGGTCGACGGGCGGTTGCCCTCGTCCTTGGTCAGCGTGACTTCTTCCTCGGAGACCTCGCCCGTCTCCTTGTTCTGCACCAGCTTGGTGGTCGGCAGCGGCACGATCTCGTCGTCGAACTTGCCGGCCTGCTGCGCCGCGGCGGTGCGCATCTGGCTCTGCAGCGCGTACTCGTCCTGGTATTCCCGCGACACGTTGTAGCGGTCGGCGACGCACTGCGCGGTCTGCAGCATGGAGTGGTAGATCGCCGGCTTGTGCTCCTCGATCCAGGGATCGCGGGCACGGTACTTGTTGGCGTGCTCGTTCTGCACCAGCGACAGGTTGTCGAGCCCGCCGCCGACCATCACCGGCACGCCGTCGACGATGACGCGCTGCGCCGCCATGGCGATGGTCTGCAGGCCGGACGAGCAGAACCGGTTCACCGTGACGCCCGAGGTGGTCACTGGCATGCCGGCGCGGATCGCCGCCTGGCGCGCGATGTTGCCGCCGGTGGCGCCTTCCGGCGCGCCGCAGCCCATGATCACGTCCTCGACTTCGGCCGGGTCGACGCCGGCGCGCTCGACGGCGTGCTTGATCACATGGCCGCCCATGGTGGCGCCATGGGTGTTGTTGAAGGCGCCGCGATAGGCCTTGCCGATCGGCGTGCGCGCGGTAGAGACGATGACGGCTTCACGCATCGTTGCGTTCCTCGACTGCTGTAGTTGCACGCACTATACCGATGCCCACGTGGACTCGCCAGCAGCGCAAAGGGGCCATGGACAAACTCGACAAAACCCGTTCGAAAGCCCGAAAATCCGGGACTGTCGAGGCTTGGCGCGCGGTGCTGGCGCTGGCGCCGGAGGATCCGGAGGCGCACTTCCAGGTAGGCAATGCGGCGCTGGCGGACGGCGACGCGGCGACGGCGGTTGCCCGCTACCGCCGGGCGCGGGCGGTGGCGCCGGATGTCGAGGCGGTGGCGGCCAACCTGGCGACGGCGCTGGCGGCGCTGGGTCTGGCGGAACAGGACGCGGGCCGGCACCAGGTTGCGGCCGAGACCTTCCGCGAGGCGCTGCCGCTGTCGGACAGCCCGATCCTGCGCAACAACCTGGCGCTGTCGCTGATCGCGCTTCGCCAGTTCGACGCGGCCATCGACCTGCTGCGCCCGCTGAACGACCTGGCGGCGCAGCGCAATCTGGCGCAGGCGCTGGAACTGGCCGGCCGCCATGAGCAGGCGCGGCGCACCTGGGAGGCGCTCCAGGCCGCCATGCCGGGCGACGCCGACGCGCTGGCGCACCTGTTCCATGCCAGCCTGCAGACCTGCGCCTGGGATGAATTGGATAGCCTCAAGGCGCGGCTCGCGGCGACGATCGAC
Source organism: Alphaproteobacteria bacterium (assembly GCA_040223615.1). Taxonomy (GTDB): domain Bacteria; phylum Pseudomonadota; class Alphaproteobacteria; genus JAVKFY01. The sequence continues at coordinate 166,461 of JAVKFY010000011.1, forward strand.
GGCGACCCCTGCCCGGCGCTGCCGCTGTTCGCGTTGCAGGGCATGGAGCTGACGACGACGCAGGCACGTCGCGCCGCCAAGTCGGCCGCGCCAGCAGCCGAACCACTGCCGGCGCGTCCTCTGAGCAGTGGTCTGCTCACGGTCGGCTATCTCTCGCCGGACCTGCGTGGCCATAGCGTCGGGCGCAGCCTGGCAGCGGTCTTCGCCGCGCACGATCGCGCAAAGCTGCATGTCGTCGGCTACGCGGTCGGCGATGCGGCACCCGACGATGTCGGCCTTGACCGGGTGGCCGATCTGCGCCATCGGCCGGCCGAGGCCATCGCCGAGACCATCGCGGAAGACGGCGTCGACATCCTGGTCGACCTGGCCGGCCCGACACGCGGCGGCGCGCTGGAGGTGCTGGCGCGCCACCCGGCGCCGCTTTCGGCGCACTATTTCGGCTATGGCGGCAGCCTGGGCGGGCTGGTCGACTACCTGGTCTCCGACGCCACTCATCTGCCCGATCCCGCCGATGTGGCGGAGGCCGTAGTGCACCTGCCGGGCAGCTTCTTCGTCGCCGCTCAGCCGGCGATCGGCTCGACGACGCGGTCCGAACACGACTTGCCGGACGACGCCAAGGTGCTGATGAACCTGAATGCGCCGTACAAGACCCAGCCGGCGATGTTCCGGGCCTGGCTCGATATCCTGGCACGGCGCGACGACGCGGTGCTGTGGTTGCTGGACGGCGGCAGCCAGGCCAACAACCGGCTGCGCGGCGCGGCTGGCGCGCAGAAGAATCGGCTGGTGTTCGCGCCGGCCGTCGACCACGCGACACACGCGGCGCGGCAGACCCTGGCGGACGTGGCCCTGGACACCTATCCGCACGGCGGCGGCGTGACCACGTTGGATGCGCTGGCCGCCGGGGTGCCGGTGGTGACGCTGACCGGCGCGACACCTGCCTCGCGAACGGGTGCGTCGATTCTCCATGCGGCGGGCATGCCTGGGCTGCTGTGCGACAATGTTGGCGACTACGTCGCGACCGTGCTGGCCATGCTCGACAGGCGGACACCGCCGGGCGCGCTGTCATTGTTCAATCCGGCGGCAAGGGCTAAGCAACTCAAAACGGCCTTTGAGAAGATGGCCGATCGGCACCGCGCCGGCCTGCCGCCGGCCAGCTTCACCGTGGAGGACACATCATGACGCTGACCGACCGCCTCGCCAGGCTCTACACCAGCGCCGTGCACGACGTGATGCATGGGCGGGGCCATTCCAACTGCGTGCTGCCGCCGGGCCTGAACGCGGTGAACCCGGCGCATACCGTCGCCGGCGAGGTGTTCACCATCGACGGCCACTTCCAGGAGGGTCAGCCGACCAACGAGACCTTGCGCGGCTGGGCCGAGGTGCTGTCGAAGGCGCCGGCCGGCAAGGTGATCGTGTGCCAGCCGAACACCATGGAAGTGGCGCTGATGGGCGAACTGTCGGCCTCGACCCTGGCGAAGAAGGGCGTGCTCGGCTACATCGCCGACGGCGGGACGCGCGACGTGCCGCTGCTGGCGGAGATGGACTTCCCGGTATTCTCGCGCTTCGCCACGCCGAAGGACATTGCCGGACGCTGGAAAGCGAAATCGATGGGCGAGCCGATCACCATCGGCACGGTCACGATCCACACTGGCGACTACGTGCTGGCCGACCGCGACGGCGTGGTGATCCTGCCGCACGACATCGCGGCCGAGATCGTCGCCGAGACCGAGGCCAAGGCGGAGACCGAGAACCAGATGCGCGAGGCCCTGCTGGCCGGCATGGATCCGCTCGACGCCTTCGACAAGTTCGGGACGTTCTAGCGCCCGTGCCCCGCGACGCCGACATCCCCGTCCCGCCCTACCGCGAGCCCGGCCTGATCAACTGGGTCGGGTTCTGGACGCTGTACGCCAAGGAGGTGCATCGCTTCTTCAAGGTCGGGTGGCAGTCGATCGTGGCGCCGGTGGTCACCACGCTGCTGTTCCTGACCATCTTCACCGTCGCGTTCGGCGACCGGGAACCGCACCTGCCGGCCGACATCTCGTTCGCCGCGTTCCTGGCGCCGGGGTTGATCATGATGGCGATCATCCAGAACAGCTTCGCCAACACGTCGTCCTCGCTGCTGATTTCCAAGGTGCAGGGCAACATCGTCGATGTGCTGCTGCCGCCGCTGCATCCGATGGAGATCATGGCCGGCTATGTGCTGGCGGCGGTGACGCGGGGCCTGCTGGTGGCCTGCGCCGTCGGGCTCGGCATGGCGACCTTTTCCGAAGTCGCGATACTGCACTGGTGGCCGATCCTGTTCTTCGCCCCTGCCTCGGCCCTGCTGATGGCGCAACTCGGCCTGCTGGCGGGGATGTGGGCGACCAAGTTCGACCACATGTCGGCGGTCACCAATTTCATCATCACGCCGCTTGCGTTTCTGTCCGGGACGTTCTATTCCGTCGACCGCCTGCCGCAGTGGTTGCGGGGGGTCAGCCAGGGCAACCCGTTTTTCTACATGATCGACGGATTCAGATACGGGATGATCGACCACGCCGACGGATCGGTGGTGGCCGGCGCGTGCCTGATCGCTGCCTTGAACGTCGCGCTCGGGGCGGCGTGCTATGGCTTGCTGCGACGTGGGTGGAACCTGAAGTTCTAACTGGCGCCGCCCGCCTTCTCTCCTGAGCAAACTGGACTTAAACTCAACCGGGCGTCGCGCTAGCGACGCCTTTTGCATTTATGGGATGGACCCATGTCGATAACTGCCGTGATGCCGACCTATGCCAGAACCGATGTCGCCTTCGAGAAGGGTGAGGGTAGCTACCTGACGGACAGCACCGGTCGACGCTACCTCGACTTCGGCACCGGTATCGCCACGGCGGGCATCGGCCATTGCCACCCGCACCTGGCCGAAGCCATCGCCAAGCAGGCGGCGACGCTGATGCACTGCTCGAACCTGTACAACATCCCGGGCCAGCAGAAGATGGCCGACCGGCTGGTCGCCGCGACCTTCGCCGACTCGGTGTTCTTCGGCAACTCCGGCGCCGAGGCCAACGAGTGCGCGATCAAGATGGCGCGCCGCTACCAGCACGTCAGCGGCCATCCGGAGCGCTACCGCGTCATCACCTTCGAGAACTGCTTCCACGGCCGCACGCTGGCGACCATCGCGGCGACCGGCGCGGAAAAGGTGCTGCAGGGCTTCGGGCCCAAAGTCGACGGCTTCGATCATGTCCCCTTCGGCGACCTGAAGGCGACCGAGGGTGCGATCTCCAACGAGACCGCGGCGATCATGGTCGAGGCGGTGCAGGGCGAAGGCGGCTTCTTCGTCGCGCCGGACGGCTTCCTGGAGGGGCTGCGCAAGCTTTGCGACAAGCACGGCCTGCTGCTGATCGCCGACGAGATCCAGACCGGCATGGGCCGCACCGGGACGTTCCTGGCGTTCGAGCAGTTCGGCGTGAAGCCGGACATCGCCACGCTCGGCAAGTCGATCGGCGGCGGCTTCCCGACCGCCGCGTGCATCGCCACCGCGGAAGCGGCCAAGGGCATGACCGCCGGCACCCATGGCTCGACCTATGGCGGCAACCCGCTGGCCATGGCGGCGGCGAACGCGACCATGGACGTGGTGCTGGAGGCCGGCTTCATGGACCACGTGCAGGCGATGTCCAAGCGGCTGCGCGCCGGCGTGGAGGCGATCCGCGACCGCAACGACTCGCTGATCGAACTGGTGCGCGGCAAGGGGCTGATGATCGGGCTGAAAACCCGCGTGCCGAACGGTGAGATCGTCAACAAGCTGCGCGACGCCGGCATGCTGACGGTGCCGGCCGGCGACAACGTGGTCCGGCTGCTGCCGCCGATGACGGTGTCCGAGGCGGAGATCGACGAGGCGCTGGCGATCATCGAGAAGATCTGCGTCGAGGATGGATCGTGACCGGGCCACGGCATTTCGTCGATATCGACACGATGTCGCGCGAGGAATTGCGCGGCATCCTCGATATCGCCGGCAAGCTGAAGGCTGACCGTCCGACCCGGGGCATGGCGACGGCGCACAACGACGCGCCGCTCGCCGGCAAGATGCTGGCGATGATCTTCGAGAAGCCGTCGACCCGCACGCGCGTCTCGTTCGACGTGGCGATGCGCCAGCTCGGCGGCCAGACCATCGTGCTGGAGGGCGTCTCGATGCAGCTCGGCCGCGGCGAGAGCCCGGCCGACACCGCGCGCGTGCTGTCGCGCTATGTCGACGCGATCATGGTGCGCACGCGCGGCCACGACCTGATCGAAGAGATGATGCAATTCGCCACGGTGCCGGTGATCAACGGGCTGACCGACAACAACCACCCGTGCCAGCTGATGGCCGACGTGATGACCTTCGAGGAACATCGCGGCGCCATCGACGGCCATACCGTGGGCTGGGTCGGCGACGGCAACAACATGGCGCGCAGCTGGATCGACGGCGCCGCGCGCTTCGGCTACCGCCTGCGCCTGGCCTGCCCGGAACCGCTGGCGCCGCCGCCGGACGCGGTCGAGCAGGCCCGCGCCGAGGGCGCCGACGTGATCGTCACCACCGATCCCGAGGCCGGCGTCGCCGACAGCGACCTGGTGGTCACCGACACCTGGGTGTCGATGCATGACGACGCCGGCTCCGACCGCCATAACCTGCTGGCCGGTTATCAGGTCAACGAGCGCCTGATGTCGCACGCGGCGAAGGACGCGATCTTCATGCACTGCCTGCCGGCGCATCGCGGCGAGGAGGTCTCGGCTGAGGTGATCGACGGGCCGCAATCGGTGGTCTGGGACCAGGCCGAAAACCGCCTGCACGCGCAGAAGGGCATCCTGACCTGGTGTCTGACCTGAGCTCCGCGACCGCTTCTCAAGACGACCTGGTCCGCCCGTTCCAGCTCGAGTCGGGACCGATCCGCGGCCGGCTGGTGCGGCTCGGCACCACCGCCGACGAGGTGCTGACCCGGCACGGCTATCCGGTCGCGGTGGCAACGCTGCTGGGCGAGGCGCTGGCGCTTACCGCCGCGCTGTCCTCGGCGTTGAAGTTCGACGGCATCTTCACCCTGCAGGCCAAGGGCGACGGGCCTTGCCGGATGCTGGTCGCCGACCTGGCCACGCCCGGCCGGATGCGCGGCTACGCCCAGTTCGACCGCGATGCCGCGGCGCCCGACGACGCCATCGAGGACGGTCGCGCCTCGGTGCCCCGCCTGCTCGGCGCCGGCCACCTGGCGTTCACCGTCGACCAGGGTATCAACGACCGCTACCAGGGCATCGTGTCGCTGGAGGGCCACAGCCTGGCCGATTGCGCGCACCACTATTTCCAGGAATCGGAGCAGATCCCGGCGGCGCTGCACGTCGTCGCCGGCCAGGCCGGACCCAGCGGCGCCTGGCGCGCCGGTGCGCTGCTGCTGCAACGGCTGCCGGAGGGTGATCCCGCCCTGCTGGCCCGCGGCGCCGAGTTCGACCGCGAGGACACCGAGGAGGCCTGGCACCGCGCCGTCACCTTCCTGGCCACGGCGAAGCGCGAGGAGTTGCTCGACCCCGGCCTGGACGGCGACGACCTGCTGTTCCGGCTGTTCCACGAGGAGGGCGTTCGGGTGTTCGATCCGACGCCGGTGGGCTTCGGCTGTCGTTGCACGCCGGAGCGCGCGGTCGCCGTGCTGCGCCAGCTCGACGACGAGGAACTGGCCGGCCTGGCCGACGACGGCAGAATCGAGGTGCGTTGCGAGTTCTGCAACACCCCTTATCTCTATGACCTGGAAGAGTTGCGGCCGACGGGGAGGCCATGATGCGCGCCGTTTGGATCTCGCTGCTGCTGGTCGTGGGGTTGGCGGCTTGCCAGTCCTCGCCGCCGCCGGCGACCTATCCGCAGATCACCTACCTGAACAAGCAGCCGATCGCGCTCGACGTCGCGCGCATCGACGTGGTCGTCGCCTACCAGCCGCCACTGAAAGCGCCGAACGTGGAGCACCGCCTGCCGGTGTCGCTTTCCGATACCATCGCGCGCTGGGCCACCGACCGGCTCCGCGCCGTCGGCAGCAGCGGCACCGCGACCTTCACCGTCCTCGACGCCTCGGTGATCGAACAGGAACTGGAAACCCGCAAGGGCCTGACCGGCCTCATCAACACCGACCAGGCCGCGCGCCTGAAGGGCCGGGTCGCGGCGCGGCTGGAGATCGACCAGGGCGGCGGCCTGGCCACCGGCTTCGCCGAAGCCAACGCCAGCCGCATCCAAACCATCGCGGAAGGCATCACCCTGGCCGAGCGCGACGATGTGTTCTACCGGTTCGAGGAGGCCATGGCGAAAGACCTCGACCGCGAACTGGAAGCGGTGGTGCGCGAAAAGCTCGGCGCGTTCGTGCGCTAGCCCCCTACACGCGTCGTGCCGGGCTGGACCCGGATGACGATACCAGCGGCCTACTTCCCCTCCAGGTGATCCAGCACGCGGCCGATGAGCTGGCTGCACTCGGCGATCTGGCTTTCCTCGACGAATTCGTCGGGCTTGTGCGCCTGCTCGATGTTGCCGGGGCCGCAGACCACGGCGGGCACGCCGACGCCCTGGAACAGACCGGCCTCGGTGCCGTAGCTCACCGCATAGGTCTGGTTCGAATTGGCCAGCGCCAGCATCAAGGACTCCCACGAGCCGCCCTCGTCAGGCAGCAGGCCAGGCACCTCGGCACGGATCTCGTGCGTGATGTCGGCTTGCGGGTGGACCTTGCGCATGCGCGGCACCACCTCGTCGGCGCAGTAGGTCTTGAACCGCTCGAACACGTCGCGCGGGTTCATCTGCGGCACGGCGCGGCATTCCCAGGTGAAGCGCGATTGCTTGGGGATGATGTTGGGCGCGGTGCCGCCCTTGATCAGGCCGACGTTGATGGTCGAATAGGGCGGATCGAAACGTTCGTTCTGGAACGCCGGCGCCTTGTATTCCTCGGCCATGCGGGCGAGCTCGGCGATCAGCTCCGCGGCATACATGATCGCGTTAACGCCCTGGTGGGTCTTGGAGGAGTGCCCTTCCAGGCCATGCACCGTGGTGTGCACGCCGATCGAGCCCTTGTGCGCGTTGACCACCGAGAGGTCAGTCGGCTCGCCGACGATCACCGCGCGCGGCCGCACCGGCAAACCCTCGACATGTTCGACCAGCCCGCGCGCGCCGAGGCAGCCGACCTCCTCGTCGTAGGACAGCGCAAAGTGGATCGGCCGGTTGAGCTGGCGCTTGTTCATCTCCGGCACGGCGGCGAGCGCGCAGGCGATGAAGCCCTTCATGTCGGCGGTGCCGCGGCCGAACAGCTTGCCGTTGGCCTTGCGCACCTCGAACGGATTGGACGACCAGTCCTGACCGTCGACCGGCACCACGTCGGTATGGCCGGAGAGCACGATGCCGCCATCCGCCACCGGGCCGACCGTGGCCCACAGGTTGGCCTTGTTGCCGGTCTCGTCGTGGATCAGGTCGCTGGCGACGCCATGGTCGGCCAGGTAGTCGCGCACGAAGTGGATCAGTTCGAGGTTGCTCTCGCGGCTGGTGGTGTCAAACGCCACCAGACGGTCGAGCATCTCGACGGGGGAATAGACCGCAGCCATGCAGGTTGCTCCGAAGAATTGCCAGACGCCGAGCCTATCGGCGGGCCGCCGTCCGGTCCAGCCGCTCAGGCGCGCCAGAAGCCCGGCGTGAACATCACCAGCACGGTGAACAGTTCCAGCCGGCCGAGCAGCATGCCGGCCGACAGCAGCCACTTGGCCGGATCCGGCAGGGCGGCGAAGTTGCCGGCGGGACCGATGATCTCGCCCAAGCCCGGTCCGACATTGGCCAGCGCCGAGGCGGCGCCGGACAGCGCCGTGATCAGGTCCAGCCCGACGAAGGTCAGCGCCAGGGCGAGCAGCGCGTAGGACAGCACGAACAGGAAGAAGAAACTCATCACCGAGTCGGCGACCGATTCCGGCACCGGATGGCGGTTGAACATCGGCACGAACACGCCGTGCGGTTGCAGCAGGCGGCGCATCTGGGTCATGCCGGTGGCATAGAGGATCTGGAAGCGGAATACCTTGATGCCGCAACTGGTCGAGCCGGCGCAGCCGCCGATCAGCATGACGAAGAAGAACAACGTCACCGGGAAGGCACCCCACAGGCCGTAGTCGATGGTGGCGTAGCCGGTGCCGGTGACGATCGAGACGACGTTGAAGCTGGCGTAGCGCAGCGCCGCGCCCGGCGCCATCGCGTCGGTGACCACCAGCCACACCGACATGGTGGCGATCACCGTGGCCAGGATGCCGAAGAACCAGCGCACCTGGGTGTCGGCGAACAGCGACAGCGGCTCGCCGCGCACGGCCCGGAAGTAGAGCAGGAAGGGCAGGCTGCCGACGATCATGAACACCGTGGCGATGGCGTCGATCAGCGGCGAGTCGAAGAATCCGATCGAGGCGTCGTAGGTGGAAAAGCCGCCGGTGGCGATGGTGGTCATGGCATGTGCCACTGCCTCGAACAGCGGCATCCCGGCCAGCCGGTAGGCAAGCGCGCACAAGGTCGACAGCGCCAGATAGATCACCGCGATGACGAGCGAGATCTGCGCCGCGCGCGGCAGCGCCTTCTCCCGCTCCGAGCTCTCCATGCGGAACAACTGCATGCCGCCGATCCGCAGCATCGGCAGCACCGCGACCGCGGTGACGATGATACCGATGCCGCCCAGCCACTGCAGCAGCGCGCGCCACATCAGGATGCCGGGCGGCGCCACGTCGAGGCCGCTGATCACCGTCGAGCCGGTGGTGGTCAGCCCCGACATCGCCTCGAAGAAACTGTCGGTGTAGCTCATCTCTAGTTCGCAGAAGGCGAAAGGCAACGCCGCGAAGGCCGGCAGCACGACCCATAGCGCAGTGGTCAGCACGAAGGCCTGCTGCAGGCTAAGTTCGCGGCCGCCGCGGTTGGCCAGCGCCAGGGCGGCGCCGACGAAGCTGGTCAGGAACCCAGCCACGAGGAAGACCTGCCAGTCCGGGTTGGCGACCGCCAGGTCGATGGCGGCGGGGATCGCCATCAACAGGCCGACCAGGGTCAGCATGACGCCGACCACGAGCAGGATCGGTCGGTTGTCGCGCATGGTTCAGGCCAGGCGGGCGAGCCGGCTCAGTTCAACCGCCGCGGCTGGTCCGGGATATCCAGCGAGAAGGCCGGGATGTCGACTTCGAAGCGCTCGCCGCCCGGCCCTTCCATCTCGTAGGTACCGACCATGATGCCAGAAGGCGTGTTGAGCGGGCTGCCGCTGGTGTACTCGAAGTGCTCGCCGGGTTGCAGCACCGGCTGCTTGCCGACGACGCCGGGACCGCGCACCTCCTGCACCTGGCCGCGCCCGTCGGTGATGTGCCAGTAGCGGTTCAACAGTTGCACCGTCTCGCCGCCCTGGTTCTCGATGCGCACGTGATAGGCCCACACGAAATAGTTCTCGTCCGGGTCGGACTGCTCGTCCAGATAGGACGGTTCGACCTGGACGCGGATCGCGCGGGTGGTCTTGGCGTACATCGCTGGTCTCCGTCCCTAGGCCGCGGATTCGGCCGGCCGCTTGCGCAACAGGTACTTCTGCTCGCCGTCCAGCACCAGCACGCCGTCCTGATTGTGCACCGTGGCGCGGACCACGACGACACCGGTGGTGCGTTGCGGCGTCAGCTCGGTGATCTCCAGCATCGGATACAGCGTGTCGCCGGCGAAGACCGGCGCCAGAAAGCGCGACGACTGCTCGATGAAGCCAACCAGCGCGTCGCCAACCAGGGCCGGGAACTGGCCGGCGCCGGCCGCCGCCTGGATCAGCACCTGGTACCCGTGCGCCAGCATGTCGCGATAGCCGCGCGCCTGGCAGTAGGGCCGGTCGTAGTGGATCGGGTGGTTGTCGCCCGACGCGAGCTGGAACGCCGCGAACAGCGCGTCGGTCATGGTCCGCGACGGGATCGGGAACTTCTGCCCGAGGCTCAGGTCCTCGAAGAAATGCGGTTCGGCGAGCTGGTGCTCGGCCGGGTTGAAATCGCTCATGCCGTCCTCTCGTGCAGGATCTTGTCGTTGGCCAGTTGCGCGATCTCGGCCGCCGTGAAACCCCATTCGGCGAGCACGGCGCGGCCGTCCGCGCCGGTGTCCGGCACCTGCTGGCGCGGGTCGTCGGCGTCGACGGCGGGCGTGCCCGGCATCTGGATCGCACGCACCGCGCCGACGCCGGCCTGCTCGATTTCCGGCGCGGCGCGCACCGCGCGGACGTGCGGGTCGGCCAGGTAGTCGGTATAGCTGGCGATGCGCTCGCACAGGATGTTCTCCGCCGCCAGGGCGGCCTGCCAGTCGGCGGTGTCGCGGGTCGCCATCGCGGCGGCGACCATCGGGATCAGCTCATCGGCGTGTCCGGCGCGCTTGCCGGTGGAATCGTAGGCCGGGTCGTCGGCCAGATCCGGTCGGCCGATCAGCCGGGCCAGCGCCTGCCACTGCGTTTCCTTGACCAGCGCCACGGTGATCCAGCCGTCGCGGGTGCGATAGCTGCCGGTCGGCACGTTCAGCGGTTCCGGCGTGCCGCCCTCCAACGCCGCCTCGACCAGCCTGATTGACTGGATCGCGGCCGCCGACTGCATCAAGGAGATGTCCAGGTGGCGGCCCCCTGCCCCGTCGCGGCGGCCGAAAAGCGCCGCCTGCACCGCCTGGAAGGCGTAGAGGCCGGTGACCTGATCGACGATCAGGAATGGCACGCGGTGCGGCTGACCGTCATTGCCGCGATTCACGTCGGCCAGCCCGGTGAAGCTTTGCGCCACGCCGTCGGTGCAGGGCCGCGCGGCATTCGGGCCGGTCTGGCCGAAACCGCTGACCGAGACGTAGAGCAGGTCCGGGCTGGCGGTGCGCAATGCCGCGTAGCCCAGGCCCATCGCCTCGGTGATGCCGGGCCGGAAACTTTCCACGAAGATATCGGCCACGCCCGCCAGCCGGCGCACCGTCGCCTGCCCGGCGGCGCTCTTCAGGTCCAGCGCCAGGCTACGCTTGCCGCGGTTGTTGGCCAGGCCGGCGGCGGAGTGGTCGCCGTAGCGTCGCCCGAGCTTGCGGATCCAGTCGCCATAGGGCGGCTCGACCTTGATCACGTCGGCGCCGTACTGCGCCAGCATCATCGCGCAGTACGGCCCGGCCACGCCCTGGCTCAGGTCGACCACCTTCAGGCCGGTATAGGGGAGTGTCTCGTTCATGGCCGGGATCATAGCCCTACAGCGTCGTCCGTGCCATTTGCCGCGGGCCTGGCAGGCGCGGTATATTCCACCCCGGCCGCGGGCGTAGTTCAGTGGTAGAACGTCAGCTTCCCAAGCTGAATGTCGTCGGTTCGATCCCGATCGCCCGCTCCAACCTTGCTCAGCCCAGCAACCTCGGCAGCCAGAGCGTCCAGCTCGGGAACACGATCAGGCAGGCGAGCAGCGCCAGCAACGCGCCCAGGAACGGGGTGAGTTCGCGCACCACGGCGACCGCACGCGCCTCGGCCTGCGCGGCGGTCAGGTAGATCAGGAAGCCGACCGGCGGGGTGATCAGGCCGATCAGGGTCGACAGCACCGCGACCACGCCGAGCTGTACCAGATCGACGCCGACGGATCGCGCGGTCGGCACCAGGATCGGCACCACCACGATCAGCAAGGTGACCGGCTCCAGCACCATGCCGAGCAGCAGCAGCAGCACCGCGATCGCCGCCAGGATGATGGTCGGATCGTCGGACAGGCCGGCGACGCCGGCGGCCAGGTGCCGCGCCAGGCCCATGTTGGCGACGATCCAGACGAAGGCACCGGCGATGGAGATCACGATCAGCACGGTCACGGCGGCCAGCGCCGCACGCTGCAACGTCGCCCACAGGCCCTTCGGGTCGAGGTCGCGGTAGACCAGCAGGCTGATGGCGATGGCGTAGACCGCGGCGACGGCGCCGACCTCGGTGACCGTGGCGACGCCGCCGGCCAGCCCGACCACCACGATCACCGGCATCAGCAGCGCCAGGATGGCGTCACGGGCGGCGCGGCCGAGCTCGCCCATGCCCTGCCAATCGGTCGCCGGATAGTTGCGCCGCCAGCTCACCACGAACGACGCGGCGAGCAGGAACAGGCCCATCAGCACGCCGGGCACCACGCCGGCGAGGAACAGCTGGCCGATGGAGACGCCGGCGAACAGGCCGTAGACCACCAGCGGGATCGATGGCGGGATCACCGGCCCGATGGTGGCCGAGGCGGCGGTGACGGCGGCCGCGTAGCCCGGTGCGTAACCGGCGCGCTTCATCGCCGGCACCAGCACCGAGCCGATCGCCGAGGCGTCGGCCACGGCGGAGCCGCTGACCCCAGCGAAGACCATCGAGGCCAACACGTTGACGTGGCTGAGGCCGCCGCGGATGTGACCGACCAGGGCCGAGGCGAGGCGCAGCAGGCGGCGGCTGATGCCGCCGGCGTTCATCACCTCGCCGGCCAGGAAGAAGAAGGCGATGGCGGCGTAGTTGTAGCTGTCGATGCCCTGCATGAAGGACTGGCCGACCACCATCGCCGGCAACTTGGGTTGGAACGCCAGGCCATAGGCGGCGACGGCGGCGGCCATGGCGAAGAAGATCGGCGCGCCCAGCACCATGCCGGCCAGCATGGTGCCGAACAGGACGGCGAGCTCAAGCAGCATCGGGATCGGCGGACAGCAGGCGCGCCAGTTCCAGCGCGGCGGCGATGGCCAGCCCGCAGGCGCCGGCCAGCACCGGGTAGTATTTGATCCGGGCGTCGATCTCCAGGGCGCCAAGCTCGATGCCGGCGAACGCGTTCAGCGTCTGCCAGGTCACCGCCACCAGCGCGACGGCGCCGGCGCACGCCAGCGCGTTGATGGCGACATCGAGGCGGCGGCGCCAGCGGCCCCAGGTGGCGAGCGGCACGATGTCAGCGGTCAGGTGCGCGCGATTGAGCCAGAGATGCACGGCGCCGAGCCAGGTCATCCAGGCCAGCGCCATCACCGACACCTCCTCGACCCACAGGATCGAAGCCGCGAACAGATAGCGCAGCACCACCTGGGAGAACGCCAAGGCCAGGATCAGCAACAGACAAAGCCCGACTGCCGGCGCCAGCAACCGGCTCAAGCCATGGCGCAGTCGGGCGACCACCCGGGCGCTACTTCATCATGTTGATCTTGTCATACAGACCTTCCGGCCAGGCCTTGCCATCCAGGCCGTCGACCACCGGCCGCGAGGCGGCGCGGAAGGCCTCCCTGTCGGCCTCGACGATCTCCACGCCCTTGGCCTTGGCGGCGGCGAAGGCGTCGGCCAGTTCCTGATCGTAGGCGGCCAGCGCCTCCGCGTCGGCGGCCTTGCCGGCGGCGGTCACCCAGCCCTGCTGCTCCGCGGTCAGGCTGGCCCACTTGGCGCCGCTGATCCACAGGCCCATGCCGGAATGCAGGTAGTCGATGGTGGAGAAATAGTCCTGCACCTCGGTGTAGCCGGCGGCGACGACGTCGATGATGCCGTTGTCCTGGCCGTCGACCAGGCCGGTCTGCAGCGCGGTGTAGAGCTCCGACGCCTTGATCGGGGTCGGGTTGGCGCCCCAAGCCTCGAAAGTCTTGGTGATCGCCGGCACCAGCGGGGTGCGGATCTTCATGCCCTTCAGGTCGGCCGGGGTGCGTACCGCCTTGCCCTTGGTGGAGAGCGCGCGCGGGCTGCGGTCGCCGACATAGCCGACGAACTTGAAGCCGATCTTCTCCTCGGCCTGGCCCATCATGCCGGCGAAGGTGTCGGAGTCGACGAAGGCGCGCCAATGCGCCTGATCGCGAAACAGGTACGGCGCGAAGATGATGAAGAAGTGCCGCGCCTCCTTGATCGCCAGCACCGCGCCGATATCGATCAGGTGCATGTCCAAGGTGCCGGCGCGGACCTGAGCCCACAGTTCCGGCAGGCTGCCGAGCGCGCCGCCGGGCACGATGTCGACCGCCATCTTGCCGCCGGACAGTTCGCCCAGGTGCTTGTTGAAGCGTTCCGCCGCGGTCTGGAACGAACTGGTCGGCGGCGCCACGTGGGCCAGCTTCAAGGTCACGTCGGCGGCGCGGGCCGCCATCGTGGTCATCGCCATGGCCGCGCCGAAACACGCGACCTTGGCCAGCGTCAAACCGAATTTCCGCACCAGTTGCCCTCCGAGCTTGACAGGATGTGCCTCCTGTTCGTAACGGACGTTACTAAGAAATACAAAACTGCGAAACCTAAAACCTGTCAACGGAGAACGCCGATGCCGACCCCCGCCGCGAGACAGACCGCGCGACGCAACCGGCCGGCGTCGCCGCGCCTGTTCGATGCCATGGCGACGGACTGGCAGGACGCCGGACAGCCCGGATTCTACCACAAGATGGTCTATGGCGACCGCGAGGCCGGACGGTTCCTGGGTCTGATCCGAATCGACCCGATGATGCGCTCGGGCCTGCACCAGCATCAGGGCGTGGCCACCAGCTATTTCCTGGCCGGGACGATCTCGGACTATGGCGGCACGGTCCAGCGCGGGCAGGCCGGCATCAATCTGGCCGGCGACACCCATGACGCGACCACCTATGACGGCTGCACCCTGGCGGCGCGCCTGGAGGGGCCGGTGATCTACGTCGAGGCCGACCAGACGCATGAACTGCACCTGGGCGCAACGCAAGCCGCGCTGCCGGACCTGAATCCGGAACGGCGTCCGGACATCAACATCACGGTCGACGGACTTCCCGAAGTGCCGACCAGCCTGGCCGGGATCAGCCGCGCGACGATTTTCGACTATGCCGGCACGCCGGACGACCGGCGCTGGGTCTCTCTGCGGCTGCAGCCGGGCGCCAGCCTGCCGGCGCATGTCGCGAACGCGCCGCTGGACTGGTTCGTGGTCGCCGGCGACCTGAAGGTGAGCAAGGCTGGCATCGCGCGCGCCGGTAGTTTCGTGGTGGCGGATGCCGGCTGTACGCTGGCGGCGACCAGCCGCGGCGGTTGCCACCTGCTGGCCTGGTCGGAAGCTCCGGTGAGCTGGGCACGCGGCAATCGCCCGGACCCGTACGGATTCTGAGACTCAAATGGGCTAGTTGCCGTCGTCGTCTTCGGTCTCCCAGCCACGCACGGTGTCTTCCAGTTTGCGTAGCAGACGGCGCAGTTGCCGCTCTTCGGTGTCCGACAGCGCCGAAAACAGTGTGCGCTCGCGCGTCTTGGCGGCCGGCGCAATGGCCAGAAAGACCTCGCGGCCATCCGGGGTCAGGCGCAACAGGGTCCGGCGGCGATCGCCCGGATCGGGATCGCGGCTGATCCGGCCCATCGACGTCATCCGGCGCACGGCGCGGGAAATGCTCATCTTGTCGATGCCGATGAGCTGCGCCAGTTCGTGCGCTGCCAGGCCAGGGTAGCTCGCCAGCGCCATCATCACCCGCCACTCATTCAGTGTAAGTGAATATTGTTTTGAGAAACGCAGATTGAACGGCTTCGCGGTCAGGTTCACCAGGCGCATGAACTGGAAGAAGGGCGAATCGTCGATCGAAATCGGGTTGGTGACGTGTTTGTCGTCGGTCGAGTTCTGCTCGGCGTCCATGCCTTGGCAGCCTCCTTTATCGTTAAGCATTACTAATCTAAAACTCGCAATCCCGTCGCATTCTAGGGGGTCGGTACCATCTAAGATACCAGTGCCATTCGGCCTCCCCTTCGTAACGTCAACGGCCCTGGCGCCGGTTGGTTCATTCGGGCTACCCGAACGCCACCCAATTCATGACGAATCCACGCAAAATCACCATGTTGTTAACCAATTAGAGACAATCGCAGAATAGTTTGAACCTGCATCCCCGTGCATTCCCCGAGTTGCCGCGTACTGGCCGCCCCCATCCGGGAGCGGCCAGATGGTGACTCCTGGATTCAAACATCAATATCATCAAATATAACTTCGTTAACCATTTCGTCACAACTACAACGTATAATTGATATTGCGTTGAGTACGAAGCTGACGCTGCGTTTCCGCGCCAGCCGACAAGAACAAGGTCGTCTCGTTGCGTTCGAGTACCCGAGTATAGAATGAAAGACTTCATAAGCGACCGTCGTAATCGGCGGTCGCTTAATTCTCTTTAGAATTTCTTCATCAATAAAAAACGAATACCGCTGTCGCTACAGGCGACGTGACAATCGACACGGCAGCCCGGTGTGCCGTGGCGCGATACGGCGCGCAGGGCGAGGCAGCGGATTATCGCTAGCGCTTGAAAGCATACACAAAGGGCACGAATGGTCCCGTTGTTAACTATTCATCAACGGGGCACTGGTACGGTTCTGCTTGCCACCCAAGCACACCACACGACTCAGGCCGCCTTTCCGGGCGGCCTCTTTCTTGCCTGCAGGTCCTGCCAAGCCCGCCGCGTGGCGGACTTAAGTAGCATTACCTAGCGAATCGCCGCCTATTCGGCGGCCCGCGCCGGCACTTCGATCAGTTCGCGAAGTGCGTTTTCGACCAGGCGATGACCGGCCCGCTGGTCCAGCGACAGTATCGACTCCGGGTGAAACTGCACCGCGGCCAGCGGCGCGGAGCGGTGTCGCACCGCCATAACCAGCTGGCGCTCATTGCGTGCGGTGACATGTAGCTCCGCCGGCACCTTGGCCTCGACGGCGTAGAGTGAATGGTAGGCGCCGACCTGAGCCGGGTTCGGCAGTCCCTCGAACAGGCCGGAGCCGTCATGTGCCAGAGTCCAGCGCTTGCCGTGGCGCGGCTCCGGCAGGATGCCAAGCTCGCCGCCGAACGCCTCGACCATCGCCTGCAGGCCGAGGCAGACGCCGAATTGCGGCACGCCACGGTCCGTCAGCGCGCGGATCAGCTCCGGCGCGCCGAAGTCTGACGGTCGGCCCGGCCCCGGCGAATGCACCACCAGCGCCGGCCGGTCGCGCAGCAGGCGGTCGACCGCGGTGCCGGCGCGGAAAGTGGTCACCTCGGCGCCGGTCTGGCGGAAATAGTCGGCCAGCGTGTGAACGAAGCTGTCCTCGTTGTCGACCATCACCACGCGCACGCCGGCGAAAGGGCGCTCCGGTTCCGGCTCGGCGGCGCGGACGCTGCCACCCTCCATGGCGCGGAAGAACGACGTCGCCTTGGTACGGGTCTCCTGCTCCTCCTCCTCCGGCACCGAGTCGAAGACCAGCGTGGCGCCGGCGCGGTAGTGGGCGCGGCCGTCGCGCAGGTGCACGGTGCGGATGGTGATGCCGGTGTTCACGTTGCCGTTCAGCGACAGGACGCCGACAGCGCCGCCGTACCACTGCCTGGCGGTCGCCTCCATGTCCTCGATCAGGCGCACGGCCATGCGCTTGGGCGCGCCGGTGAGCGTCACCGCCCACATGTGGCTGAGAAAGGCATCGATGCCGGTGAAGCCCTCGCGCAACCGGCCCTCGACATGATCAACGGTATGGATCAGGCCGGCGTAGCGCTCGATGTTGCGCCGGGCCAGCAACTTGACCGTACCGGGCCGGCAGATGCGCGCCTTGTCGTTGCGGTCGACGTCGGTGCACATGGTGAGCTCGACCTCGTCCTTCTCGGAGTTGAACAGGGCCTTCAGACGGTCGGCATCCTCCATCGGGTTGGCGCCGCGACGCACGGTGCCGCAGATCGGCGCGGATTCGACCCGGTCGCCGTCGACGCGTACGAACATCTCCGGCGAGGCGCCGACAAGCTGTTCGTCGCCGAGCTGGAACAGGAATTCGTAAGGCGACGGGTTGATCCGCCGCATCGAGCGGAACAGTGCCGACGGGGCGCCGCGAAACGGTGTCGAGAAGGTCCGGCTCAGCACCACCTCGAAGATGTCGCCGACGCGCATGTGTTCCTTCGCCTTGGCCACGTTGGCCTGGTATTCGGCGTCGGTGAGGTCGGAAACGATGCCGCCCTCCTCGACCGGCCGCTCCTGGCCGAAGGGCGCTTCCGGCCGGGTCGCCATCACCCCCTCGGTGGTGACGGTGCCGAGCTGGAAAGTGAAGTGGTGGCAGGTCGCGGTCTCCTTGTGCCGATCGACCACGTAGACCCGGTCGGGCAGGAACAACTTCAGGATCGGCCGCTCGGGCTCGCGCGCCTGGCTCAACCGCATCGGCTCGAAGGTGAAGATCAGGTCGTAGCCGAAGGTGCCGAACAGCCCCAGGAAGGGATCGGGGTAGCCTTCGAACTCGGCCAGCAGGCGGCGGATCGGGCTCAGCACGGAGGGCTGGCGGCTGCGGTCCTCTTCCGCGAACACCACCTCGGCGCGGGCGATGCGCAGCTTCAGGACGGTGTCGTCCTGGTGTTCCACGGTGGTCTCCGGCCCGGCGACCAGGATCGGCGTGAGCAGCTTCAGCAGCGGCCGGCCGACCTCGTTCAGCGCCGTCACGGTCAGGGTCTCGGCGGTGCCCTCGAAGCCGAGCGGCGGCGAGGCGAAGCCCATGTCGAAGCGCGAATACTTGTCCGGATCCTCCACGCCGGAGGACAGGTAGGCGCCGGGCTCGCGGTCGAGCCGGTCGATCAGGTTGTCGATACCCTGCTCATAGGGCAGGTCGATGATCTCGCGGCCGACGCGCAGGCCGCTGGGGGCAATGAATGTCTCGGTCATGACGGTTCTCTGGACGGAAGCGATCCGGCGCGGGCCGGACGTCGATAGGGGCAGTTGGCTGATAGCGCGCCTTGGCGGGCGTCGCGCGGACCCTTCAGATGAGCGTCACCAAGGACAACGGACGGACCGCGGCTCGGCGAGGCCGGCGATAGCGGGGCGGATCCATCCTGGGGTACTCATGGGCCGCGACGCTACACAACTCGCCCGGCTCTGTCCATCACGCGCTGTCTGTCGGCCGGCACCGGCGCCTCGGTGCGCGGCACATCGGAAGCGCTGCACGCACGCAACCCGAAGATCCACTGCGTCGCCGTGGAGCCGGCGGAATCGGCGGTGCTGTCAGTCAGCGACGGCGGCGAGCACCGGATCGAAGGCATCGGCGCCGATTTCGTGGTGCCGCTGTGGCGGGCCGACGCCGTCGACGGGACCGAAACCGTCGCCACCGAGGCGGCGATGGTCACGCTGATGGTCGACAGCGGGATGAAGTACCTGTCGACCGCGCTCTACGGCCGCGCCGGCGGCTAGCGGTTCGCGCCCGGCACCCAGAGCACGTCGGTGGCGCCATCGTCGTTCAGGTGGCGGCTCAGCACGAACAAATGGTCGGACAGGCGGTTGACATATTTCAGTGCCGCCTCGTTGACCGGCTCGGCGGCGGCCAGGGCCACCATCTCGCGCTCGGCGCGGCGGGCTACGGTGCGGGCCTGATGCAGGTGCGCGGCGGCGGCCGAGCCGCCCGGCAGCACGAAGGAGTTGAGCGGCGCCAGCTTCTCGTTGAGCGCGTCGATCTCGGCCTCCAGCCGGTCGACCTGCGCCGGCGCGACGCGAAGGCCGCCGGCCTTGCGCCCCTCGCCCTGCGGCGTGCACAGGTCGGCACCGAGGTCGAACAGGTCGTTCTGGATCCGCGCCAGCATCGCGTCGGCGTCGCCCTCGGTGTGCAGGCGGGCCAGGCCGATGGCGGCGTTGGTCTCGTCGACGGTGCCGAACGCCGCGACGCGCAATGCGGTCTTGGATACTCGGCTGCCGTCGCCCAGGCTGGTCTCGCCAGCGTCCCCGCCTCGGGTATAGATGCGCGTCAGGCGAACCATCTCAGCTCACCTGCCTACAGCACGAACAGGAACAGCAGGATCACGCCGACGGCGGCGAACTGCAGCAGCACGCGCAACTGCATGAGCTTGTTGGAGCGCCGGTGTTTCTCCACGCTATCGCCGTCGCGCGCCATGGTGACGACGCCGAACAGCAACACGCCGACAATCGCCACCAGCAGCACGACCATCACGATCGGCAGGGCGGCGCTCATGGCCGTGCCCAGCAGAACACGGCCCGCTTATCATGATGAGCGTGCTGCTGCGCGCTCATGGCCGCTTCACAACCTCAGTCATGATGCAGACATATGGTGCCGGCGTCTCGCTGGCAATGGCACTGTCGTCGGCGCGAGGCAGCGGGCTAGCATGGCCGCGTCCCGCTAGCGCCAAGGAATTTCCAATGATCCAGTTCTACGATGTCCCGTTCAGCCCGTTCGCGCAGAAGGTGAAGCTCGCACTGCTGGAGAAGGGCCTGGACTACGAAACGCCGCCGGCCGAGCTCGGCCCGGACACGCCGATGAAGGCGGTCAATCCGCGCGGCGAGGTCCCGGCGCTGGTCGACGAGGGGCTGGCGATCTTCGACAGCTCGATCATCCTGGAATACCTGGAGGACCGGTATCCCGAGACACCGCTGCGGCCGGCCGATGCCGCCGGACGGGCCCGCGCGCGGATGATCGAGGAAGTCTGCGACAGCCAGTTCGAGGCGGTGAACTGGGGCCTGAACGAGATCATCGGCTTCAAGCGCGCCGACGGCGACCTGGCGGCGCGCATCCTGGCCCGGGCGAGCGCGGAGGCGGCGCAGTTGCAGGGCTGGCTCGAAGGTCAACTCGGCGGCGCCGACTGGTTCAATGGCGCCACCTTCGGCTATGGCGACATCGCGGTCTGGCCCTACGTGCAGACCGCGTCGATCTTCAAGCGCGGGCCCGCCGAGGGCTCAGCGCTGGCCGCCTGGCATGGCCGCATGGCCGAGCGCGCCAGCGTGCAGCGGACCATCGCGGAAGTGAAGCAGGCGCTGCCGCTGATCCGCGAACTGGGCGCGAAGTTCACCAGCGGCCAGGCGGCGCGACAGTTCCGCGACCACCGGCTGGAGTTCATGTTGCGTGCCGGCGGCGCGGAAGTCGTTACCCGGGGACTGGAGAACGGCACGATCCGGTTCTCCACCCTCCCGGGATAACGAACCCGGCTACTCGTCGAGCGTGTCGCCAGAGCCGCCGAAGTCGGACGGCATGTCCTTGAACTTGGGCAGGCCGTCCTTCACCGAGACCGACTTCATGCCATAGAAGACATGCAGCGCCGGCTTGTGTTCCATGCCCGCCACGACGTCGTGATAGACGTCGACCATCTTGAAATTGGGATGGTCGGAATAGAGATGGCCGCCACAGGTCTTGCAGAACTTGCGGAAGCTGTTCTCGGTCTTGTTGAAGGTGGCGATATTGTCCTCGCCCTTGGTCACGGCGACGCTGCCGAGCGGAAACAGCGAGAAGGCATTGATCGGCGCCGCGGCCCACTGCGCGCAGTCGTCGCAATGGCAGTAGCCCTGCACCGCGGGCTCGCCGCTGACCTCGAACTCGACGGCGCCGCAGAAACATTTTCCGGTCAAACCAGCCATGTCGTTTCTCCCTGATCGATTGGTGGCATAGCTTAACCACGATCCGTGGCGCTTTGAAACGGACCCGCGCGCTGACTAGGATGCCTGCCGCATGCTGACATATCGAAAACGGCGATGAGCGCGGCAGCCGAGGACGCCGATGACGCGATCCGCATCTTCACCTCCAGGTGGAAGATGGCGGCGCTGGTGCTGCCGTGTTTCTTCGTCGCCACGGTTGGCCTGCGCGGGCTGTGGCTGGAAGGCATCGAGCACAACCTGCTCGTCAACGTCATGCTGATCGCGATCGGGATCGGCGGCGGACTGATCCTGGCCAACATGGCGTTCGAGCGCGAGCCGGTTCTGACCATCGATGCCGAGGGCGTGACCTGTCGTCGGCCGCCGACCGGCCTGATCCCGTGGGAGGCGATCGCGGGGCTGGGCATGGGCAAGGTGTCGCTGCTGCGCAAGGTGCTGCTGATCGCGGTCGACACGCCGGCGACCGAGCCGGCACTGGCGGCCAAGGTCGACCGGTTTCGCGCCTCGACGCTGCTGAACCCGGCCGTGTCGCGCTTCCAGGGCCAGTTCAAGGGCGGCGCGGTGATCCAGGTGCCGATCTCGCTGCTGGACGTGAAAGCGCCCGAGCTGCAACGACTTTTGGAGGAACGGGTGCACTACGCCGGCGACTGAGACCGGCGGCCCGCAACAGAGGAGATGAGGGAACATGGGTAAGGATCTGACGCTGACCAGCGACGACGGCCACAGCTTCGTGGCCTACCGGGCCGACCCGTCCGGCACGCCGAAAGGCGCCATCATGGTGATCCAGGAAATCTTCGGCGTGAACAAGCACATCCGCGAGGTCTGCGACGGTTTCGCCAAGGACGGCTTCGTCGCGGTGGCGCCGTCGCTCTACGACCGCAGCTCGGCCAAGGCGGTACAGCTCGGCTACACGCCCGAAGACGTCGCCAAGGGCCGCGACCTGCGCACAGAGTTTCCGGAGAGCGAAGCGGTCAAGGACATGGCCACCACGGTGAAGATGTTGAACGACGAAGGCCTGCAGGTCTGCTCGGTCGGCTATTGCTGGGGCGGGACGATGTCGTATCTCGCGGGCGTGCACGTGCCGGTGAAGGGCGCGGTGGTCTATTACGGCGGCCAGATCATGCCGCACGTCGACGAAAAGGGCGGCTGCCCGATGCTGATGCACTTCGGCACCAAGGACCAGGGCATCCCGCTGGACGACGTGAAGGAGATCGACGCCAAGCATCCCGAGGCCGAGGTCCACACCTACGAGGCCGACCACGGCTTCAATTGCGACCATCGCGGCCAGTATGACGAAGCGGCGGCCAAGCAGGCGCGCGAACGCACCGTCGCCTTCTTCAACAAGCAGTTGGGGTAGGCGGTAACGAATCCGGGGCCGCCGTCACGTTGCGGTGAGCGGTGACCCTGGCGTTGCCAACGCCGCCTACACTCCCGACGACATTCGCGGGAGGTATGTGATGTTGAAGTGGTTGCGCGGCGCGGTGCTGGTCCAGGGGCTGGTGTTCGGGCTGGCGGGGCCGGCGGCGGCCGACCAGGGCTATCCCGACGACGGCATGCAGGTGATCGCCACGCCGCACAATTTCGGCGAACTGTGGAAGCGCCTGGAAGACGCCATCGCCGCCAACAAGATGGGCCTGGTGAGCCAGGCCAGCGCCAGCGTCGGCGCCTCCAGGCGCGGCGTGCTGATCCCCGGCAACGCGGTGATCGGTGTCTATCGCAACGACTTCGCGGTGCGCATGCTGGAAGCCAGCGTGCCGGCCGGCATCGAGGCGCCGTTGCGCTTCTACCTGACGGCCAATGCCGACGACACCGCGACGCTGGCCTACCGGCTGCCGTCGGCCACCTTCGCGCCCTACGGCAGCGACAAACTCGACGCGATGGCCAAGGAACTGGACGTCATATTTGCCGCCATCGCCGCCGACGCGACCAAGCCATAGCCCGCCGGCCCCGCCGGTTCGACTCCGTTAACCGGGCGCATGTGATAAGCTGGCGGCATGCGCCCGGACATCATCGACCTTCGGGAATTCTACGGCGGCCACCTCGGGCAGCTCGCGCGGCTGCTGGTGCGTCGGCGGCTGCGCGCGATCTGGCCCGACGTACGTGGACAGTCGGTGCTCGGCCTCGGCTACGCCACGCCCTACCTGTCGATGTTCAACGAGCAAGCCGAGCGGGTCATCGCGCTGATGCCGGCGCAACAGGGCGTCGGCCGCTGGCCCCGCCTGGGCCGGGTCCGCGTCGGCCTCGCCGACGAGCACGCGCTGCCGCTACCCGATGCCTCGATCGACCGGGTGATCGTGGCGCACGCGCTGGAGAATACCGAGCAGGTGAACCACTACCTGCGCGAGGTCTGGCGCGTGCTGACGCCAGCCGGCCGGATGCTGGTGGTGGTGCCGAACCGGCGTGGCCTGTGGAGCCGGTTCGAGCACACGCCGTTCGGCCACGGCCGCCCCTACAGCCCGGACCAGATCACCCGGCTGCTACGCGACACGCTGTTCCAGCCGATCCAGCGCGAGGCGGCGCTTTATCTGCCGCCGGTCAACTCGCGGCTGCTGCTGCGCGGCGCCGGTGCCTGGGAACGCATCGGGCGGCGCCTGGGCGCGCCGTTCGCCGGCGCCCTGATCGTGGAGGCGGAGAAGCAGGTCTACGCCATGGCCAGCCCGCAAGAGGCCCCGGCCCGCCGGCGCCGTCTGGTCGTGGTGCCGAACCGCCCGGCCGTGGCCCGCCCGAAGCTGAACCGCGACGTGCCGGACAGCGACCCAGCCTGAGCCGCCGCCTGCCACCAACTTCCACCCGACACCAGATAGACGAGGGGCCGCCGGCTTTCGCCAGCGACCCCTCCATTGTCAGTCGCGGTCCGCGATGGGCCGCGAGGCCTCGAAGCTAGGCGCCCAGAATCTCCGCGGAAGCGAAAATCCAGGCCGCACCGTTCGACGACCGCGACGGATGACAATGAGACACTGGATCACCTCCTTTCTGTTGTTGATGGATGGCACAACGATGGCCGAGTCGCGTCCGCCTGGCAAGATGCTGCGACGCAATATCAGGTGGCACGGTCAAATCGCCCGGTAGCCGCCGTCGTCCATCACGATGGTGCCGGTGACGTAGGCCGACAGGTCGGAGGCCAGGAAGATCGCCGGCCCGACGATGTCGTCTGGCTTGCCGGTGCGGCCCAGCGGCGTGTGTTCCAGGAAGATGCGCACCAGGTCGTTGCTGTTGGCCCGCGCGCTGGCGTTCAGCGGGGTTTCGATCAGGCCGGGGCCGATGGCGTTGGCGCGCACCCCGTCCTTGCCGAGCTCGGCCGCCAGCGCCCGGGTGAAGCCAAGCACGCCGTGCTTCGATGTCGTGTAGGCCAACGAGTTCGGCGTGCGCACGTGGATGAAGGACTGGATCGAACCGATATTCACGATCCGGCCCTTGGTGGCGCGGAGCTGGTCGAGAAAGGCGTGGGTGACGTTGAACACGCCGTTCAGGTTGATCGCCATGATGTCGTCCCAGTCGCCGGTGACGACCGCCTCGTCGCCGGTGAACGGGGTGCGCCGGTTGATGCCGGCATTGTTGACCAGCACCGAGACCTGCCCGACGTCGGCCTCGATCATCGCCGCCAGGTCGCGGCAGGCCTGGCGGTCGGCGACGTCGAGCTGGCGGACGTGGGCTTCACCGCCCTCGGCCTTGATCGCGGCGGCGGTTTGTTCCGCGCCGTCCAGGTTGGCGTCCGCGATCACCACACGCGCCCCCTGCCCGGCATAGCCGGCGGCGATCGCGCGGCCGATGCCGGAGCCGCCGCCGGTAACCACCGCCACGTGTCCGTCGAGCAATCCGTCCATGTCGTTTCCTCCCCGAGAAGCGCTGCATTCCGGCCACCGCACAATGCCGGCGCCGGGCCGTCAAGCCCACGGCCTGCCGCTTTCGCATTGACCTGGGCCGCCTGCGGCCGGGACAATCGGTCAAACTAAGGAAACTAGCGAACAATGACCCCTCGCAGCCTGCGCGGCCAGGTCGCCGGCATCGGCGAGACCGCCTACTACGAGCACGGCCGCTCGCCGGACCCGGACCTCAAGCTCGACGTACCGGCGCGCGACAAGACCGCTTGAGCGGCAACGATTTCGGGAGATACGCCATGAAAGTCGGCACCTCGCTGAACATGCTCACCAAGGAAGGCCGCACCGACGCGGAGGTGGTGGGCGAACACCTGGGCCTCGGCGACTTGGCCGAGCCTTTGGGCTTCGATTCGATCTGGGTGCTGGAGCACCACTTCACCGGCTACGCGATGTCGCCGGCTCCGACCCAGACGCTGGCCTATTTCGCCGGCCGCACCAAGCGGGTCACGCTCGGCACCTCGGTGATCGTGCTGCCATGGCACGATCCGGTCCGGGTGGCGGAGCAGATCGCGCTGCTCGACATCATGTGCGGCGGGCGCTGCATGTTCGGCTTCGGCCGCGGCGCCGCATCGGCCGAGTACGAAGGCTTCCGCGTTCCGATGGGTGAGGCGCGGCCGCGCTTCGTCGAGGCCGCCGAGGTGGTGGTCAAGGCGCTGGCCAACGAGACTTTCGAGCACGAGGGCGAGTTCTTCCAGATCCCGAGCATGTCGATCCGCCCGCGTCCGGTCTCCAACCCGGAGCGGCGCTTCTATGCCTCGTCGGTGAGCCCGGAGTCGGCCGAGATCATGGCCAAGATGGGCTTCGGCATGCTGGTGATCATGCAGAACGAGTGGAAGAAGGCGGCGCAGGACATCTACCGCTACAAGGACATCACCCAGAGCGTCGGCCACGCCATGCGCCCGCCGATCGTGTCGACCAACGTCGCCTGTTTCGAAAGCCGGCAGGAGGCGGAAGAGGTCGGCATGGAGTATCTCGGCCGCAAGTGGGACTCGATCGACAACCACTACCACTTCTCCGACGGGCACCTGGCCAACGTGAAGGGCTACGAGTCCTACGGCAAGATGGCCAAGACCTACTCCAAGCTGCGCGACCCGAGCTATCGCCAGAAGGCGACCGACTTCTACGTGTCGATCCAGATCGTCGGCACGCCGGACGACTGCCTGCAGCAGATCGCCGAGCTGCGCGGCCTGACCGGCGTCGACCACATGGTCAGCGAATTCGGGTTCGGCGGCATGCCCCACGAGCAGGCCGAGCTGAACATGCGGCGCTTCGCCGAGAATGTGCTGCCGGTGTTGCACAATGACGAGGCGTTCCGCCGGCCGGTCGACCTGGACAAGGTCGCGTCGGATTTCCAGGTCAAGCACGAAGACGTGTTCGCGCCGGCCTGACAGGAGTGACTGACGTGATCGAACTGCTGCAAGTCTCGGCGTTGCCGCCATACCTGATCGACCGGGTGTCGAAGGACTTCACCATCCACGACTTCGTCAACGCGGACGACCCGGAGACGCTGCTGGACGAGGTCGGGCCGCGCATCCGCGGCATCCTGGCCGGCGGCATGCGCGGGCCGAACGCCAACCTGATCAACCGCCTGGAGAATCTGGAGATCATCTCCACCTGCAGCGTCGGCTTCGATGCGACGGACGTGGTCGCGGCACAGGCGGCGGGCGTCATCGTCACCAACACACCCGACGTGCTGACCGGCGACGTCGCCGACCTGGCGATGACCTTCATCCTGATGGCGCCGCGCCGGATCGGCGAGTCGGAGCGGTTCCTGCGGTCCGGCAAGTGGCTGGCCGGCCGGATGCCGCTTGCCACCACGGTGCGCGGCAAGCGGCTTGGCATCGTCGGGCTGGGCCGCATCGGCTCGGCGGTGGCGAGGCGGGCGCAGGTGTTCGGGCTGGCGATCGGCTACTACGACATCAAGCCGTTCGGCGACCTGTCCTACCGCGCCTACCCGACCCTGATCGAGCTGGCCGAGACCTCCGACATCCTGCTGGTCGCGTGCGAGGGCGGGCCGGCGACGCGCAACCTGGTCGACGGCCCGGTGCTCGACGCGCTGGGGCCGAAGGGCTTCCTGATCAACACCGCGCGCGGCAGCATCGTCGACCAGCCGGCGCTGGTGCAGGCGCTGACCGAGAAGCGCATCGCTGGCGCAGCGCTGGACGTGTTCGCCGCCGAGCCCGAGGTGCCAGCGGAGCTGATGGCGATGGAGAATGTGGTGCTGACGCCGCACATCGCCAGCTCGACCGACGAGACCCGGCGCGCCATGGCCGACCTGGTCTACGACAATCTGCGCGCGCATTTCGACGGCAAGCCGGTTCTGACCCCGGTGCCGCCGCAAGTCGCGGTCTAGAAGGAGCGAGCCGATGCCGACGACCACGCCCCTGGACGCCACGCTGGGCGCCCGCGTCACCGACGTCCGCCTGGCGGAGATGAACGAAGCCGAGTGGCGGGCGATCCTCGACGCTTTCCACGACCACGCCGTGCTGGTGTTTCCGGCCCAGGACCTGACCGGGCCGGAACAGGTCGCCTTCGGCAAGCGCTTCGGCAAGATCGAGGTGCTGCGCAAGGGCCACGAGACAGCGGCGATCAGCAACGTGAAGGCCGACGGCACGACGATGACGGCGGCGGAGAAACGCTATCAGAGCCTGCGCGGCAACGAGGGCTGGCACACCGACAGTTCCTACATGCCGCTGGCCGCCAAGGCCTCGATCCTCTCGGCCCAGGTGGTGCCGGCGGCCGGTGGCGAGACCGAGGTCGCCGACATGCGCGATGCCTACGACATGCTGGACGAGGCGACCAGGGAACAGATCGCCGGGCTTTCCGCCTACCACTCGCTCTACGCCTCGCAGGCCAAGGCCGGTTTCGAGTTTCGCACAGGCGAGGCCTACGGCTTCCACAACCACGGCGCGCCGCTGCGGCCGCTGGTGAAGGTGCACCCCGTCACCGGGCGCAGGTCGCTGTTCATCGGACGTCACGCTTACCGCATTCCCGGCATGGACGACGGCGCGGCGCAGGCGCTGCTCGACCGGCTGCTGGCGCACGCGACCAAGCCGCCGCGCACCTATCTGCACCGGTGGCAGGCCGGCGACGTGATGATCTGGGACAACCGCTGCGTGCTGCACCGGGCGTGCCCGTACGACTACGACGCGCCGCGGGTCCTGCGCCACGTGCGCGTCGCCGGCGAGCCGGAAAGCGAACTGGTGGAGACCGGCCCGGACGAACGCGCCGACGCCTTCGAACCGCTGGCGGCGACGGGTTAGGCTACGGCCGACGCGGCGCCGGCTTGCGCATGCCCTTGTCGACAACCGGTTCGGGATCGGGAATCTTCTGCTTCGGGTTGCTCAGCGATTCGTTGATCTTCTCGATCTCGCGCTCTTTGTCCGGTTCATCGGCCATGGCTGCCTCCCTTGCGGCTGACCATGCAACGGATGAGCGCAGGCGGTGGTTCCGGCATGCCTCAGCCGACCGACGCCCGCACGGCGGCCGCGATCTTGTCGCGGTCGGGGAAGACGTGGTCTTCCAGGCCGGGGCTGTAGGGGATCGGCACCTGTAGCGCGCAGACCCGCTTTACCGGCGCCTTCATGGCCTTGAAGGTCTCGGCGTCCTCGGTGACCACGGCGGCGATCTCGGCCGAGGCGCCCGCCGTCGGGCCGGCCTCGTCGGCGATTACCAGGCGGCCGGTCTTGCGCACCGAGGCGCGGATCGTGTTCTCGTCCAGCGGCACCAGGCAGCGCGGGTCGACGACCTCCACCGAGATGCCCTCCTTCGCCAGTTCTTCGGCCGCCGCCAGCGCCTCGTGCACGCACCAGGCCAGCGCCACGACAGTGCAGTCGGTGCCCTCGCGCTTCACGTCGGCGACGCCGAAGGGGATCGCGTAGTCCTCGTCCGGCACCTCGCCCTTGAGCCCGCCGAGGCGGCCGCACTCGAAGGAGATGACCGGATTGTCGTCGCGGATCGCGGTCTTCATCAGGCCCTTCATGTCGTACGGTGTGGACGGCAGGATGATCTTCAGGCCGGCCAGGTTCATGAACATGGAATACGGGCTCTGCGAGTGCTGCGCGGCGCGGCGCGTGCCGCCGCTGACCGAGGCGCGGTAGACGATCGGGAACTTGGCCTGGCCGCCGAACATGTAGTGGATCTTCGCCGCCTGGTTGACGATCTGGTCCATCGCCACGAAGCAGAAGGTGACCATCGCCCAGTCGACGATCGGGCGGTAGCCGGAGCCGGCGGCGCCGATCGCCATGCCGGTGAGCGCGCTCTCCGCGATCGGCGTGGCGCGGATACGCGTCGAGCCGAACTCCTCGACCAGCTTGGGCGGCGCATCGGTCGACAGGGTGAAGATCTTCGGGTCGACCCGCATTTCCTCGGCGATGGCTTCCATGGCGGCGCGGGCATAGCTGATTTCTGGCATCGTCGCTCTCCCGCTCAAACCGCGAATACGTCTTCCAGCGCCGAGTCGGGCGTTGGGAACGGGCTCGCCTTGGCGTAGGTCACCGAATTCTCCAGGGCCCGGAGAATGTCCCGGTCCATCGTCTCGAACTCCTCGTCGGTAAGCTGGCCCTGCTGCGCCTTGAGGTGATCGACCAGCCGGGGGATCGGGTCGAGCTTCTTCCACGCCGCCTTCTCGCCCTCGGGCCGGGGATCGGGCTGGGTCGGGCGCTCGGTGTGCGCGCCCCATCGATAGGTCTTGCACTCGATCAGGCTGGGACCGTTGCCGGCCCGGGCGCGGGCCACGGCGGTCTCGGCGGCCTCGTGGACCGCCAGCACGTCGTTGCCGTCCACGGTGACGCCCGGGATGCCATAGCCGCCGGCGCGGCGCGCGATGTCCTCCAGGCCCTGGGTCGAGGCGGCCGAGGTCTGCGCCGCGTACATGTTGTTCTCGCAGACGTAGATCACCGGCAGCTTCCAGGCCGCGGCGATGTTGATCGACTCGTGGAACGGACCGGCGTTCGAGGCGCCATCGCCGAAGAACGCC
>JAVKFY010000012.1:0-25274 GCA_040223615.1 Alphaproteobacteria bacterium
TGGTTTCGTCGTCGGCCGTACCAACAAGATTAGCCATGACTAGGCACTCCACTGTTTCAATCCGGCACAAACACCGGGCCATCCGACCCGCGCCGGGACGCAATCATGTTTTGTTATCGTTAACTGCAAGCGGCACGCCACTTGCTGTCCGCCTCTTCAGGCGACCGCTGTTACGAGGCTAGCTCAGGATTCGGGCGGCTGGCCAGAGAGCGGCTTTGGCTACGGACCATCAGTCTTGGGCTCGCGCCCAACCCGACTGGTGCCAGCGCCAAGCATCCGCGATCATCGCATCGATATCGCTGCGCGCGGGCGACCAACCGAGCGCCGTCGACGCAGCGCGCCCGTCGCACACCAACCGGGGGGGGTCACCAGGCCGCCGCTCCGCCACCGTGTGCGGCACCGCCAGTCCAGTCACTGCTTGTACTCGGCCGATGACATCCAAAACGGAGTAGCCTCGACCTGTACCCAAGTTGGAAACCAAGCTGTCGCCACCATCGAGAAGGCGCTGCAAAGCAAGGACGTGGGCTGTGGCCACGTCCTTGACGTGCACGTAGTCCCGTACACAGGTGCCGTCCGGCGTGGCGTAGTCGTTGCCGAAGACGGTGATGTTGTCGCGTTGACCCGACGCCGCTTGAAGGACCAGCGGGATCAGATGCGTCTCTGGCTGGTGGCATTCGCCGACCTGGCAGTCGGGGTCGGCGCCGGCAACATTGAAGTAGCGGAACGCCGCGTAGCGCAGTCCGTGCGCGTGTGAGAAGTCGCGTAGCATCGTTTCCACGGTCAGCTTGGTGGCGCCGTACGGGTTCGATGGCGCCAGCGGGCAGCTCTCGGCAATAAGTTCGGCATCGGTCTTGCCATAAACTGCGGCCGTCGACGAGAACACCAGTTTCGACGCGCCTGCGGCGCGCATGGCGTCAAGCAGCGCGAGCGAGCCGGCGACGTTGATCCGCCAGTATCGTTCCGGCTGCGCCACCGATTCTGGCACGCTGGTCAACGCCGCGAAATGCATCACCGCGCTCGGCTTGAACTCGGCGAAGGCCGACGCCAGGGCGCTTGGGTCAAGTATGTCGCCTTCGACGAACGGACCGAACTGCACCGCTTCGCGCCTTCCCGCACTCAGGTTATCGAAGACCACCGGGACATGGCCGGCCGCCACAAGTTCTTTGCACGCCTGCGAGCCGATGTAGCCGGCCCCGCCTATCACCAAGACCACAGCCATGCTCAACTCGCCTCGTGTTGGTTTTGCGACGTCATTATCATGCCGCGGTCGAATATCAAGCTGGTGTAGGTGGTTCGGCGAGTGTGCGCGCGTCGCGGGATCTGCGCCGGATCACCGAGTCCAGCGGCAGGATCGTCACGATGATGACCAGCACGATCAGCAGGTAGTCGGTGCGATAGCGGATCGCGCTACCGGGATTCATGGCGCCGAACGGGTAGTTCGGAAACATGATCCAGAAGATCGAGAACAGGGCAACGGAAAGACCGAACACGGTGGCGCGGCGCGATCTCAATATCACGAGCACCAGGATACCGAGCGACAGGATCAGGCTCTCCACGAAGGACATCAGGTGCACCGTCTTGCCGGCGGCCTCCGCCACGGTGGGGCCGACGAAGGCCAGGTACATGCCCTCGAACGCGCGCAAGAACACGTCCCACGGTTCGCGCCAGAACAACTCGCGGGTACTGTCGCCCGATCCGATGAAGTGGATCTGCACCCGAAACGACAGATCCGAGATGACCGGGGCGAACGCGACAAGCGGCGTCAGCGACAGCAGCGATCCGATGATCGCCAGTCCGTTGTAGCTGGCGAAATAGCGGCGGCACATCAGTGCCGTGTAGAGGAACATCAACGAGACGCCGAAGTGCGGCTTGTAGACCACCAGCAGGTAGGCTGCCAAGAGCTCCAGCAGGCCGAGCCGTTCCTCGCCCCGGGTGTGGCGCACCAGGTAGGCCAGCAGGATGCCGACGGCGAAGACCACGACCGATTCCTTGCTCGCCACCGACGACCAGA
The DNA here is from genome assembly GCA_040223615.1 of Alphaproteobacteria bacterium. Taxonomy (GTDB): domain Bacteria; phylum Pseudomonadota; class Alphaproteobacteria; genus JAVKFY01. Next base: position 2,012 of record JAVKFY010000012.1, read on the forward strand.
CATTGAACGACGGCAGCAGCAACAGCAGGAACACCGCCTTGCGGTCGTCGGGCTCCAGCGCCTTCAGCAGCCGGATGATTCCGAAGGTGCCGACGCACATGAACAGAAAACTGATACCCAGCGGCGACCCGCCGGCCAGGTAGTAGAAGATCGCGCCGATATTGGCGTTCAGGTCAGTGGAGAAGACGAAGGAATACGGTTCGAGGTGGAACTCGGCCTTCTGGTACTTGCCGGCGTCGCCCAGCACCGTGAGCCGGGCGACCACGACTTCGCCCAGCACGGTACAGAGCGCCCGGTAGACGAAGTAGGCGAGATAGACCGAGGGCCAGAAGACGGGCATCCGCGCTACCGCCTCAGGCCTCTTGGCGATCCTGCTGCGCGTCGCTGCCGCGGCGGGAGAACCTCGTTTCGGCGCGGTATACGGCGACCACCAGCACGAGGACCGCGCTGCCGATCAGCGCCAGCCCGATCGGCACGACGGCGAGCAGCAGGAAATTCGGTTGAACCGGCCATTGCGGGACGCTGACGTCAATCAGGACGCGTACGTCGCTGCTCAATCCGGGCTCTAGCAACGTCGATTTCAGTTCCTGCTGCTGGATCAGGGAGGCCAGCGCCTGACGGCTGGCATCGAGACGCGCGGCCGCAAGCTGCTTGTAGAGGTATTTCTTCTGCGTCTCGTTCTCGGCAAGGTCGCGAATGCGGATCAGCTCACTGGCCGTGTCGTACACCGCCGTGAGGAACCAGCCGGCGAACTTGGGGTCGGCATGTTCATAGCTCACCAGCATGAACGGCGTCTTCTCGACGGGTTCAAAGGCGATACTCTGCAAGTGCTCCGAGAGGCACTCCACTGTGGGTGCGGTCATCCGGCAGCGCGGCTCGATCTGCAGCAGGCTCTGAAACTGGTAGATCAGCGAGTCGATCATGCCCAGTTCCGTGGTGCGCCAAGTTTGAGCTCCTGCGTCCCAGCGCTTCGCGTAGACCTCCTTGATCATGTTGTAGCGCTCGTCGAGTTCGCGGGAGAAGTTCAGCGAAGCAATGGTCTGTTCCAGGCGGGCATACTCGACATTCGCCGTCGCCGAGCCGCCGCCAAGGAATGAACTCGCCAGCCCCTGCGCCAGGCTACTGGTCGTGGGGGCAGTCTCGCGCGGCTGCAGCACCATCTCCGCACGGTACTTCTCCGGGAAGTTGACCAGCTTCCATGCTGCGAAGGCGGCGGCGAGGGCGGTGACGATCAGGATCACAGGGAGCCCCCTGACCAGCGCGCGCAACAGGAAATGCAGGTCAAGCTGTTCGGCACCGGCAGCCGTGCCAGCCTTCTTGGCCTTTTCGCGCTTGGCGGGCTTCGCATCGAGGGTCTCGGTCATGCTTTCACCCTTGTGGGCGGGCGGCTCGATGGCGCCCGACTGTCCACGTGACGGCAAGACCTTCACGCTTGCTCCGTCCTTGCGATCGTGTTCTGCAGGAGGTCCTCCCAGAGCCGTGTTACGGGGCCGAGCGTATCGCCCTGCACTGACGCCGTACCAGCCTCACCCAGTTCGACACGCAACGCCGCGTCGGACATCAGGCGCCGCAGCGCGTCGGCGAGTGCGCAGGCTCGATCGGTGCCCGACACCAGCATCCCATTGCGGCGGTCTCTTACCCTCTCTGCGGCACCGAGGCAATCGGCGAAGGCAGCGACGGGCAGGCCGTAGCCGAGCGCCTCCGCCACCACCAGGCCGAAACTCTCGTAAAGTGCGGGGTGGGCATAGATCTGCGCCGCCGCATATTCGCGCTCGATCGCGCTGACGCTGCCGAGCAGGGCGATCCGGTCTCCAAGCCTGTGCGCGGCGATCTTCGCCTCTAGCATCGGCCGCAACTCGCCTTCGCCGGCAATGCGGACGTCCCAGTCCGGGAACTCGGTGGCCAGAAGGGCAAAAGCGTCGATCAGCGTCGCCTGGTCCTTCTGTTCCGAAAGACGGCCAATGGACAGGATGACCTTACGGGCCGCGCCGGCGCCCGCCGGGTCAGCCCGAACGCCAGGCGCCAGCGTCACCGGATTGGCGATCGGCACCATGTGCCGACGGAAGTACGGCGGGTAGCTGTCGCGCACGCCCGGCGACGGCACCGTGATCGTCCGCGCGACCTGCGGCACGAAGTGAAGCAGCAGGCGGTCCAGCGGCCGGCGCGCGTAAAGGGCCGGGACATCATGCTCGGAAGCGATGACCGGCACACCTGAACCGAGCATGGCGACGCCCATCGGGATGAACATGCTGTGCATGAAGGCGACGACCGCGTCGGGCCGCAGGTCGGTGATGACGCGACGCAGACGAAAGGTCCGTTTCAGCGTCTCGACGACGCGGGCGCGTTGGCCGGCGGCCCCGATACCGAGGTCGACTCGGTGGATCGACGGGTCGAGGGGATAGCGGCTCTCGCCGCCAGGCTGGTCGAAAGTCACCACCGTTATGTCATGGCCGCGCCGCGACAGGCCGCCGGTGACATCGACCAGGACACGCTCGGCGCCGCCGGCGACGACATTGAGGCTCTTGATCGCGAAGACAAGCTGCATCCGGCTTGCTTCAGGCCGCCGCGTCCACAGCGCGCGCCGACGCCAGCGGCCGGCCGGCGACATCGGCGAGCAGCCCCTCCCAGCGGTCGAAGATCGACTGCGGCTGGTACGATAGCATCGCGCTGACCGCTGACTCGCCCATGGCGGCCCGGCCCGCGTCGTCGCTCATCAGCTGGCGCAACGCCGCGGCGAGGCTATCGGTGTCGCCATTGCCGCCCGCGAGCTGTCCGGTCTGGCCGTTGACGATCAGCTCGTTGGTGCCGCAGCAGTCCGCGTACCCGACCGCCGGCAGGCCGCGCGCCATTGCCTCCGCCAGCGCATTCGGGAAACCCTCCCAGCGCGAGGAAAGGCAGAACAGGTGGCTGCGGCAGTAGAGCTCGTTCACGTCCTTCACCGCGCCGAGCAGCCGCACCTCGTCGCCGAAGCCGAGTTCGCCAATCAAGCGCTCAAGGCTGTCCTGCTCCTCGCCATCACCGGCGATCTCCAGGCGCCAGCCAGGGAATTCGCCGCGAAGTGTCGCGAACGCGCGCAACAGCGCGTGCTGGTTCTTCTGGTAGCTCAGGCGGCCGACGCTCAGCAGAATTCGTTCCGACGCCCCCTCGCCAGCCGGTGCCGCCCGCCCGGTGGCGGGAAACACCGGGTTCGGGATGATGACGATCTTGTCGCGTAAGTAGGTGGGATACATGTCCCGATAGCTCTCGCACTGTACGGTGATACGGTCGGCCAGACGCATCGACTGGAAGATGCGGTTGCGCCGCTCGCCCGCGCTGGTGAAGTCGTAGAGCGAAGGCGCGTTACGCTCCGCAGCGATGATCGGCAGGCGGATGCCGGCGCCGTAGAGCTTCAGGCTGATGAAGCAGCCATACTGGAACGCCAGCGCCACGTCCGGTTTCAGTTCGCCGACGATCTGCCGAACCTTGAGCGCACGCTTCAACCGCAGGCCCACGCTCGCCGTCTCGGTCGGTGTCCCCAGGTCGATCCGGCGCCAGACGATGCGCTCGTCCATCTGATAGAAGGCCGGTTCGTCACCGACGTCCCAGGTCAGGATCGAGACGTCGTGCCCGCGCTCGACCAGCTCATTCATGATCGACACGGCCATCCGCTCGACACCGCCGGCGACGTTGGAGATGGCGCGACAGACGAATAGCACTCGCATGGGCGTTACCTGGCGATCCGGCGTTCGTGCAGCAGGCGCCGCGGCCCGGTCTGAATCAGGTGGGAGACGGTTTTCAGCGGCGCCCGGCACAGCAGGCCGAGCAGGGTCATCGCGAAGCGGCCATACTGGCGCTTGAAGTGATGGTAGCGCAACCGCGGCCAGGTCTTGGCGTAGACATAGCGTGAGACCGAGCGCAGATAGGCCTGGTGCTTCTCCACGAGTTGCAGTTCGCCACCGAGGTTCATCTCCGGCGACTTGTCCGACGCCTGCGTCGAATGCTGCAGGTAGAGCCGTTCCGGACAGCCGACGAAGTAGGCGCCGGCCAGCGCCAGGCGGATTGCCAGGTCGATGTCCTCCACGCGCCGGAAGGCGCCATCGAAGCCGCCCACCGCAATCAGCGCCGTTCGCCGCGCCATCAACGCGCAAGCCGGCGTGCCGGCGCCATAGAACCAGTCCGGCTGCTTGGCATAGAACAGCAGGTAGTCGGCGACGGCCTTGCCGTGCGGTACTTCTGGACGCGCGCCGATGGCGTCGATTGGCATCCGGTAGCCACTCGGGTAGAGGCGTTCGCCGGATGCGTAGGAGGCCACCAGTTCGGCGCCTGTCTCGCGCTCGCAGGCAACGATGCGGGCGTGCTGAATGGCGATACGTTCCGGCGCGCTCTCGTCGTCGTCATCGAACAGGGCGATAAAGTCGCCTTTGGCATAGGTCAGCAGGGTGTTGCGGGCTTCGCCGGGTCCACAGTTTTCCGGGTGGCGGATTAGCGTGAGGTTGTCGTGCTTCCGGGCCAGGGCCTCTACTCTGACAGCGGAGTCGTCGGTGGACGTATCGTCGACCACCAGCACCTCAAGATTAGGCCAGTCCTGCGCCAGCGCGCTGCTTATCGCACGTTCGATGGTGTCGGCCGCGTTGTAGCAGCAGATGCCGACCGTGATCAGCGGTGTTTCCGAGGGGCCGGTCACGTCCGGGCCGCCTTGTGGAAACGGCTGAAGTTACGGTTCAGGGCGACATTCCGCCTGGCCTGCGTCAACCGACGCCAGGTCAGTAGCGGGTGGCGCAACGCCAGCCCCAGCAGGCCGACGGCGAAGGTCACGCGTCGGCGCTCCAGCCAGGCCCACTTCAACTCGATCCAGCGCCGGCAGAATTCGTACTGGCCCTCGCGCTCCATGATCGTGCGGTTCTTCTCCAGCATGACCAGCGTGTGGCGGCACTCGTCGGCCAGGCTCTTTTCCGACGTCGGGGTCATGGTCTGCACGACCAGCGGTTCGGCGACGCCGACGAAATGGCAGCCGGCCTCGGCCAGCCGGACGGTGAGGTCGGTGTCCTCCGAGCGCCGCAGATTCGCATCGAAACCGTCGACGGCACGGTAGGTCGACACCCGCGCCATCTGGCTGCAGGTGGCGCAGGCGCCGTAGGCATCCTCGAGCGGCTCGCCCATCAGGATGCGCCGCGCCACCGCCGGCCCGGCCGGCGCGCGACGATCCTCGTGCTGTCCCATGGTCGGGGCATATTCCTCACCCCAGTCGTAGATGATGCAGCGCGCCGTGTGGCAGATCACCGGCGCGCCCCCGGCGAAAGCCGCCTCGTAGGCCACGATCCGTCGCAACTGCGTCGCCACACGCTCGGGCAGGCTTTCGTCATCGTCGTCGAAAAAGGCGACGAACTCGCCGCGCGCCTCGGTCAGGATGCGGTTGCGCCCGTAGGCGACACCGCTGTTCACCTCGTTGCGAAACACCCGGATCTCGCAATGCTCGGCCGCCAGCCGTCGCAGGATCTCCGGCGTCCCGTCGCTCGATGCGTCGTCGACGACGACGACCTCGATCGGCCGCCAGGTCTGCGCCAGCGCCGAGCCGACGGCGCGCTCGACACTGTCGGCAGCGTTGTAGGCGGTCACGCCCAGCGTCACCAGTGGCGCGTTCAACGTCGACCGATCCGGCCGCGCCAGCGCGCCAGTGCGACGCGCAACCGCCAGAATGGGCTGACCGTTCTATAGGTCTGCGGTTGCGGCATGACGAGGTGTTCGCCGAAGCCGCCGCGCTTTTCCGAAATGGCCAGCCCACTCGACCCGTAGTGGATTTCCAGCGTCAGCGCTTCCTGATTGCTTCTGAAGAGCTCAATCAGGAAGCGCTGGATGTCCTCCCAGTCGAACTCGTGCCAGACGTTGTCCTTTCGCGCGCCCTTGCGGTAGATCGACGGGTCGACATCGTCGAAAAAGATCACGGCACCTGCGCGCAGCCACGGATACCAGGCCTCGATCTCCTTGGCGACGTGGGCTCTGACATGCAGGCTGTCGACCAGCAATATGTCGATGCCATCGCGCAGGAACGGCGCACTCTGCAGGATGGCGTCGGCATCGGTGCTGTCGCTCTGCACGAAGGTCCAGTTCGCATCGTCGGCGACATTCGAGCAATCCATGATGTCGATGGAGCAAAGCCGCCCGCCGCGCTCGCGGCACACTTCCAGGAAAACCGCCGTCGACACGCCGTTCTTGACGCCGAGTTCGAGGATCGTCGGGTTTTCCTTGGCACGCGCCCGCTCGTAGATCAGCCGGTACTGGCGAGCGCTCTCCGCGCCGGCACCGCTGCTACTGCTCTGACGCATCAGGTCCTGGAAGGTCGGCGTGGCCGCGCTGATGTCGTTCATCGTCTACGACTCACGATCGCCCCGGCGCCGGCCAATGTCGGACGCACCAGCATCAGATCTTCCGCAGCGCATAGACGTAGTTGACCGTCCATGATTCCCTCAGGTCGTCGATATTCTTGCGGCGCCATCGCAATACCCGACCTTCGAGCCGATGCAAAGCCAGGCAAGTCCACTGTATCGCCGCCACCAGGACGCGCATCAACCCGATGCGATTTAGCGGGCCACGGTCGAACATCTGCAGATAAAGGCCTGCGGCGATGCCCATGGTGTACCAATACCCCGATAATGCGCGTCGCTCGACCAATTCGAAACCGCCGTCGGCGGCCACCTTCTCGATGAAATATCGGGTATACCGCCCATAGTCCTCCGGTGCCGCGTGGATCGGATACAGAAAGGGTGACGACAGGTACATCATGCCGTCGCGGCGCAGAATTCGGTGCGCCTCTCGAAGCGCCGCCTGGGGTTGTTGCAGGTGCTCCAGCACCTGGCACGAGATGACCGCGTCGGCGATCCCGTCTTCGACGGGAACCTCATAGGCCGAACCAATCACGTCGGCATGTTGCGCCCCGTAGAAGCCGTCAGCCAGGTCGACGCCGACGTATGTACAGCCGAGTCGTTCGAGGTCCGGCGTGAACGGCTTGCTGCCGCAGCCGACGTCGTAGACCACCGCCTCACGTCCGGTATGCCGTTCGAGCAACGCGACGATCTCGCCTCGTACGTCGAGGCGGAGGTTGAGCGGGCGCAGCAAACTCATGCGTTCGGCTTCCACATCCGCAGGGATTCGACCGGCGCGTGCCAGGCGTGACCGGTCACCGCCGTTCCACCTGTCGGTTTTGCACCAGTCAGCTTTCTGCCTCGTCCATTTGCACCCGTCCTTGCCTCTCATGGCACATGGCGGGTCGGATTTCCACATGCCACCCTTCGCGAATCGCGCCGGCGGCCGAAGTGTTGGACATATCCGTCCGTCGCCCGCCGCAACTGGTCCCTCCGAGCCGCGCGCGGGCGCCCCGGGTCGACTTGCCATCGATGCCCACCTGTGGTTCTTCTATGCCGCTTTTCGACCCCATTCGGCCGACGGCATTCGTCCCTCTATCGTCTTCTGCCTGGAGATCTCTCCGCGTGCGGTTGCTTGCAGCATGATTCGACGCGCGATTCTTCACATCGGGCAGAGCAAGACCGGGACGTCGTCGCTGCAGGCGTCGCTTGCGCGCAACCGCGAAAACCTAGCCAATGAGGGCTTGCTCTATCCCGACGTGTCGGTTGGCGGCATGCCCATCGACATTATCGCGCACAATGTGGTGGCGGAGTCCCTGATCGACATCAGGCGCTATCCATGGCTGACGAAGGACGAGTATTTCTGCCAATTCGCCGATCAGTGCGACCGTCAGGGCTGCGATGCGATCCTTTTGAGTGGCGAGAGCTTCTTCAGCACACCGCACGTCTGGACGTTGGCGGAAGGGCACGACTACTTGGCGCTCTATCGACACAAGCTAGAGGTGCTGAAATCCTTCCTCGACGGCATCGAGTCCTGCACCGTCGTCGTTTACCTGCGCCCGCAGGAAGACTGGTTCGAGTCCGGTGTCGGACACATCATCCGCTACGAAGGGCTGCTGCGCCGGCGCATTTACGAGAACGACAACCAGCTGTTCGAGTTGCTCGCGCCGCACATGGATTACGCGGCGTTGCTAGGCCTATGGGACGAGGTCCTGCAGCCAGACAAGCTGGTCGCCGTGCCCTACGAAAGGGAAAGGCTCATAGATCGCGATGTCGTCCGCGACTTCGCGGCCAGGATCGGCGTGCCGCTTGATTTCGACCTTGCGCAATCCGTACGCGAGGAAAATACCAGCCTGGACCGACGCTACCTGTGGCTGAAAAACGTCCTAAACCGGCTGGACCGGGACAAGAACGAGGAGCGCGTCATCATCGACCGGCTCGGGACCTTGAACGACCGTCTCTCGGTCCGTCGCAAGTGGGTCATTTCCGACGAATTGCGCGAACGCTGCCGCCGGCGGTTCGCTGACTCGAACGACGAACTCGCCGAACGGTTCGGGATCGCGCCGGATCCGTTCTTCACGCCGCCGCCCAACAGTAAGACAACCGATCCGATCAACGAAACGGAGGATGGCCTCGCCGCGCTGATGGCCTTCGACCACCTCTACAGCGCGCCATCGACGCGGCTCTTCCTGGCGCGCACCCGCCTCGCGACGCGTCTGCGTGTCGGCTATCCGACGCTTCACACTGCCGCGAAGCGTCTCGTCCGGCTTGTCTCCTGAGCCATGGCGTCGGGCGGCCTGTTGCGGTAAACACCGTCAACAATCGAAGTCTCGACGCAGCGGACAGTGCCGGCGAGCATGAAGCTCATCTTGACGATTGCCTTACATAGCGATGCCGCGGCGCGTACGGATCGGCTGTGCGCGGCGAATGTCGGGGCCCTTCGACGCGCCGGTATCCACTGCCCGGCGACGGAGCGGGACGATCTCGGTCGCGACGTCCTCGCTGATGCGGTGATGGGCGGTCGGCGCACCGAAGCCTCGGAGTACATGGATCGGGTGCGGCGGGCCGCGGCCAAGGCTGGCTGCAGCACCGTGGTTCTTGGTTCGGAAGCGCTCTATGCGGTATCGACGCTGCTTTCATTGTCGCGGTCGGAAGAGCCGAATGCTGAAGATGTCTGGGCGCGCGAGACGTCCGCGATCCAGGCGCTACGCGATGCCTGCGGCGAACTCGCCCCCGCCGTCGTCGCCTATCTCTGCCCGCAGGACGAGTTCGCCGTATCTCGCTACGAGGAGCTGGTGATGGCGCCGTCGGGGATCGACCTCACCTGTGACGACTTCGTCGCCAGCGCGCTTCCGGCCTTCGACTACGACCGGCAATTCGCTTTGTGGGAAGCGGCGTTCGGCGTCGATCGGGTCAAACTGCGTAATGTCGCTTGCGATCGAGTGGTCGACGACTTTCGGGAGACGGTGCTGGAAGGTCGTTGCGGCGGCCTCGTGCCTGGCGATGGTATTTGTCGGCGACCGGCGCGCGATGTGGTCGAGGTCAAGCGCATCTTCAACCGGAGTAACCCGGATGACGATCTGGCGAGTGTCGCCGCCCGCGCCTACCGGGCAATTGCCAATGACTTGCCGGACGCAACCGGGCATCATGTTTATGCACCGGAGACGGCACGTTGTGAGACCTTCGCGGCGTTTGAGGCAGGCAATGTGGCGCTCGCGAAACGTCATGGGCTTGCGCCGCTGCCGGTCGTCGGCGCATCACCGGCGCCGAGCTACCCCGAGTTGACGGTTGATCGGGCCGTAGAGGTCTACTTGCGGTATCGCCGGGTGATGGACGGTCGGGACCTGCGGAGGCAATTGGCGGCACGGCGCCTTGCTACACTCATGGCGAAGCGCCTGCCACTCGGCAAATCGCTGGCACGGCTGGTGGGACGAGTGGCCGGATGACAAGGCTTGATCGGTCTGCGACCGTGGATGCTGACGGAGCCGAGTTTCTGGGCTCGATAGAAAACGGATGACGGCTGCGCCCTTAATCACGATCGGTGTAACTTGCTATAACGCGGTCGACACCATCGAGCGAGCTGTGCGAAGCGCGCTCGATCAGGACTGGCCGAACAGCGAGATCATCGTTGTCGACGACGGATCCACGGACGGCTCGCGCGGAATACTGTTGCGCCTGGCGGATGACTCGCGCGTGATCTACGTGCCGCACGAACAGAACAAGGGGTATCCCGGCGCACTCAACACCATCGTGCAGGCCGCTCGCGGCGAGTTCGTCGCCTTCTTCGACGACGATGACGAGAGCGCGCCGGACCGTTTGAGCCAGCAGTTCGCCCGGATCACTGACCACGAGGGGCGCAACAGCGGTGACCCCGTCCTTTGCTACACCAATCGTGCCGTGGTGCCGGTGGGCGCGACCGCGCCGTCGCGGACCACACTAGCCATCGGCCGGCAGTCGCCGGAACCGCAGGGCGCGGCGGTGGCGGATTTTCTGCTCTGCCTGACCCGGCCGGCGCCGTTCGTGTGGGGCGAGTTCGGCAGCTGCACGCTGATGGCCCGCACCGAGACGCTGCGTCGGATCGGGCTGTTCGACGAATCGTTCCGGCGCTGTGCCGAGTGGGACCTGGCGATCCGGCTCGGGCTGGAGGGCGGGCACTTCATCGCCGTCGATGCCCCGCTGGTCCGGCAGTATCTCACCGAAGGGCAGGACAAGGCGGGAAAGACCCCGCTGCGCTACGCCCTGGCACTACGTCACAAGCACAAGGCTTACCTAAAGGACCAGGGCGTCTACTGGGCCGCCGTGGCGCAGGCCTACGCACGCTTCCACTACGCCAAGGGCGCGCGCTGGAAGTCGCGCTTCTACGGCATCTGCGCCTGTCTCGCGGCGCCGACGACGATCGTGCCGCACATGCTGGCGCAGCGCGCCGCGCGCGCTCAGGCCTGAGGTCCAGCCGCCGTGGCGAGCAGCGACGCATCGAAGCCGCCGGCGACGGGCCGCTTGTCGCGGCTGCTGCAACTGAGGCCGATGCGCATTCTGCGCGGCGCGTCGTGGATCGTGGCGCTGCGCGGCGTGCGCCAGCTCACCATGCTGGTGACCTACTACGTCATGGTCCGCGCGCTGGAGGTCGACATCTTCGGCGCCTACGGGGTCTTTGTGGCGCTGATCGCCCTGTTCGCCATGACCACCTTTCCGGGCCTGAACAACGCCACCACACAATGCGCAGCACGCGGCGAGATGGGCATGTACCGCGAGGCCGTCCGCTGGTCGCTGCTCGGCAGCCTGGGCGGCAGCGTGTTCTGCCTCGGCGCCGCCGGCTATTTCCATGCCTTTGGTGGGCAGCCGGCGCTGGCGCTGGCCTTCGTCGGCGCGGCCATCCTGTTCCCGCTCTCGCACGGCATGCTGCAATGGCGGAACGTGCTGATGGGACAGGAGAAATTCGCCTCCTTCTTCGTCTTCGGCGCGGCCACCGCGATCTTAAACATGGGCCTGATCGTCATCGGCGTCAGCGTTTTCCCCGACGAACTGCTGGTGCCGGCGATGGTGGTGCTGGCGGGCCCGGCGATTTTCAACGTCGCGATGACGCTGGCCACGACGCGGCGGATCGAACGGAGCGGCGATCACCGCGAGGCGATCCGCTACGGCCTGCGCACGTCGGGCTACCTGGCGCTGAACAACGTCGCCAACCAGCTCGACAAGATCCTCATCTTCACGATCTTCACGCCGGAGCTGGCGGCGATCTACGTCGTCGCCGAGCGCGCCTCGGAGCTGGTGAAGGCCGTGGTGCAGGACCTTGGCGCCACGCTGGTCCCGCGTTTCGCGCGGATGGTGAGCTACAGCGGCAATCTGGACCGCAAGCTGAAGCTCGCCGCGGCCGGCATCTCCTGCCTCGTGCTGCTGGTCGCGTTCACCGTGCTGCCGCCGGCGATGCTGCTGCTGTTCTCGGAGAAATACGCGGATTCGATTGTCATCGCGCAGGGCCTGATGGTGTCGGTCGCGATCGGCAACTTCGCGACGCTGCGCTATCGCTACATGACATCCAAGCTCGACAGCGCCAGCGTCCGCGACGTCACCATCGTGATGTCCGTGGTGCGCATCGTGAGCTCGCTGATCCTGGTTCCGATGTTTGGCCTGTGGGGCGCGGTCGCCGCCGCCGTGGTCTATCGGCTCTCGAGCGCGGCCGTGACCAGCTACGCGCTCCGCAAACGCCACTTCCGCAAGGAAGAAACGCAGGCGGAACCGTCGTGAAGCTGCTATCGGTGATGGCGCGAGTCGCGCGGCCGCGATATCAAATAAATGTGAGACAACGTGAGCAGTGAGATACATCCTCGCCAGATGCGCATCACCAATCCCCTGCTGAAACGCCTCTATCACGGCAGCCTGCGCGTCCTCCTCCCGCTTGCGGGAATGGATTTCGGCTGGTACCAGACCTTCTTCGTCGACGTGATCTTCGGCGTTCCGCTGGTGGAGCCGTTCCTGCAGTTGACCCGCTCGCGCCGGCAGGCTCGCGCGATCTTCGGCGACGGTGATCCGCTCCGTTTCGTGAAGCCGGGCGACACGGTGCTCGACTTTGGCGCCAATGTCGGGCGGATCACGTCTTGCCTGCTCTCACTGGAGTTGAAGGTCCACGCCTACGAACCCGATTCGCGATGCGTCGAGATGATCAGACGGCGCTTCAGTCTGTATGGCGGCAAGCGGCTGCAACTGCACCACTGCGCGGTGAGCCACGAGGATGGCGAGGTGACGCTGAACTACGGAACGCTGACGACGGAATCCAACAGCATCGTGCCGGGTCGCAGCGGTGCCGGCGGCCATGCTGGTGGTGAGGTGACCGAGGCCGTCGACATCCGACGCATCCTACGCGAGCACGATTACGTGCCGCTGGTGAAGATGGATATCGAGGGCGCCGAGTACGAAGTGCTGGACGCGATGCTGGAGCCCGAGATGATCGACCGGTTTGGCGTCTGCCTCGTCGAGGTGCATGCCAACAAGATTCCGTCGCTCAAGCCGGCCCACGCCGCCCTGGTCGAGAAGATCGAAAAACTCGGTGTCGGCGACCGGATATTGCTGACCTGGCACTGAGCCGTCGGAGGCGCTTCAATCGTCAATCGATGCCGCCTCGGCCGGCAAGGCGTTCTTGCGGGTGCGGATGGCGCGCGCCGGTACGCCCATGGCCACTGAGTTGGGCGGGATGTCGCGTGTCACCACCGCGCCGGCGGCGATTACCGAACCACTTCCGATCTCGACGCCGTCGAGGATCCGCACCCCAGTGCCGATCCAGACATTGCGCCGGATCTTGACGCCCTGGAACACGTTGCCCTGGCGCAGGATCGGCTCGTCGGAATCCTCAAAGACGTGATTGAACGCGACGATCGAGCAGTGCGCCGCGATGCGCACGTAGTCCTCGATTTCGATGCCGCCGTAGCCGAGTAGGATGCAGTACGGGTTGATCGAGCAGTGCGCGCCTATGGTGATATAGCCATTGCGCGGGAATAGGCAGACGTCGTCCTTGATCGTCGAGCCGGGGCCAATGGAGATGACGTGCTCGCGATCGCTGGGGTGCGTGAGTACCAGCCGCGCGCCTGGCTCGACGACCGCACGCGGGTGCACGTCGATCTGGCCATAGAGCTTGAGATGGAGGCGTTTGACGCGGCGCCGGACGCCACGCCATTCTCGGCAGGCGCGCCGGTATAGCCGGTTCACCAGGCTCACGGCGCCGACACTCATTTCACCACGACCGCCTGCATGTTCGACGGCAGCATCGAGTCGGTCAGGTGCTTCGGGTCGTGGTTGCCGACGGTGTCGTACTGCGCCACCACCAGCCGGTCGAACCACGGCAGCACGCCGCAGGTCAATTCCAGCACCGGCCGCACCGGCGGAAAGATGTCGCATTGCACCAGGATGCGCTGCAGCAGGATCGCCAGCGTCTCGAACGGCTGGCTGGCGCCGCGTATCATCTCGATCTGGCTCCAGTTCTTGAAAAGCAGCTTGAACGAGAACGGCGTGAAGTGGAAAAAGTCGTTCGGGCACTCGTGAAACGAGAACACCGCGCTGGCCGAGATGATCAGCCGGCCGCCCGGCTTCAGGATCCGGTGCATGTCGTCGATCAGCCGCTGCGGGTCGGGGATGTGTTCCAGCAGGCCGGTACACAGGACGACCTCGTACGACTCGTCCTCGATCTTGCCGAGATCCTCGTAGTACAGGTCGACGTGCATGTCGGCCGGCTTGTCCGGCCGCTTGGTGACCGCGAAGCCGTTAGGGAAATACGGCTTGTAGTCGACGTCTTCCGAGTGCACCACCAGCGTGCGCTTGTCGGTCGCGTTCTCGCGGCACAGCCGGTCGAGATTGCGCGTCGAAATCTTATGCTTGCGGAAAGAGTACCGATGCAGCTTGCGCCAGAGGCTCAGCTTCGTCGGCACCGGTTGGCTGATGTCGGCCATGCCAGCTCCTCGATTGAGGCCTACGCCTCGGCCGTCAAGGCGACGGTCGGCGCATGCGCGTGCATTCGTTGGTCAAGGTGGTCCGCCAGCCGGAGGGCCAGGGCGGCGATGGTCAGGAACGGGTTCGCGTAACCGTAGGCCGAGAAGGTCGACGGCCCCGATACGAAAAGATTGTCGTAGCCGAAGACCTTGCAGTCCCTGTCGACCACGGCGTTTCGATCGCTTTCGCCCATCCTGGTGGTGCCCATGAAATGGGAATGAATGCCGGTGATCGGCCAATCGGCCTTGTCGCGCAGGCCGCCAAACTCGAGGTGCCCGACATTCCGGGCACGCATCTCCCTGTCGAGCACTGACAGGAAATCCAGCACCGATTGCCGGTCGCGTTCGGTGAACCGCCAGTGCACGTCGATCATGCGGCGGCCGAAACGGTCCTGCTGACCGGAGAGCCGGACGCGGTTGCCGCGGTCGGGATACTGGTCGAGGAAGCCACGCAGGACGAACATCCGCGCGCGCCGTTGCAGGCGGGCGACGCGGCCGATCGCCTCGAAGGCCATGAGGCCGAGACCGGGCAACATGCCGCGAACCACGGCGCTGGAGTCGATCAGGCTGGATGACAGTGCCTTCTCGTTCTTGATCCGCTCGAACAGCCGGTTGGCGCGGTATTCGAGGAACGGCGAAAGCTGCACATAGTGATTGAGACACCGGTGTTCGCGCTGCGCCGCGGCGCCGAGCCCGAGCCCGTAGCGCAACCGTCCGCCGCCGACGTCGACATCGGTGAACATCGCCGACGTCACGGGCACGCGACGGTTCAGCACCAGCATCGCCATGTCGGCCTTCGGATGGGTGGAGAAGTAGCGGCCGACCGCGTCGTGATCGTTGCCGATGCCCGACGGCCGGACCGCGGTTGAGTTCAGCAGGATACGCGGCGTTTCCAGACCGCCCGCCGCGAGCACGACGACGTGCGCGCCGATCCGGACCGTCTGGCCGGATGGTGTCAGTGCCTCCACGGCGTCGACGGCCCGGCCGCTCGGCAACTCGTGAAGCGAGCGCACACGTGCGTTCTGCACCAGCGTCAGGCCGCCGGTGAAGCTGTCGGCCTGCGCGCGTAGATAGTCGGCGATCTTGAAGGGCGGCGCGGACCAGAGAAAGGACTTGGTCTCCAGCGGCCCGTCGCACAGTTCGTCGGAGAGCGCAAGCAGGCCGTCACGCGGATCGTGATCTTCGTCGGGCAATGAGATGATACGCGCCGCCTGGTCGTAATAGTCGTCCAGCTCCGCGCGTGTGACCGGCCAACCGCTGTCCGGCACCCAATCGCGATGCTCGAAGTCGATGGCTTCCAGCGGCGCGGTGCGGCCGGCCCAGAGGTTGGAAGAGCCGCCGACCTGTCGCGAGAAACCGAAGGCCTCGCTCTTGGCGCCGGTGATGTCCATCGACGCAACAAGCTCAGACTCGCTCATGTCCGGGCTGTCGTTGCCGGCCTCCAGCAGCATCACGTCATGGCCGTTGGCGGCCAGCGAGGCCGCCAGGAACCCGCCCGCCGGCCCGGAACCGACGATGCAGACGTCGCTGGTCAGCGCCGCGCCGGTATTGTCGGCCAGATCGATCGTGGTCAGCGGGCGATGCATCGAATCCTCGTCCCGCGCGCCTAGGCCTGCGCCAGCACGGCGCGGTAGATCGTCAAGTGATCCCGCGCCACGGCCGCGTCGGAAAAGCGCGCCTCGGCCAGACGACGCCCGGCGGCGCCGTAGTCCGCACGGCGCGCCGGATCGAGCGCCAGCGACTCGATGGCATCGGCCAACCTGGCGACGTCGCCCGGCGGCACCAGCAGTCCGGTTTCGCCCGGCACCACGGCCTCGCGGCATCCGGGGATATCGGACGCGATGCACGGCCGGGCGCTGGCGGCGGCTTCCGCCAGCACCGTCGGCAGACCTTCGCCGTAGCGCGACGGCAGGCACACCATGTCAGCCTCGGCCATCACCATATCCATGTCCTCGCGCCGGCCCCACCACTCGACGAGACTCTCCTCGTGCCATGCGCGCAGGCTTTCCTCCGGCACGGCGCGAGGGTTCGACGGGTGCGTGTCGCCGACGAGCGCGAAGCGCACCGCGACTCCACGTTGCCGCAACAGCCGTGCCGCCTCAACGAAGTCGTCAACGCCCTTCTCCCAGATCAGGCGGGCGGGCAGGATCGCGACCGGCGCGCCATCCGCGTCGCCGGACGGCTTGGGCCTGGGCTGAAACCGGATCAGGTCGACGCCGGCGCCGCCAACGCGATGCATGCGGTCCGACGTGATGACGCCGCCGTCGATCATTTGCGCCTCGTCGGCCGGGTTCAGGCAGATGATTCGCGACCGCCGGTGCCCGATCGTCAACTTGTAGAAGCGCAGCACCAGCGAGCGAAGCAGCCGCATCGACAGTTGCGTGCTGGTGAACAGATGCCCCAGTCCGGCGACCGTGGCGACCGTCGGCACCCCCATCAACCGGGCGGATAGGCCGCCATAGAGGATCGCCTTGATTGTGATGACGTGCACCAGCGACGGCCGCAACCGGCGCATCAGCCGATACACCTGGAACAGGGTGCGCAGGTCCTCCAACGGATTCACGCCACGGCGGCTCAGCGGCAGCGCATGGAAGTGAAAACCATGCTCCCGCATGTCGTCGTTCGAATAGCCGGTGGCTGCCCAGACGTGGTCGTCCGGCGCCGCCACGTGAATCTCGAAGCCGGCGTCTTGCGCGTGCTTGGCGGCGACGCCCTGGCTCCACATGAAGAAGTGACCTTCGTTGATCACGAAGAGCAGTTTCGGGCGGTCCGTGGCGATGTCGTCGCCCGCGTCGGGGGCGTTGCGCGCCGATTCGCTGGGGGTACTCGGCTCGATTCCGTTTTCCGTTGCAAGCAATGGGCTTACTGGTGCCAGGTCAGTTGCGGATGCAGTCGCGGCACGCGTCGCACGCGGCCCAGGCCGAATAGCACCTGATCGCTGGCGCGGCAATAGACATCGGCGGACGGCGCCAGCATCGGCCTAGACGCTCCTGGCAACAGCCGCGCCGCCCAACCGGCTTGCCTAAGAGTCGGCCGGCAGCCTATAGCCAGTGGGTCCGACGGCACGGGCGCTTTTGGCGGTCGGGCCTGTCCCACCCGCCGCGCAGACCAATGCTGTTCAATTCCGTCGAGTTCCTGTTCCTCTTCCTGCCGGTGGTGCTGTGCGGGTACCTCGCGCTGGTGAAACGCCGGCCGATCGCGGCGATTTTCTGGCTCGCCGGGCATCGCTGCTGTTCTACGGCTACTGGGACATCGCCTTCCTGCCGGTCATCGTCGGCAGCATCGCGGCGAACTACCTGCTGTCGATGGCGCTGGTGAACCGGCCGCCGGGCGCCAAGGTGCTGCTGGCCGTCGGCATAGCCGGAAACCTGGGGCTCCTCGGCTACTTCAAATACACGAACTTCGCGCTCGGGACGCTGAATGATGCCCTCGGCGCCGACATCCACTGGACCACGGTGGTGCTGCCGATCGGCATCTCGTTCTTCACCTTCCAGCAGATCGCCTTCCTGGTCGACACCTATCAGGGCCGCTCGTCGGAGCGCTCCTTCGCCCGCTATGCCCTGTTCGTGTCGTTCTTCCCACAACTCATCGCCGGCCCGATCGTGCACCACCGCGAGACGATGGAACAATTCGCACAGCCGCGGTCGAATCGCTGGGCTGACATCGGCGCCGGCATGACGCTGCTGCTGATCGGGCTGGTGAAGAAGATGGTGATCGCCGACGGCGCGGCGATACCGTCGTCGGCGATCTTCGACGCGGCGGCGGCCGGCACCGCGCCCGGTTTCGGCGATACCTGGCTGGCGGCGCTCTGCTACGCGCTGCAGATCTACTTCGACTTCTCCGCCTATTCGGATATGGCGGTAGGCCTTGGACGAATGTTCGGCATCGACCTGCCGATCAACTTCGCTTCGCCTTACAAGGCGCGCTCGATCATCGACTTCTGGCGGCGCTGGCACATCACGCTGTCGCGGTTCCTGCGCGACTACCTGTACGTGCCGCTGGGCGGCAACCGCCACGGGCCCAGCCGGCGGCACGTCAACCTGATGCTCACCATGGCGCTGGGCGGCATCTGGCATGGCGCCGGCTGGACCTTCTTGATCTGGGGCTTGCTGCACGGCGGCTATCTGCTCCTGAACCATGCCTGGTCCGGCACGCGCGCGGCCGCGGCGCTGGCCAGTTCGGCGATCTGGCATCACGGGGCCTGGTTGCTCACGCTGCTGGCGGTGGTGGTGGCATGGGTGCCATTTCGCGCTGCCGACCTTGCGACGACGTGGCTGCTCTGGCGCGGCATGATCGGTCTGAACGGGATCGCGCCACTCGACTACGCCTTGAGCACCCGCACGCTCGGCATGATCGTCGTTGCCTATGGCATCGCCTTGCTGGCGCCGAACAGCTACGAGTTGCTGCGCGATCTGCGCCTCGGCCTGCCGTCGCCCGGCTATCCGTCGACGCGCATCGACGGCCAGAGCAGGTTGGCGCCATGGCTGTTCAGCCGCCCGAATGCCGCAATGTCGGCGTTGGCTCTGGTCGTCGTCGTGCTCAAGTTCAACGACATCTCCGAATTCATCTATTTCCAGTTCTGACCGATGGCGGCCGACACACAAACCGACGCCAGGCAGATCGTCCGCTTTCTCGGCCTGACCGCGATCCTGGCGGTACTGGCGCTGGTCGTCGTGCTGGCCCTGATCGTTGGCACCGAGCGGCACGGGCGCACCGGCTTGCCGCACCAGGTGCTGTTGCAGCACCAACTGGCCAAGCTGGAGCAGCCGGTGCCGCATACCGTGTTCCTCGGGGACAGAAGTCTCGGCAACGCCATTTCGGCGGCCGAATGGCAGGAACTCAGCGGCGAAAGCACCGCCAATCTGGCGCTCACCGGTGCCTACGGTTATGGCGGCACCTACGCCATGCTCCTGCGCGTACTGAAACACGGTCGGCCGCGCCTGGTCGTCATCATGCAAACGGCCGAGATGCCGTTGCGGCCCGACAGCGAGGATGCCTTCGCGGCGCTGGCGCCGCGCGACGACGTGTTGACCGCGCGGCTGGGCGAGGTGTGGGCATCGCTGAACTTCGATGAACTCGAAGCGTCCGTGCGCTACCTCCTGCGCCGACTGCTGCCAACGTCGCTGCTACCGCCGGCGCAGGCGCAACGGACGCTGGCGAACGACTACATCCAGCAAGGCCCGCCAAGGCCGCCGCCTGTCGAGCCGGCGCCGCTCGACGCCGCCGCGATCGATCCGGCCAAGCTCAACTACCTGCGCGACATCGTGGCCACCTGCCGCGACGAGAGCCTGGATTGCGTCTTTGCCACGGTCCGCTGGCCAGCCCCTGGTGTGAGCGTTCCGCGCCCTACGTCGCGACCATGATCGAGGCGTTGGGCCTGCCGGTGGTCGAGGGAACGCCGGTCTGCCTGCCGGTGACCGACGTCGGCGACGCCAAGGACCACGTCGCACCACCGCTGAAGGCGGACTACACGCTTCACTACTACCGATTGCTGCAACGTCACGAAGCCGCGGGGCGGTAGGCGTCAGCGGGTGGCATCAAAGATCACCCGCGCCGAACCGGCTGTCGCGTAGCGGAACGGATGGTTTGTCCTGCCGGCCCAGCGACTGCCGCCGTTCATTCGCAGCAGCACCGCGTCGCGAACGTCCAAGGCGATTGTCGGCAAGGTGTCGCGGGCGTCGAAGAGCGAGTCCAGAACGTCCACGTTCGCATCACCGGCGAGTTGCAGGAACGGCAAATCGTGCCGACCACCGAGAACGAAGGCGCACCGGTCGAAGACCACCAGCGGGATATTCAGCGTCAGGTTGCCGCGCCCGCCAACCGGCCGCTCGCCGTCGCCGACAAAACGGCACTGGACGAACCGATAGCCGCGATCCGCCGCCTTTGGCGCGGCGTCCCGGCCCGTGATCGTATTCAGGAACTGGACATTTTCGGCGGCGACGCGACTGATCCGGCTGATGCTGACGCGGCCGCGCACGATGCCGTCGCGCAGGTCAATCTGGTCGACCAAGCCGGCCGCCGAGCGCACGTTCGCGTCGAAATCGAAGTCGGTCAGGCGCACCAGGCTCGGGGCCTTGCCCTGCTTGTGCAGGTATGAATCCGCGCCACGCGACTTGACGGTCCGCACACGGCTCAGGTCCAGGTTCAGGCCGTGGGCGACGCCGGTGTGGATGGCGCCGTCCGCCGGCTTTCGGCCGCAGCCCTCGAAAACCAGATCGCGGCCATCGACGTGGCTTTCTCGGTTCTTGTCGCCGGCGAACAGGATGATGCCGTTGCGCGCGTCGGTGCCGTAGAAGCCCTCGATCGTCGCCCGCCAGGGGATCGGCTCCAGGTGGATCGAGCGGTGCGGCCCGATCGACTGGCAGTCGCGGATGATCGCGCGGCCCTCGTGCGAGGCGTGCACGAAGCCGCCGCGCATGCACTTCTTGTCCCTCGGCTGTCCGGTCTGGCTGTCCACGGTTCGGCACCGCGTGAAGGTCACGTCGGCGCAGGCAGACGTGAAACCGTCGCCATGCTCGACGCCCGGCCGGTGACGCGGCCGGCCGCAGTCCAGGGCCTGGCAGTCGGTGATGACGATGTCGGCCAGCGGCGAGGCCGCTTTGCGGCCCTCGATACGGACCCCGGAGCCGGGCCACTCCGCGACATGAACATGGCGCACGTGGCAACGCTCCCCACGGATCATGATGCCGGCATAGCCTTGTCCATTTGGCCACTCGTCGTCGAAGTTTTCCTTGTCGCCGAGGATACGCATATCGGCGACGCCGCCACCCGCCGCGCGAAAGTAGAGGCCGTTGCCGAAATCCTTGCGCAGCCGGCTGCGCGGTGCCTCGAAGAACAGCGTTGTCGCGCTGGTGCCGGCGCCGCGCAGCACGATGTCCGGGCTGTCGATCTCGATACCGCGCGGGTGGGGCGAGATGCGGTAGGTTCCGGCTGGAAAATATAGGGTACCGCCGCCGCTTTCAGCAGCCCGGGTGATTGCGGCTGTTATCGCCTGACGGCTATCCCGTTGCCCGGCCGGATCGGCGCTGAAGCTCAATGCGTTGATGTCGGTTTCGTTCGTTGCCGCCCAAACGGGGCGGGTCAGGAATTGCGTAGCCGTCCCCGCGAGAAAGGCGTGATGTCCACCAACGACGGCAAGTCGTAGTACATCGCGGCGCGACCGTAGGTTGTTGGTCATCGCGCTATTGTTGCTGGCCGTCATTTCTGACCTATCGTCGGCTAATTACAGCAAGTGATGCTGCTGTCACTGCCAATTGCGACACAATCGACGAGCCTTCCTGCAGAAAAGTAAGCAGGCCGAACGGCGCCGGGTCCTTCGGCACCACGATCGACGAGCCGGGCGGGATCTGCACCGGGTTGTAGTTCCAGACCGACACCGACAGCGGCTCGGCGACGCCGTTCGGGTACACCACGAAGACCTTGCTCTCGTCCGCCGAGCTCTGGAAGCCGCCGGCCTGGCGGATATAGTCGTCGGCGCCGGTGCCGGAGATGAACTGCAGCGCGCCCGGGTTCAGCACGTCGCCGACCACGGTCACGAAGCTCGGCCGCTTCGGGATGAACAGCCGGTCGCCTGGTTCCAACACGACGTCGAGTTCCGGGCGCACCTGCAGCACCGTCGGATCCGACTCGGTGACAACCCGCCCTAGCGCTTCCACGGAGCCAATCTGCGCCGAGATCAGCTGCAGGTTGGCCAGCGCGTCGACGGCGATGTCGCCGCGCGAGGCGGCCGCCGCCAGCGCCGAGTTGAGCTCGCGCGCGGCGCGCTTGAAGTCGCGCTCCTGCGCCTCCTTGACCCGCTCGCGGGTGAACACAGCGCCGTAGGGATAGGCCTGCTGGGTGACGCCGCCGGCGCGCGCGATCACCGTGGACAGGCGCTCGCCGCGGCGGATGTCGTAGACCCCGGGGCGCACGAACTCGCCCTCCAGCACCACCGGACCCTTGTCGCGGTCGGTGAAGACGGCGTGGAAGCGCAGCACGTCGCCGGGGCCGACGAAGACCTGTTCGGCCCCGTTCGTCGCCAGGTCGACCAGGTCGCGGGTGTCGGCGGCCACGCCCTTCAGCGAGTCGGGCACGACGTGGCTGATCTCGACGCGGGTCAGGTCGACGTCGCGGGCGAGCCCGCCGGCGACCGCGATCACTGCCGTGACCGCCGTGTTCGGCGTCACCGGATAGCCGCCCGGCCGGCGCACCGAGCCGGTCACCGCGATGACGTGCTCGACCGCCAGTGGCAGCAGGTCGGGGTAGGTGTCGTAGATCTTCGGGCAGCGGGTCCGCGCGATGCTGTCGATCGTGTCCTGCGGGTCGATCGTCCGCACCACGCCGCGGAACCGGTCCGGCGACGTCGTGGCCGCGATCGAGCCCAGCACTTCCAGCCCACGGCACGGAATAATCTCTGCGAGCACCTCGCTCAACTCGCGTTCCTCGCCGGTAGCTGGGTCGACGGTGACGATCTTGCCCTCGCTGATCAGAACATTACCGAGCGTCGTACTTGACTGTTGGCTGGCGTCCAGCGCCGCGCGCTGTTGCGCCAACCGCTGCCGCGCCGCCAGCTCGTCGGCGCGTGGGTTGCCGGTGGTCGGCAATCTGCCTGACAGCTGTTGCTGCTGTTGTTGCTGCTCCTCGCGCAGTTTGCGCTCCAGCTCCTTCAACGGCTGCCCGCCCGTGGCGACGGTGCGCAACACGTCGCGCGAGCTGAGATAGGCGACGTCCTCGTTGCCGAGCACGATCAGCCGATCGCCGTCGCGCAAGGTGAAGTCCTGGCGGCCATCCAGCACGGCATGCAGGTTGACCGGGAACAGCCGCCGCGAGCGGGTCTGCGGGTCGGTGGTCTCCAGCGCCGCGAATAGCAGGTAGGGGTCTTCGCGGAACAGGTTCGGATCGCCGACCAGCCGCGACAGCGTGGTGGCCTGGGCCAGCGCCCTTTGCCCCGGTACGCGTACGTGACCGGCG
>JAVKFY010000013.1:0-60433 GCA_040223615.1 Alphaproteobacteria bacterium
CGGCCACCACACGTTCACGAAGATCGTTCGAATAGGGTCGGACCATCCAAGCTGGCCTCCAACTCCAGCACCCAGCTTGAATCACAAATCAACCCGGAAGGGAATCCCCCATCGATTCAGTCAATGTCAGAAACGCTCTAGTTGCCCTGCAACCGCTCGGCGACGAAGTCGAGCCGGTCCTGGCCCCAGAAGATCTCGCCGTCGATGACGACCGACGGCACGCCGAAGACGCCCATCTGCTCTGCCTCGGTACGCTCGCGGTCATGCCGCGCGCGGCCCTCGCCAGCGAGACAGGCGTCCCAGCCGGCAACGTCGCAGCCGGCCTCGGCCAGAACCGCCTTGATCACCTCAGGCTGCTCGATGTCGAGCTCGCGTTTCCAAAAGCGGTCGAACAGCGGCGCCATGTAGGCCCGCAGCCGATCCTGGTCCTTGGCGTAGAGCAGGCCGATGCCGGCGATCGAAGAATCGAAGATCTTCTTCGGGCCGTACAGCGTCAGGCCAAGCTTGTTGGCGTAGCGCCTGGCATCCATGTAGCTGTAGCGCACCCGGCGCCACTGGTGCGGGTCGCGCGTGTCCACGTCGCCCAGATAACTCGGGATGTCGAGCGTGTAGTGGCGCCAGTCGAACGCCACGCCGAACTTGTCCTCCAGCGCCTGGATCGGCGCCACGGCGAGATAGGCGTACGGGCTCTTGACGTCGATATAGACCAGACCCTTTGACATCACGCCGCCTGCTTCCGGCGCCGCAGCAGCCCGATGATCTCCGACGCGGCGACCGGGATGTTGGTGCCGGGGCCATACACCGCCGCGACGCCGGCCTGTTTCAGCATCGCGTAGTCCTGCTGCGGGATCACCCCGCCGCAGACGACGAGAATGTCGCCCGCACCCTGTTCCTTCAGGGCTTCGACCAGGGCCGGGACCAGCGTCTTGTGGCCGGCCGCCTGGGTCGACACGCCGACCACGTGCACGTCGGATTCGACGGCGTCGCGCGCCGCCTCCTCCGGGGTCTGGAACAGCGGTCCGACGTCGACGTCGAAGCCGATGTCGGCGAACGCCGTGGCGATCACCTTCGCACCTCGATCGTGGCCGTCCTGGCCCATCTTCACCACCATCAGGCGCGGCCGGCGGCCTTCCTCGGCGACGAAGTCATTGATCTCGGCCTGGATGCGCTGGAACGCCTCGTCCTCGGCGAAGGCCTGGCCGTAGACGCCGGAGATCGAGCGCACCTCGGCCTGGTAGCGCTGGAACACGGCTTCCATGGCGTCGGACATCTCGCCGACGGTGGCCCGGGCGCGCGCCGCCTCGACGCATAGCGCAAGCAGGTTGGCGTCGCCCTTGGCGCCTTCGGTCAGCGCGTCGAGCGCCGCCTTCACCTTGGCCTCGTCGCGGCTGCCCCGGATCTGCTTCAGGCGCACGATCTGCGACTCGCGCACCGCCGAATTGTCGATGTCGCGCACCTCGACCGGCGAGGCGGCGTCGGTGGTGTACTTGTTGACCCCGACGATGACTTCCTCGCCGCGATCGATGCGGGCCTGCCGGCGCGCGGCAGCCTCCTCGATGCGCAGCTTCGGCATGCCGGCCTCGACCGCCTTGGTCATGCCGCCCAGGCCCTCGACCTCCTCGATCAGCTGCCAGGCGTGGTGGGCGAGGGAATGCGTCAGGGCCTCGACGTAGTAGCTGCCGCCCAGCGGGTCGACCACCTTGGTCACCCCGGTCTCCTCGGCCAGGATCAGCTGCGTGTTGCGCGCGATCCGGCTGGCGAAGTCGGACGGCAGGGCGATCGCCTCGTCGAACGAGTTGGTGTGCAGGCTCTGCGTGCCGCCCAGCACGGCGGCCAGCGCCTCGTAGGCGGTGCGCACGACGTTGTTGTACGGGTCCTGCTCGGTCAGGCTGACGCCGCTGGTCTGGCAGTGCGTGCGCAGCATCATCGAGCCCGGCTTCTGCGGGTCGAACTCCTTCACGATCCGCGCCCACAGCAGCCGCGCGGCGCGCAGCTTGGCGATCTCCATGTAGAAGTTCATGCTGATGCCGAAGAAGAAGCTCAGCCGCCCGGCGAACTTGTCGATGTCCAGCCCCTGGGCGAGCGCGGCGCGGACATATTCGCGCCCGTCGGCCAGCGTGAAGGCCAGCTCCTGTACCGCCGTCGCCCCGGCCTCCTGCATGTGATAGCCGGAGATCGAGATCGAGTTGAACTTCGGCATCTCGTTGGCGGTGTAGGAGATGATGTCGGCGACGATCCGCATCGAAGGCGTCGGCGGGTAGATGTAGGTGTTGCGGACCATGAACTCCTTGAGAATGTCGTTCTGGATGGTCCCGGAGAGCAGCGCCCGGTCGACGCCCTGCTCCTCGCCGGCGACGATGAAGTTGGCCAGCGTCGGCAGCACCGCGCCGTTCATCGTCATCGACACCGACATCTTGTCCAGCGGGATGCCGTCAAACAGGATCTTCATGTCCTCGACGCTGTCGATGGCGACGCCCGCCTTGCCGACGTCGCCGACCACGCGCGGATGGTCGCTGTCATAGCCCCGGTGCGTTGCCAGGTCGAAGGCGATGGACAGGCCGGCCTGACCCGCCGCCAGTGCCTGGCGATAGAACGCGTTCGACTCCTCCGCCGTGGAGAAGCCGGCATATTGCCGGATGGTCCAGGGCCGGCCGGCATACATCGTCGCACGGATCCCGCGGGTGAACGGCTCGAAGCCTGGAAGTCCTTGAATCTCAAGCTCTTCCAGGTCCGCGGCAGTGTAGAGCGGCTTCACGTCGATGCCTTCCGGCGTCTGCCAGACCAGGTCGTCGACGCTGCGCCCGCGCAAATCCTTCTCCGCCAGCTCGCGCCAGGCGTCGGTGGTCGGCTTGTCGGTCATGGTCCTGCTACCCTGCGTTACGCGAGGCCATTATAGGGTGACTGGGATGGCGAGCGAACCGACCATTCTTGACCTGGCGCTGACCGACGGCACACCGACGCGCGCCGCCAAGGTCGCGCTCTTGGTCGGCACCATCCTGCTGGCGATCAACCAGGGCGATGTGATTCTCGCCGGCGAGTGGCCGAATCTGTGGAAGGCGGGGCTGACCTACCTGGTGCCCTATGGCGTCGCCACCTACGGCGCGGTGACCGCGAAACGGGCGATGCTGCGGCGCGGGCGGGCTTGAGAGCGAAACCGGGAAGCAACGCCGCTTGCCAATCCCTATATTACTGGGGAAGCTTTCCTACCAGATGTAGCGGGGTAGCGGTGCGTATGAGCGCGCAACAGCACGCTCACATTAACGGGCAGGCCGTGTCCTGCGGGGCACTGCCATGAGCGGCCAACAGCACGCTCAGGTTAGTAAGCAGGTCGTGTCCTGCTGGGCGCGGCTATGAGCGCGCAACAGCACGCTCACATTAACGGGCAGGCCGTGTCCTGCTGGGCACGGCCATGAGCGGCCAGGTCACCGCCGTTCTCGGCCCGACCAACACCGGCAAGACGCACTACGCCGTCGAGCGGATGCTGGGCCACGCCACCGGCATGATCGGCCTGCCGCTGCGCCTGCTCGCCCGGGAGATCTACGACCGCATCGTCGAGCAGCGCGGGCCGGCCTGTGTCGCGCTGATCACCGGCGAGGAGCGCATCGTTCCGCGCAGCGCGCAGTATTTCGTGTGCACCGTCGAGGCGATGCCGCTGGCCCGGCGCACCGCGTTCCTGGCCGTCGACGAGATCCAGCTCGCCGCCGATGCCGAGCGCGGCCACGTGTTCACTGAGCGCCTACTGCACGCGCGCGGCACCCAGGAAACCCTGTTCATGGGCGCCGACACCATGCGCCCGCTACTGAAGAAGCTGCTGCCCGAGGTCCGGTTCCTGACCCGCGAGCGGTTCTCGACGCTGACCTATGCCGGGCTGCGCAAGGTCTCGCGCCTGCCGCGCCGCGCCGCCGTGGTCGCCTTTTCCGCCGCCGACGTCTACGCGCTGGCCGAACTGATGCGCCGCCAGCGCGGCGGCGCCGCCGTCGTCCTGGGCGCGCTCAGCCCGCGAACCCGCAACGCCCAGGTCGCGATGTACCAGTCCGGCGAGGTCGACTATCTCGTCGCCACCGACGCCATCGGCATGGGCCTCAACATGGACGTCGACCACGTCGCCTTCGCCGGCCTGCGCAAGTTCGACGGCCGGGTGCTGCGCGACCTGCAGCCGGCCGAGATCGGCCAGATCGCCGGCCGCGCCGGCCGCCACATGAACCACGGCACCTTCGGGATCACCGCCGGGCGCGGCGAGCTCGACGCCGCGGTGGTCGATGCCATCGAGCATCACCGCTTCGATCCGGTACAGCACCTGCAATGGCGCAGCCGCGAGCTGCGCTTCGGCTCCATCGGCGCGCTGATCGCCAGCCTGCGCCAGTTCCCGCCGCGTCGCGAGCTGGCGCGCGGCCGCGACGCCGACGACGTGCGCGCGCTGCGTTCCCTCGGGCTGGCCAGCGACATCCAGGACATGGCCAAGGCCCCGGCGGCGGTGCGCCTGCTGTGGGAGGTTTGCCAGATCCCCGACTTTCGCAAGTCGCTGGGCGAGGCGCACCACCTGTTCCTGGCCCGCGTCTACCGCCACCTGATGAGCGATGAGGCGGTGCTGCCGACCGACTGGGTTGCCGGTCATGTCGGCCGGCTCGATCGCACCGACGGCGATATCGACACGCTGTCGACGCGCATCGCCCACGTGCGCACCTGGACCTACATCTCGCACCGCGCCAACTGGCTCGACGACGCGAAACACTGGCAGGAGCGGGCCCGCGCCCTGGAGGACAAGCTCTCCGACGCGCTGCACGAGGCGCTGACCCAGCGCTTCGTCGACCGCCGCACGGCGGCGCTGATGCGCGGCCTGCGCGACAAGGAAACGCTGATCGCCGCGGTCGACCAGGACGGCGAGGTGCTGGTCGAGGGCCAGTATGTCGGCCGGCTCAAGGGGCTGAGCTTCGCGCACGACCGCGAGGGCGGCGACCGCGCCGTGGCCACCGCCGCCAACCGCGTGCTCGGCGCCGAGCTGGAACGCCGTGCCGGACAGCTCGGGCAGGCCGGCGACGAGGCCATCGCCTGGCGCCCCGACAACCAGCTGTGGTGGCAGGGCGCGGCGGTCGCGCGGCTGCAGCGCGCCACCGATATCCTGCGCCCGCAGGTCACGCTGCTGCCGACCGAGCACATCAACGGCCGCACCCGAGAGGCCGTGCGCCGGCGCCTGAGCCGCTTCGTCGAGGCCGTCGTCGAGCGCGACCTGCAACCGCTGCTGCGCCTGCTGGAGACCGAGCTGTCCGGTGCCGGCAGGGGGCTGGCCTACCAGCTCGCCGAGCACCTGGGCGTCGCCGCGCGCGACCGGTTGCACGTCTCGGTCGACGGGCTGACCCGCGCCGATCGCGCCGCCTGCAAGCGGGCCGGGCTGCGCCTGGGCTATGCCGACCTGTTCCTGCCGGCGCTGCTGAAGGCCCGGCCGGCGGCGACCGTGGCCCGGCTGCGCGCGGTCTGGGAGGACTGGGCCGAGGTGCCGCCGCCACCGCCGGACGGCCGCGTCAGTTTTCCCATCGAGGCCGACGCCGACCGCGCCGCGCTCGATGCCTATGGCTATCGCGTGGTCGGCAAGCGCGCGATCCGCGTCGACATGCTCGACCGCCTGGCCGGCGTGGCCCAGCGCGCCGCCAAGGCAGGGCCGTTCACGCCCGGCCACGAGATGCTGTCGCTGGTTGGCTGCGGCCAGGACGAGATGCGCGTGCTGCTGCGCCACCTCGGCTACCGCGCCCAGACCAAGGACGAGGTAACGACCTACCGCTTCGCCGGCCGTGCGCGTCCCGCCGCCCGCCGGCCGCAGCCGCCGCGCCGGCCGCCGGCCCACTCGCCCTTCGCCGCGCTGGCCGACCTCCAGGTCAAGCAACGCCGCCGGCGTGGAAGCTAGGGGTATCATGCGCGGTTTCGGGAACGGTGCCGCGTGAGCGACGCGGGACCCAGCCAGCGCCTGGACAAATGGCTGTGGCACGCCCGGTTCTTCAAGAGCCGTACGCTGGCCGCGAAGCAGTGCGAGGTCGGTCACGTGCGGGTGAATCGGGTGCCGGCGAAGAAGCCCAGCGTCACGGTCCGGCCTGGCGACCTGCTGACCTTCCCGCAGGGCAACACCATTCGCGTGATCAAGGTGCTGGCGCTGGGCGACCGCCGCGGTCCCGCCGCCGAGGCCCAAGGCCTTTACGAGGACCAGACCCCGCCGCCGGAAGCCACCGAGGTCAGGCAGCGCAACCCCGCGCGCCCGCGCGGCGAGGGCCGCCCGACCAAGCGCGACCGCCGCGCGCTGGAAAGGCTCCTGGACCGGGACGAATAGGGCGCTACTGCGCGGTCCAGCCGCCGTCGACCATGAGGGTGGTGCCGGTGATCAGGCGCGCGGCCGGCGAGCACAGGAACACCACCGCGCCAACCACGTCGTCGACCTGACCGAACCGGCCCATCGGAATGCGCGCGAGCAGGTCGCCGCCGGTCGTCGGGTCGGCCAGCCGGGCCGCCGTCATCGGTGTCTCGATCGCGGTCGGGCCGACCGCGACCACCCGCACGCCGGTCGGCGCCAGCTCCACCCCCAGCGACTTGGTCAGGCCCTCGACATAGTGCTTGGTCGCCGAATAGACCGCCTGGTTCGGCCGTCCGACCTTGCCGAAGGTCGAGGACAGGTTGACGATCACGCCGGACCCCTGCGGCACCATGATCCGCGCCGCGGCCTGCGCTGCCAGCGTCGCGGCGCGGATGTTCAGGTCGACCATCCAGTCCAGGTTCTCGGTCTTCAGGTCGAGGAACGGGCTGGGAAGGCCGGTGCCGGCGTTGTTCACCAGGATGTCGAGCCGCCCCAGGCCGGCGAAGGCCGCGGCCAGCGCCTCGCGGTCGGTGACGTCACAAGTCATGGCGCGGCCCTTGCCGCCGACCGCCTCGATCTCCGCCACGACCTGTTCCAGCTCGCCGCCCGAGCGCGCCAGCGCGATCACCTCGGCGCCGGCCTCGGCCAGCGCGATGGCGCAGCCGCGCCCGATACCGCGCCCGGCGCCGGTGACCAGGGCGACCTGACCGTCGACCCGCATCGACGGCAGCATGTGGGGCGTGTCTGCCACGTCCGGCTCCTCTAGCGCAGCGGTTCGTCGAAGGCGTCGCGGCCGAGATTGTCGAGCACTTTCGGCACCAGCGCCTCGGCCAGCGCCAGGTCGCCATCCTCGCCGACCGACGCGGTCGCCGTGCCTTGCCACAGCACCCGGTTGCGTCGGTCGCTGACGGTTATGGTGAGCGTGCGTATCTTGGTCTGCAGCGGTTTGCCGTCCTGGCCCAGCAGGTTCAGCCGCATCACCATCGCTGCCTCGTCGTCGCCGCCCGAACTGCCGACGCCGCCCTGCAACTGCATCGGCGCCTTGCCGGGGTCGGCGGTGGCCTGGACGCCGTAGCGGAACACCAGCAACGCCGGCGCCTCGCTGGTGCGCGGCCAGCCGCGCCGATCGATTTCGGCCGCGAAACGCTCGGCGATCATGCCCTGCAACTCGTCTGTCTCCGAGGGCCGCACCCGAAGGCCCGCCGAGGGTGCGAAGTCAGCCGGCGCGTTGGCCGACAGGCGCGCGTCCAGCGGCAGTTTCTTGTCGGCCGCGAAGGCCGGTGCCGCCAGCAGCAGGGCAAGCCCGGTCAAGCCGGCTCCGATCCAGGCAAGGGCCATCGCTGCGCTCCATCGGTTGGCGTTGTCGATTGATGTCGGCGCCATTATCGCGCCAGCGGCTGGTACGGCAACCGGTTGCCGTAGGCGGCGGTTCCACGCTATGCAGCCGCCCACCATGATTGGCCGCCTGAAACAGTTCTTCGAACGCCTGGATTCCTCCGACGCACCATCGTCGCCGGCCGGCGACGAGGGGATTCGCCTGTCCGCCGCCTTCCTGCTGGTCGAGGCCGCTTGCCAGGACGGCGATTTCGACGATGCCGAGCGCGAGACCATCGCGCGGCTGCTGTCGGATCGCTTCCAGCTCGATAGCGAGACTTGCGCGGAACTGCTGGCCGAGGCCGAGGAGGCCCAGGCCAACGCGGTGCAGTGGCAGCGCCACACCCGCGCCATCGTCGATCACTTCGACGCAGCCCAGCGCATCGCCATGATCGAGATGCTGTGGGAAGTGGTCTATGCCGACGGCCAGGTCGACGATTACGAGGCGAACCTGTTGCGGCGTGTCGGCGGGCTCATCTATGTTTCCGACCGTGACCGCGGTGAGGCGCGGAAACGAGTTGTCGCGCGGCTCGGGTTGCGCTAATCAGCCGCGCCCGCCGCGAAAACCGCGCCGCAGGTCGCGACGCCGTCTGGAGAAGAATGAATGCCGTATGTCGTGACGGAAGATTGCATCAAGTGCAAGTTCATGGACTGCGTCGAGGTCTGTCCCGTGGATTGTTTCTACGAGGGCAAGAACATGCTGGTCATCCACCCCGACGAGTGCATCGACTGCGGCGTGTGCGAGCCGGAATGCCCGGCCGAGGCGATCATCCCGGACAGCGAGGATGGCGCCGAGAAGTGGCTTGAGGTGAACCGCGATTTTTCGGAGAAGTGGCCGAACATCACCCGCAAGGGTGAAAGCCCGGCCGACGCCGAGGAATGGCAGGGCAAGCCGAACAAGTTCGAGACCGAGTTCTCCCCCGAACCCGGCGAAGGTTCCTGATTCCGCGCCGCTCGGGCGCGGCGTCTTCACGAGAAACACGCCGGCCGTTTCTCGACCGAGAGGCAGGTCACGGGCCTACCTGACCGTCATCGATCGCGATCCGGCAGCGGTTCGGCGTGCGTCGGTGGGCTCCGACGCATAGCTGGTGCCCGCCCTTCGGCCGCCGTCGGCGTTCTCCAGAGCCGATTTTTGTGTTATGGTGGCCCACTTGATACCGAAGATCGGGCCGCGGTCGCGTGCAATGACGCAGCCGCCGCCGGCCGCGCGTGCTGCGGCAGATGAGCTTCGGCTAACAGACAGGGGATCGGGTGGCGCGCCCGCGAATTCGCGGCGGGCGCCATGACGCTCCTTGTGCAGTGCCGAATGAAGGAAGACATGCCAAAAACCGCCACCGCCAAGCCCAAGCCGAAGACCAAGCCCAGGACGCCGCGCCGCAGGGGCGATTTCGGAATCGACGATTTCGTGGTCTACCCGACCCATGGCGTCGGCCGCATCACCGCGATCGAGGACCAGGAAGTTGCCGGGCTGAACCTGCAACTGTTCGTCATCGACTTCGACAAGGAGAAGATGACGCTGCGGGTGCCGGTGGCCAAGGCCTCCACCAGCGGCATGCGTCAGCTCAGCTCGCCCGACAAGATGCGCTCCGCGCTGGCCACGCTGAAGGGCCGGGCCCGGGTCAAGCGCACCATGTGGAGCCGCCGGGCGCAGGAATACGAAGCCAAGATCAACTCCGGCGACCCGGTCTCCATCGCCGAGGTGGTGCGCGACCTGCACCGGGCTGCCGGGCAGCCCGAGCAGAGCTATTCGGAGCGCCAGATCTACGAGGCGGCGCTTGATCGCCTGTCGCGTGAGCTGGCCGCCGTGGAGGGCCTGGACGAGGATCAGGCCAACGAGCGCCTGGAGAAGATGCTGCGCGCCGCCTGAGCCGGCAACCGGCGCAACGTTTCACGGGGCCCGCGACGCCGTTGCCGGGCCCCGTTGCTTTGTGCTGAGGTGGCATCGTCGTGACCGATTCCACCCCGCGCCTGACCTGACCCGCCGATGCCGGACCGAGGCAACGAAGTCTACGCCGTCCTGGACCGGCCGCACCGAATCTGGGCGGTCGCGGCGGTGCATGGCGAGATCGAGCGCCTGCACGCCGTGCATCGCGTCATTGTCGAGCAGTATCGGCGCGGCGACCGGCTGGTCTATCTCGGCAACCAGATCGGCCGTGGCGAGCGCGTGGCGGAGACCGTCGACGAGCTGGTGCGGTTCCGTTCGGTCCTGCTGACGGTGCCCGGCGCCGAGCCCTGGGACATCGTCTACCTGCGTGGCGCGCAGGAGGAGATGTGGGACAAGCTGCTGCAGATCCAGTTCGCCAGCAGCCCCACCGAGGTCCTGGAATGGATGCTGGAGCAGGGCGCCGAGGCGACCTTGCATGCCTACGGCAGCAGCGCCCAGGCGGCGCGCCAGCGCTGCCGCGAGGGGCCGATGTCGATCACCCGCTGGACCGGCGAATTGCGCGAGGCGATGCGGCTGCGCGGCGCCCACGACGAGTTGCAATGGTCGCTGCGCCGCTATGCCGTCACCGACGATGGCGGGCTGCTGTTCGTCCATGCCGGGGTCGACCCGACCCGCCCGTTGAGTGAGCAGGGCGATACTTTCTGGTGGGGCAGCGGCTTCCTGGAGAGTCTGTCCGAGCCGTACCAGGGCTATCACAGGATTGTGACCGGCTACGATCGCCAGCACCGCGGCATCCGAATCAGCCCGCATTTCGTCTGTTTCGACGCCGGATGCGGCTTTGGCGGGCAACTTTGCGCCGCACGACTGCTGCCCGACGGCAAGATCGACCACCAGCTCGAACTCTGATGCCTGTTTGAAATGAACCGATTGGCCACGCCAGACGTATATTCTAGTAGACGTATTAGTATTAGTTTGTGTTGGTGCGATAGGGGCCCGCGTGCGGAACACCGGACAGAGCGAACAGGCAAACCGAGACTTCATCCGTCAGGCGATGCGCGCGCCGTTGCTCGACCGCGACGTCGAGCGCGATCTGGCGCGGCGATGGCGTGACGATGGCGACGAGCCGGCGCTGCATGAGTTGACCAGCGCCTACATGCGCCTGGTGGTGTCGATCGCCACCCGGTTCCGGCATTACGGCTTGCCGACCAGCGACCTGATCCAGGAAGGCTGCGTCGGCCTGCTGCAGGCGGCGGCCCGGTTCGAGCCGGAGCGCGAGGTGCGGTTCTCGACCTATGCCAGCTGGTGGGTGCGCGCGGCGATGCAGGACTACATCTTGCGCAACTGGTCGATCGTCCGCACCGGCACGACGGCGGCGCAGAAGGCATTGTTCTTCAACCTGCGCCGGCTGCGCGCGCGGCTCGACCAGGCCGACGGGCCGATGACCATGGAATCGCGCGACAAGGTCGCCAAGGCGCTGAAAGTCTCGGTCACCGACGTGGAGGCGATGGAGCAGCGGCTCGCCGCCAACGACCGCTCGCTGAACGCCGCCGTGACCGAGGACAGCGACGGCGAGTGGCAGAATTTTCTGCCCGATGAGCGCCCGGGGCCGGAAGAAGTCGTGACCACCCGGCACGACGGCGAGGTGCGTTCCCGCTGGCTGTCCGACGCCATGGTCGAGCTGAGCGCGCGCGAACGCGAGATCATCAAGGCACGCCGGCTGCAGGAAGAAAGCGTCACGCTGGAGCACCTCGGCGGCCGTCTCGGCATCTCCAAGGAGCGCGTGCGCCAGATCGAGCACCAGGCGCTGCGCAAGCTGCGTTCCGCGCTGACCGCCCAGGCCGGCGAAGAGGCCGTCTTCGAATTGATCTGCTAGGGCATCTGCCGCCCGGTCCGCGCTAGACTTAGGCGTGGAGAAGGGCGTGATGAAACTTTCCGGCCGCACAGCACTTGTCACCGGCGCCAGTCGCGGTATCGGCCGCGCCATCGCACGCGCCTACGCGGGCGAGGGCGCGGCCGTGGTGGTGACCGGCCGCGACGCCGGCGCGCTCGAAACGCTGGCGGCCGAGCTCGGCGGCGCGGGCCATGCCGTGGTGGCCGACCTGGCGGCGCCGGAGGCGCCCGAGGCCCTGATCGCGGCGACGCTCGAACGGTTCGGCGGCCTCGACGTGCTGGTCAACAACGCCGGGATCATCCATGCGGCGCGCGAGCTGGCTGATTTCGCACCTGACGACTGGCGCACGGTGATCGAGGTCAACCTCGTGGCGCCGGCGATGCTGGCGCGTGCCGCGGTGCCGGCGATGCGGGCCGGCGGCGGCGGTCACATCATCAATGTGTCATCCATCGGCGGACGCAAGGGGGCGCGCGGTCGCAGCGCCTACCGCGCCAGCAAGGCGGCGCTGATCAACCTGACCGAGAGCCTGGCCGCCGAACTGGCGCCGGACGGCATTCAGGTTAACTGCATCTGTCCCGGCGCGGTCGATACCGAGGGCTATCGCGACATGATGGCGAGCCGGGGACAGGCGCCGCTCGCCAGCGCGATGCGGCCGGAGGAGATCGCCGAACTGGCGCTGTTCCTGGCGACCGACGCGGCCAGCGCCGTCACCGGCACCGCGATCGATGCCTTCGGCGCCA
The DNA here is from genome assembly GCA_040223615.1 of Alphaproteobacteria bacterium. Classification (GTDB taxonomy): domain Bacteria; phylum Pseudomonadota; class Alphaproteobacteria; genus JAVKFY01. The sequence goes on from JAVKFY010000013.1 coordinate 12,228, forward strand.
CCAATCCGCTGTTCCAGAACTGATGGCGGCTCAGCCGCGGAAGGTGAACAGCCGCGCGCCAGCGTAGTTCCAGATCATCGCCACGACCGCGCCGACCGCCAGTGCCAGGACCGGCCAGGCGGCGAACACCGTGGACGTCTCGATACAGACCGCGAAGCAGGCAAAGTTGATCGCCACGCCGCCGACCTGCACCGCGACGTAGCGGACATACTCGCGCCCGCGCTGCGCCCCGGCCTTGGTCCGGAACGACCATGCCCGGTTCAGCGCGTAGGTGCCGCTCACCGCCACTGCGAAGGACAGCACCCGCGCCACGTAGGCATCGAATCCAAGGCCATGCACCAGCGCGGTCAGGGTCAGCGCGTCGACCACGAAGCCGACGCCGCCGACCACCAGGAACGGCAGCAGGCCGTAGGGCAGGCGCGCGCTCAGGGCCTGCATCACCCGTCGTCCCGGTCCGCCTCCGGCGCCGCGATCGCCAGGTAGCGCATGCGCTTCATCTCGCGACGGCCCAGCGTCACGGTGTCGAGGATCAGCCCGCAGGTGAGCGACAATGCCGCCAGCAGCATCAGGCCGGTGGCCAGGATCGCCGTCGGAAAACGCGGCACCAGCCCGGTGTCGAGGTAGGTCAGCACCAGCGGCCAGGTCAGCACCATCGCCACCACCGTGAGCACGCCGCTGATCAGCGAGAAGAACGGCAGCGGCCGCTCCTCCTTCACCAGCGTCAGGATGGTCATCAGGATGCGCCAGCCGTCGCGGTAGGTGCGCAGCTTGCTCACTGAACCGGGGGGACGCTCCTTGTACCGGGTCGGGCTTTCCGCGATCGGCATGCGTAATTCTAGCGCGTGCACCGTCAGCTCGGTCTCGATCTCGAATCCCGCCGCCAGCGCCGGGAACGACTTCACGAAGCGGCGCGAGAACACCCGGTAGCCGGACAGCATGTCGGTGAAGCGGTTGCCGAACAGCCAGGCCACGATGGAGGTCAGCAGCCAGTTGCCGAACTTGTGGCCAGGGCGGTAGGCCTCGCTGACCTCGCTCACCCGGCTGCCGTTCAGCATGTCGAGCTGGCCATCGAGGAACTGACGGATCAGCGCCGGCGCGGCGGCGGCATCATAGGTGTCGTCGCCGTCGACCAGCACATAGATGTCGGCCTCCACGTCGGCGAACATCCGCCGCACGACGTTGCCCTTGCCGCGGTTCAGCTCGTGACGCACCACGGCGCCGGCGGCGCGCGCCACCGCGACCGTGTCGTCGGTGGAGTTGTTGTCGTAGACGTAGACCGTGGCCTCGGGCAGGGCGGCACGAAAGTCGCCAATCACCTGCCCGATCGCGGCTTCCTCGTTGTAGCAGGGCACCAGGATGGCGATCCGGTGCTGACCTGGCACAGACGATGGTGTCTCCCCTCGCGAAACGGAGAGAGGCTGCATCGGTAGATCCGCGCTTTCGCTTCTGTTCATGCGTTTTGCCCAGCCAATAAGCAAGACGCGGGCCTTGGCGGTTCAGATACGCCCACGGGCCTCTACATAACGTAAATCTTTCCGCCGGTCAGCGCCCCGGCACGAGAGCTCAGCGCCGCAGCGGGCCATCGCGGACGATCTTCACCAGGTCGCCCGGGCGCAGCTCCATGCCGGCATCGAGCGCGTTCAGCAGGCGGAACGTCTGTTCCTTGTCCTGCGGCACCACCATCATCGCGCTGAGCGAGGCGATGGTGTCCCCCGGATTGACCCGGAACACCCGGATCCGCCACGGGTGCAGGTCGCGCAACTCGTCGGGGCCGAGCCGACGGAAGCTGCGCAAGGTGTCGACCACGGGCTGGGTCTGGCGGCTGTCGCGCATGACGAACTGGAACCGGTAGAACTGCTTCGGCGCACGCTCGATCACCGCGAGTTGCACGAGTTGCTCGCCGCCGCCCTGGGTCGGCACGCGCACGGTGGTAACGGCGGCCGGCAGCCCGGCGAAGCTGGCGCGGGCCGGCTGGATCGACTGCCGCCCCTTCAGCCACTCCTGCGTCAGGTAGTACAGCGGATCGGAGGCGCGGTTCTGCTGCCGGGCCATGTCGAACGCCATGGCGCCGTCCTTGCCCTGCGCCGAGACCTGGGTCGCCTGGTTGGCCAGCACCCAGCCCGGCGGGACGGTGAAGGCGATGGCGAGCTGCGGGTGCAGGAAGTCGCGGCCGCGGACATAGCCGCTGGCGGGCGAGCCGAGGTACATCAGCCCGTCGCTGACGCGCATCCAGCGATCGCGGCCATAGTCGCCGTTGGCGCCGGTATCGCGCGCCAGTGCCACCGCGCGGCCGATCCGCTCCAGGGTGTTCGGGTGGGTGGCGAAGAACTCGTTCCATCCGGCGTCCTGTTGGCCGAAACGCGCTTCCAGGACGTCGGAGCTGCGCTTCAGCCCGCTCAGCATGTCGCCCGCCGCCAGCGGGTTCCAGCCGCCGGCGACCATGTACAGGATGCCGAGCTGGTCGGCCTCGTACTCCTGGCCGCGCGAGTAGGACGCCAGCGCCCCCTGGCCGAGCAGCCCGGCGATCTGGGCCGCACTGTTGTTGCCGGTCAGCACGCCGACAGCGCCGGCCAGCAGCCCGGTGATCATCGCGCCGGATTGACGTTCGGCGGAGTGGCGCGCGATGACGTGGCCGATCTCGTGCCCCATCACGCTGGCGAGTTCCGCCTCGGTGTTGATCAGCGCCAGCATGCCGCGGGTGATGTAGGCGAACCCGCCGGGCAGCGCGAAGGCGTTCGGCAGGTCGCTGTCCAGGACCGTGAACCGGTATTCCTTGCCCTGCTGGCCGGCCGCGGCCAGCAACCGGGCGCCGACCTGGGCCACGTAGAGGCCGACGTCGGGGTCGTCGTAGACGCCGCCGAACTGTGTCACCAGGCCCTTGTGCGCCTGCGCGCCCTGCGCCGCTTCCTCGGCTTCAGTGGTGAACTGCGCCTGTGCCGACGGCGGCGCCATCGCCGGCAGTGCGATCAGGGCAGCCAGCAGCCAACCACGCCAGGTCATCGGTTCAACGCTCCAATCGTTCGATCTGCTCCGGGTGCGTGACCTCGATCATCGGTCCGTTGCGCGGCTTCACCCAGCCGCGCACCCGCAGGCACGGGCCCGGCTCGCCGGGCCGCAGCCAGCCGAAACCGTCGTAACGCCGATAGTCCCGCCGGTCGATGGCGATGGTGAAGTCGGACCGCCAGTCGGCACCGAAGTTGACATAGAGCCGGTTGCCAGCCTCGGCAACCTGCGTCGCGCAGCCTCGCACCACCTGGAAGGTATTCAGGTCGCGGCCGACCGAATCCGGCGTCCGGATGGCGTAGAAGCGATGTCCCCAGATGCCGCGCCGGGCCGCCCGCGCGCGCCGTTCGGCGGCCAGCATCTCGTCGACCAGGGCGCGGTTGTCGGGGAAGGTGTAGACCCGGGCCCAGCCCTGTTCCAGCATCCAGCCCTGCAGCCACAGGTCGCGGCGGTCGTCGTAGAGGTGCGCCAGCACGCGGCCGTGTCGGTCGCGGTCCTGGCCACCATGGGCGAGCCGAACATCGGCGCCCAATGCCAGGTCGACCAAGGCCTGGCGCGCCTCGGCCGCCAGCGGCCAGGCCCTGAAGCCCTTGCGGCCGAGTGGCAGCTTCGGCGCCTGGATGCCGACCATGCGCACTTCGCGACCGTCGGCCAGCACCACGGTATCGGCGTCGACCACCTCCACGATGCGGCTGCGCCCGCCATCGCGCATCGCCGCCGGCGCCGGCATCGCCCAGCCGGCGGCCAGCGCGACCAGGAGCAGCAGCCGGGCGGCCGCGTGCGATGGAGTCATTCCGGTGTTCTCCCGACATATTTCGGCCGTCGGTGGGTGAACCGCTTGTGCCGCTCCGGCAGGCCGCGCTCGGCGCGCGCGATCGCCGCGTTCACCTCGGCGCCGTAGAGGAAGATCGCCGCCAGGGCGAAGAAGAACAGCAGCGCCATCACGACGCCGGCGAGGCTACCATAGGTCACCGTATAGGAGCCGACACGGGCGACGAAAATCGAGAATACCGAGCCGGCGAGCAGCCATAGCACCACGGTGACGACCGCGCCCGGCACGATCCAGCGCCACTGCAGCCGTGCCGCCGGCAGCACCGCATAGAGCCCGGCGACGATGAAGAAGGAGATGCTGGCGCTGACCGCGTAGCGCAGCAGGTGCCACTGGTCCTCCAGCTCGGCCGGCAGGTCGGCGAAGGCCGCCGCCGCCGACCACGCCACCGGTCCGAACACGACCAGCAACATGGCCACCAGGAAGATGCCCGAACTGGCGATCACCAGCGCCACGCTTTCCAGCCGCGAGCGCCAGATCGGCGGCCGGTAGCCGATGTCGTAGGCGCGGTTGAGGCCGGTGCGAGCCGCCTCCAGGCCCGACGCCGCGGTCCAGATCGCCGCGACGATGCCAACCGTCAGCAGACTGCCGCTGGTCTCCTGCACGACCTCCAGGATCGGCGCCTCCAGCACCAGCGCGACCTGTTCGGGCATGTTCGCCAGCATGAAGGCGACAAAGCGCGTGCCGGCCCCGGTCTGCCCCAGGAAGCCGGCCAGCGCGGTCAGGAAGATCAGAAACGGGAACATCGCCACCAGGGCGATGAAGGTCAGGTGCCCGGCCATCACCAGGCCGTCGTCGCGGGTCAGGTGAACGACCGCCTGCCACAGCCGGATCGGGTGCAGCGCCGGCCGTCCATCGACGGTCGGACGCTGCGTCCCGCCGGCCTCATCCACGGTCTACGGCGACGTGCCGGTCAGATCGGCCGCGAAGATGCCACCTGCCTGGTAGGTGACCGTCGGTCCGGTGGTTTCGCGGATATCGACGTAGCCGCCGGCCTGGCCCGGCGGAGTCCCGGTACCGAACAGCGCACCGATGCCGAAACCGTCTCGGTTCGGATTCGAGATACCGTTGATCTCGAAATCGAACTCCGGCGTGCTGAGGCCGAAGCCCTCCACCGGCGCGTCGATGCTGAAGGTGGCGCCGTCGAGTGCCATGGTCGAACCCGCCGCGATGTTGATCGTGCCGGAGGCGATCGCCAGGTTCAGGCGGAACGAGCCGACCGCGGTATAGCGCTGAACCGAGGCCGGCGTGTCGGCGGGTCCGTTGGCGATCGACGCGACGACATGGCCATCGTAGGTCGCGGTCCCGGTGAATCCGCTGATCTGAGCCAAGGCCGCCGCGTCGCCGGCCACCCACTGCGCAAGCGGGATTTCGTAGGTTGCGACGCCGGGATTGGTCAGGGTCGCGTTCAGGAAGCCCCATTGCAACTCCGCACAGGTACACAGCGTGACGTCATTCGGTACCGCGCCGCCGGCGAAGTTGACCATGTTGTTGGTTACCATGAAGCCGGTCATCGTGCCGGGCACGTCGTTCACGGTAATCGCGGCGGACTGCTCGACGGCCGCGAAGGTGTCGTTCTGCAGGAACCCGCTGAGGCCGGCGTCGGAGAGGCCGCCGTAGCCGAAGGTGGTGTCGAGAAGGTTCCCTTCTCCGGATGAGAGATCCATCGTCGCGAAGACGCGGTTGGTCGCGGTGTCGGTGCTGAGGTCGAAAGAGTCGATGACGGCGCTGTCGATATTCGCGCTGCTGAAGCGCTCGACCAGCACCCGTGTACCGGCGGAGTCTCGCTTCAAGAAGACGCCACCGAAGAACCCTTGCAGCGATCGAGTCGTGCGCTGGTTGTTGGCGGTGCCGGCGGCCGGCGTAAAGGCGCCGAGGTTGGCCTGCTCGTTGATCGCCGGCACGTTCGGGTAGCTGGAGTTGGGCAGCACGGTATTGCCGCGCGCGCGAGTGACGCCGGTGGTGGAGAGTTGCGCGTCGGCGCCGTCGACGTCGCGCGATTCCAGGATCATGTACCGCGGTCCATCGAGGCCGAAGACATCGTTGCCGCCGGCGTCGTCGGCGGTGGCGACCGGCCCGGAAAACTGCAGCGGCTCTAACCCGGTGGTGCCAGCGTCGACGGTGCCGCGCATGGTGCCGTCGAGGAACACGGTTGGCGTGCCGGCCACGCCTGCACCGAGTAGCAGGCTGCCGGCAATGCCCTGGCTGGCGCCGGTGCCGTCGACCAGCACATTGCCGGCGAAGAACGCCTGGTCGCCGCCGCCGCTGCCGAGCAGCAGCGTCAGGGTCGGGCTGATCGAGTTGGAGATGTTGGTCTGCATCGGCGCCGGCACGAACGGAATCTGGCTGCCGCCCAGCGTGAAGTCGTCGCGCAGGTCATAGGTCGCCGCGCTCAAGCCGCTGCCGAAAACGAAGCCGGTCGCCGGTTCGCCGCCGAACACCAGGATCTGCGAACCGATCAGCTCGTACAGGATGAAGTCGCCATTGGCGCCCAGGAATCCGGTGCCGGTGAGCGCGCCGTCCGGCGTCGTCGCCGTCTGCAATGTCCCGTCGATGACGAAGTCCCCGGCGGCGCTCGGTGCGAACAGCGTGTAGGTGCCTTCCGCCGTGGTGAACGCGAAGCGCTGGCCGGCGACCATTGAGCCGGTGCTGGTGAACGGGCGGGTCTCGCCGGTCAGGGCGTTGTCGCCGGCGCCGAGCGAGGTGAGGTCGCCGACGATCACGCTGCCATTGTAGGTATAGCTGCAGAAGGTGGCGCAGCGCACCGACAGGGCCGGGGTGTTCTGCACCGTCGCGTCGCCGTCGTTCACCGACACGGTGATGTTGACTGCCTCGGTGTTGCCGGTGGTGACCCGGCCGTCGGCCGAGACGAAGGTCAGCGCACGCAGCGCGGTCTGCGCCGCCGTCGGCGAGCCGGTGAACCGGTAGCTGCCGCCGCCCAGGTCGGTGAAGCCGGCGCCGGTAACCGAGGCCGGCGTGAAGTCGCCCTTGGCGGTATCGCCGATCTGCACCGTGAGCGTGATGGTCTCGCCGACATCGACGTCGGTGATCGTCGAGGTCACGAACGGCATCAGCGGCGCCAGCACGGTCGCCGGCTGCACCAGCGCTGCCACTGTCGGCGCGTCGTTGATTGAAAGCACGTTCACCGACGAGGAGCCGTCCAACGTCGACAGGAAGCCGTCGCTGGCGGTCAGCGTCAGCCCGGTCACCCCGGTCGAGCCCGGTGCGGTGCGGTTCGCCACCGGCACGAACACCAGTTGCGCCAGGGCGGCCTGCGCCGCCGCCGGGCTGCCGGTGAAGCTGAGCGAGCCGTCGCCATTGATGGTGAAGCCGCCGCTGGCGATCGAGGCGGCACTGAAGCTGCCGACGGCGGCGTTGTTGATCGCCACCGTGACCTGCACGTTGCCGGGCCCGTCGGCATCGGTGATGCTGACCGCGGCGAACGGCATGATCGTGCCGGTATCGTTGAGCGCCTGGCCGACGACCGTGCCGGCAATGACCGGCGCCATGTTGGCCGCGTCGCCGCCGCCGCCGGTGCCACCGCCCGTACCACCGCCACCGGTGCCGCCGCCGCCAGTGCCACCGCCGCCGCCACCAGTGCCACCACCCGTGCCGCCGCCACCGCCGGCGCCAAGATCGCCTGGGTCGGCGGGCGGCGTGCCGTCGTCGAGCGGCGCCTGCTGGCCGCCGTCTTCGATGATGCGCACGATCTGCTTGCTGCTGCCGGTGCCGGAGGTCGAGTTGGAGTTGCGCGAGGCGTCGAACAGGCCGACCGCGCCGGGGTTATTGCCGGACCCCAGCGAGCCGATCTGGCTGCCGGTGACGTCGTTGTTGGTGACCAGGCTGCGGGTGCCGCCGGTCTGCGACGGGTCGCCCTCCAGGTTGTCGACATTTTCCGTCAGCAGGTTGTCCTGCACCGGCGCGGGGAAGCCGGGCGCGCCGTCGCCGACGACCACGACCTCGAAGCCGGGCCGCGTCACGGACACGGTCTTGCCGCCGTTCGTCACCGTCATCTCGTCGCCGAACAGGAACTGCGCGGTGATCACGGCGCCGGTGATGGCGACGATGGCGATACCGCCGCGGATACCGATGGTCGCGGTCGGTGTCTTGATCGAGACCGGCGTGGTCTTGGAGATGCGCCCGCCGACGAAGCGCAGCAGGCCCTTCGACGCGGTCATCGCGATCTTGCCGGTCTTGGCGTCCGGGTCGTAGACGAACTGGTCGAGCACGAGGTCTGAATTCGGCCCGACGGTCAGCGCCGAGCCATCCAGGAACAGCAGGTGGGTCTTGCCGATCTCGCCGGTGGCGATGCGCTCCTCGGCGACGACGTCGACGCCGACCTGCAGCACGCGCGGCTCGCTCTGCGGCTGCGTGCCGGTGGCCTGCGGCAGGACCGCGGAGGTGACGCCGATGTTGGTCGCGGCCCAGACCGGCGTGGCCATCGCCAGCGCGCCTGAGACAAGGCCTGAAATCAGATACCGGTACGCGGCCTGTGCCATCCGTCTACCCCTTGCTGCCACACCACGCGGGCCATATTCGGCAGCAAGCCAGTCGGATTATCGGCGGTGGCCCGGATTATCTCCAGGCCGCTCTAGATGGCCGTCCGCAGCTTTGCGCCAACCCGCATTGTTGAGCCGGACGCTAGCACAAAGCCTAACAAATTCATAACGATAAGGCGAGTATGGTTAACGTTGGGATCAGTCGTCCAACGTTTCGGACGCGTAGTACAGAACCCGCACTTCGGTGTCGCGGCCGACGATGCGCAGGCCGCGCCGGGCCAGGTAGTCGGCTGCTTTGGCATAGTTCTCGAAGTCGAGCGGGTCGGGGTCGGCGCCGCCGCTGCGGCACAGGGTCCATTTCTGCTCGGTCTCCAGCACGCGATGTAACATTCTCTGCACGCCTCGTTGGAAGCGTCACGCGGACGGAATTGCCGAGCCGACGCCTCATCGTGTCAGCGTGGCGGGAAGATTTGAAGAATTCGTTAGCGGTCAGCGCCAGCAGGCGATGCGGGCGACGAAGTCGAGCGACTGCTGGCGCACCGCGTCGCGGTCCAGCGCCGGCGCCTGCGAGACCACCTCGGCCTTCACGCCGTGCGCCGCGAGGAACGACCGCACCGCCGGGTTGCGCACCGCGACGGCGATGTCGGGCAGCATGCGGCCGGTCTTCTTGCGCATCTTGGCGCCGTCGATCTGGGCGAACACGACGCCCAGCACCAGCCCGCTCTGGTCGAGCACCGGACCGCCGCTGTTGCCGCTGCGCACGTCGACCTCGATCAGGAACCGGTTCGGGTCGCGATAGCGCGCCTGTTCGCTGGCGATCTCGCCGGCCGCGAAGATCGGCTTCTCCGGCGCGATGCCCTGGGTCGGATAGCCGAACAGGTCGGCGCGCACGCCAGGCGCGACCTTGACGACGGAGAACCGGGCGATGGCGTCGGGCGCCTGTTCAGCCACCACCAGCGCCAGGTCGAGCGTTGTCGAACTGGCCACCACGCGACCGTGTGCCCGTGCGCCGTCCGGGCTTTCCACCGTCATCAGGTCGCACTGATCGATGACGTGGTGGTTGGTCACCAGGTGGCCGGCCTTGTCGACGAAGAACGCCGATCCGGTGCTCTTCAGCTTCTTGCCCGGATAGGGGCCCTGCTCGCGCGCCTTCATACCGGCGCGGATCCGGTCCAGCCGTTCCTGCCGGATGCGCTCGGCCTCGGCGTCGTCGACGATGCGGCCCTTGCACTCGCTGCGCAGCACCGGCGTGACGACGTTGCGCGCCTCGTCGAAGCACTGCACGACCGGCGACGGCGACGATTGCGCCGCCGCCGTGGCGGCGAACAATGCCGCGACGACGAGGCTAGCCGTACAGGTCGCCGCTGCGCGGATCATAGCCGCCCGTCTCTTGCCAGCGCTGCATCAGCGCCTCCAGGTCCTGGTCCGCCTTGTCCGGCAGCTTGACCAGCAGCGTGACGTACTGGTCGCCGCCGGCGATGCCGCGCCCCTTGAGGCGCATCGTCTGGCCGCTTTGCGCACCCTTGGGCACCGTCAGGCTGACGGTGCCGCCGATCGTCGGCACCTTGACCTTGGCGCCCAGCACCGCCTCGGGCAGCGAGATCGGCAGCTCGATGCGAACGTCGTTGCCGTCGCGCTTGAACAGCGGATGCGGCCGCACCCGGACCTCGACCAGCGCGTCGCCCGGCCCGGCCGGGCCGGGCTCGCCCTGGCCCTTCAGGCGGATCTGTTTGCCGTCCTCGATGCCGGCCGGAATCCGCACGTCCAGCGTCTTGCCGGCCGGCAGGTTGACCCGGCGCACGCCGCCGAGCGCGGCGTCGAGGAACTCGACGGTCAGCTCGAACTGGCGGTCGGCACCGCGCTGCGGCTGGCGCGCGCGGCGGCCGCCGCTGAACTGGCTGAAGATGTCGGCGAAGATATCGTCGGCGGAAAAGCCGCCCGGTCCGGGACCGGCGCCCGGCCGCCGCGGACCGCCGCCGGCATATTCATAGTGGAACGGGGCCTTCTGCTGGCCGTCCGGCCCGATCTCGCCGCGATCGTATTTCGCCCGCAACTCCTTGTCGCCGAGCAGCTTGTAGGCCGCCGAGACTTCCTTGAAGCGCTCCTCGACCTTGGCATCGCCCTGATGCAGGTCGGGATGCAGCTCTTTCGCCAACCGGCGATAGGCCTTCTTGATCTCGGCATCGTCGGTGCCGCGGGCAACGCCCAGCACCGTGTATGGATCACGCATCTCGGTTTCGCTCAAATCCCGGCCGGTCGGCGCGGGCAGGGGCCCGACGACAGGCTAAACAACTTCGGCGGCCCGATATAGATGGGCATTGCGATGCCGGGCGTGAAGGGCGTTTGTTGCAAAAATACCACAAATCAGGATCGCCTATTCGCCGCGTACCAGCGCCATCGCGGCTTCCCGCTCGTCGGCGCTGATCTGCCGCTCCAGTTGCGCCAGCGCGTCGGCGGCGCCGCCATGGCCGTTGGCCGCCGCCAGATGGTACCAGCGATAGCTTTCCGCGACGTTGACGCCACTGAAACGCGGTTCGCCGTAAAGCCCGCCCATCAGGTACTGCGCCTCGCCGTCGCCGGCGCGCGCCAGTTTGCGCCAGGCGGCCAGCGCGTGACTGTAGTTGCCGTTCAGGTAGGCGGCACGGCCGATCTCCAGCCGCTCCTTGCGGCTCAGGTTCGAGGGCAGCGGGTCGGCGATCTCGTCCTCGTCCGGATCGCTGTCGCCGGCGAACAGCAGCCGTGCCAGCGCGCCGATCGGGTCCGCCCCGGCCGACGACGTGTCCGCGTCGTCGCCAACGGGGGCCGGCGCCGGCTGCTCTTGCGGCGCGACCGGTTCGGACTTGGCTGGCGACACCGTCGCAATCGTGGTCGCGGCGGCACGCCGCTGGGCGGCCTTCGCGGCGGGTCCGGGGAGTTCCTGCACGAACTGGCCGAGCTTGGCCATCGCGCCCTTGTGGCCACCGCGCGCGGCCAGATACAGCCAGCCGAGCGCGTGCGGCGGGCTCTGCTCCACGCCCAGGCCGCGCCAGTACAGCAGGCCGAGATTGTATTGTCCCAGCACATGCCCCTGGCGCGCGGCGAGGTCGAGCCACTCCGCGGCGCGGTCGTAGCGCTGCTCGACGCCCTGGCCGCGGACGTACATCAACGCCAGGTTGACCTGGGCGCTGGCCAGGCCGAGTTCGGCGGCCCGCTCGTACCATGTCGCGGCTTCGGCGAAGTCCTGCGCCACGCCGAGGCCGCGCCGGTAGAGATGCGCCAGGTTGCGCTGCGCCGCCGGGTCGCCGTCGCGCGCCAATGGCAGCCAAGCCTCGCGCGCCGCCGCGTAGTCGCCAGCGTCGAACGCCGCGACGCCGGCCTGGAAGGCCGGCTCGCGTTGCTGATCCGTCGCTGCCGCTGCCGCCGCTGGAGCCGCCAGCGTCAGGCAGACCAGCAGGGCGCGCAGCAGCACGGCGGCCAGGCCGCCGCGGCTCAGCTGCTGACCACCTTCCAGGTGCCGTCCGGCTGCCGGCATGCGGTGCCGTAGGCGCTTTCCTCGCGCCCGCCGACCGTCACGGTCTGCTGGAACTCGCGGCAATACTGGCCGTCATTGGCCTGGTAGGCGGGCTGCGGCGTGATCGTGCCGTAGTTGCCCGAGTCCGGGTTGCGCCACGAGCTGGTGGTGCCCGACGGCGCCGTCTCCAGTGTGCTCTGGGTGGACTGCTGCATCGCCGCGCGGTCGGCATTGTCGAGCGACTTGCCCACTTCCGAGCCGACCAGGGCGCCCAGCAGGGCGCCGGCGCCGACCGCGATCAGCTTGCCCTTGCCGCCGCCGACCTGGCTGCCGAGCAGGCCGCCGGCAATGCCGCCGAGCACGGTGCCGCCGGTCTGCTTCGGACCGCTCTGGCAGGCCGCCAGGCCCAACACCAGCGCGGCGGCGAGTGCGATGCTCTTGAACTTCATCCGATTTATCCTCAACTGACGGTCGAACCGGCCTGACCGGACATATGGCCCCAACTCCCGTGGCCCCGACCTGAGTGGCTCAGTGTCACACGTGCCCGCCACCGGAAATCCGTCGTCCGGCTGCTGGCCTTCGCCATACCGGCTATCCTATGTAAGGCACAACGAGAATTTCGCCAGCGATGATACGCGATTCGACCCGCCCAAGCCACGGAGTGAGCGAGACATGACGGCGATATTGCAGGCCGACCCGAGCGTCGATCCGTTCGAGCTGTTCGATAGCTGGCTGGCCGAGGCCTGGACCGCGGAAAAGATCAACGCCAACGCCATGACGGTGGCCAGCGTCGATGCCGAAGGCCGGCCGTCGTCGCGCATCGTGCTGCTGAAGGATCGCGACCACGGCTTCGTCTTCTACACCAACTTCGAGAGCCACAAGGGCGGCGAGCTGCTGGCCCGGCCGGAGGCGGCCTTGTGCTTCTACTGGCGCGCCCTGGGCCGCCAGGTGCGAGTCGAGGGCGAGGTCGAGGTGGTTTCCGACAAGATGGCGGATGCGTATTTCTCGACCCGTCCGCGCGACAGTCAGGTCGGCGCCTGGGCCTCGGCCCAGTCGCGCCCGCTGGACAGCCGGGAGAAGCTGGAGGCCAAGGTCGCCGAGTACGGCAAGAAGTTCGGCGACGGCCCGGTGCCACGGCCGCCGCACTGGTCCGGCTTCCGCGTCGTGCCCCGGCTGATCGAATTCTGGTCCGAGCAGCCCTTCCGCCTGCACGACCGCGTCGTCTACGAACGCAACGGCGAGGACTGGCGCTGTCAGCGGCTCTATCCATAGGCTGCTGAAAGGCGGATAATGCCGCACACTCAAACCAGCGAGACCAGCATGGAAACGCGGCCGAACGACCGTCGGACCCTGATCCTGACCGGTGCCAGCCGCGGCATCGGCCATGCCACGGTGAAACGCTTCTCGTCGGCCGGCTGGCGCGTTATCACGCTCTCGCGCCATCCGTTCCCGGAAGATTGCCCGTGGGAGGCCGGGCCGGAAGACCACGTGCAGGTCGACCTGGCCAACGTCGAGGACACCGAGCAGGCGGTGGCGACCTTGCGCGAGCGGCTGCATGGCGGCCCGCTGAACGCGCTGGTCAACAATGCCGGCATCTCGCCGAAGGGGCCGGACGGCGAACGGCTGAACAGCCTGAACACCGACACCGCGATCTGGCAGCACGTGTTCCAGGTCAACTTCTTCGCCCCGATCATCCTGGCCCGCGGCCTGCTGGACCAGCTCGCGGCGGCGCACGGCTCGATCGTCAACGTGACCTCGATCGTCGGCAGCCGGGTGCATCCCTTCGCCGGTACGGCCTACGCGACCTCGAAGTCGGCGCTGGCCGGGCTGACACGCGAGATGGCGGCCGACTTCGCGCCGCACGGCGTGCGCGTGAATGCCATCGCGCCGGGCGAGATCAAGACCGCGATCCTGTCGCCCGAGACCGAGGAGAAGCTCGCGCCGACCATCCCGATGCGCCGCCTCGGCACCCCGGAGGAGGTCGCCAAGACGATCTATTTCCTGTGCACCGAGCAGTCGTCCTACGTGAACGGCGCCGAGATCCACATCAACGGCGGCCAGCACGTCTGATGAAGTTGCCGGTGATCTACGCGGATCGGCACGCCGAGCACGACCCGCAGAATTTCATCCTGCGCGGCGTCCTCACCCGGTGTCCCGAACAGCCCGAGCGCGCCGAGCGTCTGCACGCCGCGCTCGGACGTGCCGGTGCCCTCGTCGAGGCGCCGACCGAACACGGCCTGGGTCCGGTGGCGGCGGTGCACACGTCGGACTATCTCGATTTCCTGAAGACCGCGCACCGGCGCTGGCAGGACCTGCCGAACCCGTCGCCAGAGGTGCTGCCGAACGTGCACCCCAGCCGCCTGCCGCCGACCCGGCCCGAGCACGTGATCGGCCAGGCCGGCTACCACATGGCCGACGGCGCCTGTCCGATCGGCGCCGGCACCTGGGCCGCGGCGCTGCAATCCGCCGACGCCGCGCTGACCGCCGCCGACCGGGTGCTGAACGGCAGCTCCTCGGCCTACGCGCTGTGCCGACCGCCGGGCCATCACGCCGGCGCCGACGTCGCCGGCGGCTTCTGCTACCTCAACAATGTGGCGATCGCGGCGCAGGCGATGACCGAGCGCTGGCCGCGCATGGCGATCCTCGACATCGACGTGCACCACGGCAACGGCACGCAGTCGATCTTCTACGACCGGGCCGACGTGTTCTTCGCCTCCGTGCACGGCGATCCGGACGGCTTCTACCCATTCCTGAACGGCTACGCGCACGAGAAGGGCGCCGGCGCCGGCGCCGGCTACAACCTCAACCTGCCGCTGTCGCCCGGCACCGGCGATGCCGGCTACCTGGAGGCGATCGGCGTCGCGCTGCAGGCGGTCGAGACCTACGCGCCGGGCGCGCTTGCCGTGTCGCTCGGCCTCGACGCGCAGGCCAACGATCCGCTCGGCATCCTGAAGGTCTCGACCGATGGCTTCCGCCTGGCCGGCGAACGCATCGGCCGGCTGGAGATACCGATCCTGCTGGTGCAGGAAGGCGGCTACCTGTGCGACGAACTGGCCGACAACCTCGTCGCCTTCCTGGAAGGCTTCGACGCCGCCCACCACGCCGCCTACGGGCATTGAGACGCTGACAAAGAGATCGCTGGGTCAGGCCCACGGGTCTCCGGCTAAGCGTGCGGTTGTTATCCGTTTCCTGTTGCCGCTCCGGCGCTTGCGTCGTCTGGCGGGCACCGGACAGAAAAAACCCGCAACCGATTGGACCAGCTTCTGGACGTGGATGCCCCGGACAAGCCGGGGCAAGACGATGTTATTGAGGAACATCTAAACCCGTCATGGCCCGGCTTGTCCGGGCCATCCACGTCCCCGAGCTTGCAAAGACGTCGCGGTGTGGGCGCAGGCCCCGAAGGGCTTAACCGAACAGCCGCTGGTCAAGCCCGGGCAGGACGATAAGATCCAGTCGTCATCCCGGGCGTGAGATCGGCATCTCGATGTCCGCTACTCCGCCGCGGCGGCCTGGCTGCCGTGGTCCTTGGTGAACTGCTCCAGGCCGGCCTCAAAGCGGTCGAACATGTCGTCGATCTCGGCCTCGGTGATGATCAGCGGCGGGCAGAAGGCCAGCGATTCGCCCGGCACCGGCCGCACGATCAGGCCGTGCTCGGCGACCGCGGCGGACAGCTTGGCGCCCATCTTCAGCGCCGGATCCATCGGCTTGCGGTTGGCCTTGTCGGCCGACAGCTCCACCGCGCCGACCAGGCCGACGCCGCGGGTCTCGCCGATCAGCGGATGGTCGGCGTAGCTGTGCAGCCGCTGCAGGAAGCGCGGGCTGACGGCCTGCGCGTGCGCCACCAGGTCGCGCTCGTGCATCAGCTCCAGCGTGCGCACCGCGGCCGCGGCGCAGGCCGGGTGCGCGGTGTAGGTGAAGCCGTGGCCGAAGATGCCGAGCTTCTCGGAGTTCTTCTGGAACGCCTCGAACATCGGCTCCTTGATCAGCACCGCCGAGATCGGCAGGTAGGACGACGACAGCGCCTTGGCGCAGGTCAGGATGTCCGGCTCGATATCGTAGGTCTGGCTGCCCCACCAGTTGCCGGTGCGCCCGAAGCCGCAGATCACCTCGTCGGCGACCATCAGCATGTCGTACTTGCGCAGCACCGCCTGGATCTTCGGGAAGTAGGTTTTCGGCGGAATGATCACGCCGCCGGCGCCCATCACCGGCTCGGCGATGAACGCCGCGCAGGTCTCCGGCCCCTCGGCCAGGATCAGGTCTTCCAGGTTCTGCGCCATGCGGGTGGCGAAGTCTTCCTCCGACTCGCCGGGCTTGCCGCCGTGATAGTAGTGCGGCGTCGTCGTGTGCTTCATCTGCGGCAGCGGCAGGTCGAAGTCGACCTGCGCGTAGGGCAGGCCGGTGAGGCTGCCGGCGGCGACGGTGACGCCGTGATAGCCCTTCAGCCGGGCGATGATCTTCTTCTTGTCGCGCCGGCCGAGCGCGTTGTTGTAGTACCACACCATCTTCACCATGGTGTCGTTCGCCTCCGAGCCGGAGTTGGCGAAGAACACCTTGGAGAACTCGCCCGGCGCTACTTCCTTGAGCTTTTCCGCCAGGTCGATGGCCGGCATGTGCCCCTTGCCGGCGAACGAGTGATAGAACGGCAGCTTGCGCATCTGCTCGATCACGGCATTGACGATTTCCTGCTCGCCGAAGCCGAACGAGGCGCACCACAGGCCGGCCAGGCCCTCGATGTGCTTCTTGCCATTCTCGTCGTAGACGTAGATGCCCTCGCCCTGGGTGATGAGTTGCGGCCCGTCATGTGCGTGCGTCATCAGGTTGGTGTAGGGGTGCAGGACGTGTGCCCGGTCGCGGGCGGACGGGGAATTGCCCAGGTCGTTCATGGCGGCGGTCTCCTTGCCGGCGCGGCGCCGAGGCGAGCTCTGGGGCGCGGCGCGAGGATGGCTACCGATGCTTATAGCAGGAATGCGCCGACGGAGTCCGGCGTTGCGGTCATGGCTGCCCTGACCTCCCCGTCACCTCGGTCGGCCCGCGCCCGCAACCGGGCGGGCGCACCGTGACCAAGCTTGGTCAGAGCGCCCGCGTCATGCTAGAAATGCCCAAGATTCTCTATGGTTAACGTGAGGTTGCCCCGATGCTGCGGAAAGTGACGGTTGTGGCGCTGTCGGCGCTGCTGGCGACGAGCTTCGGCGCGCCGACGTGGGCGGCCACCGGTATTGGCGTCACCTCGGCGGTATTGCCGAACGCGCGCGGCACGCCGCCGGACCAGGACAGCCGCATCCTGCAGGTCGGCAACGACATGTACGCCGACGAGCGGGTGCAGACGGTCGACAATGGCAAGGTGCACCTTCTGTTCCTGGACGGCTCGGCGATGTCGATCGGGCCGAACTCGGACATCGTGCTCGACGAGTTCGTCTATGACCCCGACACCAAGACCGGCAATCTGTCCTTCGCCGCCACCAAGGGCGTGTTCCGTTTCGTCGGCGGGCGTATCTCCAAGTCGAGCCCGGTTCTGATCAAGACGCCGAACGCCACCATCGGCATTCGCGGCGGCGTCGCCCTGGTGACCATTGGCGCGGTGATCACCGCGACGTTGATCTACGGCGACGAGCTGACCGTCCAGGTCGGCAACATCACACGTTCGCTGACCACCCCGGGCTTCCGGCTCGAGGTCGACGCCAATGGCGACGTCGGCCAGCCGGTGGCCGCCAGCAGCGAGGAGCTGGGCGGATCGCTGGACGAATTGGAAGGCACCCAGTCGCAGACGGCGGACACGCGCAACCTGATCACCAACAATGACGTCGCGACCAGCCAGATCGGCAATCTCGGCTCGGGCCAGACGCCGACCGCGATCGGGCCGACCGACAACGGACAGGCGCAAGCGGCGGGGACGGCGGTCAACGGCGACGACCTGAACAACGATGCCGAGGTCGCCGATTCCACCGAGGTGAATCTGGGCCAGGACAACCCCGATGCCGGCGGCGGCGGTGCGGTCGCCGGCAATCTGGTCGGCCTTTATCGCCATGCCAACGTCCGCACCAACGGCACCGATGTGGACGCGTCCCTGGACGACCTGCTGAACAACGGCACCATCGTCAGCGGTCAGGCGAACGCCCAGAGCGTCGACGGCTTCTCGCAGGTGGCGTTTCCGGTCAGCACCACGCCGGCTGGCACCGCATCGCCCGGGGCCGGCAGCTACCTGGATTTCGACACCACGGCGACCACGAGCTCGCCGTTTGGCGCGATCGTGCCCGGCACCAGCTTCGTCGCGGACTCTGGCGAGTTCGCCTTTGTCTTCGCGGACGAGACCAACTTCTCCGGCCACGGCGCCTTCGCCTTCCTCGGCGCGCCAACGCCGTCGTCGGCGATCCCGAGCACGGGCTTCGCCGTCTACAGCCTGCGCCGCGACCTGTTCCTCAATGGCGACAACCCGTTTATCCCTGAAGTCGATGGCGGCAATTTCGGCTTGGGGGCGCAGGACTCGGGCCGGGCATTCATCAACTGGGCGCCGAACGGCGCCGGCGAGCGCGCCTTCGTGGAGATCACCCCCTTCTATCGCAGTCTCGGGGCCGGGCAGATGTCGCAGACCTCGGTGGCGCCTGGCCGCATTGTCGATGACGGCGCCGGCAAGCTGCACCTGATGGGTGAGATGCGGGCGTCGTTGCGGGCCACGACCACGGCGGCGACGCGGACGATCTACTACAGCTCGGCGATTTCATCGCAGGACGCCGCCGACGGCAGCGATTTCTTTGGCACGTCCGGACCGAACTTCTTTGTCCTGGGCTCGCAAAAGGTCAGCGCTACCGATGTGATCAACACTTCGCAGAGCGGCATCGACCGTATCGTCGGCGGCGTGGGGTCGACGTCCTACGATGCCAATCTGCCGGCGGCGCAGCTGGCCGGAAACGGCCCGTCCGACGACCCGACGCGGATCGCCGGGACCCAGACGCTGCGCCTGGAGTTCGGCGGTATCTCGTCGGAATTCGCCGGCTCCGGCCAGATGACCTTCGCCCGCATCCAGCCCTCCGAGACCGACGTCGCGACATCCAACATCCTGACCCTGAACGGCACCACCGGCGCCATCAACGCCTTCGCCGTGATGCGCTCGCTGGACGTGCCGGAAGTCGATGGACTGGTGACGGCGAAGTTCGGCTGGGGCGGCAACGCCACGGCGACCAGCGCCTTCGTGTCCAACGACGAGTTCGGCGCGGTCGAGGTCTCCTCGGTGGTGAACGATGTCGACGTGATCGGCGACAGCGAGCTGTACTTCCACTCGCTCGATCTGCGCTTCGTCAACCTGCTCTCGAATGTCGGCCTGACGCCGTGTACCTGCGAGTTCCTGAAGATCGGCCTGTGGGGCGGCTACGCGCAGGATGCCGCCGGCAACAGCTTCGAGTTCCACCAGGTGCCGTGGGTCGCCGGCCCGATGGTCACTGCGGCCGATTTCCCGACCACCGGCACCGCCACCTACACCGGCAACGCCGTGGCCCAGGTCTACAATGCCGTCGACAGCGCGACGCCGCAGATCTACACCGCCTTCGGCACCTTCAACGCGTCGGTCACCTTCGCTCCGGGCATGGTCACGCTGAACGACGTCGACATGTCGATCGATGGCGCGTCGATCACCAATTTGACCGGCGGCGCCAACCCCAACACCCAGCGCTTCTTCCCGTTCTCCGGGACCGGCAGCCGGGTCAACGCCGGCGGGCTCGCGGTCAACGGCAACGCGCGCTTCACCGGCACCAGCGGCCAGTTGCAGAACATGTACGGCAGCTACGCCGCCGCCAACGCGGGCGGCACCTATCGTCAGTCGGGTGCCTTCGGCGCCGACTGACGCGGCAGCGGGCGAACCCGGCAAGCCGCCGGCGCGCGTCAGCGTCGGCGGCTTTGCCGTTTCCCGTCGGCCGCGCTATAGAAATCCGCAACGACGCCAATATACGGACTGGGAGGCACCGCCATGCTGGGCCTGATGCAAGATCGCCCGTTGCTGATTTCCTCGCTGATCGATTTCGCCGCGCAGTATCACGGCCATGTCGAGATCGTGACCCGCACGGTGGAAGGGCCGATCCACCGCTACACCTACCGGGACGCGCGCGCGCGCTCGCGTCAGGTCGCCAACGCGCTGGCCAAGCTCGGCGTGAAGCTGGGCGACCGGGTCGGCACCCTGGCCTGGAATACCCACCGCCATTTCGAGCTGTACTACGGCGTCTCCGGCATGGGCGCCGTCCTGCACACGATCAACCCGCGCCTGTTCCCGGAACAGATCGTCTACATCGCCAACCACGCCGAGGACCGGGTCATCTTCACCGACCTGACCTTCGTGCCGTTGCTAGAGAAGATCGCCGCCGAGTTGAAATCGGTGGAGCAGTTCGTGGTGATGACCGACCGCGAGCACATGCCTGAGACCAGCCTGCCGAACGTGCTGTGCTACGAGGAGCTGATCGGCGCCGAGGACAGCGGCGGCGAGTGGCCGATCTTCGATGAGCGCACCGCGTCTTCGCTCTGCTACACCTCGGGCACGACCGGCAATCCCAAGGGCGTGCTGTTCGCGCACCGCTCCACCATTCTGCACACCATGGCCGCGGCCTCGCCCGACGTGATGGGCCTGTGCGCGCGCGATACCGTGCTGCCGGTGGTGCCGATGTTCCACGCCAATGCCTGGGGCATCGCCTATACCGGCCCGATGGGCGGCTGCAAGCTGGTCTTCCCCGGCATGAAGCTGGACGGCGAGTCGGTCTACGAGCTGCTCGAGAGCGAGAAGGTGACGATGTCGGCCGGCGTGCCGACGGTGTGGCTGATGCTGCTCGGCTACATGAAGGAGCACGGCAAGAAGCTGCCGCACATGAACCGCACCGTGATCGGCGGTTCGGCGGCGCCGCCGATGATGATCGAGACCTTCGAGAAGGACTACGACGTTCAGGTGATCCACGCCTGGGGCATGACCGAGATGAGCCCGCTGGGCACCACCGGCAACATGACGCCGAAGGTCGACGCCCTGCCGTGGCCCGAGCAACTCAAGATCAAGTCGAAGCAGGGCCGCGGCGTCTACGGCGTGGAGATGAAGATCACCGACGACGACGGCAACGATCTGCCGCGCGACGGGGTCGCCTTCGGCCACCTGATGGTGCGCGGCCCCTGGATCACCTCGGGCTACTTCAAGGGCGAGGGTGGCCAGGTGCTGGACGCGGACGGCTGGTTCGACACCGGCGACGTCGCGACGCTCGACGAAGACGGCTTCATGCAGATCACCGACCGGGCCAAGGACGTGATCAAGTCCGGCGGCGAGTGGATCAGCTCGATCGACCTGGAGAACCTGGCGGTCGCCCACCCCGACGTCGCCGAGGCCGCGGTGATCGGCATCGCGCATCCGAAATGGGACGAGCGCCCGCTGCTGATCATCGTGCGCCAGCCCGGCAAGCAGCCGACCAAGGACGAGCTCCTGGCCTTCATGGACGGCAAGATCGCCAAGTGGTGGATGCCCGACGACGTCACCTTCGTCGACGAGATCCCGCACACCGCGACCGGCAAGATCCAGAAGCTCGCCCTGCGCGAGCAGTTCAAGGACTACGTCCTGCCCACCGCCCGGGACGCAGCCGAGTAGGCGCCCACGATGAGCCACGGCTGGCTGTGGCTGAGCCTGCCGGTCGCGCTCGTCTGCGCCGCGCCGCTCGCCTTCGCCATCGTCGGCGCCGCCATCGGCCTGTTGGGGGCCACTGGCGCCAGCATCGTGATCTTCGTATGGAAAGCCTGAGCCGCTGGTGGCTGGTGGCGAGCGTTCCGGCGCTGCTCGCCGCCGCGTCGCTGCTGCTCTACGCGATCCGGCGCACGGTGGTGTCGTGGCGCGCCAACAAGCTGCATACCCTGCCGCTGACCGCCGAGCAGGTGGTCGACCTGGCCGAGACCGGGCCGATGGTGCTGCACGCGCACGGACCTCGTTTTTCGATGACCTTCATGGGCCTCGACTATGAAATCCGCCGGGTCGAGGACGACGCCGAGGTGCCGCTCGGCCGGGCCTGGTTCGCCTTCCGCACCAACGGCTTCGGCAAGGCGCGGGTGCCGCTGCGCCGCTTCGTCGTCGACCGGCCGGGGCCGCACCGCCTGCTCGTCAGGCACCTGACGCCGGACCGCGAGATCGAGGACCGCGAACTGTGGATCACCCGTGGCGACGGGCCGCGCATGGCATTGCGCGTCGCCGGCATCATTGTCGGCGGCTGGCTCACCATCGGCGCGCTGATCCTCACCATCCTGGCGCTGGTCGAAGCGCCGATCACTTGACAGCGTCGGCCGCCGGTGGATTGCTCGACGTCATGCAGAGCCCGCCGCCAATCGCCACGCAAGCCTTCGCAGATGTAGATGCGGCGGTGGCGCGGATCGTCGAGATCTACGAGCGCAACACCGCCTACCTGCGCGAGCGTTTCGTCGGCTATGGCGACCGCAGCATGCCGCCGGGCCGGGCGCGCGCCTGCTACCCCTTCGTGCGCGTCACCGCCGCCTCGCACCAGCGCGCCGACTCGCGCCTGGCCTACGGCTTTGTCAGCCAGCCCGGCGTGCACGAAACCACGCTCACCCGCCCCGACCTGTTCGCCCACTACTATCGCGAACAGATCGAGCTGCTGCTGGCCAATCACGGCGGCACCGTCGAGGTCGGCGAGTCGGCCGAGCCGATCCCGGTGCACTTTGCTTACAAGCGCGACATCAACCTGGAGACCGAGGCGGCGCGCCAGCACTGGCCGGCGCCGGCAGCGCCGTTGCGCGACCTGTTCGACACGCCTGACCTGGCGACCATGGATGACGCCATCGCCAACGGCACCCACGTCCGTAGCCCCGGCGAGCCCGCGCCGCTGGCGCTGTTCCGCGCCGCGCGGGTCGATTACTCGCTGCACCGGCTGCGTCACTACACCGGCACCGGACCGGAGCACTTCCAGAACTTCGTCATCCTGACCAACTACCAGTTCTACATGGATGCCTTCGCGCAGATGGGGCGCCAGCGCATGGCCGATGGCGATGCCGACTACGACGCCTTCGTCGAGCCGGGCGACATGGTCACCGCCAACGCTCGCCTCGGCGGCGGCACCGACGGCACCGCGCCGGACCGGCTGCCGAGCATGCCGGCGCTGCACCTGAAGCGGCCCGACGACAGCGGCATCACCATGGTCAATATCGGCGTCGGCCCGTCCAACGCGCGCACCATGACCGACCACGTCGCGGTGCTGCGGCCGCACGCCTGGCTGATGCTCGGCCACTGCGCCGGCCTGCGCAACGCACAGGCGCTGGGCGACTACGTGCTGGCGCACGGCTACGTGCGCGAGGATCACGTGCTCGACGACGAGGTGCCGACCTGGGTGCCGATCCCGGCGCTGGCCGAGATGCAGCAGGCGCTGGAACATGCCGTGGCCGAGGTCACCGGCTCGGCCGGCTACGACCTGAAGCGGGTGATGCGCACCGGCACCGTGGCCAGCGTCGACAACCGCAACTGGGAGCTGTCCGGCGACGGCGTGATCCGCCGCCTGTCGCTGTCGCGCGCCATCGCGCTGGACATGGAATCGGCGACCATCGCCGCCAACGGCTTCCGCTTCCGCGTGCCCTACGGCACGCTTCTGTGCGTCTCCGACAGGCCGCTGCACGGCGAGATCAAGCTGGCCGGCATGGCCGGCGATTTCTACCGCCAGCGCGTCGGCCAGCACCTGGAGATCGGTCTCAAGGCCCTGGAACTCCTGCGCGGTCAGGAACGCGAGCGGCTGCATTCGCGCAAGCTGCGCAGCTTCGCCGAGGTTGCTTTCCAGTAAACGTCCTCGCCAAGCGCGCGCGCCGGTGTCAGCCTGATGCTCGGCGCCAGCGTTCTTGCTTGTTGTCGAGTGGAGTCGGTCATGGCCGGAACGCACGAAGAGATCGATGTCCATGCCCTGCCGGAAGACGACGGGCTGATTTTCGGCTGCGCGCTGGATGGCGCTGGCGGTGCCGAACTCGGCGACTGGCAAGCCCTGGAGGACTGGCGTCGCGCGGAAATGCCGCACTGGCTGCACCTGAATGCCGCCTCGCCCAGGGTGCAGGCGTGGCTGCGCCAGGAGAGCGGACTGACGCCGGTCACCGTGGAGGCTTTGCTGGCGGTCGAAAACCGGCCGCGCACCTTCTACGGCAAACGCGGCACCATCGCCATTCTGCGCGGCGTCAATACCAACCCCGGCGCGGAGCCGGAAGACATGGTGGCGCTGCGGATCTGGTCCGACGGCACCCGGGTGATCACCGTGCGCCACCTCAGGCTGATGACGCCGCGCGACATCCTGGGGCAGCTGCTGAACGACCGTCTCGGGCCCGCCAACGTGTCGGAGCTGTTCGAGCGGCTGATCACGCGGCTGACCGAGCGCATGGGCGCCATGGTCATGGGCTTCGACGAACGGCTCGACACCATCGAGGCGTCTCTGGCGCAACAGGAGCCCAGCACGATGCGGACCAAGATCCAGGAGATTCGCCAGGACATCGTCATCCTGCGGCGTTACATGGCGCCGCAGCGCGAGGCGGTGGCGACGCTCTACGCCGAGCCGCCGCCGTGGTTCGACGAGCAATCGCGGCTGATGCTGCGCGAGACCGCCAACCGTCTGGTGCAGTACATCGAGGCCCTGGACGCGGCCCGCGAGCGCGCCGTGGTGCTCGACGACGGCGTCGCCAACCGGCAGGCGGAGAGGTTGAACCAGAACATGTACGTGCTGTCGATCATCGCCGCGATCTTCCTGCCGCTCGGCTTCATCACCGGCTTGCTCGGCATCAATGTCGGCGGCATGCCGGGGGTGGAAAGCGGCGACGCCTTCTGGCTCACCTGCCTCGGCATCGTCGTCATGCTGGGTGTCGAGCTCTACATTTTCCGCAAGTTGAAATGGATATGACCGTGTATCGCGTACGCCTGGAGACTGCGCATGATTAGGACGGCCGCGGCGCAGACCCAGCCGGCGCCGGAAACGGCGGAGCAAGTCGTCGAGGGCCTGCGCGCCCAGACCGAACCGATCCTCAACTATCTGCGCGAGACCGCCGGCGACCTGGCCCAGGCCTATTTCTCCATCGACGGCGCCATCGCGCTGGCGGTGGTCGCCGGCACCGGCCTGCTGGCGCGGCTGCTGTCCGGGCCAGCGAGGACGCTGCTGGAACGCGCCTGGCCGACGCACGCGAGCACCGGCGAACAGCGCGGACTGATCGTCGTCTCGCGGCTGGTCTTTCCGATCCTGTGGCTGCTCGGACTGTGGCTCGCCGGCGCCGCCCTGGACGCGCTGGGCGTTCGCAACGAGCTGCCAAGGCTGATCGCCAGCCTGCTGAACGCCTGGGTGCTGATCCGGCTGTTCTCCTCCGTGGTGCGCGACCCGGTCTGGTCGAAGACCTTCGCAGCGCTGGCCTGGACCATCGCCGCGCTCAACATCCTGCACCTGCTGAATCCGACCATCGCGCTGCTCGACAGCGTCGGCATCAGCCTCGGCGAGACCCAGCTCACCCTCTACATGGTGATCAAGGGCGGCATCATCGCCTTCATCCTGATCTGGCTGGCGGGGGTGATCTCAGGGTTCATCCAGGCCCGCGTGCAGCGCTCGACCTCGCTGACGCCGTCGGTGCAGATCCTGATCGGCCAGGTGGCCCGTATCGGCCTGCTGTTCGCCGCGGTGGTGCTGGCGCTGAACGTGATCGGCGTCGACCTGACGGCGCTGGCGGTGTTCTCCGGCGCCATCGGCATCGGCATCGGTTTCGGGCTGCAGGCGATCTTCAGCAACCTGGTCGCCGGCATCATCCTGCTGTTCGAGGGCAGCGTGAAGATGGGCGACTTCGTCGATCTGGCCGACGACCTGACCGGCGAGGTCAAGGAGATCGGTATCCGCGCCACCCGCGTCACCACCAACGACAATATCGACATCCTGGTGCCGAACTCGGAGTTCATCAACAACCGGGTCACTAACTGGACGCTGCGCGAGGGCCACCGCCGGCTGCGTGTGCCCTTCGGCGTCGCCTACGGCACCGACAAGGAGCTGGTGCGCAAGGCCGCGCTGGAGGCCGCCGCCAATGTGCCGCACGAGCTCAAGGGCCCGGCCGAGCGCAAGGCGGAAGTTTGGCTGACCGGCTTCGGCGACAGCAGCCTCGATTTCGAGCTCGTGGTCTGGCTCGACCCGGCGGCGGTGAAGCGGCCGGGCCGGGTCAAGGCCGACTACAATTGGGCGCTGGAAACCGCCCTCGCCAACTACGGCATCGAGATCCCGTTCCCGCAGCGCGACCTGCACATCCGTTCCGGCAAGCTGCCGGTCCGCATCGAGGAACCCGACGCCGAGGGGTGAGCGCCTTCGCCGCGGCTGCCTAGAGTTCCATCCTGTTGGCTGGAGGCCAGGCATTACCGACATTCACCCACCTCACCTGTCCTCTCCCCCCTGAAGGGCGGAGAGGGACGCTATGGAGTTGACGTTGAAACTCCCTCTCCGCCAGCGGGGCGGAGAGGGTTGGGGTGAGGTGGGGTGATTGACGCTGCTGTGCTCTATCCGGACCAGGCTCTAGGCTAGCGTCAGCGCGCGGGAGATCGCCGTTCCGACGACGATCATGTCCGGCACGCCGCCGCCGGTGAACGCCTCAAGGGCGGTGGTGATCCGGGCGCGCTCGGCCGCCGCCGGTTGCGTTGTCGCGGTGGCGAGGTGCGGCGTCAGGCGGTGTGCTTCGTCTGTGGCGCGCGCGACGAGATCGGCCGAGGCGCCGTGCAGGCCGACGCCGTCAAGCGCCGGACCGAGACGCGCGTCGACCGCGTCGAGCAGCCCTGGCCACGTCGCCAGATGCACGTAGAGGCTGGGCCGCGCGCCCGGCGGAAACGCCTTGTGTCGCTCGGCCAGTCGGTCGACGAGCGCGCGGGTCGACGTGTCGAGGTGGTCGAAGCGCGGGATCGGCGGCACTGGCGGCAGCGCGTCGGGCGGCGTGCCGTCCGCCGGTAGCTCGTCCTGGGCCGCCATGGCCTTGCCGGAAAGCTGGTGCAGCAGGGCCGTCCAGCCGATCAGGTTCTGCGCGTTGCCGCGATTGTAGGCTTCGACCAGGTCGCGCAGCGTGCGCTGGTCGTCGTCGTCGAGCCCGGCGGCCGAAAGGTCATCCGGTCGCAGCGGCGCCAGGCCGAGGTCGGGCGCGGCGCCGCGCAACCGCAACGCCGCTTGCGCCACCGCGCCGGAACGGTAGGCGTCGCCGACGATGCCCCAGACCCAGGGCAGCACGCCCGGCAACGCCGCCATGTGACGCCACAGCAGGTTCACGAACGGCAGCCCCGTGGCGGCCCGGATCTCGGCATAGATCGCGGCCGTGTCCGCTGCCGCCTCGGTCTCGCGGATTTCGTCCACGGCCGCTACGGCAACCCGAAGACCGCGTCCGGCCCCAGTTCGCCGTCGGCGACCTTCACGCGGCCGTCCTCGACCATGTTGATCATGTGGCTGAGCACCGAGCGCGCGGCGGCGCGGTGCAACATCTGCGGCACGTCCTTGTACATGACCTCGACCATGGCCGGGATCTGGCCGGTGCCGCCCTTCAGGCAGCCCATGATCTGACGCTCGCGCTCGTGCCGGTGTTCCAGGAGCTGACGCACGAAATTTTGCGGGTCGTCGATCGGCCCGGCATGCGTCGGCCAGTAGCGGGCCTCGGACCGGTCGATGAGTTTCTGCAAGCTGGCCATGTAGCGGCGCATGTCGCCATCGGGCGGCGAGACGATGGTGGTCGACCAGCCCATGACGTGGTCGCCGGAGAACAGCGCGTTCTCTTCCACCAGCCGGAAGCAGATGTGGTTCGAGGTGTGACCCGGCGTGTACACGGCTTCCAGGCTCCAGCCGGCGCCTTCCAGCACCTCGCCGTCGGCCATCTGGTGGTCGGGCCGGTAGCTCTCGTCGCCGCCTTCCTCGACCACCTCGCCGGCGGCCTCCGGCCGGCCCGAGCCGTGCGGCCCGCAGCCCCAGATCGGCGCCCCGGTCTTGGCCTGCAGCGGCGCCGCCAGCGGCGAGTGGTCGCGGTGCGTGTGGGTGACCACGATGTGGCTGACCTCGCGGCCCGCCACCGCCGCCTCCAGCGCGGCCAGGTGCGCCGGATCGTCCGGACCGGGATCGATCACCGCGACCTGCTTGTCGCCGACGACGTAGGTGCCCGTGCCGAACATGGTGAAGGCGCCGGGATTGTTGGCGATCACCCGACGGATCAGCGGCGAGACCTGCTCGGCCGCGCCGTACTCGAAGGCCAGTTCACGATTGAAGGGGATCGCCAAGATATCTCGCTCCGGTTTGTGGCGGGGCCCGCATTGACCGGCCCCGTCCGCCTGTCGAACCATAGGGAGATCGGCGCACGCGTTACAAGCGCTGGGCGGCGTTGTAGGCAGGGGGCATGGCGCTCGATCGATCTCCGACACGGCGGCAGGTGACGACCGACGACGGCGCGGTTCTCGACATCTGGACCGATCCGGCGGCCGGCCAGACTCTGGCGCAGATGTTCTGGTCCAGGGTAGGGCTGCGCGGCGAAGGCGAAGCGTTGCGCCAGCGTGACGCCGACGGCTGGCGGACGATGTCGTGGGCCGAGCTTGGCCGTCGCGTGCGGGCCATCGGCCTGGGTCTGAAAGCGCTCGGCTTTGGCCGCCACGACGTTGCCGCCATCGTTGCCGGACCGGGCGCCGACTGGCTCGCGGCCGAGATGGCGGTCTACGGCGTCGCCGGCGCGGTCGTCGCCATCGATCCTGCCGCCGCGCCCGAAACCGTCGCCGCCATCATCGAAGATTGCGCCGCCAGGGTTGCCTTCGTCGGCGACGGGGGCGTCCGCCCACCCGTGGAGCACGTCTTCGCCGCCGCCGACCTCGCCGACCTGATGGCGGCGGGCGATGCCTACGACCGCGAGCATCTCGGGCAGTGGGAACAGCTCGTCGACCTCGCCCGGCCCAAGGAAACCGCGGCGCTGGTCTATGACGAAGACGGACGCGGCGCGCTGCTGAGCCACCGGGCGCTGGTGTTCCAGTGCGTGAACGCCAGCCGCTGGCTTGGTATGCGCGCCGGCGATGTGCGCCTCGCCGCCGCGCCGATGAGTGACTTGGCCGAGCGCGTCGTCGGCGGCCATGCCGCGCTCTACGCCGGTGTCGTCATCGCCTATCCGCCGCCCGGTCCGTCGCAGGCGTGCGGGATCGAGCCGACCTGGCGGATGCCGAACCTGATCTGCCGGCCGCAGGGTTGTGGTCCGATCGCGATGATCGCCGCCGAGGGTCTGGTCCGGGCGCCCTACGGCGAGTTGCGCCAGACCGACGATGGCGCGCTGGAATTGCGCGGCGAGCACGCCTTTACCGGCTACCGCGACGACCCGGCACCTGACGGCTGGCTGCGGGCGCAGGGGATCGAGGCGTGAGGTGGCTGCTCGCCGCCCTGCTGTTCCTCGCACTGCCGGCACAGGCGCAGACCCAGGGTGTGAGCGACGACGAGGTGGTACTCGGCACCCACCTGGACCTGTCTGGACCGCTCCGCACCTGGGGCCGCGCGGCCGCCAACGGCATGCGCCTGGCGGTCGATCGGATCAATGCCGAGGGCGGCATCCATGGCCGCGATCTGCGCCTGGTGATCGAGGACAACCAGTTCGACACCAAGCGCGCGGTGCAGGCGACGGAGAAGCTCATCGGCGACGACGAAGTCTTCGCGCTGGTCGGCCAGATGGGCACGGCAGGCGTGATGGCGGCGCTGCCGCTGGTGTTGGAGCGCGGCCTGCCGCACCTGTTTCCGATGACCGCGGCGGTGCAGGCCTACGAGCCCTTCGACCGGCTGAAGTTCGCCCGCTTCGCGCCTTACGTCGTGCAGGCCGGCACGGTGGTGGCGGATGCGATCCGCGACGATACCGAGCGGCCGGTCTGCATCCTCGGCCGCGACGACGAGTTCGGTCAGAACATCCAGCGCGGCGCCGAACAGGCAATGGCCGACGCGGAACGCGAACTGACCGCGGTCAAGGCCTATCAGCGCGGCACCAAGGCTTTCGGCGCCGACCTCGGCCGCCTGCGCGAAGCCGAGTGCGGGCTGGTCCTGCTCGGTGCCACGGTGAGCGAGGCGGCGGCGATCCTGAAGGCGGCGGACGCGATGGGCTGGACCGTCGCCATGGTCGGCACCTCGGCGACCTACGCCCCCGAACTGTTGGCGCTGGCCGGTCCGGCGGCGGCGGGATTCCGCGCCGTCGACCAGATTCCGATCCCCGATCCGGAGGATGAAACCGCGGCGGCCTGGCTGGCGGCCTACAAGGCGAAGTTTGAGCGTGAGGGCGATGCGCGGGCGGCGGCCGGCTACGATGCGGTGATGCTCGCCGCCGCCGGCCTGCGCCAGGCCGGCCGGGCGCTCAGCGTCGACAGTTTCGTCGCCGGGCTGGAGAGCCTGCGCGACTGGCAACCGCCGCTCGGCGGCCCGGCGGTCGGTTTCGGGCCGGCCCGGCGCTTGGCCAGCGCCGAGATGTTCCTGGCCGAAGTCGCCGATGGCCGCTGGCGGATCGTGCGATCCGGCCTCAGCTACGGCGATCCGTAACTTTTTCAGTGGTTTGCTACGTTGGACGACAGATTCTCCACACAACCGCCGCCAAGTTTGATATAATCTGCCCCGAGCAAAGAACGCTGGATAACGCCATCAACCAGCTATTTCGGGGCCCGGATCGTTTCCGGGCCCTCTCATTTTGTGCCATACCCGCCGCATGACCGAACTGGACGGCTCCCGCGACTACAGCGCCGACCCGGCCGCGCGTCAGGCGGAGTGGTATCGCTACTACTCCGAAAAACGCATTGGCCATCAATGGTTTCAGGTGCATTTGCTGGCCGGCCTGCCGGTCCGCCGGGTGCTGGAGATCGGGCCCGGGCTGGGGCTTGTCACGGCAATGTTGCACAATGCCGGCTTCGCGGTGACGACGCTCGACCGGTTGCCGGCGCAGGCCGATGTGCCGACGGCGGGCCATATCGAGGCGGAATTGACCGAGGTCGAGCCGGACCGGCTGGCCGGCCACGACGCGATCCTGTGCTGCGAGACCCTCGAACACCTGTGGTGGGACGATGTCGACGCCGTGCTGGCCAAGCTGCGCGCGGCGGCGCCCCGCTACCTGATCGTGTCGGTGCCGTATCAGGGCTTGCAGCTCGACCTGCGGCTCTACCTGAACCCGCACCGCTGGCGCGGCGGCTTTGCCTTCAAGAAGCTCTACGGCCTGCGCCGCTTCCGTGCCGACGCCGACGGCGATCCCTGGGGCCACAAGTGGGAGGCCGGCTATCGCGGCCACTCGCTGAAGGCGGTGCAGGCCAAGCTGGCGGCGGCCAGCTGGCGCGTGCGCCGGCGCGACTTCACCAGCCCGACCCGCTCGGTGTTCTACCTGCTGGAGCCGGCCTGAGACCTACCGCGCGGTGATCCGGCCATCGACCTTCGGCGCCACCTGGCCGAGCTGGGCGATGTAGTCCATCACCTGCGCCGCCATCAGCCGGCCGCCATCGGCGTCGATCAGCACCTTGGCGTCCTTGAACACGTCGTAGCCGTCGCCGCCGCGGGCGATGTAGTCGTTGGTCGCCAGCGTATAGACGCGCGCGTCGTCCAGCGGTGCGTTGCCGACCGAGACGGCGACCACCCGGGCGCCGGGGGCCGCCTTCGGATTCCAGGTGACCGTCAATCCGGAGACCTGCGGGAACCGGCCGGCACCGTCCTCGGCCTGGCTGAACCCGTGCTCCAGCGCCTGGCGTAGCGCCGCGCCGGTCAGCTCCAGCTTCATCGTGCGGTTGCCGAACGGCAGCTCGGTGAGGATGTCGCGCCGGGTCAGCGTGTGGCCGGGATCGTAGATCCGGTTGCCGCGAATACCGCCGCTGTTGGTCAGCGCCACGTCGGCGTCGACCGCGATGCGCATGGCATCGGCGATGACGTTGCCGATTGCCGCCTCGGTGCTGCGGATGGTGGCGCGGCGGCTGTCGAGCTCGGTCTCGGTGACGCCCAGCGGCTGGTCCAGCTCCTTGCTCAGGTCGTCCTCGTAGCGCTTGACCATTGCCGCTACGTCGGGGTCCGGCGTGACGTGGTCGGTGCGCACGAAGCGCACGTCGGGCTGCCACGCGAAGCGCTTGCGGCCCCGGCTCTCGACCGTGCGCAGGTCGATGTCGAGAACGGCGACGTAGCTTGCCTGGCTGCTCGCCTGCGCGATCAGGCCGGCGCCGTCATAGTCGGCATGGAGCAGGTGGTCGTGGCCGGCCAGCACGATATCGACGCCGATCTTCTCGTGCAGCAGCGCCTGGTCGCGGCCCAGCGGCAGGTGCGCCAGCGCGATCACCAGGTCAGCGCCGGCATCGCGCAGCGCCGAAGCCAGCGTGCGCGCGGTGTCGATCTCGTCGGCGAAGGTCACCGTCGGGCCGGGGCTGGCCAGGAAGGCGGTGTCCGGCGTCACCAGCCCGACGATGCCGACCTTGTACGCGCCGACAGTGACCATGTGTGTATCCACGGTATGCGGCAGCGGCGCGCCGTTGCGCCGCACGTTGCCGGCGAGCTGGACGTAGTTGGCTTCCGCCAGCCGCTGTTCCAGCACGTCGGGGCCAAAGTCGAACTCGTGGTTGCCGAGCACCATCACGTCCAGGCCGATGGCGTTCATCAGCGCCACCATGTGCGCGCCCCGGTCGAAGCCGGACAGCAGCGACGGCGAGATCATGTCGCCGCCGTGGGTGACCAGCAGGTGTTCGGCGCGCGCACGCTCCGCCTTCACCACCGCCGCCAGCCGGGCGGTGCCGCCGGCGCCGCGCACCTCGCTCATCTGGTCGATGTCGTTGACGTGCACGATGGTCAGCTTGGCATCGGCCAGCGCGAAGCTGGCGAACAGCGTCAGGCCGGCGACGGCCGGCAGCAGCAAGCGGCGCAACATGGTGTGGTTCCCCTTCGTGGATCGCCGGCTCAGGCGTCGGCGACGCGATAGTCCTTGATCACGTTCGGATCGGGATCGATGCCCAGGCCCGGTCCATCCGGCACCGTGAAGCTGCCGGCCACCGGGTTCACCGCGTCGCCGAAATACTGCGCTTCCGGCTCGACGTAGAGCCGCTCCACCAGGCTGCCGTGCGGCAGCGACGCCATCAGGTGCAGCGTGGCCAGGAAGCCGGGTCCGAAATACGGCGCGTGCGGCACGATCGTCGATGGTCCGTGCTCGGCCAGGGCGATGATCTTGCGAAATTCGCTGACGCCGCCGACCTTGGTCACCGACGGTTGCGCGTAGGTCACCGCGCCGGACCGGAACATCGCCGCGAACTCGAACGACGTGCAGGCATTCTCGCCGGCCGCCAGCGGCACGCCGCCGGCCGCCTGCACCCGGGCCAGGGCGGCGAAGTCCTCCGGCGGGAACACCGGCTCTTCCAGCCAGTACAGGTTCAGCGGCTTGAAGCGCCTGGCCATCGCCAGCGCCTCGCGCTCGGTCCACGGGCAGTTGGTGTCGACCATCAGCGCCATGTCGTCGCCGCCGGCCTCGCGCGCCGCCTTCGCCGTCTCGTAGGTGACCTCGTGCAGCTTGACGTAGCGGTAGCCCGCGTTGACCGCCGCGCTGACCCGCTCGGCCACCACCTCGGGCTCGTCGTAGCGCGCGAAACTGGCATAGGACGCGAAGGTGCGGTCGGTCGAGCCGCCCAGCAGGCGTGCCAGCGGCTGGCCGGCGGCCTTGCCGGCCAGGTCCCACAGCGCGATGTCGACACCGGAAATCGCGAAGGTGGTGATGCCGTAGCGGCCCAGCAGGTGGGTCTTCTGCTGCAGCTCGTAGCTCAAGCGGGCGATGTCGGTGGCGTCGCGCCCGATCAGCAGCGGCGCGATGATGTGGTCGACCGCGGCCTTGGTGGCCCGCGCGGCGTGATAGCCGAAGGCGTCGCCCCAGCCGACCAGGCCGTCGTCGGTTTCGATCCGCACCAGAACCGTGTTCAGGTGGGTCCAGTCCGGCCAGCCGCGGGTCGGTCCGGTCTCGTAGGGGATCGAGACCAGGATGGTTTCAACAGAGGCGATGCGCATATTCCCTCACCGTTATGGTTTCCGGATGTTAACCATTTCATCATAACATTTGAGCGATTCAATCAGCGATGGCGTGCCGGTGCCGACCGTCGGCGACCGGCCCGCCCGCAAAGGGCTGTCTTGACTGACCTTGCCGCCATGCCGCTGACCGAATTGTCGGTCACCCCTGACGTTCCCTACGGCTACTACCGTTGCGCCGAGGATGGCCGCCTGCTCGCCGCGAACGCGGCCTTCGCGCATCTGATGGGCTACGATTCGGTCGAACGCCTGCTGGCGCAGGAGATCAATCTCGATCGTGCCTGGTATATTGATCCGGCGCAGTCCGCTGCGCTGCGGCTTGATCTGCAGCGCCGCGACAAGGTTCTCGACCGGATCGTCGAGGTGCATCGCCTGGCGCGCGGCGACCGGTTGTGGGTCGCCGAGGACGTGCTGCGGCGCCCGGCGCCGGACGGCGGCCACGTCATCGAAGGCTTCGTGCGCGACGTCAGCCAGCAGCGGTCGGAAACCCAGCGCCTGCGGCGCCAGGCCGAGCGTTTCCGCGCCTTCGACGGGCTACTGGAGGCCTGGTACTGGGAGACCGACCAGAATCACCGCTACACCTACGTCTCGCCGTCGGCCGAGCGCATTGTGGCCTTGCCGCGCCAACGCTATCTCGGCGCCAGCCCCTGGGACCTGTCGCCCGACCCGGACGAGGCGGTGTGGACCGCCTATCGCCGCGACGTCGAGGCGCGTCGCGGCTTCGTCGATTTCCGCCACCGCGGCGCCGACGGTGCGGCGCTGGTCTCCACCGGCCAGCCGATGTACGACGACGACGGCGGCTTCGTCGGCTATCGCGGCAGCACCCGGCCGGCGCATCACACCGCGACCGGCGCCGATAGCGGCGCGGCGGCCGGCGGCGCGCAACCGGTGGCCGAGATGGTCGCCGGCTCGACCATCGCCATGATGGTGCATCGCGGCGGCCCAGTGCTGCACGCCAACCATGCGCTGGCCGAGCTGCTCGGCTATGCCAACGCCGCCGAACTGCTGGCCAACAACACCAACATCTTCGACCTGTTCGCGCCGGAGGAACGCGACCGGCTGCGCGAGTTCATGCAGCGTCGCCTGCACGGCCAGCCGGTGCCGCCGCGCTACGAGACCCGCATGCGGCATGCCGACGGCGCCGAGGTCTGGGTCATCTCGATCGCCTCGGTGCTGCCGTGGCGTGGCGAGCCGGCGGTGCTGGCGGCGATGGTCGACATCACCTCATACAAGCTCGGCGAGAACGAGATGCGCGCCGCCATCGCCGAGGCGGAGCGCGCCAGCCGCGCCAAGTCGGACTTCCTGGCGGCGATGAGCCACGAGCTGCGCACCCCGCTGAACGCCATCATGGGTTTCTCGGAGGTGATCGAGAACGAGCTGCTCGGCCCGGTCGGCACCGCGCTCTATCGCGACTATGCCGGCGACATCCACAACAGTGGCCGGCACCTGCTGTCGTTGATCTCCGACCTGCTGGACATCGCCCGCATCGAGGCCGGCCGGCTGGAGCTGCACGAGGAGCATATCGTCGTGGCCGAGTTGATCGAGGAGGTGGTCAACCTGGTGCGCAAGGATGCCGACGCCAAGGGCGTCAACCTGAACCACGTGCTCGGCCAGGGCCTGCCGCTGCTCTACGCCGACCACCGCGCCTCGCGTCAGATGCTGCTGAACCTGCTGGCCAATGCGATCAAGTTCACGCCGTCGGGCGGCGACGTGCGCCTGGCGGCGATCTTCGACGACACCAGCCTGCAGTTCGAAGTGCGCGATACCGGCGTCGGCGTGGCGCCGGAGGAACTGCCGAAGATTCTCACGCTGTTCGGCCAGGCGGAGAATTCCCGCGTTGCCAAGGAGGGCACCGGCCTCGGCCTGCCGATCACCAAGTCGCTGATAGAGCAGCATGGCGGCCGGCTCGACATCGACACCGCGCGCGGCCGCGGCATGCGCGCCACCCTGGTGTTCCCGATCGACCGCCTGCGGCGCGCCGCGCTCTGACATGGCCGGCCCGGGCACGGCGACCGTTCAGTTCTGGTACGACTTCCCCAGCCCCTACGCCTACCTCGCGGCAATGCGGATCGAAGCGCTGGCCGATGCCGCCGGCGTCGAGGTGATCTGGCGCCCCTTCCTGCTCGGTCCGGTGCTGGAGCAGCGGGTGGAGAAACCGTCGCCATTCCAGAATGCGGAGCCGGCGCAGGCC
The DNA here is from genome assembly GCA_040223615.1 of Alphaproteobacteria bacterium. Lineage (GTDB taxonomy): Bacteria > Pseudomonadota > Alphaproteobacteria > JAVKFY01. Next base: position 48,238 of record JAVKFY010000013.1, read on the forward strand.
CGCTACCGTCGCCGTGACGTGGAACGGCTGGCGGCCGAGTACGGCTTGCCGCTGACCTGGCCGTCGAACTACCCGCGCTTCAGCCTGCTGGCCTCGCGCGTCGCGGTGGTCGCGGCGGCCGAGAGCTGGGCGGCGCCGTTCAGCCGCGCCGTGTTCCACGCCAACTTCGCGCAGGACCGCGACATCGCCTCGGCCGAGGTGGTGACGGAGATCCTGACCGACCTGGGCCGCGACGCCGCCGCGCTCATCGAACGGGCGCAGAGCCCGGAGAACAAGGCCGCGTTGCGCGCCGCCGTCGAAGAAGCGCTCGGCCACGGCATCTTCGGCGCTCCGAGCCTGCTGGTCGGGACCGAGCTGTTCTGGGGCAACGATCGCCTCGACCAGGCACTTGCCTGGGCGGCGCGGGCGAACCGAGCCGCTACTTGATGCCGAGCAGGCCGGGGCCGCCGAGGATCTTCGGGTCCGGCGCCTTGATCGTGTCGAGGTCGCGCCCGGAATAGGGCAACGAGCGCAGCAGGTGGCGGAACACGTTGATCCGGCCGCGCCGCTTGTCCTTGGTCAGCACCACCGTCCACGGCGCCGGCTCGGTGTTGGTGGCGCGCAGCATGTCGTTGCGCGCCTTGGTATATTCCTCGTACAGGTCGGTCGAGCGCAGGTCGATCGGCGACAGCTTCCAGTGTTTCAGACGGTCCTCGGAGCGCGCCAGCACCCGCTTGCGCTGCTCCTTCTTGTCGATCGACAGGAAGAACTTGAACAGCCGGATGCCGTCGTCGACCCACATGCGCTCAAGCTGCGGCACCTGGGCCATGAACTGCTCGAACTGACGCTGGTTGGCGAAACCCATGACCCGCTCGACGCCGGCCCGGTTGTACCACGAGCGGTCGAAGAAAATGATCTCGCCCTTGGCCGGCAAGTGCTTGACGTAGCGCTGGAAATACCATTGGCCGCGCTCCACGTCGGAGGGCTTGTCGAGCGCGATGACATGCGCGCCGCGCGGGTTCAGGTGTTCCACCAGTCGCTTGATGGTGCCGCCCTTGCCGGCGCCGTCGCGGCCCTCGAACACCAGCACCAGGCGCTCGCCGCGCTCCTTCACCCAGGCCTGCAGGCGCAGCATCTCGACCTGCAGCGAGCCCAGCTCGTCCTCATACTCCGCGCGCGGCATGCGCCGCTTGTAGGGATAGTCGACGCGCTTCGTCTTGCGGCCGTTCTTCAAGGCGACGACGTTGGCGCTGCTCTGGCTTTTCGGCATGGTCCGGCTCCTTCGGCGGCGACCGGCGATTCTAGCAGGCGAATTGGCGGTAACCTAGTCGATGCCCAGTCTATCGACCGCGCCTTGATCGAAGGTGAACCCCAGGCCCGGCCGGTCCGGGATCAGCAGGTCGCCGTCGGCCATCTCCATCTGCTCGTTGTACAGCGCGGTGAACCACGGCATGTGCTCGGTCACCGGACAGTGCGCGATCGCGCCGCAGAGCTGCAGGCTGTACTCGGTGAACACGTGCGGCGAGACCGGCAGGTCGTAGGCCGAGGCCATCGCGGCGACGCGCATGAACTCGGTGATGCCGCCGACCCGCTGCAGGTCGGGCATCAGCACGTAGGCGCTTTTCCGTTCGATCATGTCGCGGAAGCCGTAGCGCGCATACTCGGTCTCGCCCGAGGCGACCGGCATCGGCACCGCGGCGGCGACCTCGGCCGAGCCGGCCAGGTCGTAGGCCTGCACCGGCTCCTCGAACCACGCCAGGTTGGCCGGTTCGAGTGCCCGGCCGAGCGCGATGGCGTGGCTCACGGTCAGGCCCTGGTTGGCGTCCGACATGAGCTGCACGTCCGGGCCGATGACCTCGCGGATGGCCAGCGCGCGTTCCACGTCGTCGGCGATGCGCTTGCTGCCCAGGCGCATCTTCATCGCCCGGAAGCCCTGGTCGAGAAACGACTGCGCCTCCTGCTGCAACGCGTCGATCGAGCGCGACAGCCACAGCCCGCCGCTGGCATAGGCCGGTATCCGGTCGCGGGCCCGGCCCAGCAGCGCCGCGACCGACAGGCCGGTGTCCTTGCCGGCCAGGTCCCACAGCGCGGTGTCGATGGCGGCGATGGCGAACAGGCTGACGCCCTTGTGGCCGACGAAGTTGATGTCGGACCACATGTCGTTCCACACCGCGGTCCGGTCGCTGGCCTGGCGTCCGACCACGACCGGCGCCAGGGTCCGGACCATCGCGTCCAGCACCGCCAGGCGGCCGGTGTTAAGCGTGAACAGCAGCGCCTCGCCGCTCACCCCGTCCGTGCCATCGAGCCAGACCAGCAGGCAGCCGATCTTCTCGATCCGGTGGATCGAGGTGCTGAGCGGCTCGGGCAGGGGCAGCGCGATGGCCTTGGTGCGCAAGCCGGTGACCTTCATGTCGGCCCTCCTGATGCTGGTCCTGATGCGTTCTTCTCGAACAGCGCGAACAATAGCAGGCCGGCGAAGAAGCCGCCGAGATGCGCCTCCCACGCGATCGCCCGGACCTCGCCGAAGCTGCCGAAGCCGGTGAAGCCGAAGGCGATGTTGACGAGGACGAAGGACAGCACCAGCAGCCACGGGCCGACCAGGCGTCCCGGTGCGTCGGGGTTGCTGCTGCGCAGGCGGAAGCGGGCGAAGCGGATCGAGCCGCCGAACAGGCCGGAAATCGCGCCCGAGGCACCGACGATCAGCACGATGCCGTCGGTGATCCAGTAGGACAGCGTGCTGGCCACGGCGGCGAAGACGGCGCAGGTCAGATAGAAGGCCAGAAAGCGGAGCGACCCGAGGCGGCGCTCGACCGGCGTCCCGAAGGCCAGCAGAAACAGCATGTTGATGCCCAGGTGCACCCAATCGCCGTGCAAGAAGGCGTAGCTCAGTGGCGTCAGCCAGATCATCGCGTCGCCCGGCCAGACCGGCCAGCCGCCGGGGACCACGAACAGGGCCGGGATGAAGCCGAAGTCGAACACCACGTCGGAGTCGGCGCCATCGCTCAGGCCGAAGCTGCGTCCGGCATGGATCGCGACGTTGACGGCGATCAGGATCAACGTCCAGCGCGTGGTGTTGAATGCCGGTACGCGGGCCGACGGCGGCGGGGCGGATGGATGCACGGGGGGCTGGCTCATGCGCCATCGTCGCCAGCAGGCGGGTGCGCGGCGGTCTTGGCGGAAATGCCGTACGGCAGGCGGATATGCACGGGCGCGGTGTCACCGGATGGACAGGATAAGGGGCGGCGAGGGCGACCCTATCGCATTCCGGCGCGGCGCGCCCACACCCGCGTGCCGGTGTCGGCCGGCAGGCGCCGATTGTGTTTCGGACGACATTGATATGATCATCACCCTGCGAAATCATTGGCGCGTCGTGCGCGGGCGGTATCGGGGATCGCGCGCGCGGTCGACCACTTGAAGCTGTCGCGCTGCGCCTGGCGGCGGACGACGACGACACCTGAACCCCATGCCCGAGGAGAACAGCATGTTGAGCGCCGAACCGTACGGCACCAAGCAGTTCGCGACGGTGAAGGGCCGCCGCATGGCCTATGTCGAGGCCGGCGAGGGCGACCCCATCGTGTTCCTGCACGGTAACCCGACGTCGTCCTACCTGTGGCGCAACGTGATGCCGCACCTTGAGGGGCGTGGCCGGCTGATCGCGCCGGACCTGATCGGCATGGGCGACAGCGACAAGTTGCCGAACAGCGGACCGGACAGCTACCGCTTCGTTGAGCACCGCGATTATCTGTGGGATCTGCTCGACCAGCTCGACGTGCGCGCGAACGTCACCCTGGTGATTCACGACTGGGGCTCGGCGCTGGGCTTCGACTGGGCCAACCAGCACCGCGACGCGATGCGCGGCGTCGCCTACATGGAATCGATCGTCTGCCCGGCCGAGTGGGAGGACTGGCCCAAGCGCGCCGCGCCGGTGTTCCAGGGCTTCCGGTCGCCGAAGGGCGAGGCGATGGTCCTGGAACAGAACATGTTCGTGGAGCAGGTGCTGCCCGGCGCGATCCTGCGCGACCTGGGCGAGGCGGAGATGGCTGAGTATCGCCGGCCCTTCGTCGATCCCGGCGAGAGCCGCCGCCCGACGCTGACCTGGCCGCGCGAAATCCCGATCGGCGGCGAACCGGCCGACGTGACCGAAATCGTGCAGGCCTACGCCGATTGGCTGAAAACCAGCGACATGCCGAAGCTGTTCATCGACGCCGACCCAGGCGCGATCCTGCGCGGCCGGCCGCGTGAATTCTGCCGCACCTGGCCGAACCAGACCGAAGTCACCGTCGCCGGCACGCACTTCATCCAGGAAGATTCGCCCGACGAGATCGGCAAGGCGATCGCCGGCTGGCTGCCGGGCTAGCGATACTCGCGCAAGGAACTGACGGTGACGGCGCGGGTGTCGGCCGCCTGTGCCAGCCGGTGCACCCGGTCGATGGCGTCGATCACGACGTCGGGGTGGCTGTAGGGCAGCGGATGGCCGGCGCCGGGCAGCACGATGGTCTGCGAATGCGGCACCGCCTCGTGCAGCGCGGCGGAGTGCAGCGTCGGGCTGACCACCGTGTCGGCATCTCCGGTGACGATCACCAGCGGCACGTCGATCTCGTGATAGCGCGCCGACTGCTCACGCAGGAACGGTTTCAGCAACCGCACGTCTTCCGCGTTGGCGCGGTAGCTGTCGGGCCGCAAGGCCAGCCGCCACGGCGCCTGATCGTAGCTGTCCGGCACCGGTTCCGGCGCGAAGGCCGAGGCCACCGACTGTTCCGCCAGCAAGGTGGATAGCGGCAGCGGCAGGGTGTTGACCAGCAGGTCGCCGACGATCGGCCAGGTCGGCACCCGGTATTTCATGTCGACCGGCGTCGGCCACTCGTAGGCGGCGCCGGCCAGCGTCACCACGCCGGCGACTTCGTCGCCATAGGCCAGCGCATAGGCCAGCACCAGGGAGCCGCTCCACGAGAAGCCGACCATGATCGGCTGCTCGGCGCCGATCTGCGCCAGCAGGCCATGGACCACCGCGGCCTGCTCGGCGGGGTCCATCGCGGTATCGGCGCGCTCGCTGTAGCCGTGGCCCGGCCGGTCGATGGCGATCACGCGGTAGCGGCGCGCCAGATCGTCCATCACCGTTTCGGAGAAGTCCTGCACCGTGCCGTTGATGCCGTGCATCAGCACCAGCGCCGGCCCGGTGCCGCGGTCGACATAGTGGATGTCGAGGCCGTCGACTTTGGCGATCCGGCCGATCGGCGGATGGGTGGTCTCGGCCTGGCGTGCCAGAACGGTGTTCCAGGCATACAGGGCCCCGAACCCGAGACAGAAAACCGACAGTGCGAACAGTGCGATCAAGCGAATGAGCATCATTTTGGCACGCAACACCTCTCTTGCCCCGCAACGAAGCAAGACGCGCGCCAAGACGTTACCACGACCAGTGACAAGAAAGCGTCGGGCCGGAACGAGAAGCGGCGCGGCCTTCCGGGGCCGCGCCGCTTGGTGTTGCGCAATGTCGAGGCGTCGCTACCTCATTCCCCTCTCAAGACCGATACTCATGCCGTCTCATCCGCGACGTGCTTTTTTGCACACACCCTCTATGGCCCAATTAAGCAAACTTCGGGCCAAATGGTTAATCGCAGTTAAGTCGTTCTATTTCAATGAGTTAGAAAACGACACGATTATCGCCTGACCCGCGAGTGTCAAATCGACCGACAGTGTTCGGGCGCTCAGACGATGGCGTGGATCAGCCCGACGGCAACACCGGTGGCAACCACCGGCAGCAGCACGACGAACTTCAGCACGGTCATGCCGATATCGCGCAGCGCCTTGTCGCGCGACACCAGCGCCACGCACAACGGCACGGCGGCCCCAGCCATCGATAGCCCCACCACATACGGCATGATGCGCCCTCCTGAGATACTCGACGCGATCCCCGTTATGATTATTGGCGGTTCGTCGAATTTCTCAAGCATGACAGTCCCGGCCCTGGCAAGCTGACGCCGAACCGGCCGGTCCGAGAGGAGATGAAATGCGCGTCGTCATTGCCATGATGAAACACGAGACCAACACCTTTTCGCCGGTGCCGACGCCGCTGTCGCGGTTCGCGCGCGGCCGCGACGCGCCGCCGGAGGGCCGCGACGCCTACGAATCGGTGAAGGGTGTCAGCACCGGCATGGCCGCCTTCGTCGACCTGGCGGAGCAGGCCGGGGCCGAGATCGTCACCCCGATCGCCGCCAGCGCCGCGCCGTCCGGCCCGGTGCCGGAGGATGTCTACGAATATATGTGCGGCAAGATTCTCGACGCGGTGCGCGAGGGCTGCGATGCGATCCTTCTCGACCTGCACGGCGCCATGGTGACCACCACGCGCGAGGACGGCGAGGGCGAATTGCTGCGCCGGGTGCGCGAGGCCGCGCCCGATGTGCCGATCGGCGTGGCGCTGGACATGCACACCAACATGTACCCGGCGATCGCCGAGAATTGCGACGTCATCGCCGGCTACCAGACCTATCCGCACATCGACAACTACGAGACCGCGGCGCGCGCCGGCAAGGCGATCTTCGCCATGCTCGACGGCAAGGCCAAGCCGGCGATGGCCTGGGGCAATCGGCCGATGCTGCCGCACGTGATGCGCCAGGGCACCGACGACTTCCCCAACAAGGAACTGCAGGAGCGGACCCGGGAGATGGAGGCGTCGGGGGCGCTGGTCGCCACCCTGTTTACCGGTTTCCCGCATGCCGACATCCACAATGCCGGCCTCTCCGCCGTGGTGGTGACCGACAACGACCCCGACCTGGCGCGCAAATGGTGCGACGAGCTGCTCGACTTCGCCTGGCAGCAGCGCGAGGCCTTCGTCTACAAGATCGAGCCGCTAAGCGATTCCCTGGCGCGCGCCAAGGCCGTGCCGGAGGGCCCAGTGGTGCTGCTCGACCACTACGACAATGCCGCGTCCGGCGGGACCATGGACACGATGACGGTGCTGGCCGGCATCCTGCAGGCCGGGCTGGAGGACGTCGCCGCCTTCGCGATTCACGATCCCGACGCGGTTCGGCAGATGATCGCCGCCGGCGTCGGCGCCGACGTCACGGTGTCGCTCGGCGGCAAGCTCGACATGCCGTCGATCGGCCAGCAGGGCCAACCGCTGGAGGTCAGCGGCCGGGTCAAGCTGATCTCCGACGGCCTCTACCGCAACCTCGGGCCGGCCTCGACCGGCGCGCTGATGGACCTGGGCCCGACAGTGGTGCTGGACACCGGCAAGGTCGAGATCGTGGTGATCTCGAAACATTCCGAGCCGAACGACCTGAACTGCCTGCTCAGCCTGGGCATCGACCCGCGCCGCAAGCGCTACCTGATGCTGAAGAGCCGGATCCACTACCGCGCCGGCTTCAAGCCGATCGCCAAGCAGATCATCGAGTGCGCCGGCACCGGCGTGTGCACCTCCGACTACAGCCAGCTCACCTTCGAGAAGGTGCGCCGGCCGATTTATCCGCTCGATCTGACCAACGAGCCGAGCAGCTAGGATTTAGGTAGAACTACTCAAGTGTGACGATTGTCGCTTCTATTAACGTATGTGTTGTTAGGGTGAGCGTGATTTGAGCATGGATCGGCCGGGCGGCTTCGCGTGATGCCGCCGCCGATCAGGCAAGGTGGGGATGCCGACTCGTCGGACCGTTCTGGGTGGTGGCGTTGCCGGGGTGGCCGGAATGGCCATGCCGGCGACCGTGAGAGCCTCGACATCGCCGCGCCCGCCAGTCTTTCTCGTGCCGGGGTATGCGCCGGACCAGGCCTTCCGTCGTGGCCGGCCGCTGCGCGCTGACGATGAGGCCGCGCGCAACCTGCCGCCAGGCTATGACGGCCCGGTCACGCTGCTGAGCCGCTTGACCGCCGCCGGCGGGGACCGGCGCGCACTGATGCCGATACGCGGGCACGATGTCGAGGTCGCGCCGGACCGGCGCAGCGCCGTGTTCTGCGCCATGGATCACGTGGCCTTGCTGCGCATCGACGTCGACAGTCTCGACGTCACCCACACCGCCGCGCCCCATGCGCCCGGCCATGTCTTCGGCGGCCATGCGTCCTACAGCGCCGACGGGACGACGCTGTTCGTCGCCGAGCGCAGCGCCGATGGCACGCCCTACGTTGGTGACCTGGCGCGTTATCAGGGCCGGATCAGCGTCCGCGACGCGGCCACGCTGGCGGTGCGGGAGACCTACCCGGCGCACGGTATCGGGCCGCACGAGGTCGCCCTGATCGACGACGGCCGTTACCTGGCAATCGCCAATTATGGCCGTGTGCCATGGCCGGCCGATCAAACCCGGCCTGCGCCCGGCATACCCTTTGGCGTGGAACCGTCGCTGACCGTGATCGACACGGCCGATGGCCGGCTCGTGAGCAAGGTCGTATCGGCCCGGCCGCAGCACGAACTGCGCCATCTCGGCGCCGCGCGTGGCGACCGTCTGTTCGCCGTGCAGGTCCGGCCCGACACCTTCGACAACGTGCAGCGCGTGCTGCGCGGGCGCGACGAGGTCTACATGCCGGACCGTTCCGATTCGCAGCAGCGCGGCTACATGCCGGTCCCGTTGCTGCGCTTCGACGTCAACGCCGGGCGCAGCAACAGTGCCGCGACCGACGACCGCCTGCTGATGCAGCGTGGCCAGTCGATCGTCTACGATCCGGTGCATGACGAGGCGCTGGCGGTGTTCACTTCCGCGCACACCGTGGTTGCCTTCGACGGCGCCAGCGGCGCGGTGAAGCGGGTGGTGCGCACCGACCGGCTCGGCCTGCGTCTGCCGCGCGGCATCGCCTTGCTGCCCGACCACGACGCCTACGCGGTGTCCGGGCACTGGGCTGACGTGTTCGTGTTTTCACGTGGTCGACACGACCTGGTACGCGAAGCCAGTTGCTTCGCGCCTTTGTTCGGCCATAGCCATCTGGCCGTCGCATAAGTCTGAACTGTGCAGGAGATGAAAATGAGACATTTGAAGACAATAGGCGCCGCGGCATTGGCCGCCTGCCTCGCCGCAGGCGCCGCGCAGGCGCAATCGATCGGATCGGTGCAGCTTGTCGAGGTCTGGGCCTACGGCACCCCGCCCACTGGCGGCAAGCAGGACCGCTACGTGCGCGACCAGGTGGTCGCCAACGAGTTGGTCGAGACCGTGGCCAACGGCGCCATGCACTTGATGTTCTCGGACGGCAGCGAACTGCGGCTCGGTTCGGCCAGTACCGCGACGCTGGACAGCTTCGTCTACGACCCGGGTGCCGGCGGCGGTGAGATGACCGTCAACATGACCCGCGGCGCGTTCCGCTTCATTTCCGGCAAGATCAACAAGTCCGCGGTGAAGCTTCGGACCCCGACCGCGCTGATCGGCATTCGCGGCACCGATCTGCTGATCAACGTCGATCCCTTCGGTGCCACCGTGGTGTCGGTGATCGCCGGCACGGTGACGGTGCAGAACGCCAACGGGGGCGGCGAGGCGTCGGTCTCGGCCGGGCAGGCGGTCAGCGTCGCCGCCGCGACGGCGGCGCCGGCGATCACGGCGCCGAACGAGATGGACGAGGGTCTGGAGGACGCCTCGCCCGGCGCCGGCGCCGGCGCCGGACCGGGCGCCGGTGGCGCCGCGCCGGATCAGGGCAGCAGTTCGCCCGGCGAAGACTGATCCGCCGTCGAATCGCAAAGGGCGCGGCGCGCGGGCGTCGCGCCCTTTGCTTTTGTGCCCGAACGGGTGCGGGTAAGCTGAGCGTCGTACCGCGCGAGGAGAGGCCGATGCGCGCCATTGCCTGCCTGTTGCTGACGTTGCTGCTGGGCGGCGCTGCCGCCGCCGCGTCCGCGGCGGAGAATCGCGACGGCATCGCTGTCCTGATCGGCAACCGCGACTACCAGGGCCGTGTCCCCGACGTCGACTATGCCCACAATGACGCCGATGCCATGCGCCGCTATGTGCTCGACGTGCTGGGCTTCCAGGATGGCAACCTGATCGACCTGCGCGACGCCACCAAGGCGCACATGGAGGCCGCCTTCGGCAACCAGAACAGCCATCGTGGCAAGCTGTTCAACTGGGTCCGCGAAGGCCGCTCCGATGTCGTCGTGTACTACTCCGGCCACGGCATGGCCGGGGTCGAGGACCAGCGCGGCTACCTCCTGCCGGTCGATGCCGACGCCGAGACCCCGGAGCTCAACGGCTACGCCATCGACACGCTCTATGCCAACCTGGCCAAGCTGCCGGCGCGCTCGGTCACCGTGTTCATCGACGCCTGCTTCACCGGCGACAGCCCGAAGGGCTCGTTGGTGAAGTCCGCCTCGCCGGTGCACGTGCGCGCCAAGCCGGCGAAGGTGTCCAAGGGCCTGACGGTGCTGACCGCCGCGCGCGCCGACCAGCTCGCGAGCTGGGACGACGAGGCGCGCCACGGCCTGTTCACCCGCCACCTGCTGGATGCGCTCTACGGTGCCGCCGATGCCGGCGTCGGCGGCGACAAGGACGGCAAGGTGACGCTGGCCGAGGTCTCCACCTACCTCGACGAGGAGATGACCTATGCCGCCAGGCGCCAGTTCGGCCGCACCCAGAACGCCACCGTGACCGGCGATCCCGGCCTGTTGCTGGTCGCCGCGGTGCCGGACGGCGGTCGTCCGGCGCTGCCCGCGGCGAAGCCGGCCGAACCCGATCCGAAGCCGCGGACCGCGATGGTCCGGCCGACCCCGACCCCCGCGCCGGCCCGGCCCGCGGCGCCGGCGCTGCGACCGATGGACGAGATGTTCGTCGCAGTGAAGAACGCCAACGTGCGCGACCGGCCGAACGTAGCCGGCGCTCGGGTCGGCGCAGTGCCGGCCGGCCAGCAGGTGCAGGTCACCGGCAGCACCGGCGCAGACGGCTGGTTCCGGGTGCGGCTCGGCGACGGCACCGTCGGCTACGTGTTCTCCGACCTGCTGCTGCCGGCCGGCGCCGGGGTCGTGGCGCCGCGTCGCGCCAACCAGCCGACCGCGCCGAACGCCGCCGCCAGCCAGCTTCTGGCGCAGGGCAACGCCCTGGTCCAGGCCGGCAACCTGCCGGCCGCCGAGCAGGTCTTCCGCAATCTTGTGGGCAGTTTCCCGAACAGCCCGGAGGCATCCGACGCGGCCTATCAGCTTGGCCGGTCGATCCTGTACCAGGGCAACCTGGATGGCGCCGTGACGGTGCTGGAGCAAGCCTACGCACGCTTCCCCGAGCATCCGCTGGCGACCACGGCGATGCTGGAGGTCGGTCAGGCGGCGATGAATGTCGCCAATTACGGCCTGGCCTGTCTGGCGCTGGTCGAATTCGTCGACGTTTACGAAGGCGGCGACTTCAACCTGCTGGCGCGGGTGCAGGACACCGTCGATCAGCTCGGCTGCGAATAGGTACCGTTCGTCCGCGCGGCCCGTCTTCCATCGGCCCATCCGGGTCGGTGCACTTGAGGAGTATGACATGCGCCTTTGGCTGACGGCGACTGCCGCCGCGCTCGCGTTCACGTACGCCGCCGGCACCGGCTCGGCGCAAACGATCGGCTCGGTGCAGATGATCGCCGGCTGGGCCTACGGCACGCCGCCCGGCGGCAGCCGCCAGGACCACTACGTCAACGATTCGGTGGTCGCCGCCGAGACGGTGGAGACCGTCACCGACGGCGCCATGCACCTGGCGTTCGAAGACGACAGCGAACTGCGCCTGGGCTCGGCCAGCGTCGCGACGCTCGACCGTTTCGTCTACGACCCCGGCTCCGGCAATGGCGAGATGACCGCCAACCTGACCCGCGGCGCCTTCCGTTTCATCTCCGGCAAGCTGAACAAGTCCGGCGTGCGGCTGCGCACCCCGACGGCGCTGATCGGCATTCGCGGCACCGATTTCCTGGTCGACGTCGATGACACTGGCGCGACCGTGGTCTCGGTGCTGAGCGGCACGGTCACGGTGCAGAACGCCAACGGCGGCGGCGAGGCCTCGGTCAGCGCCGGCCAGGCGGTCAGCGTCGCCGCGAACAGCGATGCCGCGCCGGCGCCGGCGGCTGCCGGCGGGATCGATCCGGCTCTGGACGACGCCGCCGCGGACGCTGGCAACAGTGATGCTGGCGGCGGCGGCGGAGGGGGTGGTGGCGGCGGCGACTAGAGCGTTTCATGTTTTGACTGAAGCGTAACCGGCATTGACGAGATAGTTTGCGCATTCGTCCGGCTTGAAGCCGCTGACGAGCGTGCCGATGCGGTGCGAGATGTCGTCGATGTTCCGGTGCTGGGCCAGACGGA
>JAVKFY010000014.1:0-132082 GCA_040223615.1 Alphaproteobacteria bacterium
CCAGTAGGTACCGGACTGAACGATCGGGAAGTTGTAGGTGAAGGTTTCGCCGGGCCTGATGCCCGGATAGCTGATGGTCGGCACGCCGTCCATCTGGAAGGGCAAGATCAGGCCGTGCCAGTGCACCGAGGTGTCGACGTCGAGGTTGTTGGTGACGTTGATCGTCACCTCCTCGCCTTCCTTGAAGCGCAGCACCGGCCCCGGCGAGGCGCCGTTGTAGCCGACGCCCTGGCGCCGAAAATCGCCGGTGTCGATCATCACGCGGTCGACGGTGAGGTCGTAGGCGCCAGCCGTCGCGGCCAGCGGGGCAACGGCGAGGGCGCACCGCGCCCCGGCCACCGCCCGATGCCTCATCGGGCTCATGTTTGAAGCTCCTTGGCTATCGCCTGCTGCTACTGGAATCGGATGTGGCCCATCATCCCGGCGTCGTAGTGGCCGGGGACGTTGCACGCGAATTCCAGCTCGGCGTCCGTGGTGAAGCTCCAGATCACCTCGCCGGACTGGCCGGGTTCCAGCAGGACCGCGTTCGGGTCGTTGTGTTCCATGGTCTTGCCGCCGCCCATGTCCATCTTCATGCGATCGTGATGGATCCTGTCGGCCTCCAGGGCGCCGTGCTCGACCATCATCATCATCTCTTCCTGATGCTTGGCGTGCATGGCGGCGGTGCCGATGTTGAACTCATGCACCAGTTCGCCGGCGTTGGTGATCACGAAGCGCACGGTCTCGCCGTTGGCGATGGCGATGTTTTCCGGCTCGTAGAAGTTGTCGCGCATCGTCACCTCGACCGTGCGAGTGACGTCCGAAGCCTTGCCGGCCGCGCCCGTCGCGGACGACATGCTGTGGCCCTTGCCATGGCCGTGACCGCCGCCGTGGCCGTGACTGGCGGCGTATGAGGGGGAGGCGAGCGCCAGGCCGGCGCCCACGATGGCGGCGCCGCAGGCGGCGGCGCACAGGATCTGAATCGGTTTCATCTCGGTTACCTGTTCCGAAGGTCATGCAAACGCGTGTGTAGCCGACCGTCGGGTAACGGTCGGCGTGTCCGGCTCAAACCGGAGGCGTCAGCGTGGCGGTCGGAACAGGCCTTCGGGGTGCTGGCTCAGCACGGCCAGCATCGGCGCGGGCAGGTCACTGCGGCCTCGTTCGGCCCAGGCCTGCGGCGGCATGGCAAGCAGCGGTAGGGCGCTCGACGAACAGCCCATGACACAACAATCAATGTCGACCTGAGGCGCCGGATGGCTCGGGCAATCGGCGTCGGTTGCCGCCGTCTCGCCCGATGCGTCGGACGCGGCGATCGGCTGGTGATGCGGCGAAGCGTCAGCAAAGCCGGCCGGCGCCATGAGCCCGGCCAGCACGAGCAGCAGGACGGCCGCGACGTGCTTCACCATGCCTGAGATATAGCGCAGCGGCGTCGTGCCGGCAAATGAACAGCGTGTAATCGAAAAACCTCTTGACTGTGACAGGCCTTAGCCTCATATCCCGCTTGCCCAAAGTCGCACGTGCACCGAGGCGCCGGCACACCCGCATCGACAGGCGGGCCCGGACCACCGGGACAAGGCATCTCACAGCAACGACGGTGCGGGCTTTTTTGGTCTCTGTCGGCCCTCCAACGGTCGGCGACACTGAAGAGGCACACCCTCATTGCCGGACGTGCGGCCGGGTACTCCCGTCCAATCAATGGCAGGCAACGCCGGTTCGGAGTTGTGTTCTCCGCGCCGGGTTTCGAGCACAGAGCTCGTTCGCGTCGGTTCGCGTCTCCACCGCGCCGCCCGCCGCAGCGATGCCACTGGCCGCACGACATTGGACGGAGTAACGGCCGATGGCCACGCAACGCATGCTGGACTTCCTCGCCACCCGACGACCCGAGGGCCCTTGCCTCGTCGTCGATCTCGACGTCGTTCGCGACAACTTCCATGCCTTCCGCCGCGCGCTGCCGCAATCCGGCATCTTCTACGCGGTGAAGGCCAACCCGGCGCCGGAAGTCCTGGCGCTGCTGGCCGAGCTGGGCTCCAGCTTCGACACCGCCTCGGTCCCGGAGATCGAGCAGGTGCTGGCCGCTGGCGCCACGCCGGAGCGCATCTCCTTCGGCAACACGATCAAGAAAGAGCGCGACATCGCGCGGGCTTTTCAGCTGGGCGTGCGGCTGTTCGCCGTCGACTGCCCGGAAGAGGTCGAGAAGATTGCCCGCGTCGCCCCCGGCGCGCGCGTGTTCTGCCGCATCCTGACCGACGGCGTCGGCGCCGACTGGCCGCTCAGCCGCAAGTTCGGCTGCGTGCCGGCGATGGCGGTCGACGTGCTGACGCATGCCCGCGACCTGGGCCTGGACGCCTATGGCGTGTCGTTCCACGTCGGTTCGCAGCAGCTTCACGTCGACGCCTGGGACCGGGCGCTGGCCGAGGCGGCGGAGATCTTCCATACCCTGGAGGCGCGCGGCATCCAGCTGCGCATGGTCAATCTCGGTGGCGGCTTCCCGGCGCGCCTGCTGAAGGCGATCCCGGAGCCGGAGGTCTATGGCCAGGCGATCGGCCGCTCGCTGTCGACGCACTTCGGCAACCGGATCCCGGAGACCATCATCGAGCCGGGCCGCGGCATGGTCGGCGACGCCGGCGTGATCAAGGCCGAGGTGGTGCTGATCAGCCGCAAGTCGGCCGAGGACACCACCCGCTGGGTCTATCTCGACATCGGCAAGTTCGGCGGCTTGGCGGAGACCATGGAAGAGGCGATCCGCTATCCGATCACCACGCCGCGCGACGGCGATGCGGTCGAGCCTTGCGTGCTGGCCGGCCCGACCTGCGACAGCGCCGACGTGCTGTACGAGAAGACGCCGTACCCGCTGCCGATCTCGCTCACCATCGGCGACGAGATCCTGATTGAGACCACCGGTGCCTATACCACCACCTACGCCGCCAACGGGTTCAACGGCTTCGCGCCGCTGGCCGCCTACGTGATCTGACGCGGGCCGCCATGTTGAGCTTCGAGGTGGAACGGCCCGGCGATGCCCGGGCCCGCGAGGCGCTGCTCGACACCTGTTTCGGGTCGCAGCGCCATCGCAAGACGGTGGCCAAGCTGCGCCGCGGCAGGTGCCCGGCCGAGGGGCTGGCGCTGGTGGCGCGACGCGACGGGGTGCTGGTCGGCACCGTGCGGCTGTGGCGGGTGGACGCCGGCAGCGCAGGGCCGGCCCTGCTGCTCGGCCCGATCGCGGTGGCGCCAGGGCTGCAGGGCGACGGCATCGGCAGTCAGTTGATGACCGCCGCGCTGGCCCGGGCCAAGGCACTGGGCCATCGCGCGGTGCTGCTGGTCGGCGACGCGGCCTACTATCGCCGCTTCGGTTTCCGCCGCGACCTGGCGGCGGACCTCGCCCTGCCGGGACCGGTGGAGCTCTCGCGCTTCCTGGCGCTGGAGCTGGTCCCGGGCGCGCTGGCCCATGCCGCCGGTCCGGTGGTGGCGACCGGCGAGCCGCTGGCGTCCAAACGTCGCCGCGCGGCGTAGCAGTCCCACGGATAGGTTAGAGTCCGATTTCGACACCCACCTCACCCCAACCCTCTCCCCCCTGAAGGGCGGAGAGGGGGCGGGAAGACCGTTGCCACCGCGACCCTCTCCGCCCCTGAAGGACGGAGAGCACAGGTGAGGTGGGGGACCGCCATAGTAAGGAGCCCCCAATCATGACCGACTGGCCCAATCACGGCCGCATCGACGGGCCGATCGTGATGATCGGCTTCGGCACCATCGGGCGCGGCACGCTGCCGCTGCTGCTGCGGCACTTCGATCTCGACAGGTCGCGCTTCACGGTGATCGATCCGGACGACAGCCACCGCGGCCTGGTCGACGAGGCCGGCGTCACGTTTCTGAAGTCGCCGATCACGCGGGAGAACTACAAGGAGCTGCTGACGCCGTTGCTCACCAAGGGCCAGGGCCAACCGTTCATCGTTAACCTGTCGGTCGACGTCTCCTCGGTCGACATGATCCTGTTCGCGCAACAACTCGGCGCGCTCTACGTCGACACTGTGGTGGAGCCGTGGAAGGGCCACTACACCGACCCGAACCTGACCATGGCGCAGCGGACGAACTATGCCTTGCGGGAGACCGCGCGGGCGCTGGTCGGTGCCGGCAAGACCACGGCGGTGTCGTGCTGCGGCGCCAATCCCGGCATGGTGTCGTGGTTCGTCAAGCAGGCGCTGGTGAACCTGGCCAAGGACCTGGGCCGGCCGGTCGAGGCGTCGGCGGACCGCGACGGCTGGGCGAGGCTGATGCACGACCTGGGGGTGAAGGGCGTGCACATCGCCGAACGCGACACCCAGCGCGTCGCCACGCCGAAGCCGATGCGGGTGTTCCGCAACACCTGGTCTGTGGAGGGCTTCGTCTCCGAGGGCGTGCAGCCGGCCGAGCTCGGCTGGGGCACGCACGAAAAGCGCATGCCGGCGGACGCCCAGGGCTTCGAGACCGGCTGCAAGGCCGCGATCTTCCTGCCGCGCCCGGGTGCGGCGACGCGGGTGCGGACCTGGACGCCGGTGTCGAAGGCGCAGCATGGCTTCCTGGTCACGCACAACGAGTCGATCTCGATCGCCGACTACTTCACCTTGCGCGACGGCGACGAGGTCGTGTTCCGGCCGACCTGCCACTATGCCTACCACCCCTGCGACGACGCGGTGCTGTCGCTGCACGAGTTGTTCGGCAACGAGGGCCGGCCGCAGCCGGAATTCCACACGCTGGACGAGGACGAGCTGGTCGATGGCGTCGACGAACTGGGCGTCCTGCTCTACGGCCACGAGAAGAACGCCTACTGGTTCGGCTCCAGCCTCTCCATCGAGCAGACCCGGGCGCTGGCGCCGTACCAGAACGCCACCGGCCTGCAGGTCACCTCGGCGGTGCTGGCCGGGATGGTCTGGGCGCTGGAGAACCCGACCGCAGGCGTGGTCGAGACCGACGAGATCGACTTCGCCCGCTGCCTGGAAGTGCAACTGCCCTATCTCGGCGACGTGTTCGGCGCCTACACCGACTGGCACCCGCTGAAAGACCGCCTCGGCCTGTTCCCGGAACAGACCGACGAGAGCGACCCGTGGCAGTTCACCAACGTGCTGGTGGGGTAGGGGTCAGTCCGGGGCGATAAGCCTTAGTGTTGGGAAGTAGAACCGGAAACGCCGCACATCACGCGTCAACAAGGCGTAGCCCTGTACTGCGGCATGCGCCCCGATCAGGAAGTCAGGCAGTAGTGAGCTGCGGGGGCCACCGCGCCGCCGGTATTGCGTGAATGCCTTCCCGGCGAGAAAGGCCGCTTCGTCAGGGATGGGTTCGCGGCGAACGAATTCCTCGGGCAAGGCTGAGTTAAGCGCCTCGATGCTTTCGTATCCGATCGAAACCTCGGCGTAGATAATCGGATTGATTACAAGCTGCGCGCCGTCGCCGGCGCTTTCCAACGCATGAGCTGACCAGTCGAACCAGGGCTGCTGTTTCAAAAGAACATCCAGCAGGATGTTCGTGTCGACGACGATCGCCGTCATGGTCCCCGTAGGAGTGCCATGATTTCATCAGTCGTCAGGTCGAGGTTTGCCGTTCCGCTGCCGCGCAGCCGCTCAACGAGTTGCTTGCCGATCCCTGGCTGAACGGGCTTCGTCTTGGCCGGCACGATCCTGAGGGATTCGCCGTCGTCGATGAACTCGGCCTCGGTGTTCGGGAGCAGCCCGAACTTTTCCCGATATTCGATCGGAATCGTGACCTGGCCCTTGGAGGTGATGCGCATAGCTCCAATCCTTACTCTTACCGGTAAGAGTAATACTTCAGCCGGTGATTTTCAATCCGAGTGGCGGCGTATGTGATCAACCAGCAGCTCGCTGACCCGGTCTGGGCTCTGGTCGGTGGAGAAGTGGCCGATGCCAGGCAATATCTCGAAGCGGTAGTCGGCGCTGACGTACGCGGCGGTGCCCTCCGCCGCCTTGCGGCCGACGCTGGAGTCGGCGTCGCCCCAGACGTACAGGGTCGGCACCGCGATGGTACCGATGTCGGCCTTCAGGCCGGCATTGGCGCGGTACCAGGCCAGCGCCGCTTCCATCGCCGGCCTGCCGCCGAGCACGCCGACATAGTCCTCGATGATCGCCGCAGGCACGTCCTGCGCGGCCAGGTTGCGGCGCAGGCGGCGGCAGCCGTCGGCCAGCAGCAGGTCGGCGGTCTCGGCCTCCAGGAACTTGCGGTGATGGCGCGAGCGGTGCTTCTGGTCGCCGTCCGGGTCGGCCAGCGCGGCGCGGAAGGCGCTCGGGTGCGGCCGCGACAGGATCGCCAGCGAAGCAAGACGATCGGGGTGCCGGTCGGCGACGCCCCAGGCTACCTGGCCGCCCCAGTCGTGCCCGACAAGGTGAAAACGCTGACCGGCGGCGCCGGCGGCGTCGGCGATGGCCACGGCGTCGGCAACCAACTTGTCGTAGTCGTAGTTGGCGAGTCTGGTGGGGTCGGGTCGTGCGCCTGGCGAATAGCCGCGCTGGTCCGGCGCCACCACGCGGCAGCCGGCTGCGGCGAGCGGCGGGATCTGCGCCCGCCAGGCGTGGCGCGACTGCGGGTAGCCGTGCAGCAGCAGGACCAGCGGCGCGGCTTCCGGTCCGTCGGTCCAGACGGTGAAGCTGAGACCGTCGGCGACGGCGATCTGGCGGGTCTCGACCATCGCGGCCTCGCGTTATGCTTCTATCGAGTCGGGTCGTAGTGTAGGGCCAGGCAGAGGGGATTGGGATGACCGGCGACCAAATCATGCTGTTCGCGTTGCTGGCCGGCATCCTCGGCATGCTGCTGTGGGGCAAGTTGCGCCACGACCTGGTGGCGATGGGCGGCCTGCTGATCGCGGTGGTGCTGGGCCTGGTGCCGGCGGAGGCAGCGTTCGAAGGCTTCGCGCACCATGCGGTGGTGATCGTCGCGCTGGTGCTGGTGGCCAGCCGGGCGTTCGAGAATGCCGGCGCGCTGTCGCTGGTGACCAGCGCCTTCGCCAAGGCGGATCGGCCGACGATGCAGCATATTGCCATCTTCGGCGGCATCGGCGCGGCAATGTCGGCGGTGATCAACAATGTCGCGGCGCTGGCGCTGCTGATGCCGCTGGACGTGCAGGCGGCGCGCAAGGCCGGCCGACCGCCGTCGATCACGCTGATGCCGCTGGCCTTCGCCACCATCCTGGGCGGCATGGTCACGTTGATCGGCACGCCGCCGAACATCATCGCCGCGACCATCCGCGCCGACCAGCTCGGGGCGCCGTACCAGATGTTCGACTTCGCGCCGGTCGGGCTGGCCGTCGCGGTCGCCGGCATGGCCTTCGTGGCGCTGATCGGCTGGCGCCTGGTGCCGACCCGCGAGGACAAGGCCGCCGGCCTGATCAGCGGCGCCTCGTTCAAGGCGGAACTGCTGGTGCCGGAAGAGGCAGAGGTCATCGGGCAGTTCATGCGGACGCTGGAGCCGAAGGCGGAACAGGCCGACGTGCTGATCAATGGCCTCGTGCGCGACGGCGCGCCCTACTACAGCCGCGCCTGGGCGATGCCGCTCAAAGCCGCCGACCTGCTGGTGGTGGAGGGCTCCACCGAGGCGATCGCCGCCTTCGTCAAGTCGGCCGGCTTGCAGGACGCGCCGGGCACCGACGACGGCCCGCTGTCGTCGGACGACGAGGCGATGGCCGCCGCCGCGGCCTCCACCGGCGTGGTCGAGGCCGTCGATGCCGAGCCCGAGGCCATCGATACCGAAAGGGATCCAAAGGCCGAGATCATCGAGGCGGTGGTGCGCGCCGACAGCCGTCTGGTCGGCCGCGCGGTGCGCGCCATCGATCTGCGGCGGCAGTTCGGCATCACCCTGCTCGGGATCGCGCGCGCCGGCGTGGTCGCGCGTGAACGGGTGCGCGACCGGGTGATCCATGCCGGCGACGAGCTGCTGCTCACTGGGCGCACGGCGCGTTCGCCGGAGACCCTGGACCTGCTCGGCCTGATCGAGATCGGCCGCGCCAGCGTGGCGCCGGTACGCCCTTGGAAAGTGGCGCTGGCGGTCGGCCTGTTCGCCGCGGCGATCATCGTGGCAAGCCTGGGCTGGCTGTCCTTCACCATCGCGCTGGCCATCGCGGTGGCGGTCTATGCCGGCACCGGGCTGGTGCCGGCGCGCGAGTTCTACCGGCAGATCGAGTGGCCGGTGATCGTGATGCTGGCCTGCCTGCTGCCGATCGGCTCGGCCTTCGAGGAGGTCGGCGGCACCGCATTGATCGCCAGCACCATCGCCGAGGCCACGGCCGACTACGCCGCGGTCGTGGCGCTGGTGGCGCTGATGGTGGTGACGATGACCTTGTCCGACGTGCTCAACAACGTCGCCACCATGGTGATCACCGGGCCGATCGCCATCGACCTGGCATATCGGCTGGACGCCAATCCGGATACCTTCCTGATGGGCGTGGCGGTGTCGTGTTCCTGCGCCTTCCTGACCCCGATCGGGCACAAGAACAACACGTTGATCATGGGGCCGGGCGGATTCCGCTTCGCCGACTACTGGCGCATGGGCCTGCCGCTGGAGGTCGTGGTGCTCGTCGTCGCGATACCGATGCTGCTGCTGGTCTGGCCGCTCTAGTCGTCTTTTGACGGCGAACCGCGCATCCGCTTGATGCCGGCGCGGCGGGTCTTGCCCTCCAGGCGGCGCTTCTTGGAGGCCAGCGTCGGGCGGGTCGGGCGGCGCCTGACCGGGGCGATGGCGGCCTGGCGCAGCAGATCGACCAAGCGGGCCAGCGCGTCCTCGCGGTTTTGCGCCTGGGTGCGGAAACGGTCGGCGTTGATCACCAGCACCCCGTCCTTGGTCAACCGCCGCCCGGCCAGCCGCGTGGCGCGCGCCCGCACATCGGCTGGCAGGCTCCGGTTGCCGGCCAGGTCGAAGCGGAGCTGCACGGCGGTGGAGACCTTGTTGACGTTCTGGCCGCCAGGGCCGGAAGCGCGCACGAAGCGCTCCTCGATCTCGCTCTCGTCGATCGCCAGCCGCGCGGTGATCTCGATCATGGCCCTGTTTTACCACGCAAGAAGGCGACAGCCTCGAGGCCGTCGCCGGTTCGACAAAAGGAAATGGGCGGCCCCGAAGGGCCGCCCATCCTGTAACCAAGCCGTAGGCGAAAGGCTTAGGCCTTGCGGCGACGCCGCGCGACCGCGCCCAGGCCGATCAGGCCAGCGCCCAGGATCGACAGCGTGGCCGGCTCAGGCGTATCGACCAGACGGACGTAGTCGACCGTGGTGTCGAAGTCCGACGCACCGTCGCCGAAGTTGGCGATGAAGCGGATCGCGTCGATCGATGTACAGCCGTTCGTCAGCCCCGCGCAGAGCGGGTCGAGATCGATAAAGACCGGCAGGAGGCTGTTGATGTTGGCGGCCGTGGACACGGTGCCCGACGACTCTTCACCGCCATCCCACATGGTGAACTGCCAGGTGATGCCGGCGTCGGCATTCGTCACGCCGATCTCGACCAGGTCGAAGATCGACAAGTCAAGGCCACCCAGGCCGTCGCCAGCCGTGCCGTTGTTGCCCTGGCCGTCGCCAGCCAGGCCGTCCCAGACGATTGCCGTCATCGAGACGACGCCCGAGTCCTGGTTATGCGTGAACACGCCGTTGGCGCCGCCCACGACCACGCGCGACGTGGTATCGCCCAGGCCCGCACCGATCGAGTTCAGGGTGGTGGTAACATCGCGATAGCCGCCCATGATACCGCCATCCGCGACGCCGGCATTCGCAGCGGCGTCAGACGCGCGGTTGTCGAACGCTGACACGCTGTCGCCGGGAGTGCCGTCCTCGATGTTCAGTTCCATGACTACGCCGTCGCCAGGACCATTGAACTCGTCAACTGTAAGGATCGAACCGGCCTGAGCGCCGGTCGAGGCGAAAGCGAGCGCACCTGCGGCGACACTTGCCATGAGATAAGTCTTGATTGCCATTAACTGTAGTCTCCCTACTGCGCCAAGGGCCTGGTTACGTCGTGGCCCCAAAGGATAGGGACCTAGTAAGCAAGCGCGATGCCAAGTGGGGAAGGTGTTTGAAATCAATTAGTTGGCACTAGGCGAGAGGGTTGTGGCAATCGATGTGTAAAGCCAACCGACATCCCAGCAGTGGTTAATTTCGGCGTATTATGTACAATATTTCGAGATTTCTGTAGCAAAATCAATATAGTTAAGCGGTTTCTGTTTTTTAGATCACGTCTGGGTGGCGATTGGGCAGCCGAATCTAGTGTCAAGGAGCGGCTACGCTGTGGCCGCGTCTTGCCACGAACCACCGCACGGCCGGACATGTGGAAATGTCGAACCTACGGGATACGGGGGAATTGGGATCGGCGGCCTTTCGACCGCCGATCCCGCAAAAGCGTCGTCTGTTTCGGTGTTACGACTTGCGGCGACGCCGCGCCACTGCACCGAGACCGATCAGGCCCGCGCCCAGGATCGACAAGGTCGCCGGCTCCGGGGTGTCGACCAGACGGATGTAATCGACCGTGGTGTCAAAGTCCGACGCACCGTCACCGAAGTTTGCGACGAAGCTGATCGCGTCGATCGACGTGCAGCCGTTGGTCAGTCCGGCACACAGGGCCGCGAAATCGATGAAAACCGGAATCCCCGGCGGTACGATACCATCGGTCGTATCCACGGTGTCGGATGACGTCTCAGCGCCGTCGAACAGGCTGAACTGCCAGGTGATACCGGCATCTGCACGCTCGACGCCGATCTCGACCAGGTCGTACGCCGACAAGTCGAGCCCACCCAGGCCGTCACCGGCCGTACCGTTGTTTCCCTGGCCGTCGCCGGCCAATCCGTCCCAGACGATGGTCGTCGACGAGACCACGCCGGAATCCTGGTTGTGGGTGAACACGCCGTTGGCGCCGACGACCACGCGCGCGGTGGTATCGCCGAGGCCCGAGCCGATCGCGGTCAGTGTCGTCGTGACGTCGCGATAGCCGCCGATGATGGCTGGCGAGTCGGAAACACCCGCGTTCGCGTCGGAGTCAGAACCACGGTTGTCGAAAGCCGAGACGCTGGCGACAGGCGTGCCGTCCTCGATCGAGATTTCCATGACCACGGGACCGTTGCCCGGGCCGGTGAATTCGTCGATTGAAAGATCAGGCACGGCGTGAGCCGCCCCAGCGACAAGCGTCAGCGCAAAGGCTGCGACACCCGTCATGAGATTCGTCTTGATGTTCATGTCTGTGTCCTACTTTCCCCTGAGGCCGATGCATTGGAAGCTCGGCCTTCATTACTGGTGCGTCGAGTGATGCAAGTCACATACCAAATCAGCAATGTGTGCTTTTTCAGGCATTTAAGCAATCAAGGCGGGTTGGCGGATTCTGGTTTTGTCAAATCTGCCGACACTGTTGCTGGGCCACCGTGCGGCCAAGTTTATCACTTTTTTCGAATTGTTGCATATTTTCAGTATGTTGGCTCGGTTCCACGAGCATCCGGCAAGGTGCAAAGCCGGCTTGCTTCTGCCTGAAAACGAGGCCGTGCACGCTTGGCGCCGTGGCGGTCGGCGTGGCAAGCTCCGGGCATGGCAAATGCGCATCCGAACCTTCGAGTCGAGCCCATCGCCGGCGCCCTGGGGGCCGAGATTTCCGGCGTCGACCTGTCGGACGATCTCAGTGACCAGACGGTGGCGCAGATCCGCCAGGCGCTGCTCGACCACCTGGTGATCTTCTTTCGCGAGCAGGACATCTCGCCGGACCAGCAGCTCGCCTTCGGCCGGCGCTTCGGCGAGGTCATCGAGTATCCGTTCGTGCGCGGGCTGCCGGACCATCCGCTGATCATCCCGGTGGTGAAGCTGCCCGAGGAGCGGGTCAATTTCGGCGGCATCTGGCATTCCGACACCACCTACCTGGCCGAGCCGCCGATGGGCACGATGCTGCTGGCGCGCGAGGTGCCGCCGTATGGCGGCGATACCGAATTCGCCAACCAGTACATGGCCTACGAGAGCCTGTCGGAGGGTATGCGGGACCTGCTCGATCCGCTCTACGCGGTGTCGTCATCGGCCAAGGCCGATGTGTCGAAGAGCCGCGAGGACCGGATGCGCGACACGCCCGGCGGCAAGGCCGGCGACGCCCTGGAAGCGGTGCATCCGGTGGTGCGCACGCATCCGGAGACCGGCCGCAAGGCGCTCTACGTCAGCGGCGCGCATACCAGCCGGTTCCGCGGCATGACCGAGGCGGAGAGCAAGCCGCTGCTGGAGTTCCTGCACAAGCACCAGTCGCGGCCGGAATTCACCTGCCGGTTCCGCTGGCGCGAGGGGTCGATGGCGTTCTGGGACAACCGCTGCGCCATGCACAACCCGATCAACGACTATCACGGCCACAAGCGGGTGATGCACCGCATCACCTTGAAGGGCGACGTGCCGCGCTGACCATGGATCGCGCCAGCTTGCCGGAGCGGCTGTCGCGGGCGCTGCGCACCGACATCGCGCTGGACATGCTGCCCGACACCGGGCTGGCGCACGATCATGTCCGGCTGGTCGGCACCGGACGGCTGGCGCGCGTGCCGAAGCAGAGCCAGATGCAGCTCGCGGCGGCCGACAACCTGGCCTACCAGGCGGCCTGCTTCACGCGCGCCAGCGCCAGCGGCCACGCACCGACGCTGTTCGAGGTGCTGGCGCCGTCGGACGAGCTGCCGCGCGGCGCCCTGATCGTGGAGGAAATCGTTGGCCGGCAAGCGCGATTGCCGGAAGACCTGGCCGCGATCGCCACCGCGCTGGCGCGGATTCATGCGCTGCCGCTGCCGCCCGAGGCTGAGCGCGCGCCATTGCTGGATGCCGCCGCGCCGCTGGACGCGCTGCGAGCCGAAGTTGGCGAGCAGGCGGCGTATCTCGACGCTGCGGACCTGAGCGCCGAGGCGCGTGCCGGGATCGAGGCGGAACGGGCGATGCTTGCCGACGCCGATCCGGCTCCGGCGCCGCGGCGGCTGATTTCGTTCGACGCGCACCCCGGCAACTTCCTGGTGCGAGGCGACGGATCGGCGGTGCTGGTCGACCTGGAAAAGGCGCGCTACAGCCTGCCGCCGCTCGATCTCGCGCACGCCACGCTCTACACCTCGACCACCTGGGACGTGGCGACCGATGCCGAGCTCAGCGTCGAGCAGGTCGCCGGCGCCTACGCCGACTGGGCCGTCGCGCTGGGCGCCGATGCCGGCTCGTACCGCGACTGGTTGTTGCCGCTGCGGCGCGCGATGTGGCTGTGGTCGGTGACCTGGTGCGCCAAGTGGCGGGTGCTCTCGGCACGCGAGGCCAAGGCCGCCGCCGACGGCGAGGACTGGTCGGCGGCGCGTTCGGAGGACGCGCTGATCGCGCACGTGCGCGGGCGGGTCGACTGCTACCTCGATGCCGCGACCGTCGCGTTGGTGCGCGACGAGTTCGGCCGGCTCGACGCGCTATGGCGCTGACGTGCGCCTCGGCGTGGTGATTCCGACGCTGAACGCCGCCGAGCGCCTGCCGGATTGCCTGGCTGCGATTGGCATCGGCAAGGACCGGATCGACTTGGACATCGTCGTTGCCGACGGCGGCTCGACCGACGCTTCGCGACGGATCGCGGCCGCGTCCGGCGCCCGCGTGGTGCAGAGCGCACCGGGGCGAGGGCGGCAACTGCGAAACGGTGCGGCGGCCGCGCAGGGCGACTGGCTGCTGTTCGTGCATGCCGACACGGTGCTGTCGCCGGACTGGGCGGCCGCGGCGCTGGCGGCCGGTCCCGAGGCGGCCGGGTACGGGCGCTTGCGGTTCGACGACGCGTCGTTTGCGGCGCGGATCGTCGCCGGCGGCGGCAGCTTGCGGGCGCGGCTGTTCGGGCTGCCCTACGGCGACCAGGCGTTGCTGATCGCGCGACCGCTCCATGACGCGGTCGGCGGCTATCCGGACTGGCCGCTGATGGAGGATGTCGGGATCGCGCGGCGGCTCGGTCGTAAGCGATTGAAAAGGCTCGATTTCACCGCCACCACAGCCGCCGACCGATACCGTCGCGATGGCTGGCTGCGGCGCTCGTGGCGCAACCTGACCTGCCTGGCGCTGTTCTTCGCCGGCTGGCCGCCGGACCGCATCAAGCGGCGCTACGAACGATGACCACCGTCTACGTCTTCGCCCGCGCACCGGTGCTGGGCCAGGTGAAGACCCGGCTGGCGGCCGGTATCGGCGACAGGCAAGCGCTCGACTTCTACGTCGCGACGTTGCGGCGGACGGTCTCCGTGCTGGCGGCCGATACGCGCTGGCGGACGGTGCTGGCGGTGACGCCCGACAGCAGCGCCGACGATCCGAACGTCTGGCCGGAAGGCGTGGCGCGGGTGGCGCAGGGCGAGGGCGATCTCGGCGCGCGCATGATGCGATGTCTGGGTCCGGCGCCGGCGCTGGTGGTCGGCAGCGACATTCCCGGCATCGAGGCCGCGCACATCGCCGACGCCATCGAGAAGCTCGCCGACCACGATATGGTGTTCGGGCCGGCCGAGGACGGCGGTTTCTGGCTGGTCGGCACGGCCGGGCCGCCGCCGGCTACCATCTTCGAGAATGTCCGCTGGTCGAGCGAGCACGCGCTGGCCGACACGCTGGCCGGGCTCGACGGCCACAGCGTGGCCCGCGTGGCGACGCTGTGGGACGTGGACGACGAGGCTGGCTTCAGGCGCTGGCGCGGATCAGGTCGGCGCACTTTTCGCCGACCATGATC
Source organism: Alphaproteobacteria bacterium (assembly GCA_040223615.1). Classification (GTDB taxonomy): domain Bacteria; phylum Pseudomonadota; class Alphaproteobacteria; genus JAVKFY01. The sequence goes on from JAVKFY010000014.1 coordinate 14,647, forward strand.
GAGGGCGCGTTGGTGTTGCCTGACGGCATGGTCGGGAAGATCGACGCGTCGGCGACCCGCAGGCCCTGCAGGCCATAGACCCGGAGCTGCTCGTCGACCACCGCGTTCGGCTGCGGCCCCATGCGGCAGGTGCCGATCGGGTGGTAGGCGGTCTGCGAGTTGTTGCGAATCCAGTTCAGGATATCGTCGTCGCTCTCGACCTCAATACCGGGCGAGAATTCCTCGCCGCGATAGGTTTCCATCGCCGGCTGCTCGGCGATCTTCCGCATCATCCGGAAGCCGTCGACCATGCACTGCTGGTCGATCGGGTCGGCCAGGAAATTGAACCGGATCGACGGCTGGGCACGCGGGTCGGATGAACGGATATGGATGCTGCCGAGGCTCTCCGGGCGAAGCTGGTAGCAGGCGATGGTCATCGACGGGAATTCCTGCAGCTTGCGTCGCTTCGGGTCCTTCACCGAGTAGGGGATCAGGTGCATCTGCACGTCCGGCGTCTCCAGCTCGGGCCGGGTCTTCAGGAATGCCAGCAATGGCGCCGAGGGCAGGCTGAGGAAGCCGCCGCCGGTGGACAGGTAGCGCGCCACCTGGCCGAACAGGCCGACGCCGCGGGCGCGGCTGTTGTAGGACACCGACGGCACCTTCACGCGCCAGATGATGCGGGCATTGATGTGGTCGCGGAAGTTGGCGCCGACGGCGGGCATGGCGTGCTGCACCTCGATGCCGTGCTGGCCCAGCACCGCCGGGTCGCCGATGCCGGACAGTTCCAGGATCTGCGGCGAGGCGACGGCGCCGGCCGAAAGGATCACCTCGCCGCCGGCGCGCGCCTGGCGGGTCGCGTCGCCCTGCAGGTACTCGATGCCGACGCAGCGCGTGCCCTCGAACAGCAGCCGCTTGGTGTGCGCTTCGGTGACCACGTGCAGGTTGGCGCGCCGCATCGCCGGGCGCAGGTAGCAGTGCAGCGTCGACATGCGCCGGCCGTTGCGGATCGTCGCCTGGGTCTTCACCACGCCTTCCTGGTCCGGGCCGTTGTAGTCCGGGTTGACCTTGAAGCCGGCGGTCTCGGCGGATTTGAACAGCGCGTCGTAGAGCGGGTTCTGGTCCGGCACCTCGGAGATGCCGAGCGGGCCGCCGGTGCCGCGCCCGGGACCGCCCTCCTGGTAGTTCTCCATGCGCTGGAACAGCGGCTCGACGTCGTTCCACGACCAGCCGCGATTGCCGAGCTGGGCCCAGGTGTCGTAGTCCAGCGTCTGGCCGCGCACGTAGACCAGCCCGTTGATCGACGAAGAACCGCCGAGCATCTTGCCGCGCGGCACCGGGATCGCCCGGTTGGCGGTGTTGGGCTCCGGCTCCGATTCATAGAGCCAGTTGGCCGCCGGGTTGTGGATCAGCAGGCCGAAGCTGACCGGCATGCGCGAGTAGGGATGGCTGGCCTTGCCGGCCTCGACCAGCAGCACCTTGTGCCGGCCGTCCTCGGTCAGGCGATAGGCCAGCGCCGCGCCGGCCGAACCGGCCCCGACGATGATGTAGTCGTAGGTGGCGTCGGTGGTCGCGCGATCGCTCATGGCCGGTCTATCCTGTTGCGCAAGAAATGGGCAGGACCATCCTAGCCGAAAACCGGGAGAGACATGCCATGGCGGTGGCCGCGGCCGGCACCGACAGAACCCAGGCCTGGGGCATCTATGCGGTGCTCTGCGCCGGTTACGTCGCCAGCCAGTTCTATCGCGTCTCGACGGCGGTGATCGCGCCGGAGCTGATGCGCACGCTGACCATCTCGCCCGAGGCGATGGGGCTGATCACCGGCATCTTTTTCCTGGTGTTCGCCGCGGCGCAGCTGCCGGCCGGCGTGCTGCTCGACCGGTTCGGGCCGCGCCGGGTGATGTCGGGCCTGTTCCTGCTGGCGATCGCCGGCGCCGGGTTGTTCGCGACGGCGGAGGGCACGACCGGCCTGCTGGTCGGACGCGGCCTGACCGGGCTGGGCTGCGCCGCCGGGCTGATGGGCTCGATGGTGGCGATGGCCCGGTGGTTCCCACAGAGCTACTTCTCGCAGCTCACCTCGCTGCTCTACTTCATCGGTGGCATGGGCTTCCTGCTGGCGACCGCGCCGCTGGCCATCGTCAGCGAGATGATCGGCTGGCGCGGCGCCTTCTGGCTGATGGCCGGGCTGACCGGCTTCCTGGCGCTGCTGCTCTATGCGGTGGTGCGCGACGCGCCGCCGGGCCACCCGTCGACCACCGGCGCGACCGAGTCCGCCGGCGAGATCTGGCAGGGGTTGAAGGCGATCCTGGCGCACAAGGAGCTGCGCCAGCTCTGCGCCATGCAGTTCGTCTGCTACGCCACGGTGCTGTCGTCGATCGGGCTGTGGGCCGGGCCGTATTTCAACGACATCCATGGGCTCGCCGGCGCCGAGCGCGGCAACATCCTGCTGCTGATGAACCTGTCGACGCTGTTCGGCATCCTCGGCTACGCCCAGGTCGAGCGTTGGCTGAACACCCGCAAGGCCACCATTATCGGCGGTGCGCTGGTCTCCGCCGCGCTGCTGACGGTGCTGGCGGTGGTGCCGGGCCTGGGCCTGTGGACGGCGGTGGCGCTGCTGGTCGCCTTCGGACTGACCAGTTCCTACGTCATGCTGCTGCACGCGCATGCCCGGGCGATGCTGCCCGACCACCTTATCGGGCGCGGCATGACCTTCCAGAACCTGGCGGTGTTCCTCGGCGTGTTTGCCTTCCAGGCCGCGACCGGTGTCATCGTCGGCCAGTTCGAGACCGTCGACGGCGCGGCGCCGGAGCTCGCCTACCGGTGCGTCTACGCGTTCCTGGCGGCGTGCACGGTCGTGGCGCTGTTCTTCTATCGCCACACAGGTGATGTCAGGCCGCGCGAGCAGGGCTAAGCTGGCGCCATGCTGAAACGGGAAACCAATTCTGGCCGCGAGCCGCTGACCGGCCCCGCCGTGTGGACCGGGGCGGAGATCGCCGCGCATGACGACTGGGCTTGGGCGCTGACCGAGAGCGAACTGGCGGAGCTCGATGTCGCCGTGGCGGCCGTCCGGCATCTCGCCTGGCACGAGATCGAGGCGCGAGACTTCCCGCTGCCGACGCTGGCGCCAAGGCTGGCCGAGATCGCGGACTTTCTGGAGAACGGGCCGGGGCTGGCGAAGATCACCGGCCTGCGTCTCGACGGCTATTCGCAGGCGAATCGCCGGGCGCTCTATTTCGGCCTGTGCCGGCATCTCGGCACGCCGGTGTCGATGAGCCGCGAAGGGCTGATCATGTCGGATGTCACCGACGAGGGCGCCGCCGCGCCGGACCGCTACGGCAAGGTCGCCGAGCCCGACGGCAAGTCGTTCCTGTCGAGCCGGGCGCGGGTGCACTCCACCGGGCAGTTGCGCTGGCACAACGACCGCGCCGACGTGGTGGCGCTGCTGTGCGTGGCGCAGGCCTGCACCGGCGGCGAGAGCAAGCTGGTCAGCACGCCGGCGCTGCACAACGCCATGCTGGAACGCTGCCCCGACCTGCTGGACGAGCTGTTCGGGCCGATCTACCGAAGCCGGCTGGGCGAGGAGTTCGGCGACAACGCCGCCTTTTACCCGATCCCGGTGTTCGCGCTGTCCGACGACGGCCGCTTCACCTGCCACTACTCGCGCACCTTCATCGAGGCGGCGCAGAAGAACGCCGATGTGCCGCAGATGACGGCGCGGCAGTGGGAGGCGCTCGACGCCATGGTCGCGATCGCCGACGAACTGGCGTTGGAGACCATGCAGCAGCCGGGCGAAATCCAGCTGCTGAACAACCACGTCGTGTTCCACGCCCGTACCGCCTACCAGGACCACGACGACCCGGCGCGGCGCCGGTTGCTGCACCGGCTGTGGCTGTCGATGCCGAACAGCCGACCGCTGCCCGAGAGCTTCGCCGTGCTGTTCCGCGACACCGCGCCCGGCGCGCTGCGCGGCGGCATCCCGCCGGCCGCCTGATCCAGACGGAGATCCTGTACGTGAAACTCTATTTTTCGCCGACTTCGCCCTATGTCCGGAAGGTCCGTGTCATGGCCGAGGAGCTCGGCATCGACCTGGACCGCGAACCGATCACCACGCTGCAAAGCCTGGACGATTCCAGCTTCGGCAAGGTCAACCCGATCCACCGGCTGCCGGCGCTGCAGCTCGACGACGGCAACGTGCTGCCCGACAGCAAGCTGATCTGCGAGTATCTGAACGTGCTCGGCGGCCACAAGATGGTGCCGGCCGAAGGCGCCGCGCGTTGGCATACCCTGAAGCTGCAGACCCTGGCCGACGGCATTCTCGACGCCGCGGTGCCGCGGCGCGCCGAAACCGCGCGGCCGCCGGAGCAGCAGTCGCCGACCCGGCTGGCGCAATATGTCCGCTCGATCACCCAGACGCTCGACGCGCTGGAGGCCGAGGCGCCGGCCTTCGTCGGGGTCAATCTCGGCACCATCGCGGTCGCCTGCGCGCTGGGGTATCTCGACTTCCGCTTCGCCGACGAGGACTGGCGCGCGACGCGGCCGAAGCTGGCGGCCTGGTATGCCGAGTTCGCCGAGCGGCCGTCGATGCAAGCCTCCGCCCCGCCGGCCTGAGGTTCGCCATGCCCCGCTATGTCGTCGCTGTCATACGGCACGAGACCAACACCTTCTCGCCGATTCCGACGCCGCTTGAGTCGTTCGGGCGCGGTGGCGGCGCGGACGGGCCGGTCGGCGGCCAGGACGCGATCGCCGCCTATCGCGACACCAACAGCCCGGTGGCGGCATTCTTCGACCTGATCGAGGCCGAAGGGGCAGAGATGGTGGTGCCGATCGCCGCCAACGCGCATCCCAGCGCGCCGTGCAGCACCGAGACCTTCGATCACATGGCCGGGCGTATCGTCGACGCGGTGAAGGCCGGGTGCGACGCGGCGTTCCTGGACCTGCATGGCGCCATGGTCGCGGAAGGCTATGCCGACGGCGAGGGCGAGCTGCTGAAGCGTATCCGCGCGATCGCGCCGGACCTGCCCATCGCCGTGGCGCTCGACTACCACACCAACCTGTCGGCCGAGATGGTCGACAATGCCGACGTCGTCACCGTCTACCGCACCTACCCGCATATCGACATGTACGAGACCGGTGAGCGCTGCGGCCGAACCTTGCTGCGCAAGCTCAAGGGTGAGGTCGAGCCGGTGATGTTCTGGCACTCGCTGCCGATCCTGTCGCACATGAACGTGCACGCGCCCTCGCGCCCGCCGATGCAGGCGATCATGGCGCGAGCGCTGGAAGCCGAAGGCAATGGCGAGGTTCTCAACGTCTCGATGATCGGCGGGTTTCCGCTGGCCGACATCCCGCATGTCGGTCTGGGGTGCATCGTCGTCGGCGACGCCAAGGCGGCCGGCGGCGCCGACCGGGCCGAGGCGCTGCTCTACGACCTGATGGGCATGGCCTGGGACAGCCGTGCCGACTTCGAATACCGTTTCGATCCGATCGACAAGTCGGTCGCCGAGGCCAAGGCCGCGGCCGACAAGACCGGCGACGGCCCGGTGCTGCTGATCGACCATGGCGACAATGCCGGCGCCGGCGGGCAGCAGGACACCATGGTGGTGCTGAAGGAGGTCTTCGCACAGGGCCTGGACGATGTGCTGGCCGGTCCGATCCGCGATCCGCAGACCGTCGAGAAAGCCATCGAAGCCGGTATCGGCGCGCAGGTGACGCTCTCGGTCGGCGGCAAGTGGGACGTGCCGGCGCTGAACCTGACCGGCGAGCCGCTGGAGATCACCGGCAAGGTGACCCGCATCTCGAACGGGCGCTTCACCATCACCGGGCCGATGATGACGGGCATGCGCGCCAATATCGGACGCTCGGTGGTGATCGATACCGGCAAGGTCCAGGTGGTGGTGAGCGAAGGCGCTTACGAGCCGTTCGATACCGGTTGCTTCACGCACCTGGGCATCGATCCGGCGGCGAAGCGCTTCGTGGTGCTGAAGACGCGGCAGCATTTCCGCGCCGGATTCGAGCCGCTGGCCAAGGACATCGTCATGGTCGCCGGGCCCGGGCCGTGCACCTCCGACTACGACCTGTTTCCGTGGAAGGACGTGCGCCGGCCGATCTATCCGCTGGACCGCGACTGTCCGTCCAACCTGCCCAGGCAGGGCTGATGGACCTGGAGGCGGACTACGTCATCGTCGGCGCCGGCTCAGCCGGATGCGTGCTGGCCAACCGGCTGTCGGCCGGCGGCGATGACGTGGTGCTGGTGGAGGCCGGCCCGCCCGACCGGCACCCGATGATCCACATTCCGGCCGGAATCATGAGCCTTCTGCACAATCCGGCGGTGAACTGGAACTACGCCTCCGAGCCGGAGCCCAGCTCCGGCAACCGACCGATCCACTGGCCACGCGGGCGGGTGCTGGGTGGCTCCAGCTCGATCAACGGCATGCTTTACGTGCGCGGCAACGCGGCCGACTTCGACGGCTGGGCGCAACTCGGCTGCCGCGGCTGGAGCTGGGAGGACGTGCTGCCGCTGTTCATGCGCTCGGAGTCCTACGCCAACGGCGAGGATGACGTGCGCGGGCGCGACGGGCCGCTGGCGGTGGAGGACTACCGCACCATCCTGCCGGCGACGCACCTGTTCGTGAAGGCCGCGCAGGAGGCCGGTTTCGACTTCAATCCGGACCTGAACGGCAAGCGCCAGGATGGCGTCGGCTATTCGCAGATGACCCGGCGCGGGCGCTGGCGCGGCTCCACCGCCCGCACCTTCCTGGCCGAGGCGAAGCGGCGCCAGAACCTGCGCATCGAGACCGACGCGGTCTGCACCGGGCTGGTGCTGGACGGCAAGCGCTGCACCGGCGCCACTTTCCGCCAGCGCGGCCGCGACGTGACGGTGCGGGCGCGGCGCGAGGTGATCGTGTCGGGTGGCGCGGTGAACTCGCCGCACATCCTGCACATCTCCGGCATCGGCCCGGCCGAGCACCTGAAATCCATCGGCATCGAACCGCGCCACGACCTGCCCGGCGTCGGCGCCAACCTGTCCGACCATTATGTCGTGCGCGTGGTGCACCGGGTGCGCGGCCTGGTGACGCTGAACCAGCTCAGCCGCGGCGTGGCGCGGGCGCGCGAGGTGGTGCGCTTCTTCGCCACCGGCAACGGCGCGCTGACCTTTGGCGTGACGACCGCACAGGTCTTTTGCATGAGCCGCGAAGGGCTGGCCAGCCCCGACCTGCAACTGCTGTTCACCCCGGCGAGCTACGAGATCGGCAAGGTCCTGACGCTGGAAACCGAGCCGGGCGTGGCCTGCGCGATCTGTCCGGTCCGGCCGTCGTCGCGCGGCACGATCATGGCGACCTCGGCCGATCCGCTGGCGCGGCCGGCGATCCGGCCGAACTACCTGACCGACCCGGACGATCTGCGGGTGCTGCGGGCCGGGGTCGAGCATGCCCGCCGCATCTTTGCCGCGCCCAGCTTCGCCGAACATGACGTCCGCGAACTGGCACCCGGCGCCGATGTCGAGGACGACCAGGCACTGGCAGACTATGCCCGCGATTGGGGCAACACGCTCTACCACCCGGTCGGCACCTGCAAGATGGGCACCGATCCGATGGCCGTGGTCGACCCGCGCCTGAAGGTGGTCGGTCTTGAGGGCCTGCGCGTCGCCGACGCCTCGGTGATGCCCCACCTCACCACCGGCAACACCAACGCCCCGACCATCATGATCGGCGAGAAAGCCGCGAGCATGATCCTGGAGGACGCGGCGTAGGCGCGCGCCGCAGGTTGCCTCTCCGGCGAGAGGTTCAACGATTTGCAAGAACCCGGCAAGGTAGTCTCAACGACTTGATACTAGGCTGATGGTGGATCGGGTCGTGGCACCGGCGCGCGGGCTCGCCTATGTTGGCGACCTGATTCCACCCCTTTCGTGCGACGAGGATCGTCATAGATGGCGTTGCTGCATCCGATCATCCTGTCCGGCGGTTCCGGCACGCGGCTCTGGCCGACCAGCCGGACCGGTTACCCGAAGCAGCTGCTGCCGCTGCTGACCGACCGGTCGATGCTGCAGGAGACGGCGGCGCGGGTGGCGCCGGGCGCCCGGTTCGCGGCGCCGCTGATCATCGCCAACAACGAGCACCGCTTCATCATCGCCGAGCAGTTGCGCCTGATCGACGTCGACCCGGCGGCGATCGTGCTGGAGCCGGTGGCGCGCAACACCGCGCCGGCGATCGCCGCGGCGGCGCTGATGCTGGCCGCCGACGATCCCGACGCGCTGATGCTGGTGCTGCCGTCGGACCATGCGGTGCGCGACGTCGCCGCCTTCCACGACGCCGTCGACCGCGCTGCGACGCTGGCCGAGACCGACCACCTGGTGACGTTCGGGATCCGGCCGGAGGGACCGGAGACCGGCTACGGCTACATCCGCCAGGGCGCATCCCTCGACGTCGATGGCGCTTACGCGGTGCAGGCCTTCGTGGAGAAGCCGGACCAGGCGCGGGCCGAGGCGTTCCTCGCCGACGGCGGCTATAGCTGGAATAGCGGCATGTTCGTGTTCCGCGCCGGCGGCTATCTGTCCGAACTGGCGCGGTTGCAGCCCGACATGCTGGCGGCATGCGAGGCGGCCGTCGCGCAGGCGGAACGCGACCTGGTCTTTCTGCGGCTGGACGAGGCCGGCTTCGCGGCGGCGCCGTCGGTGTCGATCGACTACGCAGTGATGGAGAAGACCGATCGGGCGGCGGTCGTCGCCTGCGACATCGGCTGGTCCGACGTCGGGTCGTGGCAGGCACTGTGGCAGGTGGCGGACAAGGACGACGCCGGCAACGCGACGCACGGCGACACGGTCCTGCATGAGGTGGCGAACAGCTACGTGCGCGCCGACAGCCGGCTGGTGACGGTGCTGGGCCTGTCCGACGTCGTCGTGGTGGAGAGCGCCGATGCGGTGCTGGTGGCCTCGGCGGCGGCGAGCCAGTCGGTGCGCGATGTCGTCGAAAAGCTGAAGTCAAAGGACCGCAAAGAGGTCGGCGAGCACACCCGGGTCTACCGGCCGTGGGGCTACTACGAGGGCATCGACGCCGGCGAGCGGTTTCAGGTCAAGCGGATCGCGGTCAAGCCGGGCGGCCGGCTGTCGTTGCAGAAACACCATCACCGGGCGGAACACTGGATCGTGGTCAAGGGCACCGCGGAGGTGGTGCGCGGCGACGACACGCTGATGTTGGAAGAGAACCAGTCAGTCTACATCCCGCTCGGCACCGCGCACCGGCTGTCGAATCCCGGCCGCATCGAGCTGGAGCTGATCGAAGTACAGTCCGGCAGCTACCTGGGCGAAGACGACATCGTGCGCCTCGACGACGTCTACGGCCGCGACAAGGGCTAGTCGGCAACAGCCAACAACCGAAACCGGGGAGGCTGTCAGCGCGTGATCATTTGCGAGCCGATCGTCTGGGGCGAAGAGCACGCGCCGTTCAACGCCGGCCTGGTGCAGGTCGGGGTCGAGGCGTCACCTGACACCGTGACATTCTGGGGCGAGGTCGACCATATCGCGGCGCTGCGACGCATTATGCCGCCGGCGGCAGCCGCACAGGTCGACTTCGCGGCGCGCAAACCGCCGGCGCGGGTGCAGTCGGCCAATAGCCGCGTTCGCCACGATGCCGCTCATGCATGGCGGGCGGTTCGGGCGGCGGCCGATCTGGGCGAGCGACATCTCATCTTCGCCAGCGCGGCGCCTGGCACCCTGATCGGCGCCAAGGTTGCTGGCTTCACGCTAGGGCACCGGCGTCCGGCAACCTTCCATGTCTTGCACAGCCCGCTTACGCAGGTCTGGGGTTGGCGGTCGCGCAACCCGGCGCGGCGACTGGTCGACATCACCGGTGCGCTGTCGTGGCCGGCGACGCGCGATGTGCGGCTGGTGATCCTGGAAGCGGGTATCGCCGACGCCTTGGCGACAAAGATTCCGGCGCTTGCCAGCCAGATCCTGCTTCTGGAGCATCCGATCGCAGAAACCATCGAGGCCCCAGCGACGCGGCGCCCAGGACCGGTCCGGCTCGGTTTCCTCGGCATGGCGAGCCGGGCGAAGGGCTTCGATCGCTATTGTGCGCTGGCGACGATGGCACGTCAGCGCGGCGCGACGGCCGAGTTTCACGCCATCGGCATGGCAGAGCCGGGCCGCGAGGCCCAAGCGAACATGGCCGACCTGGCGAGCAAGCCGGTAAGCGCGAAACTGCAGCGCGCCGAATTCATCGAGCGACTGCGCGATCTCGACATGGTGGTGATGACACATGACCCAGCGCACTACACCTACTCGCCAAGCGGCGTGCTCCTGGATGCGCTGGCCGCCGGGAAGCCGTTGCTGAGCCTATCCAATCCGCTGGTCGACGCGATCGCCGAGCGTCATGGTCCGATCGGCCCGACAGTCGCCGACCTCGACGACGCCGTACAACTGATCGGTGACCTGACGCCGGAGGTGCTGACCCGGCCGCCCTATACCGACTACCGCACCAATCTGGGCAATGCCGCGGCCAGCCGCCGGCCAGCAGCGCTGTCCGCCGTGCTGGCGCGGGCGCTGCGTGACGGAAGCACGTGAGGGGCACCGGAGTCGCCGCTGAGACCCAAGTGGCACCGGGTCCCACCGATTGAAACTCGAAGCTCAACTCACAAGCACCGACCCGGCCGCTCTGGCCAGCTCATAAGGTGACAGCAGTGGCCTCAACCCCGCGACCTCGCGAGCAAATACCAGAGGTCCCGAGCCCAGCGCAGACTTCAACAGATCCTGAGACATTCGATAACGCCGCATCTTCATGACGCCACAATACGACGGATCAAATCGCCGGCTTATCATCCAATCCAACACCGACGCGACGGAAACAACGTTGTCCTTCAAGCGCGCAAGCGTATCGCCGCCGCGGGACAGGCTATCGCCCGACTCCTCGATCGTGACCAGAACTTCTTCCTCAAAGTACACTTGTCGAGACTCCAGTACGCAGCGCCAGAACAGGTGAAAATCTTCACATGTCCTAAGACTCTCCGGAAAATAACCATCAACAGAATCCAAAAGGGAGCGCCGCAAGATTACGGTTGATGTCTTGATATAGAAATGACCGATCATGGAACGCGGGTCCGTCAACACCTCGCGCGGCATATCCACCGAACGCCGAACCGTCTTGTCGCCGTCCATATATCGCCTGTTGCCATGGAAAAAATCGATCCGGTCGTCGTTGGCCACAGTTCGCGCAAACGACTGGAGTCTATCGGAATCCCACTTATCATCTGAGTCCAAGAATGCGATCCATTCGCCGCGCGATGCGCCGATGCCCGTATTCCTTGCCTTCGCGACACCCGCGTTCTGCTGATGCATCACCCTAACCCAAGAATAATCCTCGGCAAGAGCGTCACAAACGGTCGCGGTGGAGTCGGTCGATCCGTCGTCGACAATGATCGCCTCGGTCGGCCGAACGGTCTGCTCGGCAAGCGAATGTATTGCAGACCTTAGCGCAGAAGGACGATTATAGACCGGAACAATAACGCTGACACTCGGTATCGTGTCCATGCTGATCCCCAAACGAACTGAACACTTCCAGAATACCGTTTGCGCGGCCACTGGTAAACAGGTGCTATCTCCAACACTAAACCTGCGGATATGCCCTCGTAACCCCACGTTAATTCACGATGAGGTAAATCAAGGAATCTGTTGCCTGAATCGCGATTCCTCAGATACCATTCAACCTCAGCCATGTCGAAGGGTGTTAACCTTCAAGTAGAACCGCGGAATGAACGAGGGACGATCTGCGGGAAAAGAGGATCGACAGACGTATATCGACAACATGGAACGGGTTGGCTGCCATGCAGCCGAGCTGCGGTTATAGAGGAAGGGGAATGGTGCAAAGAAAGAAAGTTCTTATGATTTCCCCTATACTCCCAGATCCGAACCGTACCGGCGCTCACCGGCGTGCTGCTGCTCATCTTTCCGCGTTGTCGGAACTATGCGACGTCTACCTTTTGATTTATACCTCCCTCAAGGGCGAACCGTGCGTGCCTGAAGGTACAATGCGCGCATGTATGGGCATTGAAACCATCCCCGTAGATCCGGTAACTCAAAGTGAGCTAGCACAGAAGGTGCCTGGCGCGACGCTGCTGCTTGATATGATACGGCCTGATCGATTCTGGGGGCTTCCCGATCTTCGAAAAATGGCGGATGCGCTGCAACGGTTCGGCGTGCCGCGCTTTGATACCCTGTTCGCGTTCAGGCTGAGGTCAGCTCTGGCTGTTACCGTTTATCAAGCTGCCCGCGGCGGTATCTCCGACCAGCAGATCGTTGACTTCGACGATATTGAGTCGATCAAGCTAAAGCGGTTCCTGAAGTCAGCCTCCAATAACGATGGCACCGAATGGACCTTGGTTCATAGGCTTCGTGCTGCCAGAATCCGGCGTCTGGAAGATCGCACGATGAAAAAGTTCGATGCGACACTGGTTTGTTCAGATGAAGACAGAGATACCTTGGTAGGGAGATGTCCAGGGAGCGTGGTCGCGGTCATCCCCAATACCGTGGATCTAATCGACGCTTCGGAAGAAGAAACTTCGGTGGGACACGTCAATCTTCTGTTTGTCGGCACGATGAGCTATCCCCCCAATATCGACGCCGTAACGTGGTTCGTATCCGAGATATTCCCGCTGATTGAACGCCGGTCTGAGCTGGTCTGCAAGTTAAGCATAGTCGGATTCGATCCCACGCCAGAAATAAAGGCACTCGCGTCGGATCGAGTTGAGATCACGGGCGCGGTCGAAAGCGTTACGCCGTACTATCAACGCTCACACCTCGTTGTTGCCCCCATTCGATTTGGTGGCGGAACGCGGATCAAGATACTGGAGGCAATGAGCGCAGGTCGCGCCGTTGTGGCAACGACAATTGGTGCAGAAGGCATCTCCGTTCAAGACGGGGTTGACCTTGTCCTTGCCGACCGCGCCGAGGATTTCGCTTCGGCCTGTGTCCGGCTATTGGAGGCGAACTCACTGCGCCGCAGCATTGCTGAAGCAGGGCGTCGAACGGTTAAAGAAAAGTACACCCTTGCCGCCACAAGAGGAGAATATAGAAAACTCGTGGGCGTAGAATGAATGTTGTCGCATTCGAAGGTCCGTTGCCCTTGCCGGAGAGAAGAGCTTCCTCATCCGCCAGAACAAAGGTCAAAAGGGTTCGGTGCCTCGGACCGCTCTCTCCATACTGTCGAGAGTGATGTGAATCACTGATCGCACCGCTTGCCACGCGACGGTTCATCCGACCACAGTTGTTGAGGAGATTCCGATGAAGCTCCAGACAGACAGGAGAAATTTGTGACATTTGTCAATGAGCTGGTGCTTTCTGGTGCCTTCACGGCCGCAAAGATCGAGAAACTGATTTCGCGGAATGGAGACATTTTCGTCATTCCTCCTGCAACGGTTGGGAGTATGGGCGATGAGGCGATGTACGCTGGCTTAAAACAGATTTGCTCGGAGCGTTTTCCGGGTTTCAAAGTACGTCAATGTAATTTCTCCGATATGAAGCCGTTAAAGTCGGACGATGAGGGTTCTACCTCCCTTTCTTTCTCTTTAGAAGATACATCGTCGAGGATTGCCTTTATTCAAAATCTGCGGCGCTGTCGTCATCTCACAGTGCTCGGCGCCGACGTTATGGACGGTTTCTACTCAGCACTTTTGGTTGAGCGAATTGTCGAAGTCTGTAACACTGCCATTCGCGCCGGAACGTCGGCCTCTATTCTTGGATTCAGTTTTAGTTCCATGCCAAGTGACAGGGCGGTCGAGGCATTACGGTTGCTGAACAAGAATGTTGATTGCTGTTGTCGTGACACCCTTTCGCTTCAGCGCTTCGAAGAAGCAGCTCGGCGAAAGGCGCGTCTTGTTGCGGACCTAGCATTCTACTGTAAAGGGAATGTGCGGTCTCCGACAGCGCTCGAGGCTGCTACCTGGGTCCAGCGACAGAGAAAACGGGGGTTCAGGGTAATTGGCTTCAATGCCAACCCGTTGATAGAGAAGAGCCTCGGAGTCGATCTACTTGATCGCTATGTCGAGTCCGTTCACACAGTTCTCGCCGAGAACCCTGCACTGGCGTGTGTTTTTCTTCCTCATGATGTCAGGGGGGACATCTCGGACGTCAGCCTATTGAGCAGCATCAGTAATCGACTACCAGCGGAGCTTCGGCAGCGAGTGCACCTGTTGCAGCCCGAGTTCGACGAAGCCGACATCAAGGGCTTGGCGGCGAAGTTGGATCTACTGGTAAGCGGAAGAATGCATCTAGCGATAGCGGGCCTCTCACAGGGTGTGCCGACGTTAGGATTGTCATACCAAGGAAAGTTTTAAGGACTGTTCGACTATTTCGACCTGCGACACCTTGTCATCAACCCGCAAGAACATTGGGATGAAAGCACAATCCCTGAACTAGTTAGTCGTACATTGTCGGATCTCGATTCTATTCAGGTGCTGATAAACCGCAAGTTGGGTGCCATAAAGGAACTCGCATGGCGTAACCTCGACGGTATAAAAGTGTGACGCGCGGATCGCGATGCGTCTTAAGCGTACGGCTTGTCATGGTCGGTTCTGTTTTTGAGCACTGCCGCATAGATTCTTGCGTGTAATCGTTCGCGCGGTTCTACCAGCAACGTTCTCGTCGCTCATCGTCGACGCCACTTCTTTTGGTCGCTCGGCAGCCCTGCTCGGCACTAAATCGCGTCCTTGATGGCGACGGCAGGATGAAGGACCGGGGGCATTGAGTGAGCCGGCGAGGTTGGCGGACCGGGGCGTTCGGGCGGCGTAGGCCGGCAGCCTGTGAACGGTTTGTTTTGGGCGCTGGTGCTCGCTGCCACGATTCGTCCGAGTGCTTCGGCGAGTGGAGGAAGGCGCGCATCCGCTCCATCCGGTGAGCAAAAGCGGTGTACGGCAGGCCGTGTTCGAGCACCACGCCGCCAACCCCGACATGGGCTACCAGATGCTTTTTATCACCCTGGTCGGTTGTCACGGAAGGCGGCCGCTGGCGTTCGGCGTGCGTCCAGGCTCTGATGCGATTCCGCGGTGAGTAGGCTCGCGAAGATGGACCTCGCTACCCACGTGCTGCGCCGATGCCCTGTTCTTGGAGATGGGAGACCCGGATTGCGGCCGACAAGCAGATCTACAAGGCGCGCAATTATATCGAGAGCTGCGTCACCAAGCTCACGCACCCTGGACGCTTCATGACTTATACGATCGAAGCACACAACTGGATGCGTCGACACTACAGTCATGGCGCAGAGGTTCCGCAGGCGTTTGACCCAGTCGAGGGGCCTACGCGTAAATCGTTCCAACTTCAGCTACGATGTCTCCGCGGCGCATCGAGGCCAACGGGAGCTGCACTTCGTAGATTCTTAAGGTAACAGTACGGTTATGTGATAAAATGATCCAAGTCAGAGTCGAATAGTCAAGGTGTTTAGTATGAGTGAAGATGGGGTTTTCAGCGTGCTGCGTGACAAGATTGTCATGGCGACCCAAACTAATAAGATGACTGTGGTTTGAGTTGAAACTGGTCTTGCGGCTATATTCTGGAAGTCGCGTGCGGAGTGCGCTAAGTGGAAACATCGATTCTTATTCGCATTACGGCCATCCGAAACGTCCTCCAGTTTCTCATTCAGTTTGCCGCGAGCGTCGTCGTCGCGCGAACGTTGTCTCCAGGCGAAATTGGCATATTCTCGGTCGCGATGGCAGCCGTTGGCGTTGCGACTGTACTACGGTCCGGCAGCATAGGCGTTTACCTGGTACAGCTTCGCGACCTGGAGACCAAGCATATTGCCTGCAGCTTCGGTCTATCAATAACGTTCAGCTTCATCCTGGGCCTAGCTGTAATTGCTGCGGCTCCATATGTAGCAGACCTCTATCAGTCCGAGAAGATAGAAAACGTACTGTATCTGATCTCCATTGGATTCTTCTTGTTGCCACCTCAAACCGTAGCCTCGTCTCTTTTATCGCGGGAACTTAGCTTTGGCCGCCTGACGCTGGCGGGTTTGAGCGCCACTGCGGTTTCCAGTACCGTAGCTGTGACGCTGGCACTCAATGGGTTTGGGGCCATGGCGCTGGCGTGGGGCGCATTGTGTAATTCCATTATCGGGCTCGTTGCATTCTCTATTCTTGGTCCAAGAGAGATGTGGGTGTGGCCCCGTTTCTTTCGCGGCTGGAAAGAAGTCTGGGATATTACGAGCTGGGTAATTCTTTCGAGTGCTCTTGCAGAAGTTAACGCTCGGATCAATGAACTGGTCGTCGGAAAGACCCTGAGCCTCGCAGATGCGGCACTTCTAGAGCGAGCCGCAACTTTGCCGCGGCTGGTCTGGCGACATATGATGCCGCCGGTTCTGGCGATTATCAGTCCAGTGGTAGCCCATGAAGTAAGAGCAGGAGAGAATCTGCGTAACTCTGCAGTCCGTCGCATGCGGTACTTTGGTTGTGTCTTTGTGCCCATTCTTGCGGGCATGGCGAGTCAGTCCGACAATCTGATTCTTGGTATTTACGGAGATCAGTGGGGCGAGGCCGTGTTGCCCGCTACCTGGTTTTGCATAGCGTCTGCAATCACTGGACAGTTTACAATCATAAACCCGATCTTGAACGGGATCGGCCGCACGCGTGATGTCTTCAAGATACATCTGTTTACATTCGTTTGTCGGTTACCTGTACTATTCGCGACGGCCTCCATATCGATCAACGCGGTGGCTATTGGTCAATTGGGCGTTGCGATCATCGCGTCAGTCTTCAGTATTCATGCGGCGAATCGCAATGGCGTGATATTAATTCGCGACTTGCCGAGCGCACTTTGGCCAGGCCTGTTTTGTGGTATCTTCATCTTTTCCGTAGGCTACGTGACGAACACGTTGCTGTCTGATTTTCATGTGTCTGATCACATAGTCGCGCTGTTGATTTCAATACTTGTCTTGGCTATTTCCCTCGTTGCGGTCCTTAGAGTTGTAGAACCCGATATTCTTCGGTTTGCGCTGAAGGTCTTGAACATTGGCAATCGTCGACAGTAAACGGCGTCAGTCCGCCGGAGCGACGCTCGGTCCAGTCGGTCGATGTGCCTCTAGCTGGCGGTGCGGCATCAATTCTCGTCCTGACTGCCGCCAAGAGCCGCGACCACCACGTCTGTCGCCGCTGACGGCGCGAGGCCTTCGCCGCCGCCGATGCGTCGGCATATTGCGGTTGGTAGGGAATGGCGGAGGGAGTGGGATTCGAACCCACGAAGCGGCTCATCACCGCTTACACACTTTCCAGGCGTGCGCCTTCGACCACTCGGCCATCCCTCCGCGGGCGGCGCACCTTATAGCAGATGCGCGGCCGGTCTCAACCGGGCGCTGGCGCGTTGATTCCGCTGCCGCAAGTCGGCACTGTGACGGTCTGATTCGTCGGCGGCCAGCGGGGATCGCATGTGGATCGGCCGACTGCTCGGCCTTCTGTTCCTGGCGCTGGCCTGCCTGGCGGCGGGCGCCGAGTTCGTCCGCAGCCTGGAGGCCGCAGCCTGGGACCCGCTGGCGCTGGGCCAGCTCTGGTTCGACATCCATCCGCCCAGTCTGAACCTGGTGCAGGCGCTGGTGCAGCGCTACCTGCACCCGGCGGCGTGGGATCCGGTGATGATCGCCGTGCTGCAGGCGCCGGCGTGGCTGGTGACCGGGGCGATCGGCATCGTCATCGCCCTGATCTTCCGGCGCCGCCGCCCGCGCCGGATCTTCGGCCCGAAGGGTTAGGCGCGCGCCGGCGCTAG
Organism: Alphaproteobacteria bacterium; assembly: GCA_040223615.1. Lineage (GTDB taxonomy): Bacteria > Pseudomonadota > Alphaproteobacteria > JAVKFY01. Next base: position 32,354 of record JAVKFY010000014.1, read on the forward strand.
ATCCGCAGCAGCTCGTTGATCGAGGTCTTGGAGCGGGTCTGGGCGTCGACGCGCTTGACGATCACGGCGCAGTAGAGCGACGGGCCGAGCGCGCCATCGGGCAGCGGCTTGCCGGGCAGCGCGCCGGGCACCACCACCGAATAGGCCGGTACGCGGCCTCGCACGACTTCGCCCGTCCCGCGGTCGACGATCGGGGTCGAGGCGCCCAGGAACACGCCCATCGACAGCACCGAGCCCTGCTCCACGATCACGCCCTCGGCGACCTCGGAGCGGGCGCCGACGAAGCAGTCGTCCTCGATGATCACCGGGTTGGCCTGCAGCGGTTCCAGCACGCCGCCGATGCCGGCGCCGCCGGAGATGTGGCAGTTCTTGCCGATCTGGGCACAGCTGCCGACCGTGGCCCAGGTGTCGACCATGGTGTTCTCGTCGACATAGTCGCCCAGGTGCACGAAGCTCGGCATCACCACCACGCCCTTGGCGAGGTAGGCCGAGCGGCGCACCACCGCGCCCGGCACGGCGCGGAAGCCGGCGTCGCGGAAACGGTTGTCGCCCCAGCCCGCGAACTTCGACGGCACCTTGTCCCACCAGTTGGTGTTCTCGCCCGGCGCGCCGGCGATCCGGGCCATGTCGTTCAGCCGGAAGGACAGCAGCACCGCCTGCTTCAGCCACTGGTTGACGTGCCAGTCGCCACCGGTCTTCTCGGCGACGCGCAGCTTGCCGCTGTCCATCGCGTCGAGCGCCTCGTCGACGGCCTCGCGCGGCGCGCCCTGGGTGCTGGAATCGATGCTGTCGCGCTTGTCCCACGCGTCCTCGATGGCGGCTTGCAGCGCGCTGTCGGCCATGGCGGCACTCCTTGAAGAATTGGCCGGCGCACCTTAGCCGGCGGCGGCCGGCTGTCAACGGCTGGCGTCGGCGGCGCGCGGCGGCATCACCGCGCCGGAGCAGACCAGCGCCCACAGCACGATGAATGGCTGGAACAGCGGCCGGGTGGCGTAGTAGAGCGTGCTATCGGGCAGGCCCGGGATCGAACCGCCGGCGGCGGCGACATGGCTGTTGGCGATCACCATCACCGACAGCAGCATTGCCAGCCCGACCCCGGCGACAGGCCGCAGGTTGGGCCACCCGAGCCGGCGCCAGACGACGAGCGGCAGCAGCAGGCCGAGCGCGCCGGCAAGCTCCAGCGCGCCGGAGATCAGCACCAGTTCGACCGCCCAGTCAGCGAGATAGGGCGGTATCATCGGTACGTAGCGCTCGTGCAGGCTGAGGAAATGGTCGCTGCCGGTGTACAGGAAGACCGCCGCCATGCCGTGGCGCATCGGCATGCGCCAGTCGCGGCGCGGACCCCAGACGAACTGCGGCAGGTAGGCGACAAGGCCGATTGCGGCCATCAACGCGATCATCAGCATGCGGCGTCTCCGGTGTCCGCCCGCGAGCGTCCGCGGCGATCATAGCAAGGCGCGTCGCCGCTGCGTGTCGGCGCTGGCGGCGCGGGCCGGGAACAGGCAGACTGCGCCCGACTCGGCCGGGGACGAGGCAGATGCAGCAGGCGGCGAAGCTCTATTTCGAGGATCTCCGCATCGGCCAGACCTTCGAGGGTGCTGCCGTGCGCGTCGACCGCGCCGCGATGCTGGACTTCGCGCGCGCCTACGATCCACAACTGATGCACATAGACGGGTCCGCGGCCCGGGCGCTGGGCTTTCGCGACATCATCGCCGCCGGCTCCTACACGCATTCGCTGGCGGCCAAGAGCCTGGGCCCGATCTGGGCGCGGATGCACTTCCTGCCCAGCGAAGTGGCGTTCCAGATGAAGTTCGTGCTGGCGGTCTATGCCAGCGACGTGTTGCGCGTGCAGGCCACGGTAAAGGCCAAGCGACCCAGTCCGGAGGCCGGGCGCGGCGTGCTGCAGATGGTCTGTGCCTTCGTCAACCAGGACGGTCGCTCGGTGCTCGACATCGAGAGCATCTGGCTGGTCCGCACCAACCCGTTCCCGGACCGGGATTAGGGGGTTTCAGGCTCGGTCGGCGCCAGCTCGCGCCGCCAGCGCCTGTTCCAGGAATTCGGCGAGGTCGGGGGCGACGTGGTGGATGTGCTCGCCGACGCCTTCCGACGACCATTCGGTATTGGCCGGGACCCAGACCGTGGTCATGCCGAGCGCGGCCGCCGGCACCAGGTTCTTGGCGATATCCTCCACCATCACCGCGGTGGTCGGCTCGATGCCGTAGCGGTGGCACATCAGGTCGTATCCGGAACGATCCGGCTTGGGTAGGTAGGCGCAGGCGATGATGTCGTGCACGGCCTCGAAATGGTCGTCAAGGCCGAGCTGGCCGACCACGCGGCCGGCATAGTCGGCGGTGCCGTTGGTGAAGATCAGCTTGCGTCCCGGCAGCCGGTGCAACGCGTCGTTCAGCCGGTCGTGACGCGGGATCAGGCCGAGGTCGAGCTGGTGCACGTAGTTCAGGAACGGTCCCGGGTCCATGCCGTGTTCCAGCATCAGGCCGCGCAAGGTGGTGCCGTACTTGCGGAACAGGTGCTTCTGCACGCTCTTGGCGGCGTCGTAGTCGACACCGAGATAGTTCGAGACGAACTCGCCCATGCGACGGTCGACCTGGCCGAAGACGTTGTAGGTCGCCGGGTAGAGCGTGTTGTCGAGGTCGAAGATCCAGGTCTCGACGGTATCGATGTCCAGTGTCGCCATGGCCGCCTTATGCGCCGGCCGCTGCCGGTCTGACAAGGCTTGCCGGCGCCGCTGCTGGGCGCCCGAACGTTGTGGCACATCCTCCGATATGCATTTCAGACGCCTGATTTCCGGGCTTTCGAACACGGATTTCATGCTCTGTTAAGGCCTGACGCCTAGCCTTCGGGACGGAAACCGAAGGCGGGTGCATGGCTGCCCTGATCGACCCCAAATCCGCTGTCGCTGGCCGGACCGAACCGGTTGCCGCCGGCGATGCGCTGGTGCGCGACTATCCCGGACCGGCCCTGCGGCTGGATCGCGCCGGTTGTGTCGCGGAGCAGAACGCGATGGCCGAGGGCTGGCGGTCGCAGCTCGCCTCGGTCGCCGGCATGAGCCTGCGCGCCATTGCCGCGCGCGTCGCCGCCACCGGCAATGCGGAACAGACCCGCGTCCACATGATGCTGGGCGGCGAGGAGCGGGTCTATGACATCGCCTGCGTGGCCGCCGCCGGCGGGCGCGGCACGTTGCTGCTGGGCCGCGATGCCACCGCCGACATGCGCCTGACCAACGCGCTGATCCTGTCGCGGCAGATGTTCAAGGATCTGGTCGCGTGCTCCAGCGACTTCGCCTGGGAGACCGACCCGGCCGGCGTGTTCAGCTTCGTCAGCCGGCCGGCGGCGCTGGGCTACGACATCGAGCAGCTCGACGGCGAGCCGGCGGCGTCGTTGTTGCATCCCGATCATGCGGCGTCGGAACCGCTGCCGTTCACCTGCGCGGCGGCGGTTGAGGACGTGGAACTGTGGCTGCGCCGGGCCGACGGCAGTGCCGCCTGCTTCCTGGCTTCGGCGACACCGGTGCGCAGCCGCGAGGGCGAGTTGAAGGGCCATCGCGGGGTCTGCCGCGACGTGACCGCTCTGCGGGCCCAGGAGGCGGAGCTGCACCTGGCGCACGAGCGCGAGCGGCTGTCGGAGGCGGTGGTCGACAGCATCCGAAACGAGGTCGAACCCGCCGCCATGCTGGGCGCCGCGGTGAGTTCCACCGCCGAGACCCTGGGGGCCCGGCACGGCTGGCTGGTGACGCTGGACGACAGCGGCGACGGCACGGTCGCGGCGAGCACCGGCGGCGCGGCGCTGGGCGCGGCCACGGTGGCGCGGCTGGCGCGCCGCTTCCGCGATCTTGCCGGTGAAAAGGTACTGGCCTTCGCCGGTGGCGGCCGGCGGCTGCTGGCCGCGGCCTGCGTCGAGCACGGCACCGCGCGTGGCGTGCTGTGCGTCGCCCGCGGCACCGGCGAGCCAGCGTGGCAGTCGCACGACCGCCAGCTTCTGGCGGCGGTGGCGCCATCCGTGGCGGTGGCGATCACGCAGGCGGAACACCTGGACGAGTTGCGCCGGCTGTCGCGCACCGACGACCTCACCGGCCTACCGAACCGACGCGCCTTCCTGGAGCTGGTCGAACAGCGGCTACGGCACCTGGCGCGCACGCGCCGCGGTGGCGCGGTGCTGTTCTGCGACCTCGACAACTTCAAGCTGATCAACGACCTGCGCGGTCACGCCGCCGGCGATGATGCGCTTTGCCAGGTCGCCGACCTGCTGCGGGCGCAGTGCCGCATCGGCGACATTGCCGCGCGCCTGGGCGGCGACGAGTTCGTCGTCTGGCTGGAGGAGGTCGATGCCGAAGGTGCGGAAGCGATCGCGCGACGGCTGCAGGAACGTGCCCGACCGCTCGGTGAATTGACCGGGGTGGCGGAACGGCCGTTCGGCATGTCCATCGGCATCGTCGCCGCCAGCGGCGCCGACGTCTCGGTCGACGGGCTGCTGTCGGCGGCCGATGAAGCAATGTACGTGGCGAAGAAGGCTGGAAAGGGCGGCATCGTCGTCGCCGAGTCGCCGGCGAACAGCGATGGGCGAGACGGATCATGATGAAACGGCTGTTGTCGCGGGCTCTGGCGCCGAGCGCACTTCCGATGCTGAGCTATGACGAGCAGAAGCAACTGGTGCAGAGCGCCGACCCGGCGATGCGCCGCGCGCTGGCGGAGCGCACCGACGTACGCCCGGAGATCCTCTACTACATGACCGACGACGCGGCACCGGAGGTGCGCCGGGCGCTGGCCGGCAATGCCGCCACGCCGGTGCAGGCCGACCTGGTCCTGGCCAAGGATGTCGACGAGGAGGTGCGCTGCGACCTGGCGCTGAAGATCGCCCGGCTGGTACCGGATATGGCGGCGGAAGAGCAGGACCGGGTGCGCGAGCTCACCGTCGAGACCCTGGAAATGCTGGCGCACGACCAGCTGCCCCGGGTGCGCGCGATCCTGTCGGAGGAGCTGAAACAGCGCCGCGAGGTGCCGTTGAAGGTGGTGCGCGAACTCGCCCATGACATCGAGGCGATCGTCTCCGCGCCGATTCTGGAATACTCGCCGCTGCTGTCGGATGCCGACCTGATCGAGGTGATCGCCGCCGGTACCGCGCGCGAGGCGCTGGCCGCCATCGCGCGGCGCGAAGAGGTGTCGTCGGATGTGGCGGAGGCGGTGGTGGCGACCTACGACGTCGCCGCGGTCGCCGACCTGCTGGCCAACAAGAGCGCGCAGATCCGCGAGGATACGCTGGACCAGATCATCGACAACGCCCAGGAAGTGGAGAACTGGCACGAGCCGCTGGTGCTGCGGCCGGAACTGTCGGTGCGCGCGGTGCGCCGGATCGCCACATTCGTCGCGGTGTCGCTGGTCGGCATCCTGGCGGAGCGCAACGACCTGGACGAAGACACCGCCGACATGCTGGCCCAGGCGGTGCGCGAACGCATCAAGTCGGAAGAACCTGGCGAGGGCGAGGAACTGTTGCGGGCGCAGCGCATGTTCGAGGCCGGCAACCTGGACGACGAGGCCCTGTGCGAGGCCATCGAGGCCGGCAATCGTGCCTTCGTGGTCGCCGCGCTGACGCTGGCGACGGCGCTGACCGGCGCCGCCGTGCGCAAGGCGCTGGCCTCGGGCAGCGGCCAGGTGGTGACCGCGCTGGTCTGGCAGGCCGGCTATGCCATGCGGACCGCGCTGAGGGTACAGTCGAAGATCGCGCGGCTGTCGCCGGGCCGCATGCTGAACGCCCGCGACGGCGTCGACTACCCGCTCAGCGAAGACGAGATGCGCGCCGAGGTCGAGAAGCTGAAGCTGGCGGCATAGCGCCCGTTTCGGCGGATTCAATCCTCGCCGGCGGCCATGTAGGCCGGGGTCGTACTCTGTATCACGCGCTCGGCGGGCATGGTGAAGGTTACCGTCGTGCCGGTGCCGGGGGTGCTGGCTATGGCGAAGTGGCCCCCGTGCAACTCGATCAACGCCTTGGCGATCGGCAGACCCAGCCCGGTGCCGTCGTGGTTGCGGCCGACGATCGCGCTGGCCTGCCCGAACGGCGTCAGCGCGGTGTCGATCTCGTCGCGCGACATGCCGATGCCGGTATCGGCGACCGACAGTTCAAGCGTGCCGTCGGCGGTCAGGCGGGTCCGCAGACTGACGTCGCCGCCGGCCTCGGTGAACTTCATGGCATTGCTCAGCAGGTTGATCAGCACCCGTGCGACCTTGACCTGGTCGAGCTTGACGTCGCAGCTGGCCAGGTGGCGGTCGACGTGCAACTCGATGCCGAGCCGGTGATATTCGGCCGCGACCAGCCGGGTGGCGGTGTCGATGACGAGGCCGAGTTCGACCACGTCGTCGTTCAGCCGTTCGGCGCCGGCCTCGATCTTGGACATGTCCAGGATGTCGTTGATGATCGCCAGCAGGTGGCGGCCGCTGTGTTCGATGTCGCCGGCATAACCGTGGTAGCGCGCATGGCCGAGCGGGCCGAACGACTGCTCGCGCATGACCTCGGCGAAGCCGATGATGGCGTTCAGCGGCGTGCGCAATTCGTGGCTCATCGAGGCCAGGAACTTGCTCTTGGCGGCGTTCGCGGTCTCGGCCTGGTGTTTCGCGATCTGGAGGTCGCGGGCACGTTGCTCGGCGGCCGCTTCCGCGTGCCGCCGCGCCGCGATCTCGTCCGCCAGCCGGTCGATCCGCGGCAGCAGCAGGGCAAGGCCGGCACCGATCGCCAGCAGTCCGGGCACGTAGCCTACATACGCTATGATCGTGGTGGAGATCTCGGGGTCGAACTCGACCGGCAAGACGTGGTCGATACCGAACAGCAGCCAGTCGGCCAGCATGGTAAGCGTCAGGAAAACCAGGCCGATGCCGATCAGCGTGTAGCCGCGGTCGCGGAACATCATCGGGTGCCGCTTGTACAGGAAGTACGCGGTTACCAGCGTCAAGACGACAAGAATGGGCAGGTCACTGCCGGTCATCGCGCAACTGTCCCCCGACTACGACGTCGACCATATCGGACTATAGTGCAACCTTCGTAAATGCTTCGTTAACCTCGGTAAACGATCCGTGATCGATGGTGCCGGCGCCGGATCAGGCCGGCGATGGCACGCCCAGGCCGGTGTCGCCGTAGAGCCAGGCCAGGGTGTCGTACCACTGTTCGGAGTTCTTCGCGCGCATGATGGCGTTGCGCAGCTCGGCGTGGGCGCCATCGGGATGGTAGACATGGTCGCCCATCGCCCGCGAGGTGAGCTGGACCCGCGCGGTTCGCAGCAGCCGCGCCTCGGCGTAGGCCGGCAGCGCCGCCGCGATGACGCCATCGTGGGCCGCCATCATGTGCGACAGGCAGACAGAATCCTCCATCGCCATGCACGCGCCCTGGGCCATGTATTGCAGCATCGGGTGCGCCGCGTCGCCGAGCAGCGCGACCCGGCCGTCGACCCACCGCTGGGTCGGCTCGCGGTCGCACAGCACCCACAGCCGCCAGTCCTTGCCGTGGCCGATGATCTGGCGCGCCTTCGGGTGGATATGCTCGAAGCCGCGCAGCACCTCCTCGCGGCTCACCGGCTGGCCGGCGACCGGTTCCGGCGCGTCGTTGTGGTAGGTCACCACCAGGTTGAACAGCTTCCAGCCCGACAGCGGGTAATGGACGATGTGGCACTTCGGGCCGGCCCACAACGTGGCAGCGTTCCAGCGCAGGTCTTCCGGCATCTGCTCGGTCGGGATCACCGAGCGATATGTCGTGTGGCCGGAGACCCTCGGCGGGCCGTCGCCGACCACCTGCTTGCGGATGTTCGACCACAGGCCGTCGGCGCCGATCAGCGCCGCGCCGGTCACCGTGTCGCCGTCGGCCAGCCGGGCGGTGACCGTCGTGCCGTCCTGTTCGTAGCCGACGACCTCGGCGCTGGTGCGCAGCTCGATGCGTGCCTCGGACTCGCAGGCCCGCAGGAACACGCCGTGCAGGTCGCCGCGGTGCACCACGGCGTAGGGGTTGCCGAAGCGGGACCGGAAGCCGTCGCCGAGGTCAATATGGGTGATCTCCTCGGCGCTCAGCGCGTCCATCAGGCGCAGGTAGTCGACATAGACCGCCATGTCGCGCGCCGCCTCGCCGACGCCGAGATAATCGAAGGCGTGGAACGCGTTGGGGCCGAGCTGGATGCCGGCGCCGATCTCGCCCAGCGCCGGCGCCTTCTCCAGCACCAGGACGTCGAGCCCCGTCCGGGCCAGGCCGATGGCGGCGGTGAGACCGCCAATGCCCCCGCCGGCGACCAGTATCCGCTCGCTCATCGCGCTCTCCCGCTACGTCGCCAGCAAGTGTGCCAGGGCGGCGCGCAATTCGGAAAGGCCGCTGCCCTCGCGCGCGCTGGTGATCGCCAGCTCGGGGTGCGCGGCGGGGTGGCGGGCGGCGGCCTGCGCGACCTTGGCGGCGACCTTCTCCAGTTCCGGCGCGGCCGGCTTGTCGGCCTTGGTCAGCACCACCTGGAAGCTCACGGCGGCCTCGTCGAGCTCGGTCATGACCGCCTCGTCGGCCGGCTTCAGGCCGTGGCGGGCGTCGACCAGCACCAGCACCCGGCGCAGCGCCTGACGCCCGCGCAGGTAGTCGTGGATCAGCCGGTTCCAGCGCTCGATGTCGCGCTTGGCGGCGCGCGCGTAGCCGTAGCCCGGCAGGTCGACCAGCAGCAGCCGCCCGCCCAGGTCGAAGAAGTTGATCTGCTGCGTGCGGCCCGGCGTGTTTGAGGTCCGCGCCAGCGTCTTGCGGCCGGTCAGCGCGTTCACCAGGCTCGACTTGCCGACATTGGAGCGGCCGGCGAAGGCGATCTCGGGCAGGGTCGCGGCCGGGAGCTGGCTGGCCTCCATCGCCGCGGTGACGAAGTCGCAGGCCTGCGCGAACAGCACGCGGCCGGCCTCCGGGTCGAGCCGGTCGGCCTGGTTCGGCGCGTCGTCGTGCTGCGGTGCGTCGGTCAGGAGCTGCGCTTCAGGCTCAACCCGGTCGGCACGCCCATGCGGCGCATGATCACGTATTGTTGCGCGATCGACAGCAGGTTGTTCCAGGTCCAGTAGATCACCAGCCCGGCGGCGAAGGTGCCGAGCAGGAAGGTGAAGAAGATCGGCATGAACATGAACACCTTGGCCTGGACCGGGTCGGCCGGCGCCGGGTTCAGCTTCTGTTGCAGGAACATCGAGACGCCCATCAGGATCGGCCATACGCCGATCATCAGGAAGTCGGGCAGGTAGGCTGCCGCGTCAAACGGGATCAGGCCGAACAGGTTCCACACCGTGGTCGGGTCGGGCGCCGACAGGTCCTTGATCCAGCCGTAGAACGGCGCGTGTCGCATCTCGATGGACACGAACAGGACTTTGTAAAGGGCGAAGAAGACCGGGATCTGGATCAAGATCGGCAGGCAGCCGGCGGCCGGATTCACCTTCTCCTTCTTGTACAGGCCCATCATCTCCTGGTTCAGCTTCTGGCGGTCTTCGCCGAACCGCTCGCGCAGCTTCACCATCTCCGGCTGCAGCGCCTTCATCTTGCTCATCGCCTTGTAGGACTTGTTGGCGAGCGGGAAGAAGATCAGCTTCACGCACACCGTGAGCAGCATGATGGCCAGGCCGAAATTGCCGATCAGGTTGTAGAAGAAATCGAGCACGTAGAAGAACGGCTTGGTCAGAAAGTAGAACCAGCCGAAGTCGACCGCGCGATCGAACAGCGGAATGCCGAAGGTCTCCTCGTAGCGGTCGAGGAGCTGGACTTCCTTGGCGCCGGCGAACAGGCGGGTGGTGACGCTGGCGGCGGCGCCGGGCTGGACCTGGCCGACGCCGTGCAGCACGTCGACCTGATAACGGTCGCGGTTGGCCTCGCGCCAGTGCCGGAAGGTGGCGGTGAAGCCTTCATCGGCCGGCGCCAGGGCGGCCAGCCAGTACTTGTCGGTGATGCCGATCCAGCCCTTGCCGGTGGTCGCGGTGATCGCGCCCTCGTCCTGCAGGTCGTCGTAGTCGATCTCCTTCAGCGCGTCGTTGAGTACGCCGATGGGGCCTTCGTGCAGGATGTAGAAGCCGGTGGTCTGCGGCGTGTCGATGCGCCGTACCAGACCGTAGGCGTGCAGGCCGAGCGCGGCCGTGCCGTTGTTCTTGATCGTCTGGGTGACGGTGATCATGTAGTCGCGGTCGAGCGCGAACCTGCGTTCGAAGGCCAGCCCGGCGCCGTTGTCCCAGGTCAGGGTGACCGGGCGGTCGGGGGCCAACGTGTCGCCCGACGCCTGCCACACGGTCTGCGGCGTCGGCACGGCCACGCCCTCGCCGTCGGCGGACCAGCCGAAGGTGGCGTAATAGGGCGCTGGCGACCCCACCGGGGAGAGCAGGTGGATCTTCGGGCTGTCCGGCTTCAGGGTCAGTTTGTAGTCGGTCAGCGTGAGGTCGTCGACATGGCCGCCGGTGAGCGCGATGGACCCGATCAGGCGCGGGCTTTCGATGGTCACCCGGCCGCCGGCGACCGCCGCCTGACGCATCCTCTCCGCGTCCTGCGGCGTGCCCGGGATCATTACGGCGCCGGCCGGGGCCGCGCCGGCGGTGGTTCCGGGGCTCGGGGTGACGCCCGGCGTCGGCGCCGGGGTGCCGGCATCGGTGCCGGTCGCGCCGGTCGTCGTCGTCTGCGCCGGTTCGGCGTCGGGGAAATATTGCGGAAACAGCTTCGGTCCCACGAACTGGAAGCCGAACAGGATCGCCAGCGACACCGCGATGGCGGCGATCAGGTTGCGTTGATCGGACATCAGGCGTCCATCCTCATCGCCGCCGGGCGCGCCGGCGGTACCGGGTCATGGCCGCAGCCGCCCCAGGGGTGACAGCGCGCGACGCGCCGCAAGGTCAGGCCGGCGCCGCGCAAGGCGCCATGCTCGGCCACCGCGTCTTGCGCATAGTGCGAACAGCTCGGCTCGAACCGGCAGGTCCCGGGCCACAGCGCCGAAAAGGTAAGCTGGTAGCCGCGGATCAGCCACCAAAGAGCGCGGGCAAATGGTCGCATGCCAGCGCTCACCGGCTCACGCCCGCCGTGCCAGCTTGGTCAGCGCCTGGTCCAGGTCGCGCCGCAGGTCGGGAAAGCCACGCGCCAGCGTCGCCGCCCGCGCGATCAGCACATAGTCGAAGCCCGGCTGACCCTGTGCCGGCAGCAGTTCGGCGGCCAGCGCGCGCAGCCGGCGCCGGGCACGATTGCGCGCCACCGCGTTGCCGACGCGTTTCGAGGCGGTCAGGCCGTAACGCACGGATTCGGAAGACACGGCCGAGTCCGGCCGGCGTCGGCTCTGCTGCACGATCATGCCGGGTGTCGCCCATTTGCGTCCCGCCGCGGCCACGCTGAGGAACTCGGGTCGGCGTTTCAGCCGCCCCAGGGCCGCTTCCATGGTTACGCCGACAGGCGCTTGCGCCCCTTGGCGCGCCGGTCGCGCACCACCCGCCGTCCGCCGACCGTGGCCATGCGGCTGCGAAATCCGTGGCGCCGCTTGCGCACCAGCTTGCTGGGCTGATAGGTCCGTTTCACCGGAGCTGCTCCGTCGCGATAGTGTGGACGGCCCTTCTGGGCCGGGCCTTGGGCCGGGGCGCTGTATAAGCGCTGCGGCCGGGTCAAGTCAACGCACGCCGGCATAACCTGGCCGCGACCATCACAAACCCGTCAATGCCGCTTTCGCGCATCGGCGGCTCGGTTTACGTAAGACGGGCGCCGATCCGGTGCCAATCGAGGCCGTTGTCATGTTGTTTCGCCCTCTCGGGCTCGCGTTCTTCCTGTTGACCGCCGCCGTTCCCGCGCTGGCCGCGCCCGCCGCGGAATTGTGGCCGCGGTGGGAAAAATTCACCGCCGGCAGCGCCGCCAGTGTCGACCACGGCGCCTGGAACGCGTTCCTGGCGACGTATGTGCGGCCGGTGGACGGGGTGAACCTGGTCGACTATGGCGCGGTCGATGCCGCGGCGCAGGCCGCGCTGGACGGCTATATCCAGATGCTGGCGGCGACCGACATCGACGGGCTCGACCGGCCGCAGCAGATGGCATTGTGGATCAATCTCTACAACGCGGTCACCGTGCGGCTGATCGTGGACAACTATCCGCTCGACTCGATCCGCGACCTCGGCGGCCTGTTTTCCAGCCCCTGGGGCAAGAAACTGGTTACCGTGGCCGGGGAGGACCTGTCGCTGGATGACATCGAGCATCGCATCCTGCGGCCGATCTGGCGCGACCCGCGCATCCATTACGCGGTCAACTGCGCTTCGGTCGGCTGCCCGAACCTGGCGGCGGAAGCCTATGAAGCCGAAAGGCTCGACGGGCAGCTCGACGCGGCGGCGCGCGCCTACGTCAACCATCCGCGCGGTGCCGAGGTCCTGGGCGACGGTCTTGTCGTGTCGAAGATCTACGACTGGTACCAGGTCGACTTCGGCGGCTCCGAAGCCGGCGTGATCAGCCACCTGAAGCAGTTTGCCGCGCCGCCGCTGGCCAAGATGCTGACTGGCGTGAGCGGCGTCGCCGACTACCGCTACGACTGGGCGTTGAACGACGCGCCCGGCGGTGCGGGCTAGCCGATGACGCAGGAACAACCGGGCCCGGCCAAGACCGGTTTCAACTGGCGCCGGCTGTGGCCGCTGGCGCTGCTGGTCGCCGGCTTCGTCGCCTTCAAGGTCACCGGCGCCAGCGACTATGTCGGGCTCGACGCGCTGCGCGAGCATCGCGAGACGCTGGTCGGCTATGTCGCCGAGCAGGCATTGCTGGCCGGGCTGATCTATGTCGGGCTCTACGCGGTGGTGACCGCCTTCTCGCTGCCGGTGGCCTCGCTGATCTCGATCGTCGGCGGCTTCCTGTTCGGCACCCTGCTGGGCGGCTTCTTTACCGTGGTCGGTGCCACCATCGGCGCCACGGTGCTGTTCCTGGCGGCGAAGACGGCGCTGGGCGACCCGCTGCGGGAGAAGGCCGGCGCGGCACTGCAACGCATGGAGGCCGGCTTCCGCGAGAATGCCTTCAGCTATCTCCTGGTGTTGCGGCTAGTGCCGCTATTCCCGTTCTTCGTGGTCAACCTGGTGCCGGCCTTCCTGGGCGTGTCGTTGCGCACCTACGTGGTCGCGACCTTCATCGGCATCATCCCGGGCAGCCTGGTCTACTGCCAGGTTGGCACCGGGCTCGGCAGCGTGCTGGACAGCGGCGAGGAGCTGTCGCTGGCCAATATCGTCACTGTCGACATCGTGCTCGCCTTGTGCGGACTGGCGGCGCTGGCCATGGTGCCGGTGGTCTACAAATGGATAAGGCGCCGCCGGGCGGCGTCGTGAGCGAGGCGAGATGGCCGACCTGAACGTCGATATCTGTGTGATCGGCGCCGGTTCCGGCGGCCTTTCGGTCGCCGCCGGCGCCAGCCAGCTCGGCCGCAAGGTCGTACTGATCGAAAAACACAAGATGGGCGGCGACTGCCTGAACTACGGCTGCGTGCCGTCCAAGGCGCTGCTGGCGGCGGCCAAGGCGGCGCACCGGTGGGAGGGCGATGCCCGCTACGGCCTCACAGCCAGCGCGCCGGGCGTCGACTTCGCCGCCGTGCAACGGCACGTGCAAGGCGTCATCGCCGCCATTGCACCGGTCGACTCGGTCGCCCGCTACGAGGGGCTGGGCGTGCAGGTGATCCAGGCCGCCGGCCGCTTCGTCGGGCCGGACCGGGTCGAGGCCGGCGGCGACACCATCACCGCACGGCGCTTCGTCATCGCCACCGGCTCGACCCCCTTCGTGCCGCCGCTGCCAGGGCTGGATCAGGTGCCCTGCCTGACCAACGAGAGCGTGTTCGAGCTCACCGAATGCCCCGGCCATCTGATCGTGGTCGGCGGCGGGCCGATCGGCATGGAGCTGGCGCAGGCGCACCGGCGGCTGGGCGCGAAGGTCACGGTCGTCGAGATGGCGACGCCGCTGCCGAAGGATGATCCGGAACTGGCCACGCTGGTGATCGACCGGCTGCGCCGCGAGGGCGTGGACATCCTGCCCTACACCAGGGTCACGGGCGTCGCCGGCACGGCCGGCGACATTCGCGTCACGGTGGAGGATTCCGGCGGTGCCCGCGAAATTATCGGTACGCACCTGCTGATGGCGGTCGGCCGGCGCCCGAACCTGGACGGGCTGGGCCTGGAGGCGGCCGGGGTGGAAACCAACCGTGCCGGCATCGTGGTCGACGGCGGCCTGCGCACCTCGAACAAGAAGATCTTCGCGGTCGGCGACGTCGCCGGCGGGCCGCAATTCACCCACGTCGCCGGCTATCACGCGGGCATCGTGATCCGCCGGGCGCTGTTCCGCTTGCCGGCGACGGTGAACTACACGGCGCTGCCATGGGTGACCTATACCGACCCGGAACTGGCGCACGTCGGCATGACCGAACTGCAGGCGCGCAACGAGGCGGGCGACATCCGGGTGCTGCGCTGGCCCTTCGCCGAGAACGACCGCGCCATCGCGGAACGTGACACGGACGGTTTCGTCAAGGTGATCACGTCGCCGGGCGGCAAGGTGCTGGGCTGCACCATCGTCGGCACCGGTGCCGGCGACCTGCTGCAACCCTGGACCCTGGCGATCTCGGCGGGATTGAAGATTTCCAAGATGGCCGGCGCCATCGCGCCCTATCCGACGCGCTCCGAAGCTGGGAAGCGGGCCGCGGGGAGCTATTTCCTGCCCGGCCTGTTCTCTGCCCGGACCCGCAAGATCGTCGCCTTCCTGGCCAGATTCGGCTGAATCCGGCGCCCTTTCCTGGCACAATGCGCCCGTCGTGGTGCAACAAATCGAGACAACGCCCATCGAGGCCACGCCGCGCTCCGAACGCCGGCGCGCATTGCCGACCGCGCTGACCGGCCTGTCGGCGCGGCTGCTGGTGCTGACCGCCGTGTTCGTGATGTTGAGCGAGGTGGCGATCTACGTGCCCTCGATCGCGCGATTCCGCATGGCCTATCTTGAGGAGAAGATTTCGTCGGCACACCTGGCCTCGCTGGCGCTGAAGGCGGCCCCCGACTACATGGTCGACGAGGCGCTGAAGGCGGAACTGCTGGGCAGCGCCGGGGTGCACGCGGTGGTGCTGAAGCTGCCGGACCGGCGGCTGATGCTGCTGCAGGGCGACATGCCGCCGAAGGTCGACGCCAGCTTCGACCTGCGCGAACTGACCGCTACGGCGATGATCGTCGATGCTTTTGGCGCGCTGAGCGGTCCGGAACGGATGATCCGGGTGCAGGGCGCGGTGCCGAACCAGCCGGACCAGTCGATCGAACTGGTGATGGAGGAGGGCCCGCTGCGCCGGGCCATGGTCGACTACTCGATCAACATCCTGAGCCTGTCGATCGTGATCTCGCTGATAACCGCCGGCCTGGTCTACCTGTCGCTGCAGGCGCTGCTGGTGCGGCCGATGCGGCGAATCACCGGCGCCATGGTCACCTTCCGCAAGGCACCTGAATCCGATGACAGCGTGATCCGGCCGAGCGCGCGGGCCGACGAGCTGGGTTTGGCCGAGGCCGAACTGGCGGTGATGCAGGAGGACCTGCGCGGCGCGCTTCGGCAGAAGAACCGGCTGGCGGCGCTGGGCGCGGCGATGAGCAAGGTGAACCACGACCTGCGCAACATCCTGGCGACGGCGCAGCTGGTGTCGGAACGTTTGGGCGCGAGCGCCGATCCGGAGGTGCGCCGCGTCACCCCGACGCTGCTGGCCAGCATCGACCGCGCCATCGACCTGTGCACCCAGACGCTGGCCTACGGCAAGGCCGAGGAACCGGCACCACAGCGCCGCCGGTTCCGCCTGCGCGAGCTGGTCGAAGACGTGCGCCTGTCGGTCGGACTGCCGGCTGACGGCCGGGTCGCCTGGGCCGACGACGTGGCCGAGGACTTCGAGGTCGAAGCCGATCGCGAGCAGATATTTCGCGTCCTGCTGAACCTGTGCCGCAACGCGATGCAGGCGATGGCCGAGGGCGGCGAACTCACGGTCCGGGCGAGCCGCGACGGTGAGGGCGTGAAGATCGAAGTCCGCGACACCGGGCCTGGCTTGCCCGACAAGGCGCGCGCCCGCCTGTTCGAGCCGTTCCAGGGCTCGGCGCGCGCCGGCGGTACCGGCCTCGGCCTGGCCATCGCCCGCGAGCTGGCGCGCGCGCATGGCGGCGACGTCAGATTGATCCGCACCGGCGCGCATGGCACCGCCTTCCGGATCGACCTGCCGGCCGAAGCCGGGTGAACCACCCCCGGGCCGCACACGGATGATTAACGCCTCTGTGTCAGAGTAAGACAGCGGCCGAGATAACGGTGATGTTGCGCGGCCGCGAGGCTTACTCATGAATCAGCTATCTCAACCCGTCGCCGCTGACATTACCGCCGCGCCGGTTGCCGTGCGGTTCGATTCCGCGTTGAAGCGGCTGGTGGCGTTGGCGGATGGCGCCGACCTCGATGTCATCGTCGCGCTGGTCGACCCGTGCCAACGCGCCTTCCTGCTGCATACGCTGGACTGGGTCCGCGAGTCCGGCGAGGCGGTCCGGCTTGGCCTGCGCTTGCGGCGCGGCGCCGACTGGGTGGCGGCGGTGGCGGACGTGACGCTTGAGGCCGACGCTGGCGTGACCCTGACGCTGGCGCGCGACGACGTCGCGGCGGCGCGGCGCGCCGAGGCTCAATTCCGCCAGTTGGTGGAGAACGCGCAGCAGGCGGTCACGGTGATGGTCGGCGAGCAGGTGGTGTTCATCAACCACGCGCTGGCGGCACTGGTGGGCTACGGCTCGCTGGCCGAACTGCGCGCCACCGGCGGCCGGGTTGACCATACCCATCCCGACGATCGCGACATGATCCGGCGGCGCACGGCGGCGCGCGCCGCCGGCCTGCATCCGCCGGAGAGCTACGAGTTCCGCATGGTGCGGGTCGACGGCGCGGAGATCTGGGTCGATTGCTGGGTCAGCGCGGTGACCTGGAACGGGCAGCCGGCCTCGATGGCGTGGCTGATCGACATCACCGATCGCAAGCAGACCGCGGCGGCGCTGCAACGGTCGGAGAAACTGTTCTCGGCGGTGTTTCAGGCCTGCCCCGACCTGATGTCGCTGAGCCGCCTGGACAACGGCCGCATCGTCGATGTGAACCGCAGCTTCGTACGCCAGCTTGGCTACGAGCGCGATGTCGCGGTGGGGCGGCAGGAACGCGAAATCGGGCTGTTCCTCGACGCCAACACGCATCACCGGCTGCTCACCGGGATCAACGAGAACGGCGCGCCGCAGGAGATCGTGGCGCGGGTGCGGACCCGCGATGGCGAGCATCTCGACCTGGCGATGTCATGCGAACCGATCCGGATCGGCGATCGCGACCTGCTGCTCACGGTCGGGCGCGACGTCACCGAACAGCTCCGAGTCGAAGACGAACTGCGCCACAGCAAGGAATCGGCGGTATTCGCCAACCGGGCGAAGAGCGAGTTCCTGGCCAACATGAGCCACGAGTTGCGCACGCCGCTGAACGCCATCATCGGCTTCGCGGAGGTGCTGAGCGAACAGCTCTTCGGACCGCTCGGCAACGACCGCTACGTCGACTATGTGCGCGATATCCAGGACAGCGGCCGACACCTGCTGCAGATCATCAACGACCTGCTCGATCTGTCGAAGCTGGAGGCCGGCAAGCAGGACTTGTACGAGACCGAGGTGTCGCTGCCGGAACTGGCGGAAACCAGCCTGAACCTGGTGCACGAGCGGGCCCGGGCCGGCGGCCTGACGCTGGAGACGAATTTGCCGGCGGACTTGCCGCCGGTTTTCGCCGACGAGCGCATCCTGAAGCAAATCCTGATCAACCTGCTGTCGAACGCGGTGAAATTCACGCCGTCGGGCGGCAAGATCAGCCTGCGCATTGAGCGAACCGCGCAAGGCGGCCTGTCGATGGTGGTCGCCGACACCGGCATTGGCATGAGCGAGGCGGAGGTGGAGATCGCCTTGTCGGCCTTCGGCCAGGTCGACAGTTCGCTGGCGCGCCAGCATCAGGGCACCGGGCTCGGCTTGCCGCTGGTGCGCTCGCTGGCCGAACTGCACGGTGGCACGCTGCGCATGTCCAGCGAGACCGGCACCGGCACCGTCGCGACCGTGAACCTGCCGGCCGAACGGGTGCTCGACGATGCCGCCGCCTAGCCGTCCAGCGGCGGCCACGGCGGGCAATGACGGCCTGCGCTGGATCCGCCTGGTCCTGCCGCCCGTCTATCTGGCGCTGCTGCTCGGCGGCTGTGTCGGCGGTCCGACGCGCCTGACCGAGTTGATGATGCCGCAAACGGCGGCGGCGCCGGCCGCGCCGGCCGCGCCGCTTTACTGCTATCGCAACCTGGCCCGCGTGGACTGCTACACGGGTCCGGATCCGCAGCGCCGGCACTAGCGCCAGTTTCGGCTATCATGCCTCCCGCCGGCCCGACCGGCCCGCAGGGGAGGACAGCCATGCCGTTGACGCTGACGCAAGCCAATCAGGTCATCGCCGGTGCCATCGCCAAAGCCGAGGCGATGGGCATCAAGATCAACGTCGCTGTCTGCGATGTCGGCGGCCGGCTGGTCGCGTTCGCGCGCATGGACGGCGCGATGTGGGCCGGCGTCTATGGCAGCCAGGGCAAGGCGGTGGCCTCGGCGGCCGCCGGCGTGCCCAGTGGCAATCTGACCGAGCGCGCCGACCACCCGACCTGGCGCCATATCGTTGCCGCCTCGGGCGGGCATATCGCGCTGGGCCAGGGGGCGGTGCCGATCAGGATCGACGGCGAACTGGTCGGCGCCTGCGGCGTCGGCGGCGGCACCGCGCAGGAAGATGAGGACTGCGCTCAGGCCGGGGTCGACGGGCTCTAGGCGATGGCCGGCAATGAACATCTGACGCGCGACTTCGTTGGCTATGGCGGCCGACCGCCGGACCCGAAATGGCCGGACGGGGCCAAGCTCGCGGTCAATTTCGTGCTGAACTACGAGGAGGGCTCGGAGCCCTCTATCCCCGATGGCGACGCGGAATCGGAGATCGGCCTGACCGAAGGCGGCGGGCCGGTGCCGGGCCGCGACCTGGCGGCGGAGTCGATGTTCGAATATGGCAGCCGGGCCGGCTTCTGGCGCCTGGCGCGGCTGTTCGACGAGCGTGCCTTGCCGGCGACGGTTTTCGGCTGCGCCCTGGCGTTGCAACGCAATCCCGCCGCGGCGGCGGAGATCAGGCGGCTCGGCTGGGATGTCTGCGCGCACGGCTGGCGCTGGGAGAAGCACCCGCTGCTTTCCGAGGACCAGGAGCGCGCCCGCATCGCGCGCACCGTGCCGGCGATCGAACAACTGGTCGGCGAGCGGCCGTTCGGCTGGTACTGCCGCTACGGTCCCAGCGTGAACACCCGCCGGCTGCTGGTCGAGGCAGGCGGGTTTCTCTACGATTCCGACGCCTACAATGACGACCTGCCGTACTGGACCGAGGTCGGCGGCAAGCCGCACCTGATCGTCCCGTACACGCTCGCCAACAACGACACCAAGTTCATGCGCGGCGCGGTGGCGCATGGCGACGATTTCTTCGTCTATCTCCGCGATGCCTTCGACATGCTGCTGGCCGAGGGGCGCGCCGGCAGCCCGAAGATGATGTCGGTCGGCCTGCACCTGCGCATCGTCGGCCAGCCGGCACGCGCCGCCGGCGTCGCCCGCTTCCTGGACCACGTGAAGGCGCATGACGACGTGTGGGTGACGCGGCGGGTCGACATCGCCCGCCACTGGCATCAATACCACCAGCCGTGATCGTCCTGTTCACCGACTTTGGCCGTGCCGGGCCCTATGTCGGCCAGATGCAGGCGGTGTGCGCGCGCCTGGCGCCAGGCATGCCGGTGATCGACCTGTTCGCCGATGCGCCGGCCTTCGAGCCGCAGCTCGCGGCCTACCTGCTGGCGGCCTATGTCGACGAGTTCCCCGCCGGCACGGTGTTCTGCTGCGTCGTCGATCCCGGTGTCGGCTCGGACCGGCTGCCGGTCGCCTTGCAGGCGGACGGGCGCTGGTTCGTCGGGCCGGACAACGGCCTGCTTGGCGTGGTCGAGGCACGTGCCGCCGAAGCCACCGCCCATGAGATAGCCTGGCGGCCGGAACGGCTGTCGGCCAGCTTCCACGGCCGCGACCTGTTCGCGCCGGTCGCCGCCAGGCTGGCGCGGGGCACGATGCCGGACTGGCGGCCGCTGGCTCGGCCGCTGCGGCCTGAGGGCTGGCCCGACGACCTGGCGCGGGTGGTCTACGTCGACCCCTACGGCAACGCGATGACCGGCTTGCGGGCCGATACTATTTCGTCATTGGCCGTCGGCGGCCGTGGCCTGCCGCGCCTTCGCACGTTTGCCGAGGCGGCGCCGGGCGCGGCCTTCTGGTATGAGAATGCCAACGGCCTGGCCGAGATCGCGGTCAACCGGGGCAGCGCCGCGGCGTCGCTCGGGCTGCGGGTCGGCGACGTCGTACAGGCGGAGGGATAGCCATGTCGCGGCCGGGACCGCGCAACCTGATCACCGACGTCGACGGTGTGCTGGTCGGCCACGCCAGCGATCCGGCCAACCGCACCGGCTCGACCGTGCTACGGCCGGTCGACGGCGCGTGGCTGGCGGCGGGCGACGTGCGCGGCGGGGCGCCGGGCACGCGCGAGACCGAGTTGCTGTCGCCGACCTGCCGGGTCGACCGCATCGACGCGATTTGCCTGTCCGGCGGCTCGGCCTTCGGCCTCGCGGCGGCCGACGGCGCGATGGAATGGCTGGCGGCGCATGACAGGGGGCTGGAGATCGCCGGCTGGCGCGTGCCGATCGTGCCGAGCGCGATCATCTTCGACCTGGCCGGCCGTTCGCCATCCCGGCGCGTCGACTATCGCGCGCTCGGCCATGAAGCCAGCGCCAGCGCCGCCGCGGACTTCGCGCTGGGTAACGCCGGCGCCGGCTATGGCGCCCGCGCCGGCGTTCTCAAGGGTGGGATCGGCAGTGCCTCGCTGCTCGACGGCCCGGTGCAGGTCGGGGCGCTGGCGGTCGTGAACTGCGTCGGCTCGGTCCTGATCGGCGGCACCGACGCCTTCTGGGCCTGGCCGCTGGAGCGCGACGGCGAGTTCGGCGGTCGCCGTCCGCCGGCGGACTACGTCACGCCCGAGACCGAGCCAATGGCGGATTCGCGCGTCATCGCACACACCACGGTCTGCTGCGTCGCCACCAACGTGACGATGTCGAAGGCCGATGCCCAGCGGGTCGCGATCATGGCCCAGGACGGATTGGCGCGGGCGATCCGTCCGGTGCACACGCCATTCGACGGCGACACCGTGTTCGTGGTCTCGACCGGCGCCCATGCCGCGTCGGGGGCATCGGCCTGGACGGTCGCGCAGCTCGGCGCGATGGCCGCCGATTGCCTGGCGCGGGCGGTGGCGCGCGGCGTTTACGCGGCTGCCGATTCAGGCGACATTGCCAGCTACAGAACCATTCACGGCGGCGACAAGCCGTAGGTTGAGGAGCAGGACGCATGAAACGCTTCGTGATGACGCTGGCCGCCGCGGCGGTCGCGCTGCCGACGGCGGCGCTGGCCAAGGACACGCTGACCCTGGCCATGACCCTGGAGCCGGCCGGGCTCGATCCGACCACCCGCGCGGAGGCCGCGATCGGCCAGATCGTGCTCTACAACGTGTTCGAGACGCTGACCAAGATCAACGAGGACGCCACCGTCAGCCCCGGCCTGGCCAAGAGCTGGACACTGGCCGACGATGGCAAGACCTACACCTTCAAGCTGCACGAGGGCGTCAAGTTCCATGACGGCACGGCGCTCGACAGCGGCGACGTGAAGTTCACCTTCGAGCGCAGCGCCGCCGAGGACAGCGCCAACAAGCGCAAGAAGTACTTCACCAACATGGCGTCGATCGAGACGCCGGACGCGACCACCGTGGTGATCACGCTGAAGGAGCCGCGTCCGACCTTCCTGTTCAACATGGGCGAGGCGAATTCGGTGATCCTGGCGCCGGAGTCGGTCGAGACCGACGCCACCAACCCGGTCGGCACCGGCCCGTTCAAGTTCGTGAAGTGGACCAAGGGCGACAGCCTGGTGCTGGAGAAGAACCCGGACCATCGCGACGCCGCCAACGTGCAACTCACCAAGGTGACCTACAAGTTCATCAACGATGCCTCGGCGCAGGTCGCCGCCCTGGTCGCCGGCGACCTCGACTACATCCCGTTCTTCCGCGCGCCGGAGGCGCTGGGACCGTTCAAGGACAACCCGAACCTGGTGATCACCTCGGGCACCACCGAGGGCGAGACCATCCTGGGCATCAACAACAAGAAGCCGCCGCTGGACAACCTCAAGGTGCGCCAGGCGATCGCGCACGCGATCGACCGGCAGGAGATCATCGACGGTGCCATGTTCGGCATCGGCACGCCGATCGGCAGCCACTTCGCGCCGCACAACCCGGACTATGTCGACCTCACCGGCACCTATCCCTACGACCCGGAAAAGGCCAAGGCGCTGCTGAAGGAAGCCGGCGCCGAAGGGTCGGAACTGGTGCTCCGGCTGCCGCCGGTCGGCTATGCCCGCAACGGCGGCCAGATCCTGGCGCAGCAGCTGGAGAAGATCGGCCTGAAGATCAGAATCGAGAATGTCGAGTGGGCGCAGTGGCTCGACGTGGTCTACAAGCAGAAGAACTACGACCTGTCGATCGTCAGCCACGTGGAGCCGATGGACATCGGCATCTACGCCAACCCGGACTACTACTTCCAATACGACAGCGCCGAGTTCCGCGACATCATGAGCAAGGCGGACGCCGCGCTCGATCCGGCGGAGCGCTCCAAGTACCTGAAGATGGCGCAGCGGAAGCTGGCTGACGACGCGGTCAACGGCTACCTGTTCCAGCTCGGCAAGACCACCGTCGCGGCCAAGGGATTGCAGGGCTACTGGAAGAACTCGCCGTACTTCCTGAACGACCTGGCCGCGATTTCCTGGGCCAACTAGCAGGCGGTGGCCGCCCGTCAGGCGGCGGCCCCCCACCACGGGCCAGACCGTCGTTTGTATCGGCGCGATCAACGTCGACGAGATCCTGACACTGGACGCGCCGCCGCGTGCCGGCACCTCGAACCCGGCCGCCCGGCGCGTCGCGCGCGGCGGCGTGGCGCGCAACGTGGCGGAGAATCTGGCCCGGCTCGGGGTGCCGACGACGCTGATCGGGCTGGTCGGCGACGACCGCGAAGGTCATGACATCGTCGAGGGCACCGGCGCCGCCGGCGCGCGGCTGCGAGTCGACGTGTTGCCGGACGCCGAGACCGGCCGCTATGCGGCGATCGTCGCCCCGGACGGTTCGCTGGTGCTGGGCGTCGCGTCGATGGATATCCAAACGCGAATGACGCCGGCATGGCTGGCGGACAAGGCGGCGGACATCGACGCCGCCGACTGGGTCTTCGCCGACGCCAACCTGCCGGCCGACAGCCTGGCCTGGCTGGCGCGGCGGGCGGGGCGTCTGGCGGTCGACGCGGTGTCGCTGGCCAAGACGCCGCGGCTGCCGGCGTCGGCCGACCTGCTGTTCTGCAATCGCGACGAGGCGGCGCTGCTGTCCGGCGGGACCGGCGACTTCGCCATGCTGGCGGAGGCGTTGCGGGCGCGGGCCGTGAAAGTGGTGGTGAGCGACGGCGCCGGCGGCGTGGCCTGGGCCACCGCGACGGCGAGCGGCCGGTTGCCGGCGCCCGCGACAGCCTGCGTCGACGAGACCGGCGCCGGCGACGCGCTCGCGTCGGGCACGCTGTACGGGCTCACCATCGGCGACGACCTGGCGCGCGCCTGTGCCCGCGGCGTGCGGGCGGCGGCACTCACCGTCGCCGTGCAGGGTCCGTGCGCGCCGCTTCGGGCCGACGATCTGCGCGAGGCGGCGGCGTGATCGAGCTCGATATCGCAGAAGAGGTCAGGACTGCGATCGCCGATGGCCGGCCCGTCGTGGCACTGGAGTCGACGGTGATCGCGCATGGGTTGCCGTACCCGACCAACGTGGAGACCGCGCTGGCGATGGAGGCGGCGGTGCGCGCCGCGGGCGCGGTGCCGGCAACCATCGCCATACTCGCTGGGCGCCCGACCTACGGCCTGACCGCCGACGATATCGAGGTGCTGGCGAAGGGCGGCGACGTGCGCAAGGCCAGTCGCCGCGACATGCCGCTGGTGCTGGGCACCGGCGCCGATGCGGCGACCACGGTTGCCGGGACGATGATGCTGGCGCAACGGGTCGGGATCGACGTGTTCGCCACCGGCGGCATCGGCGGCGTGCATCGCGGCGCGCCCGGCGACCCGCAGTTCGACATTTCCGCCGACCTGACCGAACTGGCACGCACGCCGGTCTGCGTGATCTGCGCCGGGGCCAAGGCCATTCTCGACCTGCCGGCGACGCTGGAGGTGCTGGAGACCCAGGGCGTGCCGGTGATCGGGTTGGGGACGGACGAGCTGCCCGCCTTCTATTCCCGGTCCAGCGGGCTGCCGGTGCCGGGTCGGGTGGACGATGCCGCGCAGGCCGCCGAGGTGCTGGCGGCCTGGCGCGAGTTGGCCGACGGCAACGGCATGCTGATCACCGTGCCAGTGCCGGCCGACTCCGAACTGCCGGCGCAAGAGGTGGAGCGCGCGGTCATGGAGGCGACACGGGAGGCGGCGTCGCAAGGCATCTCCGGCGCGGCCGTGACGCCGTTCGTGCTGGACCGAGTGGCGGTGCTGACGGATGGGCGCAGCTTGCGGGCGAACGCCGCGCTACTGCACAACAACGCTCGCGCGGCGGCCGAGATCGCCGTCGCGGCGGCGCATCCTGTGCCAGAATAGCCGGCAAGATCGAACAGGAGGACCGAGATGGGTGCGAGGATCGCGATCATGGGGGCCGGTGCCGTCGGTTGCTATGCCGGCGCGCACATGGCGCAGGCTGGCGAGGACGTCACCTTCATCGACATGTGGCCGGAACATGTCGAGCAGATGCGTAACGTGGGCCTGACCGTCAGCCACGCGCGCGATGTCGAGCCGTTCACTGTGAAGGTCAAGGCGCTGCACCTGACGGAGTTGCAGGAATGCGCCAAGCAGGCGCCGTTCGACATCGCCTTCGTGTGCACCAAGTCCTACGACACCGCCTGGGCGACGACGATGGTCGCGCAGTATCTGGCGCCGGGCGGTTTCGTGGTCTCGCTGCAGAACTGCATGAACGAGGAGACCGTGGCCGGCGTGGTCGGCTGGGGCAAGACGCTGGGCTGCATCGCCAGCCAGATCATGGTCGAACTGCGGGCGCCCGGCGACGTCATACGCGGCGCCGGCAAGGGCGGCGCGAAGCACACCGTGTTCCGCGTCGGCGAGGTGCACGGCCGGGTCACCGACCGGGCCAAGGAGGTCACCCGCCTGGTGGCCTATTCGGATTCGGCGCTGACCACGGAGAACCTGTGGGGCGAGCGCTGGTCGAAACTGGTCGCCAACTCGATGATGAACGGCATGTCGGCGTCGACCGGGCTGGGCGGCAACGGCATCGTTCGCGACGACGACCTGCAACGCTTCTCGATGCGGCTCGGCGCCGAGGCGATCCGCATCGGCCAGGCGCTGGGCTACAGCCTGGAGGAGGTCTATCACCTCGATCCGGAGAAGATCGCGGCGGCCGGCGAGGGCGACGCCGCGGCGCTGGCCGACATCGCCGCGCGGCAGCGCAAGGCCGCGGAGGGCAGGTCGGACAACTTCCGCCCGTCGATGGGCCAGGACATGAACAAGGGCCGGCGCACCGAGATCGAGTTCCTGAACGGCTACGTGGTGCGCCAGGGCGAGGGCATCGGCCTTGCCGCGCGCGCCAACGCGGCGCTCACCGACATCGTCAAGCGCGTCGAGAAAGGCGAGCTGAAGCCCGACCCGCAGCACATCAAGGACCTGCGGCTGAACTGATGCGCGCCGGTCGCGAGATGCCCGGTTCAAGCCCGGACACGACGGCATCTTACGTGCACTGGCCGCGTTCCGCGCCGTGAACCCGGCGCGGATGCAGCGGCAGCGTGATCCGGGCTACGGGATCGAAATCGACAACGCAGCCCCGCGTCGCGCCTCGTTGCAGATGGCGCGATCCGGGCTACCATGAGGCCAACGAGGCATGACGCGCTCGCGGAGGAGCCCGATGAAATACAACCGCATATCCGCCGACTCGCATCTCGACCTGCCGTGGATGCCGCCGGAGCTGTTCACGTCCGAGGCCCCGCGCGAGCTGAAGGAGCGCATGCCGTTCGTCACCGACGGGCCGGACGGGCCGTACTGGACGGCGAAGTCGGGCGGCCGCTTCGGGTTGCTGAACGGTGTCGGGCCGGCCGGGCAGAAATATGTCCCCGGCGCGCATCACCGTGTCGACATCATGGCCAAGACCGGCCTGTACGAGGACGGCAAGAACGGCGTGCAGCGGATTTCCGACCCGCACCTGCGGCTGAAGGACATGGATCGCGACAACGTCGACGCCGAGGTGATCTACGGCATCCTCGGCGCGGCGACTCGGCTGAACGACGCCGAGGCGGCGAACTGCATGCTGCGGATCTACAACGACTGGCTGGTCGACTTCTGCTCGCACTACCCGGACCGGCATATCGGGCTCGGCTGCCTCCCCTATGGCGACATCGAGGCGGCGGTCGCCGAGGTGCACCGCTGCGCCAAGCTGGGCCTGCGCGGGCTGGAGCTGTCGTGCTCGTGGGACATGAAGCCGATGTGGCATCCGATGTGGGACCCGCTGTGGGAGGCGGTGAACGAGGTCGACCTGCCTCTGCACTTCCACACCTTCCCCAACGTGCCGCCGGACACTATCGAGAACGAATCCGGTCAGGTGAAGCGCCGGGTGTTCTTCACCGTGGTTTCCGGTTTCCAGATGAACCTGGTGAACATCCTCGCGGCGCTGATCTCGGCCAACGTGCTGGAACGCTATCCGAACCTGCGCATCGCCTTCGGCGAGAGCGGCATCGGCTGGATCCCCTACGCGCTCGACCGCATGGACTTCGAGTGGGAGGACCGGTTCACCGACCTGGGCCTGAAGATGAAGCCGTCGGACTATTGGCGCCGGCAGTGCAAGGCGACCTTCCAGTACGACAATATCGGCGTGAAGCTGGTCGACGACATGGGCGCGGAGAGCCTGATGTGGGGCTCCGACTATCCGCATGGCGACGGCGTCTGGCCGGAATCGGACAAGTACATCGCCGACCAGTTCGCCGACCTGCCGGCGGCGCAGACCAGGATGATCACCTGCGACAACGCCGTGACGTTCTACCGGCTGGTGAACTAAGCCAAACCGCCGTTATGACCGGACTTCTCTCACGGGGGTTCGGTTAAGCTCTGGCGGGACCAACAACACGCGTCATGCCAGCGCAGGCTGGCATCCAGGCAACGTTGATATGGGCACGCGGAAACGCGGAGAACGCGGAGTTGCTCGGATCGGCGCTCCGCGACTCCGTGTGAAACCGCCACAACGGCTGGTCTGGATTCCTGCCTTCGCCGGAATGACGAGGTTCCTATGGAAGTGCCGTCCACGCCAACCGTGGGACGGCGCAACCGATTGTTCTCGAAAACGTTTCTGATCGTGGCGCGACGCCTTAACCGGACACGCGTGGACCTGATCCGGGAATCTCGCCTCAGCGGACGAAGATGTGCACCTCGTTGGAGGTGGTGCCCTGGCCGGTGGTGGCGGCCAGGTTGACGCGGCTGGCCGGCAGGCCCATCTCGGTGAGCGCGCGAACCACCTGGTTGGCGAATTTCTTGGAGCGGTTCTGCTCGGCGGCGATCTGCCCCGCGCTGCCCTGCGCCGGGGCCACGGCGACGACGTCGAACTGCGCGTTCGGACGCTGGTTCAGGGTCTGCGAGATCGCCGCGTAGAGCGCCTGCTGGTACTGCACGTCGGGCCGGTCGAAGCGGATCACCACCAGTGGCCGGCGGCCGCCCGCGGTGAAGCCGGCGCGCGGCGTCGATGAGCTCAGGAACGGACTGCCGCCGCCGGCCGCGGCGACATTGCCGCCGGCATAGGCGCGGGCAAGAAGGCTGGGCCCGTACAGCTCGCCGTTGCGGATCGATTCGGAAATCGTGGTTAGGTTGGCGCGTTCGCTGGCGACGTAGGCGGTCTGCCGCGACACGTCCTCGTTCAGCTCGCCGAGCAGGCGGTCGACCAGCACGACGGTGCGGTTGGTCTCGTCTTCCAGGATCGCAAGCTGGCGGTGGTCCTCGTCGATCGCGCCGCTGAGCGCGTAGGAGGCGCGTGCCGATTCCAGCACGTAGGCGGCCAGCGACGAATTCGCGGCGACGTCGTTCGACAGCGTGTTCATCGACGCGATGTCCTGGCTGACCCGGTCGAGCTCGCTCTGCGCCGCGTTCCACTGACCGACCAGCACCGGATTGCCCGGCGTGGTGCCGAGCTGCAGCCGCGCGGTGATCGCCGCCACGGTGCCGTGATAGCGCTGCGCGTTCTGGGTGATGGTCTGGCGGATCTGCTGCAGCGCCTGGTTCTGCTGCCCGAGCCGGCCCTGGAGCTGCTGCAGCTCGCCGCGCAGCTGGCCGACCTTCTGGCCGACGAAGGTGCCGGTCGCCTGTCCGGGGCTGAGCGGCATCGGCGTGAAGTCGGAGGTGCCGAGCGGCGGCGGCCCCGCCGGGCTCAAGGTGGGCGACGGATTGCGCTCGGCCGCCGATTCTTCGATGGCGACACGCTCGCCGCTGGGTTCGTCGCCGCTGAACGATGGCCACAGCGTGTCCGAGGCCATCGAACACGCCGATAGCATCAGAGCCGCAACCGCGGCGAAGACCATCGATCTGTGCAAAACCCTCTCCCCCGCCTCGGTCTGTCCCGTTGTCACGATACGCTGGCTGGCTGTGTTCCGGCTGGCGGTCTTGGTTGTCGCGGAGATTTGCGATTGAAGCGCGAGCAAAATCGCCTAAGTCCTTGGGGTGGCTAACGACTCCGAAGTGTAGCTAACGCCTTGCGCGGCCACAAGCAAGGAAAACCGGTGGAATCGGGCGCGACCCTTGCCAAGTGCCGCAATTTTCGATACTTCCACCGCTCCGGTCGCCGCGTCGCGACACGGGTATGCGCTCGTAGCTCAGCTGGATAGAGCACCAGACTACGAATCTGGGGGTCGGGAGTTCGAATCTTCCCGAGCGCGCCATTTCCTTCCAAGCACACTTCATTCTTGGCCGTGGTCGTCGGTGCGGTCTCGTCCACTCGCATTGCGCGATCAATTCGGCCGCACGACAAGGCTTCGTATACCTTCGCACGTCATGCTGTTAAAGTATTAGATACAGTTCAACCGCGCCGCCGACGAGGTGCTGCGTTGCGTCAGTTTAGTTTCGACGACGAGGTGGATGACGAGCAGCAGCGTCAGCTCTTGAGCTACTGGCGCAGCAAGCGGGTCGGCGGCAAGCCGCCACCGCGCGCCGCGATCGACCCGATCGAATTGCGCGGCCTGTTGCCGATCGTCGGCTTGATCGACGTGGAACGGCTACCCGACCGCCTCCGGTTCCGCTATCGCCTGATCGGCGGCTACATGGTCGACATGTTCGGCGAGAACTTCGCCGGAACCTATGCCGACGAGTCCAAACACGGCGCCTACGGACGCTACCTTCACGACCTGTACAGCGACGCGACGGAGAACATGCGTCCGATCTATTCGGAGAGCGCGTTCGGCTATCGCGGCAAGGGCGGCGGGACCGATCGCAGCTACCTGCTGGTGAAACGTCTGTTACTGCCGCTGGTCGAAGACGGGCAAGCCGATCAGCTGCTGTTCTCGAACAAGTTCGTCTCGATGAATGACCGGCGGCTATCGCAACCCTACCGCCAGGACGATCTGCTCACCGTGAACGAGCTGGGCCGGTTCCGCGAATGACGGCGCCGTCGTCGACCGGCAGGTCATCGGTCCGCCACAATCCCAGGCAACGGCCCCAGGCGCGGTAGAGGTCCTCGTCGGCGATCAGGCGTCGCGGCGGCGGCAGGGCGAAGGGCGAGCGTTCCAGGTTCAGCGGGCGAAACCCGCCGAGCCGGCCAGGCCGGTTGCGGCGCACGCCCGGAAAGTGCGTGGTCAGCAGCCAGCGCGCACCCGAAGCATGCACGTTGGCCAGCGCCGCCAGCACCATGTCGTCGGTCAGGTGGATGAACACGTCGCGGGCCAGGACCAGGTCGGCGGACGGCAACGGATCGGCGGCAATGTCCAGCATCTGGAACGACACGCGCTGATCGGCGAAGCGCTGCCGGTTGTCGTCGACCAGGGCAGGCACGATGTCGGCGCCGATGTAGCGGGTCTCGCCCAGCTCGACGTGGCGCATCCAGTGGAAGTCGCCACAGGGGATGTCGAGCAGCACCTCGACCCGCAACTCACGCAGCAGCCCGGGCAGGGCGGCGCGAACGGTCCTGGTGCCAGGCAGCGACGAACCCGGACCGGAAACCGACTGGCGGCCACCGAACAAGCGGTGGCGGTGGATCGCCGCGAACACCGTCGCCGGATCGGCGCCGCGCAGGCGCCCGAGCCACAGCGTGCGCCGGGCCAGCGTGGCCCACGCGTGCGGCGTCGGCAGCAGCCGTTCCAGCAAGCCGCGTCCCGCGGGTCGGGTCAAAGGTGGTCTCCGGCCAATCGATTGCCTAACGTCCGATGCCTAACGTGGTAGCAGCTTCGCGGGAGGGGCTCCATGGCACTGACACCCGACGGCGACGAGCCGGTTTTCGACGAGCCGTGGCAGGCTTCGGCCTTCGCGCTGGCGGTGCGGCTGTCGGAGGCGGGGCATTTCACCTGGCCGGAGTGGAGCGCGTTCTTCGCCGCCGAGATCGCCGCGGCGGAGCGCGCCGGTGCGACCGATACCGCGTCGCGCTACTACGAACACTGGCTGGCGGCGCTGGAGAAGCTGGTGGTCGCCAAGGGACTCGGCTCGGCGGCGGAACTGGCCGACCTGAAGCGTGACTGGACCGAGGCCACGGTCAACACCCCGCACGGCCAGCCGATCGAACTGAAGCGGCGGTAGCGCATCGCGAACCTGCGGGTCGCGCGATTGTCATGATCGAGCGAACGCGCCATGGTGCGCCGCTTTTCATCCGTCCTGCCCGCCGAGACCCGTCCCGTGGAACTGTGGATCCCGATCACCATCTGCGCCGCCTTCATGCAGAATCTGCGCTCGTCGCTGCAGAAGCATCTGAAGGGCCAGCTCAAGACCTCCGGCGCGACCTTCGCGCGCTTCGTCTTCGCGGTGCCGTTCGCGGCGCTCTACGTGGCGATCCTGGTTTCGGTCTTCGGCTATGCGGTGCCGAGCCCGAACCCGACATTCATGGTCTACATGGTCACCGGCGGCCTCGGGCAGATCACCGCGACGGCGCTGCTGGTCTACATATTCTCGTTCCGCAACTTCGCGGTCGGCACCACCTTCTCGAAGACCGAGACGATCCAGACCGCGATCTTCGCGGTGATCATCTTGGGCGAGACGATCTCGGCCGTCGCCACGGTGGCGATCCTGGTCAGCCTGGTCGGGGTGATGATGATCTCGCTGAACCAGAGCACGGCGCAGGGCACCGGCTGGCGCCGCTGGGTCGACGCCTCGACCGGCATCGGCATCGCCTCTGGCGCGTTCTTCGGCATCTCCGCGGTGTCGTACCGCGCCGCGTCGCTGTCGCTCGAAGGCGGCGACTTCGTGATCAACGCGGCCTTCACGCTGGCCTGCGTGACCGTGTTCCAGACCGTGGTGATGGCGATCTACATGCGGCTGCGCGATCCCGGTCAGGTGCTGGCGACGCTGCAGGCGTGGCGGGTGGCCGGGCTGGTCGGGCTGTCGGGGATGTTGGCGTCGGCCGGCTGGTTCACCGCGATGACGCTGCACAACGCGGCCTATGTGCGCGCGCTGGGCCAGATCGAGCTGCTGTTCACCTTCGGCTTCTCGTATTTCGCGTTCAAGGAACGGTCGAGCAAGGTCGAGCTGGCCGGCATCGCCCTGGTCACCATCGGCATCGTGATATTGTTGCTCGGGCGCTGAGCGGCGCCGACGATCCTGGCGAGGAGCGCGCGATGAGCAACCCCAACATCCCCAGTGCTGGCGACGTGCTGCTGGTGGTCGACGTGCAGAACGACTTCTGTCCCGGCGGCAGCCTGGCGATCGCCGGCGGCGACGAGGTGGTGCCGGTGATCAACCGGCTGGGCCAGCGCTTCGCCCACGTCGTGCTGACGCAGGACTGGCACCCTGCGGCGCACCAGTCCTTCGCCTCGCGCCATCCCGGCAAGCAGCCGTTCGAGATGATCGACGTCGCCTACGGGCCGCAGGTGCTGTGGCCGGACCATTGCGTGCAGGGGACGGACGGCGCCGAATTTCATGCCGACCTCGACCTGCCGCACGCGGAGATGATCATCCGCAAGGGCTTCCGTGCCGATATCGACAGCTATTCGGCGTTCCGAGAGAACGACAAGACGACGCAGACCGGGCTGGCCGGCTACCTAGCCGAGCGCGGGCTGAATCGGGCCTTCGTGGTCGGGCTGGCCTACGACGTGTGCGTGCGGTTTTCGGCCGAGGACGCCAAGGCGGCCGGCCTGGAAACCCACGTGGTGCGCGACGCCTGCCGCTCGGTCGACCTGGACGGCTCGCACGCGGCCGCCGAGGCGGCCTTGGCCGAGGCCGGCATCCCGGTGATCGAGAGCGGCCAGTTGCTGAGCTAAGGACGATGCGGAGATGCCCGGGCATGACGGTTTCACAATGTTTCGTCATTGGCGGGCTTGACCCACGAGTGTCCGGTTAAGTCCTTCCGGTCCTGCGCCCACCCCTCAACGTCTTTGCAAGCTCAGGGACGTGGATGGCCCGGACAAGCCGGGCCATGACGCGTTTCTTGTGTCTATCAATAGAATCGTCATGCCCCGGCTTGTCCGGGGCATCCGCGTCCAGAAGCTGGGCCGATCGGTTGCAGTTCTTCTGTCCGGTGCCGCCCCAAGCGACGCAACCGCTTGAGCTGCATTGGGAAACGGACAATCACCGCAACCTTAACCGGACAGCCGTGGGCTTGACCCGGGCATCTCAGCACGCCGACTACAGCGGGAAGCGGTCCACGGCGTTGTCGGGGCGGGCCAGGACCTCGCGGGCCTGGCGGCCGTCGAGGTCGATCTGGGTCTTCAGCGCGTCGAGGCCGTCGAACTTGCGCTCGCTGCGCAGGTGTTCCACGAAGGCGACCTGCACCGCCGCGCCGTAGACGTCGGCGGCGAAGTCGAAGACATGGACCTCCAGCACGATGCCCTCGCCGTCGAAGGTCGGTCGCCGGCCCAGGTTGGCGACGCCCCGGTGCCAGACCTCGCGGCCATCCTGGCGCAGCGACACGTAGACCGCATAGACGCCCAGCGCCGGCATCAGCGAGGCTCGCGGCAGGTGCACATTCAGGGTCGGAAAGCCGAGCTGGCGGCCGCGCTGGAAGCCGTGCCGGACGCGGCCCTCGACCTGATACCAGTGGCCCAGCAGTTCCGCCGCGCGGCGCGCCCGGCCGGTTTCCAGGTTGACCCGGATGATGGTCGAGGAGCAGACGTCGTCGCCGTGCGTGACCGGTTCCATCACCGTGATGGCGAAGCCGTGGGTCTCGGCGAGCTGGCGCAGCACGCCGACATTGCCGGACCGCTTGTGTCCGAAGACATAGTCGTAGCCGACAACGACGTGCTTCACGCCGAGCCCGTCGACCAGCACCTCGGCGACAAAGCGGTCGGCCGGCATCTGGTAGAGCGCCTGGTTGAAGCGCAGCGCGTGGACGACGTCGACGCCCAGCGCCTGGAACAGGTGCACCTTGCGGCGAAACGGGGTCAGGCGAAATGGCGGCGCCTCGGGCGAGAACACGCTGCGCGGATGCGGCTCGACGGTGAACACCGAATGCGGGATCGCCTTGGCGTGGGCGATCTCGCCGGCGGCGCGAATCAGGGCCTGGTGACCGCGGTGCACGCCGTCGAAATTGCCCAGCGCCACGGCGCCGCCGCGCAGTTCGTCCGGTATGTTCCGCCAGTCGCGGCAGACACGCATCCGCCGGCCCTTCCGTTGCTCACCCTCAGCCGCGGTCGGCTTAGCCCGTGGCGGCCCGGATGACAAGGCGGCTCAGTCGAACATCGTCCGCGACGGCACCAGCAACAACGCGTCGCCGTCGACCACGACGTCGTCGCCGATGATACAGATGGTGTCGAGCTTGCAGCGCCGGCGCTTCTTGTCGACGTCGACCACGGTGGCGCGCGCGGTGACCGTGTCCCCGGCCCGTACCGGCGCGCGGAAGCGCAGGTTCTGGGCCATGTAGATCGCGCCCGGACCCGGCAGCTTGGTGCCGACCACGGTGGAGATCAGGCTGGCGGTCAGCATGCCGTGCGCGATGCAGCCGCCAAACTGGGTCTGCTCGCCGAACTCGCGGTTCAGGTGCAGCGGGTTGAAGTCGCCGGAGATGCCGGCGAACAGGACGATGTCGGCCTCGGTCACGGTGCGCGAATAGAACGCCGTCATGCCGGACTCGAGGTCCTCGATGAAGTAGCCGTGCAGCTCCTTGTGCAGGTCGACCTTGGCCGCCAGGTGCGACGCCAACGCTTCACTCATGCCGGAGTCTCGCTTCTGTCTTTTGTGCGGGGCCGCAATATGTCGCCTGCCCGCGCTGCATTGCAACAAAAAGCGCCGACCGTTGCCGACAGATGCCGGGGCGAGCGGCCGTTTACTGAATGTTAGAGGCTGAAACGTAGTGTCGACGGCCGTGGCGCGCTTGTGTTCGCCCGCTTTGTCCAGAGCTTCTACGAGGGCCGAGAAAATGGCTGTCGACGCTAACATGCCGATCCTGATCGTGGACGACTACAAGACCATGCTGCGTATCATCCGCAACCTGCTGAAGCAGCTCGGCTTCGGCAATGTGGACGAAGCCAGCGATGGCGCCGCGGCGCTGTCGCTGATGCGGGCCAAGCCATATGGGCTGGTGATTTCCGACTGGAACATGGAGCCGATGACCGGCTACGAGTTGCTGAAGGAAGTACGCGGCGACGACTCGCTGTCGAAAACGCCATTCATCATGGTCACGGCCGAGTCCAAGACCGAGAACGTGATCGCCGCCAAGAAGGCCGGCGTGAACAACTACATCGTCAAGCCGTTCAACGCGGCCACGCTGAAGACCAAGATGGCGACGGTGATCGGCGACTTCTGATGGACCCTGCGCGTGTCAGCAGCGGGCTGCATCAGCTCGTCGACCATCTGCGGGCGGAACCCGACAAGTCGGTATCCCCCGTCGAGGCGGCGGCGATCACCGAGGTCTTGTTGACCTCGATGCAGCGCTACTTCGCGTCGATCGACGGCGCGATCTATGGCGAGTTCCGGCTGCTGTCGGAACGCATCAAGACCGCGCGCAACGAAATCGCCGACCTGCGCCCGACCGAGCTCAGCCAGGAACGCATTCCGCGCGCTGGCAAGGAGCTGGAGGCCATCGTCCATTCGACCGAAGAAGCCTCGGGCACGATCATGGACGCCGCCGAGACCATCATGTCTGGCGACGCGTCCGACGAGGGCTATGGCGACATGGTGCAGGAGAATTGCCTGCGCATTTTCGAGGCCTGCTCGTTCCAGGACCTGACCGGCCAGCGCATCTCCAAGGTGGTCGACACGCTCACCTTCATCGAGAACCGGCTGGCTCATATGTCGCAAGAGTGGTCCGGCGAGCTGAAGGAAGCTGATGCGGCGGCGCCGGAAGGCGACAAGGCGCTGCTGAACGGTCCCGCGCTGCAAGGCGAAGGCATCGACCAGAACGAGGTCGACGCGCTGCTGAACGATGGCGCGGCGCCGCCCGAGGCCAAGCCGGCGCCGAAGGCCGAGACCAAGCCGGCAGCGAAGCCGGCCGCCAGGAAACCCGCCGCCAAGCCAGTCGCGAAGGCCGAAGCCCCGAAGACCGAGGCACCCAAGGCCGAGGCACCCAAGGCCGAGACACCCAAGGCCGAGACACCGAAGCCCGAAGCACCCAAGGCCGAGGCCAAGCCTGCGGCACCCAAGGCCGAGGCACCGAAGCCTGAAGCACCCAAGGCCGAAGCCAGGCCTGCGGCACCAAAGGCCGAGGCGAAGAAGCCCGAACCGGTGCAGAAACCCGAGGCGAAGAAGCCCGAGTCAGCGCCAAAGCCGGAAGCGAAGAAGCCCGAGCCCGCCCCGAAGCCAGCGGCGAAAAAGCCGGAACCGGTGCCCGAACCGGACGAGGCGGATCTCGAGGGCGGGGGCGAGAAGATCAGCCAGGACGAAATCGACGCCCTGTTCGCCTGATCGGCGGAAACCTCCCTTTCCCCAGAACTGACGTCATGCCCGGACCCGATCCCGGGCGCTATGCGTTGCGGCGGCCGTGGTCGGCGATAACGGTGGCGGCGGCGCGTTGGCCGGGCGCGCCCCAGACGCAGCCGCCGGGGTGGGCGCCGGCGCCGCACAGGTAGAGGCCGGCCAGCGGCGTGCGGGCGCCGACGCAGCCCGGCGCCGGGCGATAGTCGAGAAGCTGGGTCGACAGCATGTCGCCGTGGAACTGGTGGCCGCCGGTCATGGCGAAGCGCGCTTCCAGGTCCGGCGGCGCCAGCACTTCGATCGCCGTCGCCTTGTCGCGGATGTCGGGCGCGTAGGCCGCCACGGTGTCGAGCACGATGTCGCCGGCCCGTTCGCGTTGCGCATCCCAGCCGCCGAGCGCCGGGTCGAGCTCGTTGGGAAAATACTGTGCGTAGCAGGTCAGCGTGTGCTTGCCGGCCGGCGCCAGCGACGGGTCGATGGCCGACTGCATGTGCACGGTCATGAACGGCGCGGCGGACAGGTGGCCGCGCTTGGCGTCGTCCCAGGCTGCTTCGATGTAGTCCAGCGACGGGCACAGGCTGACACGCGCCGGGCTGACGCCTTCGGGCACGGCGTCGAAGGTCGGCAGCGCGTCCAGCGCTACGTTGACCTTGGCGGCGACACCGTTCATTCGCAGGCCGCGAATGTCGTCGGCAAAGCTGGGCGACAGCGCCTGGCCGTCGATCAGCCGCAGAAAGGTCAGATGCGGGTCGGCGTTGGAGATCACGTGGTCGGCCTCGAAGCGCTCGCCGTTTTCCAGCCGCACCGCGCGGGCCAGGCCGTCGCGGACCTCTATCTCGGCGACCTCCGCGTCGCCGCGCAGCTCGGCGCCGAACCGGCGGGCGGCGGCGGCCAGCGCGTCGGCCAGTCCGCCCATGCCGCCGCGCACGTAGCCGGCACGGCCACGCGCGCCGGTGGTGGCGCCGAACATGTGGTGCGCCATCACGTAGGCGGTGCCGGGCGTGCGGGGGCCGGCGTTGGTGCCGAAGGTGCTGGTGAAGCCGAGCGCGGCCTTGACCACGCCGGTCTCGAAACGCGCGTCCAGCAGGTCGGCCATCGAGCCCAGCATGAAGTCGCGGAACAGGGCTGCCTCGCCGGCGGCGTGGAAGCGCTCCTGCACCTGCCCCAGGCTCGGCACGTCGTCGGCGTAAAGCATCGGCTCCAGCCGCGCCACGAACCGGCCGAGATCGCCCTGAAAGCCGGCCATCGCGGCGGCATCGCTGGCGGAAAAGCCCTCGATCTCGGTCCGGGTGCGGGCCGGGTCCTGCCACAGCGCCAGGTGGCGGCCGTCGGGCAGCGGAAAGACGCTCAAGGGATCGGGCAGCAGCAGTTCGTAGCCATGCGACGCCAGGTCGAGGTCGGCGACGATCTCCGGGCGCAGGTTGCCGAGCTGCGCCGCGCCGGTGGAAACGCGGTAGCCGGGCGCGCCGGCGATCTCCTCTGTCACGCAGGCGCCGCCAAAGATCGCGCGGCGTTCCAGCAGCAGTGTCTTGAGACCGCCGCGCGCCAGGTAGGCGGCGCAGATCAGGCCGTTGTGGCCGCCGCCGACGACGATAGCGTCGTAGCGCTGGCTCACCAGACCAGGGCCGGCACCGCGTAGGTCGGCGCCTGGTTCTTCTCGGCGCAGAAGGCGGCGACCTTGGCACCGTCGAGGTGCGCGTCGCCGGCCTTGAAGCCGACGTCGGCGGCGTGGATGCCGCCGGCGATCCACACCGAGTCGATGCCGTAGCGGCGCGCGCCCTCGATGTCGGTCTGCAGGCCGTCGCCGACCATCAGGGCGCGTGGTTTCTCCACCCCCATCGCCCGCAGCGCGCGGTCGTAGACGGATGGCCAGGGCTTGCCGTGGTAAAGCGTCTTGCCGCCGAGATTCTCGTAGTACTCGGCAATCGCACCGGCACAGGGCACCAGCCGCTCGCCGCGATTCACCACCCGGTCCGGGTTGACGCAGACCAGCGCCATGCCGCGCGCGACCGCCTGTGCCAGCGTCTCGCGGTAGTCCTCCGGCTTGTCGGTCTCGTCATTGTAGAGCCCGGAGCAGAGGATGAACTCGGCCTGCTCGAACGGTGCCGGCTCCGCCCCGGTGATGGCCTCGTGCAGGGTCTTGTTGCGCGACGGGCCGAGATCGAAGTAGCGCTGGCCGATGGCGGCATGCTCGGCGTCGTCGCGCTGGTTCAGCGCCGCGATGGTGGCATCGCCCGAGGTCAGCACGCCGTCATAGGCGTCGGTCGGCACAC
This sequence comes from Alphaproteobacteria bacterium, assembly GCA_040223615.1. GTDB lineage: Bacteria > Pseudomonadota > Alphaproteobacteria > JAVKFY01. The sequence continues at coordinate 70,818 of JAVKFY010000014.1, forward strand.
CGATATTGTCGGCCAGCCATTGCCCGACCTCGCTCGACGGGCGTGGTGCGTTGGACAGCAGCATCACCTTCACGCCGGCGGCGCGGATCGCGTGCAGACAGTCAATGGCGCCGGGATAGGGCTCGATGCCGTCGTGCACCGCGCCCCACAGGTCGCACAGAACCGCGTCGTAGCCGGGGGCCAGCTCACGCAGGCCGTCGTGAATCTCGATGCTCATGGAGCCGCAATAGCCGGGCCGGCCGGCGGCGTCAATTCATGGCTTTGACGGCTGCGATGGCCTATCAGAGTTGTTCTCCGTACCTGCTGCGTCGGCTATATTCCGAGCTGAAGTCTATTGAGCGAGGCAGACGCGCTGTGACGGACTCCGACTTGATTGGGATCGGCTTGTACACGCCCGGCGAAGCGGGTGCGCTAATAGGCGTCCGCCCGTCTCGCTTGGTTCGCTGGCTCAAGGGGCATCAGCGTCAAGGCAAGCACTACCGGCGCCTTTGGGCGCCGCAAGTAGACCTGGGCGACGAGCATGTGTACCTGGGATTTCACGATCTCATGGAGGCGCGCGTTGCCAGTGCGTTCATTGGCGCCGGATTGAGCGCTCAAAAAGTCCGGCGTGCCATTGAAGTCGCGCGTGAGATTCTCGGTGAGGAAAGGCCGCTTTCGACAAACCAGTTTCGTACCGACGGCAGGTCAGTTTTTTTGCAGATGTCGGCTGACGACGGCGATCGCCTAATCAACCTCTTCAAGAAGCAGTACGAGTTCAAAGCTATCGTTGAGCCGAGTTTGCGCAATGTCGAGTTCGACGCCGCCGGCCTGCCGATGCGATGGTGGCCGCTTGGCAAGGCGGGAAGCATCGTCATTGATCCAAGTCGTTCATTCGGTAGGCCAATCGAATCAACGAGTTCTGTCCCGGCATCGGTGCTCGCAGCGGCGGCGGATGCAGAGGGCTCCTTGGCCGCGGCGGCACGGGCCTGGGCCGTAACTCCATCTGCTGTTCGAAGCGCTCTACGTTTCCGCGACGGCTTCGACATGCGAAAGGCGGCGTGAAGTTTTTCTTCGACAATTGCACCTCGCCGGTGCTTGCGTCGACTTTTCACGGCTTCGTAAGTCACTACGGCCACGCGGCTGTTCATATCAAGGACTTGCCGTGCGGTAGAGACGCGCCAGATGTCGAGTGGATCAGGATGCTCGGTACCGACGAAGCGCTGTGGGTAATCATCACTGGTGATGATCGGATTCGTCGCAATAGGGCGGAGCAGACGGCATTTCGGGTGGCTCGTTTGCGGGGATTTGTGCTGCACCCTTCCTACAACAAGACGCCCATGCACGAAGCTGCGTCATTCCTACTTTGGCGTTGGCAAGGCATGAAGGACTTGATGGAGTTGGTTGAGGATGTTTGGCTCTTCGAGCTTCCGATGAATCGGCGTGCACGAATGAGGCAGCTCTCTGTCTAGGTCATCTCACGCGTCGCGGGCGGGTTTCGGTTCGCCGAACAGGTAGCCCTGGCCGAGTTCGACCTCCAGGTCGAGGACTTCGACGAGCTGGCGTTCGGTCTCGATCTTGTGCGCGATCAGGGTCAGGCCATGGCGCGACATGGCTTCCTTCAGGTCGAGCGAGGCGTAGCGGCTCTGTACCTCACCCGGCGGCGCCAGCAGCACCTCGGCCGGTGCCTTCACGTAGACGATGTGGCGCCGCGCCAGCTCGTTGAACGGCATGTCCAGGTGCTCGACCTGGTCGAGCGAGAAGCGGAAGCCGAGCTTGGCGATCTCGTCGACCGAACCGCCGATCAGCTCCCAGCGCTCCAGCACGTCGGCTTGCGCCAGGTCGAAGCACAGGTTGCTGGCGAGATTCTGGTTGGCGGTCAGGAACTCCTTGAACGGGGCGAAGAATTCCGGCTCGGCGAGCAGGCTGGCCGACAGGTTGACGAAGCACATGATCGGCTTGTTGCGCTGCAGCCGGCGCCGCACGAGCTGCACGCAGCGGAACGACAGCAGGTTGTCGATCAGGCCGATCAGGTTCTCGCGGGTGGCGAGAGCCAGATAGTCCTCAGGGCGCAGGATGCCGCCGTTGGCGGTGCGGATGCGGCTGAACGCCTCGTAATACTCGACCTTGCGCTGCGGCACGGTGACGATCGGCTGCAAGTAAAGGTCGACCCGGTTGGCCGACAGGCCCTCGCGGATCTCGCTCAGCAGCTCGCGCTCGTTGGTCGGCTCGACGATGTCGTTGTTGCCGCCGGTGCGCATGATGAAGTTGGTGTCGATCGCGTCGAGCCGCTCCGCGCCTTGCGACAGGCGGTCCAGGTGGTCCTGCAGGAGTTGCATCTCGGCGATCAGGCCGGACTGGTCGGCCTCGTGCGCGACCTTGGTGAGGGTGCGGCGAAGCTGTTCCACGTCGGCGGCGATGTTGGAGTTCCACTCGCGCAGCGCCTGAATCTGTTCGGCGTGGCGGCGCATGTTCTCGCCGACCTCGCGCACCGCCTCGCGCCGGGCCCAGATCTCGTGCGCGATGGCCAGGCCCATGAACGTGCAGATGCCCAGCAGGCTGGCCATCGTCGGGTCGACGCCGCGCACCGACTGCGGCAGCACCAGTGCCAGGCAGGCGGCGACGATACCGTAGGTGACGAGCAGCAATGTATGCGTGGCGGCGGACATGGCGCCTTTCGCGGCTGGCAGCGATTCCAGCCGCCACCATGCGCGAAACGTGGTTTCCGGAGGGTTAACGCGTAGCTCAGACGGTGCCGGTTTCCGGCGGTTTGGTGGGGTTCTTCAGCTTGCGCGCCTCGATGAAGATGCGTTTGGCGTCCGGTAGCGCAACGCGGATGCGGTCTTCCAGGTCGGCGACGGCGCGCTCCAGTTCGACGACCGTGAGTGCTTTGGAGAAGTCGACGTCGACCGCGACCAGCAGGTCATGCGGGCCGAAATGCAGGGTCAGCGCCGGGGTGGCGCGGTCGATGCGCGGGTCGGCCTCGACCAGCCGGTTCAATTCCGCCACCAGCGCCGGATCGGCGGCCTCGCCGATCAGCAGCGCTTTGCACTCGATGGCCAGGAAGATCGCCACGACGGCCAGGATGCCGCCGATGATCACGGCGGCGACGGCGTCGGCCCAGGGCAGGTTCAGCGCGTCGCCGATGGCGATGCCGATCATCGCCACCACCAGGCCGGACATCGCCGCCAGATCCTCGAAGACCACGGTGAACAGGGACGGGTCCTTGCCCTTGCGTACCGCCTCGAAGAAGCCGAGGTCGCCACGCGACTTGTTGAACTCGCGGATGGCGATGGTGCAGGCGGCCCCCTCGAAGACCATCGCAAGGCTGAGCACGATGTAGTTGATGTAGACGTTGGTCAGCGGTTCCGGCTCCAGGATGCCGTGGATGCCTTCATAGAAGGAAAAGCCGGCGCCGAGGCCGAAAATGATGATGGCGACGGCGAAACTCCAGAAATACAGCTCCTTGCCATAGCCGAAGGGGTGCTTGGCGTCGGCCGGCGTGGCCGAGCGCTTCAGCCCGTATAGCAGCAGCCCCTGGTTGCCGGTGTCGACCAGGCTGTGGATCGCCTCGGAGAGCATCGCCGAGGAGCCGGTGTACACCGCCGCGCCGAATTTGGTCACGGCGATCGCCATGTTGCCGAACAGGGCGGCGTAGATCGCGGTCTTCGAAGATGCTGTGGCCATGACGCATTGTACCGATTTGTGGACCGCCGGGCGCGGGTTGTTGCGGTCGGGGGCGGGCGACTAGGATGCCGGCGCCAAACTAGCCGGCGGGAGCGTTGCATGACAGACATGGATTTCGGCGTCGCGCGACGCGGGTGGCGGCCATGAAACAGACCCTGGCGACCGGCCCGTCCGGCGCGCGGGCGCACGCCGATGCCTTGCGCGGCTCGCAGATACGCGAGGTGGCGAATGCCGGCATGGGCCTCGCCGATGTGATCGCGCTGTGGTACGGCGAGCCGGACCTGCCGACGCCGGACTTTATCTGTCAGGCCGCCGCCGAGGCACTGGCGCGTGGCGATACCTTCTATACCGAGAATCTCGGCGTACCGGCCTTGCGCGAGACGCTGGCGCGGTACATGAGCCGGCTCTACGGCCGCGACCTGGGACCGGAGCGGATCGCGGTCACCGCGTCGGGCATGTCCGGCGTCAACTTGGTGCAGCAGGTGCTGGTCGACCCCGGCGACAATGTGGTGGTGGTCGGACCGTTGTGGCCGAACATGGTCGAGGCGGTGCACCTGATGCGCGGGGAGACCCGCATCGTGCCACTGCAGTTCGGCAATGACGGCTGGCGCCTCGACCTGCAGCGGGTGCTGGATAATATCGATGGCCAGACCCGCGCGGTGCTGGTGAATTCGCCGTCGAACCCGACCGGCTGGGTGATGGAACGCGACGCGCAGCAGGCGCTGCTCGACGCCTGCCGCGAGCGCGGCGTGTGGATATTGTCCGACGAGGTCTACACGCGGCTGATCTACGACCGCCCGGTAGCGCCGAGCTTCATCGAGATCGCCGAGCCGGAAGATCGCGTCATCGCGATCAACAGCTTCTCCAAGACCTGGGCGATGACCGGCTGGCGGCTGGGCTGGCTGGCGGCGCCGACAAGCCTTATGGGCACGCTGGAGAAGTGCATCGAGTACCACTATTCCTGTCCGGCCCATTTCAGCCAGACCGCCGGCATCGTCGCCATCGAGCAGGGCGAACCGTCGGTGCGCGAGATGGTCGCGCGCTATCACGCGGCGCGCGACCTCGCCGTCGACCGGCTGCAGGCGATGCGCGGCGTGCGGCTACACCGGCCGGCCGGCGCGTTCTACGCCTTTGCCAAGGTCGAGGGCATGACCGACAGCCTGGCCTTCTGCAAGCGGGCGGTGCGCGAGGCACGCGTCGGCCTGGCCCCGGGCAGTGCCTTCGGGCCGGAAGGCGAGGGCTTTTTCCGGCTGTGCTTCGCGTCGACGCTGCCGCGCCTTGCGGAGGCGATGGACCGGCTGGCGCCGCTGCTCGACGAATGACCACGGCCGACGCGGTGCTGAGCGAGCTGCGCCGGCTCGGGCGTGCAGAGCACCGCGACGGCATGGGGCATTTCGGCATCGATGCGACGCGGGCCTATGGCGTGCGCACGCCGGACATGCGGGCGCTGGCGAAGCGGCTGGGCCGCGACCACGAACTGGCGCGGGCGCTGTGGGCGACCGGTCAGCACGAGGCGCGCCACGTCGCGTTCATGATCGCCGATCCGGCGCGGATGGATGACGTGTTGCTGGAAACCTGGGTCTCCGGCTTGAACTCGTGGGACCACTGCGACGGCTTCTGCAACGGACTGGCGCGGTTCACCGCCGAGCCCTGGGCGCTGGTCGAGGCCTGGGCGACGCGGGAGGAAGAGTTCGTTCGCCGGGCCGGATTCGCGTTGCTGGCTTGCCTGGCGGTGCATGACAAGGCGGCGCCGGACAGGCGGTTTCTCGACGCGCTGGCGCTGATCGAGGCGGCGGCCGACGACAACCGCAATTTCGTGAGCAAGGCGGTGAACTGGGCGCTGCGCCAGATCGGCAAGCGCAGCATCGCGCTGCACGGCCCGGCCCTGGCGCTGGCCGAGAAGCTGGCTGCGCGAGCGGACACGTCGGCGCGCTGGATCGGCCACGACGCGCGCCGCGAACTGGCAAGCGAGAAGGTCCAGGCGAAGCTGGCGGCGCGGCACGCATGACTCGCTTGCGGCGTTCGAGTGGTGTTCCGACATGTGTCGAAGCGCCGACGCATTCAATCGCGGGACCAAGCCTTGGCCGTTTTTCGCGAAGATCGCCAAGGACAACGCCCGCTCGAAGGCGCCGACCAAGGCCGATTCGATCGACGACGACATCGCTGCCGCCGGGAGCGAGGTTCAGGAGGCGTAGGAAAGCGTTGGCGATCGGCTGAAGCGCAAGCGCGCCACCGACCAGTCGCCGATCGCCTGCACCGTCGTCTTCGTCTTCGTCCTGCTGCTGTTCACGCTGACCCTGGCGACGATGAGCAAGGACTGGGCGACCTGGAAGGAGCCGGCGACATTCCTGCTCGGGATGATCACCTCGGCCCTGCTGCCTGTCGTCACGCTTGTCATCGGCTACTATGTCGGCAAGGAAAACAGAGACAAGTGACGGCCGCGGGGTCGTGACGGCATGACCTGACCAGGGAGGGCGAACCATGCGTATCGTGATCACGGGTGGTGCTGGCTTCATCGGCCGCCAGCTCGCCGCGCGGCTACTGAAGGAGCCGTTCCTGACCAGCCGGAACGGCGAGCGCAAGCCGCTGGAGAAGCTGGTCCTGTTCGACGCCATCGAGGCGCCGCCGGAGCTGGCCAACGACGAACGGGTCGAGGCCATCGTCGGTGACATCGGCAACGCCGCGGCGGTCCGGGCGCTGATCGACGACGAGGTTGACTCGGTCTATCACCTGGCCGCGGTGGTCAGCGCCGGCGCGGAGGCCGATTTCGACCTCGGCTGGCTGGTCAACCTGGACGGCATGCGGCTGGTGCTGGAGGCCGCCCGGCGCACCGAGGGCACGCCGCGAGTGATCTTCACCAGCTCGATCGCGGTCTATGGCGCGATGATGCCGGACGTGGTGGTCGACGAGACGCCGCTGATCCCGCAGACCAGCTACGGCGCGCAGAAGGCGGTCGGCGAGCAACTGATCCACGACTACAGCCGCAAGGGCTATATCGACGGCCGCGCGGTGCGGCTGCCGACCATCTCGGTGCGGCCGGGCAAGCCGAACAAGGCGGCCTCGGGCTTCGCGTCGGGCATCTTTCGCGAGCCGCTGATCGGCATCGACCATGCCTGTCCGGTGGCGCCGGAAAGCTGCATGGCGTTGATGTCGCCGCGCAAGGTGATCGACTCGCTGGTCGGCATCCACGAAGTCGCGGCCGCCGACCTGGGCGACAGCCGTTCGCTCCTGTTGCCGGGCCTGCGCGTGTCGATGGGCGAAGCAAAGGCGGCGGTCGAGCGTGTCGGCGCCGGGCGCGATCTCGGCAAGATCACCTTCGAGCCCGACCCCGCAGTACAGAAAATCGTCGACTACTGGCCGCGTGAGACCTATTCGGCCCGCGCCGAAAAGCTTGGCTTCGTCGGCGACGACAATGTCGACGATATCATCCGCGCGCATATCGAGGACGAGTTGAGCGATGGCTGAACGACTAAAGGGCAAGCGCTGTTTCATCACCGCCGCTGGGCAGGGCATTGGACGCGCCACCGCGGAGGCGTTCCTCGCGGAGGGTGCGGAGGTGATCGCGTCGGACATCAACGCGGACCTGCTCGGCACGCTGTCGGGCATGCAGACGGTAACCCTGGACGTCACCGACATGGGCGCGGTACAGGCGGCGGCCAAGCAGGCCGGTGCGGTCGACGTGCTGTTCAACTGCGCCGGTTTCGTGCACCACGGCTCGGTGCTCGACGCTAGCGAGGACGAGTGGGATTTCGCGATGAACCTCAACGTGAAGTCGCTGTTCCGCACCGCGCGGGCGTTCCTGCCGGCGATGATCGACAATGGCGGCGGCGCGATCATCAACATGGCGTCGGTCTCCGGCTCGATCAAAGGCATCGTCAACCGCAACATCTACGGCACCACCAAGGCCGCCGTGATCGGCTTCACCAAGTCGGTCGCGGCCGATTTCGTCGGCCAGAACGTGCGCTGCAACGCGATCGCGCCGGGCACCGTCGAAACGCCATCGCTGGGCGACCGGATCAACGCTTTCGACGATCCGGTGCAAGCGCGCAAGGACTTCATCGCGCGCCAGCCGATGGGCCGGCTCGGCAATGCCCAGGAGATCGGCGCACTGGCGGTGTACCTGGCCAGCGACGATGCGGCATACTGCACCGGCCAGACCTTCATCATCGACGGCGGCATCACCATCTGACGCGAGAAGGCGGCTCAGTACGTAGCCCGTCCGCCCGACAGGTCGAACACCGCGCCGGTGGAGAACGAGCAATCCTCCGAGGCGAGCCAGGCGACCAGGGCGGCGGCCTCGTCGGTTTCGCCGAAGCGGCCGAGCGGGATTTTCGAGCGCATGAAGTCGATATGTTCCTGCGTCATCTGCTTGAAGATGTCGGTGGCGATGGCCGCCGGCGTGACGCAGTTGGCCAGCACGCCGGTGCCGGCCAGCTCCTTGCCCAGCGACTTGGTGAAGCCGATGGCGCCGGCCTTGGCCGCGGAGTAGGCCGAGGCATTCGGGTTGCCCTCCTTGCCGGCGACCGAGGCGATGATGACAATGCGACCATAGCCGCGCTCGATCATGTGCGGGGCGAGGGCCCGCGCGCACAGGAACACCGCCGTCAGGTCCAGGTCGATGACCTGCTTCCAGGCGTCGACCGGGTATTCCCAGATCTTCAAGTTCGGGCCGGTGATGCCGGCGTTGGGCACCAGGATGTCGATCTGGCCCATGGCGGCGATGGCGGCGTCGCGCGCCTTGTCCACGGCGGCGTCGTCGGTGACGTCGACGGCCTCGCCACGCAGGGCCTCCAGCGCGCCGAGCTCGGCGACGGCGGCGTCGATGGCACCCTGGTCGATGTCCCAGATCGTTACCTTCGCGCCCGACGCCAGCAGGCGCTTTGCGATGGCGAGGCCAATGCCGCGTGCCCCGCCGGTGACGATGGCCGCGCGGCCGTTCAGATCGATCTGGTTCATGGTTTTCTCCTCCCGACCGCAGCCTAAAGCATCGCGCCGCTGGCGGCGACGAACAGGGCCGATACCGCCGCCATGGCCAGCACCGTGTAGCCGCCGTTCCAGCGATAGGCGACCTCGCCCGGCGCCCGGCCGGCCAGCCGCGCGGTCATCAGCAGGAACAGCATGAACGGCGAGCCGCCGACCGCCAGCCCGAATCCCAGCATCGAGGCCACCGCCGCCAGCTCCGGCGACACGCCGACGGCGGCCAGCGGCGGCAGCACGGCGGCGACGACGGTGATGGTGATGATCGGGTTCAGCGCGAGCTGCGCGCCCAGCACGATGGCCAGCAGGATGCCGATCGGAATCGCCGCGGCCGGCAGGTCGGCGGCCACCAGCGCCGCCGCGATGGCCTGGCGCGGCAGGGCAGCGGCGACCAGGCTGCCGCCGAAGCCGGCGCTGGCCAGGATCGCCATCTCGGTGCGGTAGGCGGGAAACGTCACCAGCACCTGCTGGCCCAGGCGGCGGCCGAGAATCGCGGCGGCGCGGCCGGCGCCGTTCTCGTGCAGCTGCCAGCCGATCCAGATCAGCGCGATCACCGGCACCGAGGCCATCACCGCGATCACCAGCCGGACCTGCAGCATCTCCTCCAAGGCGGCGGCGATGGCGAACATGGTCAGCACCAGCAACAGCAGTCGGCCCTGGTCGCCCCAGGTGCCGGTGCCGGCGGCGGCCAACGGGCCGGCGCCTTGCGGTGCCGGCCGGCGGTTCTCCATCAGCCAGCCGAGCAGCATCAGCAGCAGCGCCACGACGAAGGCCAGCGGCACCACTGCGAGCCAGTCGGCATCCGGCGAGACGGTGAGCGCCATCGCCAGCGAGACCGAGAAGGGCGACCACGCCGGCGCCATGCAGATGCCGCGCAGCACGGCCAGCGAGAGTCGTCGTTGTCGCCAGTCGCGCACCGCGTCGCCGCCGCCGGCACCGCGCACTGCCCGGCCGACCATGGTGCCGAGCAGCTGCAGCGCGCCGAAGCTCAGCACCAGGCCAAGGACGTTGGTGCCGACGGTCAGCGCCATGTACTGCCGCCCGGTGGGCTGCGCGAGGAGGTGTGCGCCGCAGCGCTGGATCAGCGCCGAGGTCTCCGCCGCCATGCGCAGGAAGCCGGTGGCGACGAAGAAGCCGGCATAGTAGCTCGCGGTGCGTGCCGAGACCGCCAGCGTTCCGACCAGGTCATCGATGAACGGCACCGCCACCAGCCCGGCACCGGTCGCCACCGCCAGGATCCAGCGCGCGTTCGCCGGCAACGCCGGCCACTGCAGCACGACATAGACCAGCAGCCCGGCGGCGCTGATCCCGCTGGCCCACTCCACGCCGCCGACCTCGCGCGCCAGCGTCGCGACGAGCACACCGGCCAGCGCGATTCCGGAGGCGAGTTCGCGGCCGGCGAGCGCTATTTGCCGCCCTTCAGGAACGGGTAGATCAGCGTGAAGTCACAATCCGGGTCGGCCTTCCTAAAGCGCGACCAGATGCCGTCGACGGCGCCGGAGACCTCGGCCTTGCGGCCGGCCGCCTTGGCCGCCTCGTGGTACAGTGCCACGTCCTTGGCCATCAGCGCGGTGGTGAAGCCGGCGTCGAACTTCTCCGGCATGATCCGGCGCGGGAACTTGTCCGAGGTCGCCGTGTTCTGGCCCGAGGAGACGTTCAGCACGTCCAGCATCAGCGCCATGTCCAGGCCCTGCTGTTCGCCGAAGGCGATGGCTTCGCTGGTCGCGGCCATCGCGGTCGCCGACAGGAAGTTGTTCAGCAGCTTCATCGCCTGGCCCTGGCCGGCCTTCTCGCCGACGTGGAACGGCTTGCCGATCGAGGCCAGCAGCGGCTCCAGCTCGCCATAGGTATCGGCCGGGCCGGCGAACATCACCGAAACCGTGCCGGCGGCCGCGCCGGCGGTGCCGCCGGAGACCGGACAGTCGTGGAAGGCGATGCCGGCGCCGCCGAGACGGGCCGCGATTTTCTGCGCCGCCTTGATGCCGATGGTCGACAGGTCGATGACTTTCGAGGTGCGTCGGCTGTTGGCGGCGATGATCTGCTCCGCCACCTTGGCCACGACCGGCCCGTCCGGAAGGCTCAGGAACACGGTGTCGGCGGCGGTGGCGACCGCGGCGGTGCTGGCCGCCGGCTCGCTCTGCGTCGGCGCGCGTTCCCTGGTGCCGGCGGCGTCGTAGACCACCAGGCCGGGAAACGCCTTGGCCATGTTCGCGGCCATCGGGCCGCCCATGTTGCCCAGGCCGATGAAGCCGACTGAAGCGTCCGCCATCAATCGTCGCCGCCGGACTTGCCGTCGATTTCGGCCAGCACCGCGCGGGCCTGGCGGAACGCCTCGACGCCGGCCGGGATGCCGCAATAGACCGCGATCTGGATCAGCACCTCGCGCAGCTCCTCACGGCTCAGGCCGTTGTTCAGGGCGCCGCGGAAGTGGGTGGCGAATTCCTGGTTGCGGCCCAGCGCCGCCAGCATGCCGAGGTTGAGGATCGAGCGGTCGCGCTTTTCCAGCACACCGCGGCCCCACGACCCGCCCCAGCAATACTCGGTGAGGATGTCGTTGAACGGTTCCATGAACTCGTCGACGTTGGCCAAGGAGCGGTCGACATAGGCGTCGCCCAGCACCTCGCGGCGCATCTTCATGCCGATCTCGTAGCGTTCCTTGCTGTCCATCAGGCGCGTCCTCTGTTGGCGGGTTGTTGGTCGCATTATGCGGCGGCGGGTTTGATCTGGCCAAGCCGGCGGCGCAGGATGTCGACCAAACGGGAGGAAATTCATGGCACGGGTACAAGGCAAGGTCGCCATCGTCACCGGCGGCGCCTCCGGGCTCGGCCGGCGCACGGCGGAGGTGCTGGCGGGCGAGGGCGCGACGGTCATCGTCACCGACCTGCAGGTCGAGAAGGGCGAGGAGACGGCGGCGGCGATCGGCGGCCGGTTCCGCGAACAGGACACCACCGACGAGGCGGGCTGGGAGGCGTTGATCGGCGAGGTCGAGCGCGACTTCGGCGGGCTCGACATCCTGGTGAACTGCGCCGGCATCGAGGGCAACGGTGCCGCCATCGACGAGATGGAACTGGCCGAGTGGCGCCGGGTGATCAATGTCGACCTCGACGCGGTATTTCTGGGCTGCAAGCACGGTGTGCGCGCGATGAAGCGGCGCGGCGGCGGCTCGATCGTCAATATTTCGTCGGTCGCCGCGCTGATCGGCCTGCCGCGCGCCAGCCACTACTGCGCCGCCAAGGCCGGCGTACACCTGCTGAGCAAGGCGGTGGCGCTGGAATGCGTGGCGCACCGCATCCGGGTGAACTCTATTCACCCCGGCTTCATCCGGACGCCGATGGTCGAGCGCGCGTTGCAGAGCCCGCGCGGCGACCGGTTTCAGACCTACATCGACCGGATGCAGCCCGGCGGCCAGATCGGCGAGCCGGAGGATATCGCGCGCGGCGTGCTGTACCTGGCCAGTGACGAGGCGAAGCATCTCACCGGCACCGAGCTGGTCATCGACGGCGGCATGATGGCGACCTGAGGAGAGGGGAAACGAAAATGAGCGATGCAGAAACGTACGAAGTCTTCGCGATCAAGTACGGCGACATGACCAAGCGGTTCCGGCGCGACAACTTCATCGCCACCGACGACCACGACGCGAAGATGCCGATCGACTATTTCGTCTGGGCGATCCGCAACAAGAACCGCACCATCGTGGTCGATACCGGCTTCGAGCATAAGGAAGCCAAGAAACGCGGCCGCCAGGTGCAGCGCACGCCGGCCCAAGGGCTGGCGATGGTCGGCGTCGACGCGGCCAAGGTGCAGGACGTGGTGATCACCCACCTGCACTACGACCACGCCGGCACGCTGGGGGACTTCCCAGAGGCGACCTTCCACATCCAGGACAAGGAAGTGAACTACGCTACCGGCCGGCACATGTGTCACGACACCTTCGGTTTCGCCTACACCGCCGACCATGTCTGCGATCTCGTGCGCAAGGTGTTCGACAAGAAGGTGGCGTTCCACGACGGCGACGAGGAGATCGCGCCGGGCGTGTCGCTGCACCTGATCGGCGGTCACACGATGGGCGTGCAGTGCGTGCGGGTGAAGACCAAGCGCGGCTGGGTGGTGCTGGCGTCCGACGCGGCACATTTCTACGAGAACATGAACGCGGAGAAGCCGTTCCCGCTGGTCTACAACGTCTCGGACATGATCGCCGGCTTCGCCAAGATGCATAAGCTCGCGGAGAGCCCGAAGCACATCATCCCCGGCCACGACCCGCTGGTGCTGAAGCAGTACGCGGCGCCGAAAAAGAGCATGGCCGGCATTGTCGCCAAGCTCGACGTGGCGCCGAAGAAGTAGCGAAGGCGGGGCCGGTCGTGACCGGCCGGCCCTAGGCCATTTTCTTCATACGTTCGCGGAGCTGGTCCAGCAGCGGTTGCAGATTGCCGCCGCTGCGCTCGATCACGGCGGCGAACTCGCTCTTCTGGGTCAGGACCATCGAGACATTCTCGACGATGACGTCGTAGATGCGCCAGCCGTCGTCGCCGTGGCGCAACCGCCAATCGACCTTTACCGGCGCGCCGTCCTTGTCGCTGAGCTGCGTGTGGACAAGCGCCCGGGTCGAGTCCTTGGTGGAGATGTCGCGGCTGCCGGTCACCGCCAGGCGCTGGCCGCTGTAGGCTTCGAACCGGCGCGCGTAGCTCAGCGCGGTGTAGCTGCGGAACAGTTCGATGAACTTGGCGCGCTGGGTTTCGTCGGCGGCCTGCCAGTGCCGGCCGAGCACGAAACGGCCGATCGATTCGGTATCAAAGCCGCGCCCGATCAGGATCTGCAGCCGTTCCGCCCGCTCCGTGCGCGACATCTCCGAATCGCTGATCAAGGTGATGGTCTGGCCGGCCAGTTCGCTGACCACGCGGGCGGCATCTTCCGGCGCGGCGCGCGCCGTCAGTGGCCAGCCGACGAGCCCGGCGCCGACGGCGGCAAAAGCCCGCAGCAGCGTGCGGCGCGTGTGGCGTTGACGTTGCATGCGATTGACACTCCCGTCGGGCGAAAGGTCGACCGACGGGAGTGTCATGACGGAGAGCCGGCGTCGTGGCAAGCCCCGGATGACGACCTCACACAGAATCTATAGGTAAATCTATAGGTGGCCGGCGGAAGGCTCGCGACGTGGTCACGAGGCGCGCAACGTGTTGGCGGCGGAGAGTTGCGCGGTGCGGGCGCGGAGCTGATCCAGCAGACCCTGGATGCTGCCGCCGCGCAGGATCACCGAAGAGAACTCGCTGCGCTGGGTCAGCACCATCGAGACACCTTCGACCACCACGTCGTAGATGCGCCAGCCTTCGGCGGTCTGGCGCACGCGCCAGTCGACTTTCACCGGCGCGCCGGTCGGACGCAGCAGCTGGCTGCTGACCAGCACCTTGATCCTGCCGCGCTCGCCGCCCTGGTCGCGGGCGTCGGTGACTTCCAGCCGGTGGCCGGCATAGGCCTCGAAACGACGGGCATAGCTGGCGACCGTGTAGTCGTGGAACAGGGCGACGAACTCTCGCCGCTCGCTCTCGCTGGCGTCGCGCCAATGGCGGCCGAGAACGAACCGGCTGATCACCTCGGTGTCGAAGCCACGGTTCAGCAGGTGCGACAGCCGCTCGGTGCGCGTTGCCGGCGAGGCGTCGCGATCGGCAACCACGTCGACGGTCGATTGGGCAAGCTGCTCGATGAACTGGCGCGCCTCGGCCTCGACCTTGGCCTGTGCCGGCGTGGCGGCGGTGAAGGCGAGAGCGGCGAGCCCGGCGACGAATGCCCTGCGCGTGCTCAAGAAACGTGTCCGTTGCATGTCATGTCCCCCGTCCAAGTCACTCTTTGCTCATCCCCATGAGTAGAGGCATTGGTGGGTTTCGTCTGTGACGCGGGTCACGTGTGACGCCGGTCACTTGGCGCTCAGGCGCTGGCCCTCTGCGGCAAGCCGCCGTAGCGCAGGTAGTCGGCGAGGGCATCGGCGGGCAGCGGCCGGCTGTAGACGAAGCCCTGCACGCGGTGGCAGGCGCTGCGGCGCAGGAATGCGACCTGCTCGGCTGTCTCCACGCCCTCGGCGACAACGTCCAGGTTCATGTTGCGGCCCAGCCCGATGATGGTGCGCACGATCGCCGCCGCGTCGGCGTCGTGATGCGCGTCGGCGACGAAGGAGCGGTCGATCTTCAGCATATGAATCGGAAAGCGGCGCAAATATGCCAACGACGAATAGCCGGTGCCAAAATCGTCGATTGCGATTCGCACGCCGGCGCCGGACAGCGCCCGCAAGGTCTCGTCCGCCTTGTCCGGATGGCGCATCAGGCTGCTCTCGGTGAGTTCGAGTTCCAGCGCGTCGGGTGGCAGGTCGGCGCGGTACAGCGTTTCGCGCACGTCGCCGAGCAGACCGGGCTGGTCGAACTGCTGCGCCGACAAATTCACCGCGACGCCGAAGCCGCCAAGCCCCTCGTTGCGCCAGGCCTGCAGCTGGGTGCAGGCGGTGCGCAGCACCCAGCGGCCAAGCGGCCCCATCAGGCCGAGTTCCTCCGCGACCGGTATGAACTGGTCCGGCGGCACCATGCCGCGCTCGGGGTGCTGCCAGCGGACCAGCGCCTCGACCGACACGACCCGGCCGCTGCGCAGGTCGATCTGCGGCTGGTAGTGCAGCACGAACTGCTCCTCGCGCAACGCCTGCTGCATGGCAAAGGCGAGACCGATGCGGCGCAGGGCGTCGGCGTTCATGTCGGGGCGGTAGTAGAGATACTGGCCCCCACCATGCTCCTTGGCCTGGTACATGGCGGCGTCGGCGCAGGTGATCAGCCCCTTCGCGTTCTCGCCGTCGGCCGGGAACATGGCGATGCCGACCGAGGGCGTCACCGTCATGTCGTGGCCGGCCAGGCGAACCGGTTCCGACAGGCAGTTGGTAATCTTGCGGGCGATGGCGGCGGCCGAGATCGCGTCGGACAGGTTGTTGGCGATGGCGACGAACTCGTCGCCGCCGAGCCGGGCCACGGTGTCGCTCTCGCGCAGGCAGGATCGCAGACGTTGGGCGACCTCGCGCAGCAGCTGATCGCCGGCGTCGTGGCCGAGCGAATCGTTGACGAACTTGAAGCGGTCGAGATCGATGAACATCACCGCGAAGGTGTTGCCGTAGCGTCGGGCCTGGTGGACCGCTTGCGCCAGCCGGTCGTAAAGCAGCGTCCGGGTCGGCAGGCCGGTCAGCGTATCGGTGTGCGTGCGTTCGCTGCGTGCGCGCGCGATGGCGCAGACCTGGTCCAGGCGCCTGCGGTCGATATCCTCGACGCACAGACAGGCCTGCGCGCCGTCGTGCACCAGGCGGGCCAGGCAGTCGGCGTCGGGGTCGTGGACCAGCGCCACGACCGGCACCGAGGGCAGGGCGCCTTCGGTGCGGTCCAGCATCTGCCGGTCCGGGCCGACCGCCTCGACCAGCGCCAGCGTGACGTCGTCGAGCGGCGCCTGCGGCGGCCAGTCGGCGCTGGCGAAGGAAATCAACTCATCGTCGTCTGCCAGCGCGGCGCGCACTCGCGTCACCAGGCCGACATCGTCGCTGAGGAGGACGATACGTTTGTTGCTCACGCTTCTCGCGTCCCTGATCACCGAGGGCGATATGCCAACGGCCGGTAGAACGCGAAGCTACGCCGCCGGTGGTTACGGCGGTGTTGAACGAAATGGTTACCGGCGCGTTTGCCGTGCCGGCACTACAGGCTGCGACCGGCCCGCGACATCGAGCGCACGACCAACGCGAACAGGCCGAAGGCGACGCCGAAGACGGCGAGCGCGAGATAGAAGAAGAATTCCGACCAGGCCAGCCACAAGGCCAGCGGCACCAGCGCCAGGACGATGCCAAGCACCACGAGCGCCGCCTCGCGCCAGCGGTCGAACACAGCGCCTGCTAACGCCGCCGGCCGCGGGTGCGGCGCTTGGCGCGCGCCGCGTCGGCCATGTCGGGGGTCAGGGTCGCCGGCATCTCCTGGGCCGGCTTGAACTCGCGGCGGCGGCTCTTGGAGCCGGACTGAGGCTGCGGCCGGCGCATCGGGGCGTCGGGGTCCATGGTCTCCAGCTCCTGCGATTCCAGGCGCTTGATCTCGTCGCGCAGGCGGGCGGCGTCCTCGAACTCCAGGTCGGCGGCGGCCGCGCGCATCCGTTTCTCCAGGTCCTCGATGTGGGCGCGCAGGTTGTGACCGACCAGGTGCGGGGTCGCCTTATCGCCGATGTCGACGGTGACGCGGTCGTTCTCGTAGACGCTCATCAGCACGTCGGAGATGTTCTTCTTGATCGATTCCGGCGTGATGCCGTGTTCGGTGTTGTAGGCGACCTGCTTCTCGCGCCGGCGGTCGGTCTCGGCCAGGGCGCGCTGCAGGCTGTCGGTCATCTTGTCGGCGTAGAGGATGACACGGCCGTCGACGTTGCGCGCGGCCCGGCCGATGGTCTGCACCAGCGAGGTCTCCGAGCGCAGGTAGCCTTCCTTGTCGGCGTCCAAGATCGCCACCAGGGCGCATTCCGGGATGTCCAGGCCCTCGCGCAGCAGGTTGATGCCGACCAGCACGTTGAACACGCCCAGCCGCAGGTCGCGGATGATCTCGATGCGCTCCAGCGTGTCGACGTCGGAGTGCATGTAGCGCACCTTCAGGCCGTTCTCGTGCAGGTAGTCGGTCAGGTCCTCGGCCATGCGCTTGGTCAGGGTGGTGACCAGCACGCGGTAGCCCTTTGCCGTCACCTCCTTGCACTCGGCGATCAGATCGTCGACCTGGTGCTCGACCGGGCGGATGATGGTCGGCGGATCGACCAGGCCGGTGGGGCGGATCACCTGCTCGGTGAACACGCCGCCGGTGCGCTCCAGCTCCCAGCGGCCCGGCGTGGCGGAGACGAACACGGTCTGCGGCCGCATGGTATCCCACTCGGAGAATTTCAGCGGCCGGTTGTCGATCGCGCTGGGCAGGCGGAAGCCGAACTCGGCCAGGGTCCACTTGCGGCGGAAGTCGCCACGGAACATGCCGCCGATCTGCGGCACGGTGATGTGGCTTTCGTCGACGATGACCAGCGCGTCCTCGGGCAGGTATTCGAACAGCGTCGGCGGCGGCTCACCCGGATTGCGGCCGGTCAGATAGCGCGAGTAGTTCTCGATGCCGGGGCAGACGCCGGCGGCGTCCATCATCTCCAGGTCGAGCATGGTGCGCTGTTCCAGCCGTTCCGCCTCCAGCAGCAGGCCGCGGTCGCGCAGCCAGTCGAGCCGCTGCACCAGCTCCGCCTTGATCAGCTTGGCGGCCTGCTGGATCGTCGGCTTCGGCGTCACGTAGTGGCTGTTGGGGTAGACCTTGGCCTGGGTCAGGGCGCCGGTGCGATGGCCGGTCAAGGGATCGAACTCGACGATCTCCTCCAGCTCGTCGCCGAACAGGCTGAGGCGCCAGGCGCGGTCTTCCAGATGCGCCGGCCACAGCTCGATGACGTCGCCGCGCACCCGGAAGGTGCCGCGGTCGAAGGCGACCTCGTTGCGCTTGTATTGCAGCTCGATCAGCCGGCGCAGCAGGTTCTGGCGGTCGAGCCGCTGGCCCGGCTTCAGCGACATGGTCATCTGGCTGTAGGTCTCGACCGAGCCGATGCCGTAGATGCAGGACACCGAGGCGACGATGATGACGTCGTCGCGCTCCAGCAGCGCCCGCGTGGCGGCGTGGCGCATGCGGTCGATCTGCTCGTTGACCGAACTTTCCTTCTCGACATAGGTGTCGCTGCGCGGCACGTAGGCTTCCGGCTGGTAGTAGTCGTAGTAGGAGACGAAATATTCCACCGCGTTGTCCGGGAAGAAGCTCTTCATCTCGCCGTAGAGCTGCGCCGCCAGGGTCTTGTTCGGGGCCAGCACCAGGGTCGGCTTCTGCGTGTTCTGGATCACGTGCGCCATGGTGAAGGTCTTGCCGGAGCCGGTGACGCCGAGCAGCACCTGGTCGTGCTCGCCGCGCTCCACCGCCTCGGTCAGCTCGACGATGGCCTGCGGCTGGTCGCCGGCCGGCTGGTACTCGGAGACCAGCTTGAACAGGCGCCCGCCCTCGTCCTTCTCCGGGCGTTCGGGGTGCACCGGCACCCAGCCGGTGGTCTCCGCCGCCGCCAGGTCGGTTTCGAAACGGCTCTCGGTCTCGCGCAAGCTTGTATGGGCCATGCCTTGAGAATAGGAGCGAGACGGACCGGATTCCAGGCCCGGCGGACCCTTTCGACGTCCGTGGCGTTGGATAGTCACAAATGACCTTCGATCCGCTCCCAATCGAGGCTGTTTACGGCCTGTTTGCGCTGGCCGCGGCGGTGATCTGCGGCGCCGGCACGATGATGGCCGGACTGGCCGACCGGCTGGCCGACCGCACCGGCCTGGGCGAGGCGGTCGCCGGCGCGATGCTGCTCGGGGTCAGCACGTCGCTGTCCGGCACCGTGACCTCGGTGACGGCGGCGCTGGACGGCGCGGCCTCGCTGGCGGTGGCGAACGCCGTCGGCGGCATCGGCGTGCAGACGGTGTTCCTGGTGCTGGCCGACCTGACCTACCGCCGGATCAACCTGGAGCACGCCGCGGCCGACGCCAACCACCTGTTGCAGGCGGCGCTGCTGCTGTTGCTGCTGTCACTGCCGCTGGTCGCCTACCTGACGCCGGCGATCACGGTCTGGGCGGTGCATCCGGTCAGCCTGGCGCTGCCGGTGATCTACGTCTTCGGCATGCGCGCCTCGGTCGACGCGCGGCACCGGCCGATGTGGCGCCCGGAACGGACCGCCGACACCCACCCCGACGAGCCGGCCGAGGCCGAGACCGGGTGGAGCGGCTCGATGCCGCTACTGCTGAAATTCTGCGCCCTGGCGGCGGTGCTGTCGGCCGCCGGCTGGCTGATCGCTGTTACCGGGCAGCGCATCGCCGCTTCCTCTGGCCTGTCGCAGAGCCTGGTCGGCGCGGCGCTGACCGCGACGGCGACTTCGCTGCCCGAGCTGGTCACCACCCTGGCGGCGGTGCGCCGCGGCGCACTGCAACTCGCGGTCGGCGGCATCATCGGCGGCAATACCTTCGACGTGCTGTTCCTCAGCCTGTCCGACGCGGCCTATCGCGAGGGCTCGATCTATCACGCCATGGCCGGCGCCGACGCACTGCTATTCGTATCGGTCATGACCATCACGGCAATTCTGCTGATGGGCCTGGTGTTGCGCGAGCGCAAAGGAATCGGCTTCGAGGGCGTCACCATCATCGCCGTCTATCTTGGCTCGATGGCGCTGCAGGCGGTTGTCGGATAGGCCAGCATGCCGGGGCGGCATGGACTTCGCGCCAGCCGCTGCCTAGTTTCGTGCCGATTCAGCGAGGTCCGCGATGAGCGATCCGACGGTCGCACCGGTCGACGCACCACCGTCGCCGCAGGCGCGGCTCAGCCACGACAGCACCGTTGCCGAGCTGGTGCCGATGCACCTGAAATTCCTGGCGCTGACCCTGCTGACGCTGGGCGTCTACCACTTCTGGGCGCGGACCCACGCGCGCCGCTTCCTGTGGTCGCGCACCCGGCTGCTGGACGAGCCGTTCGTCTATCTCGGCCGGCCGGTGGAGCTGCTGGTCGGGTTCGTGGTCGCGATGGTGCTGGTTGTGGCGCCGGTCGTGGTGCTGAACGTGGTGCTGCTGCCGCAGGCGGAGGGTGACCCCGATGCGGGCCTGATGGCGGGGATCGCGGCGCTCTCCGTGGTCCAGGCGATCGCGATTCCCTACCTGATCTTCGTCGGCGGCTACGCGGCCCGGCGCTACCGCCTCAGCCGCACCGCGTGGCGCGGCATTCGCGGCCGGCAGGCGGGGTCGGCCTGGACCTACGGCCTGTGGGGCATGCTCTACGCCATGGTCACCGGTGTCACCCTGCTGTGGTTCTACCCGTGGCAGCGCGCCAAACTGGCCCGCGAGCGCTTGCAGAATGCCTGGTTCGGCAGCCTGAAATTCGATTGTGATGTCGAAGGCCGCGACCTGGTCGGTGCCTTCGCCATCATGTGGTTCGGTATCCCGGTGCTGGGCATGATCCTGGCGCTCGTGGTCGGCGGGTTGTTCGCCGGCCTGGTCGCCGGCGGCGTGATGTCCGGCGAGATCGAGGGCGAGACGGATCTGAACCAGGCGGTCTGGGCGCTGCAGCTCCTGCCGCTGCTGATGTACCTGCCGCTGGGCCTGTTCTACATCATCTATCGCGGCCACGAGTTGCGCCACGTCGCCAAGCATACCAGCTTCGGCGAGGTGCGTTTCGAGTTCACCTATGGCATCTGGCAGTATGTCGGCTATGCGGTGGGCAACATCGCGATCCTGTTGCTGACGCTGGCGACCGGCTGGATCTACGTGCAGCGGCGTCAGCTCAAGTTCTGGGAGCGTTTCCTGGTGGTCTCCGGCGATATCGACTTCGCCGCCGTGGGACAGGCGGCCGATACCGGCCCGCGCACCGGCGAAGGCTTGGCCGAACTGTTCGACACCGGCTTCGAGATCGGCTTCTAGGCGAGGCGTCGCGGGTTGGTTCTCGGGCAATATTTCGACGGCAAGACGGCCCAGGCGCATGACGTGCGGATTTCCTTCGCCGCGGGCGGCCTGTCGATCTCTGGCAAGCAAGACATGGTCGGCACCTGGCCCTACGACGACCTCACCGCCGAGGCGCCGCCGTCTTTCCGCGAGACCCGGCTTCGCTGCAAGGGCAAAGGCACGGCGGCGATCGTGGTGGTGCGCGACGCCGATTTCGCCGCGCAGGTGCTGGCGAAAGCGCCGCACCTGAAGCGCGCCGGCAACAAGGTTGGCGGCGGTCTCACCATGCTACTCGGTTGGGGCGCTGCGATCGTCGTCGCGGTGGTGGCGATCTACTTCGGCATCGGTGCGGCGGCCGGGTTGCTCGCCGACCTTGTGCCGCCGGAGCTGGAGCGCAAGTGGGGCGACGCCTACGCCACCGGCCTAGCGGGGGAGAGCGAGGGCCTGTGCGCCGAGCCGGCCGGGCGCGAGGCGCTCGACCGGCTGGTGGCGCGGCTTGAGGACCTGGCCGCGGCGCCGCACCCGCTGGACGTGCGGGTGGTCGACACCAACATGGTCAACGCCTTCGCGCTGCCCGGCGGCCATATCGTGATCTTCTCCAAGCTGATCGAGAAGGCCGACAATGCCGACGAGCTGGCCGGCGTGCTGGCGCACGAGATCGGCCACGTCGCCGGCCGGGATTCGCTGCGCGGGCTGATGCAGCAGATCGGCGTCGCCGCGGCGCTGGGCCTCGTGTTCGGCGATACCACCGGCGTCGACGGCAGCATGATGACTCAGCTCGTCGGCCTGTCCTACAGCCGCGACCTGGAGCTGGAGGCGGACCGCTACGCCGCCGACCTGCTGACCCGCGCCGGCATCCGCCGCGACGGCCTGGTCAGCTTCTTCGCCCGCCTGGACCAGGAAGGCCCGAGCACGCCGCTGGAAATCCTCTCCACCCACCCGCCATCCGACGAACGCGCCCGGCTGCTCGCCAACGACAAGGGCGGCGGTCCAGCGATGCCAGCCGACGACTGGGCCGCGCTGAAGACGATTTGCGGCCAATCCGGCGACGAGTAGCTGTCGCTTCGATCCTCGACGGAATCGCTCTACGCTGACGCTTCCAGCAAGGAGGGCGGTCATGCCACTGGTCCGGTTCGAGATCACCAAGACGTCGGCATTCGCGTACGGCTACGAGCGCGTCGACGGCATCGCGCACTATGCGGTCGACCCGGAACACGCGGCCAACGCGGGCATTGTCGACCTGGATCTGGCCGAGCGCGACGACGACGGGCTGGTGCCGTTCTCCGGCGACCTCACCTTCCTGCGCCCGGCCGATCCGGCGAAGGCGAATGGCGGGTTGCTGCTGAACGTCCCGAACCGGGGCGGGCAGACCGTCGGGCGGCTGTTCTGTTCCGCCGCCGCGCCGCCGGCACCGACGGCGGAGATCGATCCCGGCGACGGCTTCCTGTTCCGGCATGGCTGGAGCGTCGGCATCGTCGGCTGGCAGTGGGACGTGCCGCATCCATCGGTGCGCTACGGCTTGCGGCCGCCGGTCGTGCGCAACGACAAGCTCAAGCCGCGTGGGCAGATGCAGCTTCGGATTCAGCCAACCCGCGACCGGGTGTGCTTCAACCTCACCGACCAGCATGTCGGCGCGCCGGGAACGCACGACCCGATTCCGGCCGACCCGGCCTTCGAGGCGAGCCTGTGGCAGCGGCCGAGCCTGTTCGCCGACCCGGAGCGGATCGATCCGGCGCGCTGGCGGTTCGCACGCGACGAGGGCGGGCGCCCGGTCGACGACGCGACCCACATCTGGCTGGATGGCGGCTTCAAGGCCGGGCGCATCTACGACATCGTCTATACGCCGGTGCGGTGTCCGGTCGGCGGCGCCGGCCTGCTGGCGTTTCGCGACGCGGCGCTGTTCGCGCGCAGTCATCCGGCCTCGCCGGTACATGGACTGGCGCGACAGGTGATCGGCGAGGGCATCTCGCAGTGCGGGCGGTTCCTGCGGACCTTGCTCCAAACCGGCCTGGTGCGCGGCGAAGACGGCGCCAAGGCCTTCGACGGCCTGCTGGTCCATATCGCCGGCGGCCGGCGCGGCGAGTTCAACCAGCGCTATGGGCAGCCCTCGGTGCAGCCGACGCCGAGCTTCGGCCACCTGTTCCCGTTCGCCTGCGAGCCGCAGACCGACGCGCGAACCGGCCGGACCGCCGGCCTGCATGACCGGCTGGGCGACGCGGCGCCGAAGATTTTCTACACCGACACCAGCTCCGAGTACTGGCGCGGCGACGCCTCGCTGGCGCACACCGACGTCAACACCGGCGCCGACGTGGAACTGCCGGCCAATGCCCGGCGCTACCTGTTCGCCAGCACCCAGCACGGGCCGGGCGAGGCGGCGTACATGCAGGTCAACGAGCGCGGCGATGCCGGCGCCAACTGGCACAACCAGCTCGACTATGTGCCGGTCTATCGCGCCGCGTTGGAAAACCTGCGGGCCTGGATCGCCGATGGCGCCGAGCCGCCGTCCAGCGCCTACCCCCGGCTGTCGGATGGTACGGCGGTGACACGCGAAACCGCGATGGAGACCCTGGGCCGAATACCCGGCATGACGGTGCCGATTGCCGAACGCCTCAACCGGCTGCGCCTGGCCGAGCTCGGGCCGGACGCCGACAAGGGCATCTCCGGCGACCTGCCGGCGAAGCTCACCGGCGCGCCCTATCCTTCGGTGGTGTCGGCGGTGGACGGCGACGGTAACGAGCTGGCCGGCGTGCGGCTGCCCGACCTGACGGCTCCAGCGGCGACGCACACCGGCTTCAACCCGCGCGATCCCGAGACCGGTGCCGAGGGCCAGATCCTGGAATATGTTGGCAGCACCTGGCCGCTGCCCCGCGACGCCGCGGCCAGGCAGGCGGCCGGCGATCCGCGCCCGTCGCTGGCCGAGCGCTATGCCGACCGCGACGATTACCGGGCCAAGGTCAGGAAAGCGGCGGAAGCTTTGATGGCGCAGGGCACCCTGCTGGCCGAGGACGTCGAGGTCTGCGTCGACAATGCCGCCGCGCGTTACGACGCGGCGCTGGAGCACGGCGCGTGAAGGTCACCATCCTGGACGACTATTTCGACACCATCCGCACGCTGCCCTGTTTCGCCAAGCTGGACGGCCACGACGTAACGGTCTGGAACGACCATGTGCAGGACACCGACGCGCTGGCGGAACGACTGGCGGAGAGCGAAGCGCTGGTGCTGATCCGCGAGCGCACCAAGATCAGGACGCCGCTGCTGGAGCGCCTCCCCAAGTTGCGGCTGATCAGCCAACGCAGCGTCTACCCGCATATCGACATCGACACCTGCACCCGGCTCGGCATCGTGGTCTCGTCGGACCAGCATGCCGGCACGCCGTCCTACGCCACCGCCGAACTGACCTGGGCACTGGTGCTGGCGGCGATGCGGCGGCTGCCCGACCAGGTCGCCTCGCTAAAGGCCGGCGGCTGGCAATTCGGGGTCGGCCATTCGGTGCGAGGCAAGACCTTGGGCATCTACGGCTACGGCCGGATCGGCGCCGAGGTCGCGCGCTACGGCCAGACATTCGGGATGCCGGTGCTGATCTGGGCGCGCGAGGACTCGCGGGCGCGCGCCGCCGCCGACAGCCTGGACGTCGCCGCCAGCAAGCAGGACTTCTTCGAGCGTTGCGACATTCTCTCGTTGCACATGCGCTTGAAGGACGCGACGGCGGGCATCGTCGGCCCGGACGACCTGGCGGCGATGCAGCCGACGGCGCTGCTGGTCAACACCAGCCGGGCGGGCCTGATCCAGCCCGGCGCGCTGCTCGCCGCGCTCAAGGCCGGCCGACCCGGATTCGCCGCCGTCGACGTGTACGAGAACGAACCCTTGCGCGACCCGGCCGATCCGCTGCTGGCCCTGCCCAACGTGCTGGCGACGCCGCACATCGGCTACGTCACGCACGAGGAGTATGAGTTGCAGTTCACCGACATTTTCGACCAGATCGTCGCCTTCGCCGCCGGCACGCCGACCAACGTCGTCAACCCGGAGGTGCGGCCGCGCTAGGCCGTCAGTAGGGCGTGCCCTTGGCGCGCTCGGCGCGCAGTGCGCGGCAGAACCAGAAGAACTCGTCGAGGAAGCGGTCGAGCCGGCCGACCATCCGGTCTTCGGCTGGGTTGCCATCCTCGTCCAGGGCGTCGGAAATGCGCGGGATTGGCAACAGGCTGGATATCGACGGCATGCCAACCTCGGCCAGGGTCATGCGCAACTGCATCGCCGCACGCACGCCGCCGAACTGACCGGCGGAGTAGCAGACGATGCCGGACGGCCGCCAGAGGTACTCCTCCAGAAAGTGGTCGATCAGGTTCTTCAGCGCCGGCGGGATGCCGTGATTGTACTCGCCGCTGACCACCAGGAATCCGTCGGCGCGGCGATAGAGCGTGGCGAGTTTCTCCAGCTTCGCCGGGGCCTCGCCGTCGGCATACTCCTTGTACATGCGATCCAGCAGCGGCAGATCGAGGTCCATGGCGTCGACCAGCACCGGTTCGTGTCCGCGCGCCGCCAAGCGGTCGACGACGAAGCGCGCGGCGCGAATGCCCTGGCGATCGCGACGCATCGAGCCGTACAGGACCGGAATGGTGAGCGTCTCGCTGGTATCTGCCATGTGCTCGTTCATCCTCCAACAGGTTAGGCCATATGGAATGCGCCCGGCTATTATGCGCGAAAGCGAGCTAGGAGGAGATCCAGATGAGCGACGCGGCGGTGGCCACGGCCGAGGACGACTACGACACGTCGGCGGCGAACCTGCAGAACCTGGCGGACCAGCTGATCCAGTTGTTGCGCATCCGCACCCTGCCGATCGGCATGAAGCATTTCGCCGATGCCGACGACATGCTGAAGATCAAGGGCATCCGCCAGCCCACCGAGGGCTTCAGGTTCACGACCTGCCAGCTTGTCACGCAGGCGCGGCAGGCCGGCTTCACGCTGGGGATTCAGCTCGACAACGTGATGCCGGGCGGCAATTGCGGCGGCGTGATCGGCCTGAACGAGCCGTCCGAGCGCTACATGTCCGGCGAGCACATGAACGGCGTGTGGTTCGGCAACCTGGAGGCGTCGCGCGAACACCAAGCGCAGATGACGCGGGTGACGGCGGGGCGTTACGCCGGCCTGGCGGTATCGCCGCTGCGCTCCGGCCGGCTCGACCCGCCGGACATCGTGCTGTTCTACGCCACGCCGGCGCAGACCATCCTGTTCGTCAACGGGCTGCAGTGGAAGCGCTACCGGCGCTACGACATGACGATCACCGGCGAGAGCGCGTGCTCCGACTCGTGGGGCCGGGCGCTGCAGACCAAGGAGACCAGCATCTCGATCCCGTGCTACGCCGAGCGCCGCTATGGCGGCGTGGCGGAGGACGAGATGCTGCTGGCGATGCCACCGGACGAGTTCGCGCGCGGAATCGAAGGCCTGCACGGGCTGGCCAAGTCCGGCCTGCGCTACCCGATCCCGCCCTACGGCGCGCAGATGGACCCGAGCTTCGGCATGGGCGCCAGCTACCCGGACCGCAAGCCGAAGAGCTGACGTTAAGCCGCGGTCCAGAGATGGCCGGGTCAAGCCCGGCCACAACGGGCTATTTGGCGATCGTCAGGCCCGGGCTTGATCCGGGCATCTCATTTTCGCTGTCGACGTCAGCCCACCATCAGCTTCATGGCGAGCGTCCAGAGCACGATCAGCGTGCCGAGGACGCCGACGAAGGCGTAGTCGTCGCGGTGGGTCAGGTAGCTGAGGCGCTGAGTGGCGCTATGGGTATGCCGGGTGAGATGATCAGTCATCGTTTCCGTCCCTCATTTGCTCGGCGACCACCACGTAGCGTTGCATCGGGTTTGGTCGTAACGAGCGTAGCGGCCAGCAGGTCACCAGGACCAATCGGTTCACCCCATCGTCCGGCAGGGTGATACGTGGGCGATCCATGACCCTCGTCTCGCGAATTCTGTACTCGGTTCGCCGACCCTCATAACCGGAAACGCGCAGCGTTTGTCCGGGTTCCAAGGCATCGAGGCCGGAGAAGTGGGTGTCGCGGTGCGCGGCGATGATCGAGTTACCCGGTTTTCCGGGCTCAGCAGAGCCGGCGACATGGCTGGGGGCAAAAGCGAGGCTTTCGCCGGCCGCATCCGACACAACTATGTAACGGCTGTCACCGACCTGTAGCTCGGCCAGCGCAGTAAAGTCGGCCCACGGCCATGGCGCGGACGGGGCGGCCCCGGCCGTGGTCCGGGCCCAGGCAGCGTGGAGGAGGAGCTGCGCCACCACCGCCTTGGCCGGGATCCACAGGCCGAGGCCGGCCTGCCACAGGCCCAGGACCAGGAGCGCTGCTGCCGACAGCCTCCAGGCCCAGGCCCGTCGCCTCACGGCTGCGTCCACCGCTGCCGCCCCCAGCGCCAGACACCGAACGCCAGCAGTAGGGCCGCCAGGGCCGCGAGCTGGTGCAGTTGGGCCGGCGTGGCGGTACGCGGCAGGGCGATCGCCTGCTGACCCGGCGCCGTCGGCGCGGCGGCCGGCTTTGGCTCGGCATCGACCAGGGCCGCCTTGGTGGCGGCGAGCTGCACGCGATAGGTCGCCCGCATCGCCTTACGCTGCGGCGGCGCCATCGGCTCGCCGAACACCTTGTCCCAGTTCCAGCCGGCCGGCAGGTCGAGCGGCACGTTGCGGCTGTGCACGTCGGTGCCGTCGGGGCGCGCCGGCGTGACGTCGATGGCGACCAGCGAGGTCAGCCGGCTGACCAGCCCATAGTCGAGCGCGGTCTTCAGCACCGCCTGGTCGACTGATTCGCCCGGCATGCCGGTCAGGCGCGCGGCCTCCAGTGCGGCGATGCGCTCGCGCGCCCACAGCCGGGCCAGGCCCTGGCCGGCCTCGGCGTCGGCCAGCGCGATTTCCTGGCGCCACGGCGTGTCGCCGTGCCGGCCGCTGACCTCGATGCGGCTGACGCCGTCGGGCAGGCGCAGGGCCAGCGCGACCGGTTCGCCGGCATAGAGGTCCGGCAGCGGCCAGGGAAAGGCCTCCGCCGGCGCTTCGCCATCCACCGTCACGGCGAGGTCGGTCAGGACCGGATGCTTCAGCTTGTGCAGCAGCCGGCGCATTTCGGCCTCGACCTCGGCCAGCTCGCCAATATGCGTGAAGGTGCCGCGGCCGGCGCTGGCGGCGCCCCGCATGAAGTGGCTGTTCGGCGCCGAGCCGATGCCGACGGTGAACACGCGGCTGGCCTGGCGACGGGTCTCGACCAGTTCGAACAGCTCGGTCTCGTTGCCGACGGCGCCGTCGGTGATGAACACCACCTGGCGCAGCCGGTCGGTGGCCTGGCCGCGCGGCAGCGCCAGCAACAGCGCCTTGGCCATCTCGGTGCCGCCCTCGGCGTCCAGGCCAGCGATGAAGCGGGCGGCGAGATCGAGCGTGCGCTGGTTCACCGGACGGGCGTCGGCGAACAGGGCGGTCGGCTCGTTGTTGAAGGAGATCAGGTTGAAGCGGTCGTCGGGGCCGAGGTCGGTCATCGCGACCTGAAGCGCCGCCTTGGCCTGGTCCATCGAGCCGCCGGACATCGAGCCCGACGTGTCGATCACGAACACCACCTCGCGCGGCAAGGCGGTTTCCGGCACCGGCGCCACCGGCGGCGTCACCAGCACCAGGGCGAAACGGCCCTGCTCGGTGCTTTCCGTCAACGTCGTGGCGACCGGGGCGGTCTGGTCGCCGACACGCCAGCGCAGCACGAAGTCGCGGTTGGCGATGGTCTCGCCCTCGACCAGCGTGATCGCCAGCCGGTCCGGGTCGGCGGCGTCGATGGCGACCGGATGGTACGGGCTCTCCACGCCGTGCGCCGGCATACCCGGGGCCAGCACGACGCGGACCGTGACCTGGTTCTCAGGTGCGTTCTCCGGGCGCGGCACCGGCGGGGTGATGCGGTCGGCGTCCGGCACGCGATCCGTGTTCAGGACCAGGCCGGTACCGGTCGCACCGACGGTGTGGATGTCGGTACTGCCCGGGATGTAGCGCGGCGCGACCACCATCGGGAAGCGCACCGCGAAACGGCCGTCGTCCGGCACCAGCCGCTCCTGGTAATGAATCTCGACCACCACGGTCTCGTCCGGGCCGATATTGGCCACCGAATTGGTGAACAGGTTCGGCCGTTCCTGCTCCAGCAGGCTGGCGCGCTTGCCCTCGCGCATGGCCTGTTCGTACTGCTGTCGCGCCTTCTGGCGCTCCTCGATGCGGCCCTCGATGAAGCGGTCGCCGATCTGCATGCGCAAGGTGTCGACGGCGCCGCGCTCGGGCAGCGGGAACACGTAGACGCCCTCGACCCACTGGTCGGTGGGGTTGTGGAAACGCTGGCGCACGGTGGTGCGCGCGACCACGCCGGAGACGGTAATCTCCACGTCGGTGGCCACGGTCGGGGCGGGCAGGAACTTGCCAGGTTCCTCGGTGCGTAGCAGCAGCATGCCGGATTCGGCATCTCCGGCGCGCATCAGCGGTCCCGGCGCGGCGCGCGCGTGCGTCGCCACGATCAGCAGCAAGGCGGCGCATATGGCGGCGGCGACGTGATGCGGCCGCAGGTCTCGCAGTGAGTTGAGCATCGAAGAATTCCCCTGTTCGCGATCTGCCCTGGGGTGAGAAGATCAAGCCGATGCGGCGGCGGCGGGGCCGGAATGGGACCATTCCGGGACGCTTTGTGGCGGCATTGCGGCCGCGCTTCGCTATGATCGGGCGCGATTCACTGCTGGGAGCCCGCCATGGACGATGCCGCGACCCGAGCCCTGATCCAGCAGCTGCTGGCCAGCGAGGCGGTCTGGGACGATACCAAGGACGAGCTGAAGACCTATCTGGCCGAGCTCGACCGGGGCGAGCTGGACGCCGACGACCGCGCCTACGTGGAGAAGATGGCGGCGCGGCTGGATGGCAAGCTGCCGGACACGGTCGATGACGAGCCCGACGACGACTGGACCGCGCCGGCGGATCTGGTGCGCCGGTTCTACGAGGACGTCTGGAACAAGGCCGACGAGGCGGCGGCGCGCGAACTGCTGCACGCCGAGTTCCGGTTCCGCGCCTCGCTAGGGCCGGAGATGACCGGGCCGGACGGTTTCATCGACTACATGCGCGCCGTGCACGCCGCGCTGGCGGATTTCACCTGTGTGGTCGACGGGATGCTGGAGGAGCATGGCGAGGCTGCCGCGCGCCTGAGCTTCCACGGCACGCACCAGGGCACGCTGTTCGGCGTCGAGGCGACTGGCAACCGGGTGGAATGGACCGGCGCCGCCTTCTTCGACACCGACGGCCAGCAGATCACCGCGCTGTGGGTGCTGGGCGACGTCGACGCGGTGAAGCGCCAGATCGGCGCGGCGATCGACGCGGATTTCTAGGTCTCAGAATCGCGCCACGCCGTAGCTGTTGGGGCGCAACGTGCGGCGGTCGGCTTCGTCGCACAGGCGCAGGGCCAGGCTCAGCACGTCGCGGCTGTCGCGCGGGTCGATCAGGCCGTCGTCCCACAGCCGCGCGGTCGCATGCAGCGCGGTCGAACTGCCCTCGTAGAGGTCGATCACCTGGCGGCGCATGGCGGCGGTCTCGTCCGGATCGGTCTCGACGCCGCGGCGTCGGGCGGCGCCTTCATTGACCATGGTCATCACGTCGGCGGCCTGTTCCGCGCCCATCACCGCGATGCGATAGTTCGGCCAGCCGAAGATGAAGCGCGGGTTGTACGCGCGACCGCACATGCCGTAGTTGCCGGCGCCGAATGACGCCCCGACCATCATGGTGATGCGCGGTACCTTGGCGTTGCTCACCGCCTGGATCATCTTCGAGCCATGCTTGATGATGCCGGCGCGCTCCGGCGCGGTGCCGACGACGTAACCGGTGGTGTTCTGCAGGAAGATCAGCGGCATCCCGGCCTGGTCGCAGAGCTGGATGAACTGCGCCGCCTTCACCGCGCCCTCCGGCGTGATCGGCCCGTTGTTGCCGAGCATGCCCACGGCGTGGCCATCGATCCGGGCCTGCACGCACACGGTGTAGGGATCGTAGGCGGTCTTGAACGGCAGCAGGTCGGAATCGTCGGTGAGGCGCAGCAGCACCTCGTGCACGTCGTACGGCTGGCGGTAGTTCATCGGCACGATGCCGGCCAGCTCGTCGATGTCGTAGTGCGGCGGCGGCGCGGTGCGTTCCGGCGCCGGGCGCGACAACTCCGACCAGTTCAGGCGCTTCATCACCTCGCGGCCGAGCGCGAGGGCCTCGACGTCGTCCTCGGCGACGTATTCGGTCAGGCCCGTGACCGCGGCGTGCATGTCGGTGCCGCCCAGTTCCTCGTCGGTCGCGACCTCGCCGGTCGCGGCGCGCACCAGCGGCGGGCCGGCCAGGAACGCTTTGGCATTGCCGCGCACCATGACGACGTAGTCCGACATGCCGGGCATGTAGGCGCCGCCGGCGGTCGACGAGCCATGCACCACCGTGACGACGGGGCAGCCCGCCGCCGACAAGCGCGCCATGTTGTAGAACATGGCGCCGCCCTCGACGAAGGTCTCCGGCACGTAGTCCAGCAGGTTGGCCCCGGCGCTCTCCACCAGTTGGACGAAGGGCAGCTTGTTCTCCAGCGCGATCGCTTGCGCGCGCAGCAGCTTGCGCATGCCGTAGGTGTGGATGGCGCCGGCCTTGATGCCGCTGTCGTGGGCGCAGACCACGCAGGTGACGCCGGCGATGGCGCCGATGGCGGTGATCTGCCGGCCGCCGGAAATGTTGGCCTCGCCGTCGTCGTCGAAGGTCTTGTAGCCGCACAGCGTCGACAGTTCGAGGAACGGCGCGCCACGGTCGACGATCTGCGCCAGGCGTTCGCGCGGCAGCAGCTGGTTGCGCGCCTCGAAGCGCTCGCGCCGACGGGCTGAGTTGTCGCGGATGCGGCCTTCCAGGCCGCGTAGCTCGTCGATCGCGGCCAGCATGCCGGCGCGGTTGGCGCGAAACTCGTCGCTGCTGGTGCGGACCTGGCTTTCGATCATCGGACGGGGTCATCCGCGTGCCGACGCGCGATGGCGTTTTTCATCACAGTGGCGCGGTCACACGTGCCAGCCACGCCGCGGTGTCGGCGTCGAGCAGCGGGGTCAGCACCTCGCGTACCTCGGCATGGTAGGCGTTGAGCCAGGCCAGCTCGGCCGGGCTCAGCAGCGCCACGTCGACCAACCGGCGGTCGATGGGGGCCTTGGTGATGGTCTCGAAGCCGCGCATCTTGCGCTCGGCGCCGGCGATCTCGATGTCCTTCACCACTACCAGGTTCTCGATGCGGATGCCGTAGGCGCCGGTCTTGTAGTAGCCGGGCTCGTTGGAGACGATCATGCCACGCGCCAGCGCCACCGAATTGCCGATCTTGGAGATGCGCTGCGGCCCTTCGTGGACGCCGAGATAGCTGCCGACGCCGTGACCCGTCCCGTGGTCGAAGTCGAGGCCGGCCTGCCACAGTGGGGCGCGGGCCATGGCGTCGATCTGCGAGCCGGTGGTGCCGGCGGGGAACCGCGCGGTGGCGATGGCGATGTGGCCCTTCAGCACGCGGGTGAAGCGGTCGCGCTGCTCCGTGCTGGGCGTGCCGACGACGACCGTGCGGGTGATGTCGGTGGTGCCGTCCAGATATTGCGCGCCGCTGTCCACGAGATACAGCTCGCCGGGTTGCAGCTTGCGGTTGGTCTCCGGCGTCGACTTGTAGTGCACGATGGCGCCGTTCGGACCGCTGCCTGAGATGGTGTCGAAGCTGAGGTCTTGGAACAGCGAGTCCTTGGCCCTGAAGTCATAGAGCGCGTCGACGGCGCCGAGTTCGTCGACCGTGCCGTCGGGCGACGTCTGCTCCAGCCACTTCAGGAAACAGGTGACGGCGGCGCCGTCGCGGATGTGCGCGGAGCGGGTGCCGGCGAGCTCGACCTCGTTCTTGCAGGCTTTCGGAAGCTGGACCGGGTCGGTGCCGCGCACGATCTCGGCCCCGGCCCTTTTCAGGCGCTCGACCACCCAGGCGGCGGCGACATTGGTATCGACCAGCACCTTCTGGCCCTTGAGCGCGTCGAGGCCGGCGCCGAGGCTCTCGGCGGGCTGCGCCGCGACGCCGTTGCCGAGGTGACGCTCCAGGCCGGGGGTGAGCTTGCGGGCGTCGGTGTAGAGCTCGACCGAGGCGTCGGCGCGCAGGATGGCGAAGCTGAGCGGCAGCGGGGTGTGCGCCACGTCGCCGCCGCGGATGTTCAGCAGCCAGGCAATCGAGTCGGTGGCGGTGATCACGGCGGCGTCGGCGTCCAGTTCATCGGCAACGCGCTTGCGCTTGTCGGCGGCGCTCTCGCCGGCGAACTTCTCGTCATGCGGCATGATCGGCGACAGCGGCGGCGCCGGCTGGTCGACCCACACCGCATCGAGCGGATTGGTCTCGCACGGCACCAGCTCGGCGCCGGCCTTCGCCGCCGCCTTCTCGAAACGCTCGACGCCGGCGGCGGTGAACAGCCAGGGGTCGTAGCCGAGCTTGCCGCCGGCCTTGAGGTTCTCGGCGAGCCAGTCGGTCGCCGGCTCGTCGGCGATGTGGCGCGGCTCGAACAGGCCGACATCGACCTGGTCGCGCACCTGCAGCGTGTAGCGGCCGTCGACGAAGATCGAGGCCTTTTCCGAGAGGACGACGATCAGGCCGGCGGAACCGGTGAAGCCGCTGAGCCAGGCGATGCGCCGGGCGCGGTTCGGCACATACTCGTTCTGATACTCGTCGGCCATCGGCACCAGCACGCCGTCCAGGCCCCGCGCGGTCAGTTCGGCGCGCAGCGCGGCGAGGCGCGCGGGCGCCGCCTTGCGGTCGACGATGCCGGTCTCGGCCGACGCCGAAGCCTGCTCGACCAGCGCCAGCAGCGGCTTCAGCTCGTTCTCGTTGGCCTCCGGCGCCAGCAGCTTCAGGGCGGCGAAGGGGTCGCGGCCGCGCGGCGCGGCGGCCAGCCCGGCGAGGAAATCGCGGGCGTCTTCCAAGGATCGGTCGACGGCGGCGGCGCGCAGCATCCCGGCCAGATCGTCGTCGCTCACCGCCAATGCCGTCTCGGCCATCGTCATCGTTCCTTTCGCAACCACAGGCTGGTCCACTGGCCCCGGTCCAGCCGCCGCATTGTCCGCAAGCCCCGAGCCCGGTACGCCATCAGCACCGGCAGGGCCTGACGGCGCAGCAAGCCGGACAGGACCAGATCGCCGCCCGGCGCCAGCCGTCGCGCCAGCCCTGGTGCCAGCCGGATCAGCGGCCGGGCCAGGATGTTGGCCAAGATCGGGTCAAATCGCCGGCGTCGCAAGAGCCGGTCATGCAGGCCGTCGGCCTGGATGGCGGTGACGTGGCGCGCCAGCCGGTTCAGCGCCGCGTTCTCCTTCGTCGTGTGGACGGCCGGCGGGTCGATGTCGCTGGCCAGTACCGGGCGGCGGGTGGCCTTGGCGTAGGCCAGCGCCAGCACGCCGCTGCCGCAGCCGAGGTCGAGGGCGGTGTTCGGTTTGCTGGCGTTTTCGTACCGCCACTTCACCCCAACCCTCTCCCCCCCAAGGGGCGGAGAGGGAGCGTTGACGTCATCGCAACTTCGTCCCTCTCCGCCCCGGGGGGCGGAGAGGACAGGTGAGGTGGGGCGAGAAGACGAGCGTTGTCGCAGGACCTGATCCAGCAGGATCAGACAGCCCTGCGTGGTCTCGTGCAGGCCGGAGCCGAAGGCGGGGCCGGCCTCGATTTCCAGGGCTAGTGCGCCGGCAGGGGCGGTGCCGCGATCGTGGCTGCCGTGGACATAGAACCGGCCGGCGTGGACCGGCGGCAATTGGCGCTGCGATTCCGCCACCCAGTCGCGCTCGGGCAGCGGTTCGACGGCGGCGACGAGGTCCCCGAGTTCGAGCGCGTCCAGGTCGGGCGGCCCGCTCAGGATCAGCTCAAGCTGCCAGGTCCGGCTCGCCTCGTCGGTCTCGAAATAGGTCAGCGGTAGGCCATCGGCCTCGAAGCGGTCGGCCAGAGGGTCGAGCGCGGCGCGACGTCCATGCAGCACCACGCGCCAGAGCGGCGGGCTCAGGTGGCCGGATCCGCGCGCGGCCAGGCGGCGGTCTCGATCAGGGCCTGGTCTTCCACCGGGGCGCCGTCGAGCTGGCCCTGGCGGCTCAGGCGCAGCACCGAGAGCACGCCAAGGCCGGTGTCAATGTCGACCAGCAGGTGGCCGGCGATCTCGAAGCGCAGCCGGTCGCCGCCATGCTCGTAGGCAACGGCACCGTCGTACTGCGCGACCAGGGCCGGGCGGCCACGATAGGTGGTCTGGCCGAGCACGCGGGTGGCGGCGGTGTTCTCGGTCGGCTGGCTGGCGGTGCGGCGCATCAGTCGGGCCAGCGGCACCGGCACGCCGAGATCGTCGCCGACCCGCACCGGCGCCTCGCTCAGCGGCGCGGCGAGGTAGCGCAGGGTTTCCGCCAGGGCCTGGTAATCGGCGCTGTCCCTGGCTGGCGGAGTCTGGCCACGCGCCTCGAAGGCCGGGAAGGTCAGCGCCACGCCGCGCACGTCGCCGGTCGGCGTCGCCAGCACGCGGCCACGCGCCAGCGGCGGGGTCAGCGCCGACAGCCGCCGCTCGGCGGTCTGGAAGGTGACGACGGAGACGTCCCATAAGGTGTCGACCTGCACCTGCGCGGTGCCGCCGAAGCCGTGGATCTGGAAGTCGCCATTGCCGCCGCGCACCCGGGCGTAGGCGTCGAAACGCGGCACGTCCTGGCGCACCAGGGTGACTGGCTCGGGCAACGGCGCGATGTCGCCGGGATAGCCGCCATTGTCGCCCTCGACATTGGCGACCTGCTCATCGAACACGGTGTAGCCCATGGTCGGCAGCAGGTCGGCGGCGGCGTAGGTCGGCAGCGGGTCGCCCAGGCTCGGCAGCTCGACCTGCGGCAGCTCGATGTCGGGTAGCGTCAGGTCGGCCAGCGGGTTGAAGTCTTCCAGCCCCATCTGCTCGCAGGCCGGCAGCAGCGCCACCAGGACCAGCGACAGCCAGCGGCGGTAGGTTCTTGCTCTCACGCGCTGCGCTCCCCTGCTGCGCTTATCCGGCCGGCTCGACGAAGCTGTCGATGACCTTCTTCGGCCCGGCCTTCTCGAAATCGATCTGCAGTTTATTGCCTTCCACGGCGCTGACGCGACCGTAGCCGAACTTCTGGTGGAACACCCGCATCCCGGTCTGGAAACTGGCGCTGGCCGGATCGTCGGAGACCACGCGGGCCTGGCCCTCCAGCACCGGCGCCATCGCCTGGGCGCGGCGCATGCGCGCGCGTCCCGGACTGACGCGGCCGCCGAAGAAGCCGTCCTGGCCGTAGTCGGCCTGTTCCATGAAGCCGCCGGTCGACAGGCCGCTGTCGGCGTCGCGGCTGACATGTTCGTCGGGCAGCTCGCTGACGAAGCGCGAGGGCAGGGCGTTCTGCCATCGACCGAAAATCTGCCGGTTGGCGGCGTAGCTGACGACGGCGCGCTGGCGGGCTCGGGTCAGGCCGACATAGGCGAGGCGGCGCTCCTCCTCCAGCCCGGCGGTGCCGGCCTCGTCCAGCGCGCGCTGGTGCGGGAACAGTCCCTCTTCCCAGCCGGGCAGGAACACGGTGTCGAACTCAAGGCCCTTGGCGCCGTGCAGGGTCATCACATTGATCGCGTCGTCGGCGGCGCGGCCCTCGTTCTCGGCGACGAGCGCGACGTGTTCCAGGAAGCCGCCGAGATTGTCGAACGCCTCCATGGCGTGGATCAGTTCCTTGAGGTTTTCCAGCCGGCCCGGCGCGTCGGGCGACTTGTCGTTCTGCCACATCGCGGTGTAGCCGCTTTCGTCGAGCACCAGCTCCATCAGCTCGGTATGAGCCAGGCCGTCGAGCAGGCCGCGCCAGCGGTCGACGCTCTCCATCAGGCCAGCCAGATTGCGCCGCGCGGCCGGGCGCAGCTCCTCGGTCTCCACCAGCAGCTTGGCGGCGCGGGTCATCGAGATATCCTGCGACCGCGCGGCCTGGTGCACGGCCTGCAGCGCGACGTTGCCGAGGCCGCGCTTGGGCTGATTGAAGATGCGCTCGAAGGCGAGGTCGTCGTCGGGCTGGGCGATCACCCGGGCATAGGCCAGGGCGTCGCGGATCTCGGCCCGCTCGTAGAAGCGCGGCCCGCCGATCACGCGGTAGGGCAGGCCCAGCGTGAGGAAGCGCTCTTCGAACTCAAGGGTCTGGAAGCCGGCGCGCACCAGGATGGCGATATCGTTCAGCCGATTCTGCTGGCGGCGCAGCGATTCGATCTCCTCGCCAACGAAGCGGGCCTCCTCCCGGCCGTCCCAGACGCCGCGCACGGTGACCCGCTCGCCCTCGTTGAGCTCGGTCCAAAGGGTTTTGCCGAGGCGGCCCTCGTTGTTGGCGATCAGCCCGGCGGCGCCGCCCAGGATGTGCGGCGTGGAGCGGTAATTGCGCTCCAGCCGGACAATTCGGGCACCGGGGAAATCATTCTCGAAGCGCAGGATGTTGCCGACCTCGGCGCCGCGCCAAGAGTAGATCGACTGGTCGTCGTCACCGACGCAGCACAGGTTCTTGTGCTGTTGCGCCAGCAGGCGGAGCAGCAGGTATTGCAGGACGTTGGTGTCCTGGTACTCGTCCACCAGGATATAGCGGAACTGATGCTGGTACTTGGTCAGCAGGTCCGGGTTCTTGGTGAACATGGTCAGGCAGTGCAGCAGCAGGTCGCCGAAATCGCAGGCATTCAGCGTGCGCAGGCGGTCCTGGTATTGCCGGTAAAGCTCGATGCCCTTGCCGTGGGCGAAGTCGTTGGCGTCGGCCGCAGGGACCTTGTCCGGGGTCAGGCCGCGGTCCTTCCAGCGGTCGATGACGGCGGCCAGCATGCGCGGCGGCCAGCGCTTGACGTCGATCTGCTCCGCTTCCAGGAGCTGCTTCATCAGCCGGAGCTGGTCGTCGGTGTCGAGAATGGTGAAATTCGACTGCAGGCCGACGACTTCGGCATGGCGGCGCAGCAGGCGCACGCCGATCGAATGGAAGGTCCCGAGCCACAGGCCCTCGACCACGCCGCCGATCATCGCGGCGGTTCGCTCGGCCATCTCGCGGGCGGCCTTGTTGGTGAAGGTGACGGCCAGGATCTCCCACGGCCGCGCCTTGCGCAGGTTGAGCAGGTGGGCCAGCCGTGCGGTCAGCACCCGGGTCTTGCCGGTGCCGGCGCCGGCCAGGACCAGCACCGGGCCGTCCAGCGCCTCGACCGCGGCGCGCTGTTCCGGGTTCAGGCCGTCGAGATAGCCGGCCGCCGGGGTCGCCGCCGCCGGGCTCAACTGGGCCAGATCGAAGGGATCGGACATCGATCGCCTTATAACACGCGGGCGTCGCTGGCGGGGTTCAGCAATCGCGGTTTTCGACCTCGCCGCCGGGCATGGTCGTGCGGCACAGCGTGGCGCGGGCCAGCGCCGTGCGGGTCACCTTGGCGCCCAGCAGGTTGGCGTCGGTCAGGTCGATCTCACCGAGGTCGGCGCCGGTCAGGTTCGCCAACCACAGGTCGGCGCCGCGCAGGTCGGCGTCGCGCAGGTCGGCCTCGATCATCCGTGCCTTCTGGAACGAGGCGCCTGCGCCTTTGGCCTCGCGCAGCACGGTGCGGTGCAGGTTGGCGCGCAGGAACTCCGCGCCGGCCAGATCGGCGCCCAGCAGGTTGGCGAGTTCCAGGTCGGCGCCCGCCAGATGCGCACCGGCCAGCCGGGCACCGCGCATCTGCGCGCGATAGAGGTTGCTGCCGGCCAGGATCGCCTTGCTCAGAAAGGCGCCATTCAGCCGCGCCCGGTTCAGGTCCAGACCGGACAGGTCGGCGCCATCCAGCGGCGCGCCGCGCAGGTTCGTGCGCATCGCCGACAGGTCGGCCAGCGCCGCGCCGCGCCCGGCGTCGCCCGGCAATCCG
This sequence comes from Alphaproteobacteria bacterium, assembly GCA_040223615.1. Lineage (GTDB taxonomy): Bacteria > Pseudomonadota > Alphaproteobacteria > JAVKFY01. Next base: position 109,865 of record JAVKFY010000014.1, read on the forward strand.
CGCGCCGCGTGGATCACCGCCCAGGCCTGGTGCTGCCGCGCCAGTCGGCGTTCGCCGGCTTCGCCGTACCAGGCAATGAAGATGGCGACCAGCAGCAAACCGAGCAGGACAAGGCCCCAGCGCACGACGCCGTCGCCGCCGAAACCGGCGAACCAGCGGTTCGACCAGGCGCTGACCTTGCCGTGGTAGAAGCTGATGGACCGCTTGTGCCGCGCCTGCCATTGGCCGGGCTCGCCGACATTCCAGCGCCCGGTTTCGTTTTCGTCCGGCCGATCGTTCATGGCACCTCCCGCGGCGGCGCAACATGGTCGTTTTGCCCTGGCCGGTCAAAGCCCGCGTTACCCGTGCGCCGCGAAAATGTCGCAAACGGCTTGCGCTTGTGAAAGCGCCTGACAATAATCCGCCGCAACGACGCCGGCCCAGTGGGCAGCGAGCGGCGAAGCAACGGGACAGCCACGCGACGGCTTCACGTGGGGAGGTACAATTTGCGCCAGGTTGATGCCCGGCTTTCGGCCAGGGCAATGACGGCGACGAGTCACATCGGCCAAGGGCTGTGTGCGGCGCGGCGTCGAGGTTCGGGGCTGGGCGCGCGATGACCGCCCTGCTCGAGGTCGAAGGCGTGGTGATCCGCTTTGGCGGTATCGTCGCGCTGGACGGCGTGTCGTTCGAGGTGCCGCAGGGCAACATCGTTGGTCTGATCGGTCCGAACGGCGCCGGCAAGACCACGCTGTTCAACTGCCTGAGTCGGCTCTACATCCCGAATGAAGGCGACATCCGGTTCCAGGAGCGGACGATCCTGAGTACCGCGCCGCACAAGATGGCGACGCTCGGCATCGGACGTACGTTCCAGAACCTGGCACTATTCCGCACCATGACGGTGGAGCAGAACGTCATGGTCGGCGGTCATGCCGGGACCAAGGCGGACTTCCTGTCCACCGCGCTACGGCTGCCGAACGTGCAGCGCGAGGAGCGCGAGTTGCGGCACAAGGCCTGGGAGTTGATCGACTATCTCGGCCTGAACGACGTTGCCTACGTGCCGGTCGGCGGCCTGCCGTTCGGCACGCAGAAGCGGGTGGAGATGGCGCGCGCGCTGGTCAGCCAGCCGACATTGCTTCTGCTTGACGAGCCGGCCGGCGGGCTGAACCACGAAGAGGTCGACCAGCTCGGCAACCTGATCAAGCAGATCCGGGACGATCGCCACATCACCGTGCTGCTGGTCGAGCACCACATGAGCCTGGTGATGAGCGTGTCGGACCGCGTGGTGGCGCTGGACTTCGGCAAGAAGATCGCCGAGGGCACGCCGGCCGAGGTGCAGCAGGACCCGGTCGTGATCCGCGCCTATCTGGGGACGGACTGAGCATGGCGAACCTGCTGGAAGTTGAGAATCTGGAAGCCTATTACGGTGCCACCAAGGCGCTGCATGGGCTCAGCTTCGCGCTCGAGGAAGGTGGTATCACCACGATCCTGGGCGCGAACGGCGCAGGCAAGACCACGACGCTGCGCTCGATCTGCAACATGGTGAAGACTAACGGCGCCGTCCGGTTCGACGGTGGCGACATCACCGGCAAGTCGACCGAGGCGATCGTCAAGCAGGGCATCGCCCACGTGCCGGAAGGGCGCGGTACGTTCGTGCGCATCACGGTGCTTGAGAATCTGAAGCTTGGCGCCATCACCCGGCGCGACAAGGACGGTGTGGAGCAGGACATCGAACGCATGTTCGGCTACTTCCCGCGTCTGCGCGAGCGCGCCGAGCAGCAGGCCGGCACGCTGTCGGGCGGCGAGCAGCAGATGCTGGCGGTGGCGCGGGCGCTGATGCTGCGGCCGCGTCTGATGCTGCTCGACGAACCCTCTTTCGGCCTGTCGCCGCTGCTGACCAAGGAACTGTTCGAGATCCTGCGCACCATCAACGGGCAGGAGAAGGTCTCGATGCTGGTGGTCGAGCAGAACGCCAACCTGGCGCTCGGCCTGGCGGAAAACGCATATCTGATGGAAACCGGCCGCGTGGTGATGTCCGGGACCAGCGAAGAAATCCAGAGCGACGAAGGTGTCCGTCGCTCCTATCTCGGTTATTAGGGGCGAGCGCGATGGAACTGTTCTTCCAACAAGTGCTGGCCGGTATCGCCACCGGCGCGATCTATGCCTGTCTGGCGCTGGCAGTGGTGATGATCTACCAGGCCATCGACCACTTCAATTTCGCCCAGGGCGAAATGGCGATGTTCTCCACCTTCGTCGCCTGGCAGTTGATCACCTGGGGCATTCCGTACTGGATCGCCTTCATCCTGACGGTGCTGATCTCGTTCGCCGCCGGCCTGGCGATCGAGCGGGTGATCTTCGCGCCGATCCGCGATGCGCCGGTGCTTAGCCACATCATCATCTTCATCGCCCTGTTCTCGGCTTTCAATTCGATCGCCGGGTTCATCTGGGACTTCACGATCAAGGTGTTCCCGAGCCCGTTCCCGCAAGAGTCGCTGTTCGGCAACACGCTGATCGGATCGCACCAGCTCGGCATGGTCGGCGTGACCCTGCTGATGCTGTTTCTGATCTTCGCGTTCTTCAAGTACACGCCGGTCGGCCTGTCGATGCGGGCGGCGGCGGCGAACCCGGACTCGGCCCGGCTGGTCGGCATCAATGTCGGCTGGATGCTGGCGCTGGGCTGGGGCCTGGCGGCGGCGATCGGCGCCGTCGGCGGAATGATGATCGCGCCGGTGGTGTTCCTGGACCCGAACATGATGCTGGGGATCCTGCTGTACGGCTTCGCCGGCGCGGTGGTCGGCGGACTGACCAGCCCGGGCGGCGCCGTGGTCGGCGGCTTCCTGGTGGGCGTGCTGGAGAATCTCGCCGGTACCTTCATCCCGTTCATCGGCTCGGAGCTGAAGCTGAGCTTCGCGCTGGTCATCATCATCGTCGTGCTGCTGGTGCGGCCGGCCGGCCTGTTCGGCCGCGTCGTCGTCACACGGGTGTAGATCCATGAGCGTGCAATCGACCATCACTCCTGGCGCCAATCCGGCGAATTCGATCCGGCTCGCCGGGATCACCCTGCCGATGTGGCGCAAGCTGTGGCTGATCGGCTTCATCGTCCTGGTGATTGCGATCCCGTTCATCGTGAAGAACTTCACGATCTTCCAGTTCACGCTGGCGGCGATCTACGCCATCGCGATCCTGGGTCTGAACCTGCTGACCGGGTTCAACGGGCAGTTCTCGCTCGGCCATAGCGCGTTCTACGCGCTTGGCGCCTACACCATGGCGATCATGATGGACAACTGGCCAATCATGGCCGGCGACTACGAGGTCACCTTCCTGGTCGGCCTGTTCCCGGTGGCCATCGTCTGCCTTGTCGCCGGGTTCCTGTTCGGACTGCCGGCGTTGCGGCTGGACGGACTCTATCTGGCCCTGGCGACCTTCGCGCTGGCCGTGGCGACGCCGCAACTTCTGAAATACAACCACTTCGAGGAGTTCACCGGCGGCGTGCAGGGCATCAACCTGCTGAAGCCGGAATCAGCCATTGGGTTCCTGAATGACGACCAGTTCACCTACTTCTACGTGATGATCGTCCTGGGGTTGCTGTTCCTGGGCGCCTGGAACCTGATCCGCGGGCGCACCGGACGGGCGATGGTGGCGATCCGCGACAACCCATTGGCGGCCAAGGCGATGGGCATCAACACGGCGCTGTACAAGTCCGGCACCTTCGGGGTCAGCGCCATGTATACCGGCATCGCCGGGGCGTTGAGCGCGCTGGCCATCGAATACGTCGCGCCGGACAGCTTCACCTTCATCCTGGCGGTGAGCTTCCTGGTCGGCCTGGTGGTGGGCGGCGTCGCCTCGATCCCGGGCGCGATCGTCGGCGGCTTGTTCATCCTGTTCATCCCGAACTTCGCCGAGGAAGTCTCCAAGGGCCTGAGCTGGGCGGTGTATGGCGCCTTCCTGATCCTGGCGGTCTACGTGATGCCGACCGGCGCCGCCGGTCTGGTGCGGATTATCACGCACCGGCTGATCCGAATATCCAGATAGCGCGGCCGTCTGACGGCCGATACGGATCGACCAGCGGCGCGGTGCTTCGGCATCGCGCCGTTTTGGTTCGTGGGGATGACCAGCACGGCCCAGGCGTGGAAGGAGCTGATTTCGGGCGATTGGTCATATTGTAAGCAAGGCAGCATTATGCCAAATGATTATGTTCTATCATAATTTATCCTATGTGAAATTATCGTAAGCGACTGTCGTCTAAGCGATTGTACCCTAGGCTAATTGCTGCCAGACTCGACGTGGGTCCGGATGCTCGTCGTGCTCGGAAAAAGGTACGAGGCAGGCCGGAAACTGGAAAAACGTCGTCAGGAGGTATGGATATATGAACTTCATTGGAAAGTTGGCGGCCGGCACGGCCATGGCGCTGGGCGCCACGTTGCTGGCAGGCACGGCGATGGCCGACACGGTCGGCGTCACGGATTCCGAGATCAAGATCGGCAACACCAACCCGTATAGCGGTCCGGCCTCCGCCTACGGCACCATCGGCAAGTCGGTTGCCGCCTACATCGCGATGATCAACGAGCAGGGCGGCGTCAACGGCCGCAAGGTCAACTTCATCAGCCTGGACGACGGCTACAGCCCGCCGAAGACCAAGGAGCAGTTCCGCAAGCTGGTCGAGCAGGAAGAGGTCGCCGCGATCTTCCAGTCGCTGGGCACGCCGACCAACTCCGCCGTTCACACCTACATGAACCGCAAGAAGGTGCCGCACCTGTTCCTGGCCACCGGCGCGACCAAGTGGGGGCAGCCGAAGAAGTTCCCGTGGACCATGGGCTGGCAGCCGAACTACCAGACCGCCGGCCGCATCTACGGCAACTACATCAAGGATAACGCGCCGGACGGCAAGATCGGCATCCTGTACCAGAACGACGACTACGGTAAGGACTACATCACCGGCCTGCAGCTCGCGCTGGGCGACATGTTCGACAAGATGGTGATCGCGCAGGAGAGCTACGAGACCACCGATCCGACCGTCGACTCGCAGGTGGTGAACCTGAAGTCGAAGGGCGCCGACGTGTTCTACAACATCACCACGCCGAAGTTCGCCGCGCAGGCGATCAAGAAGGCCTACGAGATCGGCTGGAAGCCGGTGCACGTGCTGAACGACGTGTCGGCCTCGGTCTCCTCGGTGCTGAAGCCGGCCGGCTTCGACGCCTCCAAGGGCATCGTTACCGGCGTGTACCTGAAGGATCCGACCGACCCGGCCTGGAAGGACGATCCGGAGTACAAGGAGTGGGTCGCCTGGATGGACAAGTACCAGCCCGATGGCGACAAGACCAACTCGTTCAACGCCTACGGCTACGCGGCCGGGCAGACCATCATCGCGGTGCTGGAGCAGTGCGGCGACGACCTGAGCCGCGAGAACATCATGGCCCAGGCGGCGAACCTGCGCGACGTGCGCCTGAAGATGCTGCTGCCGGGCATCCTGGTGAACACCGGGCCGAACGATTTCTACCCGATCGAGCAGATGCAGATGCAGCAGTTCGACGGCAAGGAGTGGGTCCGGTTCGGCCCGGTCCTGAGCGCCGGCGGCGCCAGCTGATCGACGCCTGACACGGTCCGCCGCAGACGCGGCGGCGCCCGAATTGAGTGAGCGCACCGGTGGCTTCCGCCGGTGCGCTCACTGCTGCGTGTGCGATGTTTCTGATTATGGACAGTCAGCCCGCATGCGAGTAGCCTCCCCCTATCCATAGCCGCAAGACAAGCGGTACCTGAGAGATTGAGGAGGCTGCCAATGCGTTTGAGGAAATATCTGCTTGCCGGTGCGACGGCGCTGGCTGGCGTGGCGATGCTGGCGACGAACGCCAGCGCGGACACGGTCGGTGTCACAGCGACCGAGATCAAGATCGGCAACACCAACCCGTATAGCGGCCCGGCGTCGTCCTACGGGACCATCGGCAAGTCGATTTCGGCCTTCATCAACAAGGTCAATGCCGAAGGCGGCGTGAACGGCCGCAAGATCAACTTCATCTCGGTCGACGACGGCTACAGCCCGCCAAAGACCAAGGAACAGTTCCGCAAGCTCATCGAACAGGAAGAGGTGGCGTTCATCTTCCAGTCGCTGGGCACGCCGACCAACTCCGCCGTGCACACCTACATGAACCGCAAGAAGGTGCCGCAGCTGTTCGTCGCCACCGGCGCGACCAAGTGGGGGCAGCCGAAGAAGTATCCGTGGACCATGGGCTGGCAGCCGACCTACCAGACCGCGGGCCGGATCTACGGCAACTACATCCTGAAGAACGCGCCGGACGGCAAGATCGGCATCCTGTTCCAGAACGACGACTATGGTAAGGACTACGTCGAAGGCCTGCGGCTGGCCCTGGGCGACAAGTTCGACTCCATGGTGATCGCGGAGGAAAGCTACGAAGTCACCGATCCGACCGTCGACTCGCAGGTGGTGAACCTGAAGTCGAAGGGCGCCGACGTCTTCTACAACGTCTCGATTCCGAAGTTCGCCGCGCAGGCGATCAAGAAGGCCTACGAGATCGGCTGGCGCCCGGTGCACGTGCTGAACGACGTGTCGTCGTCGATCGCCTCGGTCCTGAAGCCGGCCGGCTTCGAGGCCTCCAAGGGCATCGTCACCGGCGTGTGGGGCAAGGACCCGACCGACCCGGCCTGGAAGGACGATCCGGAGTACAAGGCGTGGCTGGCCTGGATGGAGAAGTACTATCCGGAAGGCGACAAGACCAACCCGTTCAACGCCTACGGCTATTCGGTCGGCCACATCCTGGTGCAGGTGCTGAAGCAATGTGGCGACGACCTGAGCCGGGAGAACATCATGGCCCAGGCGGCGAACCTGCGTGACGTGCGGGTTCCGATGCTGCTGCCGGGTATCCTGGTCAACACCAGCGCGAACGACTTCTATCCGGTCGAGCAGATGCAGATGCAGCAGTTCGACGGCAAGGAGTGGGTCCGGTTCGGCCCGATCCTGAGCGCCGGCGGCGAGAGCTGACCGACGTTTGAACTGACGTGAGGGAGGCCGCCGGCGGTTCCGCCGGCGGTCTTTTTCGTGCCCGCACGCCTCATGACCGCACGCCGTGCTCCTCGGCCTGGAGCTGGAGCAGGGCGCGGTTGTAGGCGCGCAGCGCGTCGACCTGGTGCACGATGCCGACCACGCGCCGGGTCTTGTCGTCGTCGACCACGGGCAGGTGGTTCTCGCCGCTGGTCTCCATCGCCTGCAGCGCGCGCTCCAGGCTGTCGCCGGCGGTCAGAAAGGCTGGCGCGGCGTGGGCGATCTCCTTCGCGTTCATCTGCTCGTCGACATCGGCCTCGAAGGCGACGGCGCGGATATCGGCGAAGGACAGCATGCCGGTCAGCCCCTCGTCCTCGTCGACCAGCAGGAATCCGGTGGCCGGCGCGCTCGGCAGCAGCCGCTTCAGGTCGCGCAGCGGCGCGTCCTCGCGCACGATGTGGAAGCGCCGGTCCATGACGTCGCGCACCAGCACGGCGCGCAGCAGGTGTCGGGCGCGGCCGCCGGCCAGGTTGAGGCCACGGCGCACCAGCTGGCGGTGAAAGTAGCTGGGGCCCTGGAGCTGCTGCGTCAGCACGGTGGCGGTGGAGCTGGCGACCATCGCCGCGATGGTCATCTCATAGTCGCCGGTCAGTTCGAACACGATCAGGATCGTCGAGATCGGCGCACCCAGAACCGCGGCGGCCATCGCGCTCATGCCGACGATGGCGTAGGCGCCGTGTCCGGTGGCGAGCTCCGGGAACGCGTGCGCGGCGACGATGCCGAAGGCGCCGCCGGTCATCGCGCCCAGGAACAACGCCGGCGAGAACACACCGCCGCCGAAGCGGCAGCCGAGCGTGATCGCCGTCGCCGCGGTCTTCAGCACGATCAGCGCGATCAGCAGCCATAGCGACAGCTGCTGGTTCAGGGCCGCATCGGTGGCCTCGTAGCCGACGCCCAGGATGTGCGGGAAGTTGACCGCCAGCGCGCCGACCAGCAGCCCGCCGCAGGCCGGCAGCAGCAGCGGCGGGATCGGCAGGCTCTCGACCACCTTCTGGGTAAAAGTGACCGACCAGTTGAAGGTCATGGCGATCGCGGCGCAGACCACGCCGAGCAGCAGGTAGGCCGGGAATTCCAGCATGGTGACGATTTCGAAGCCGGGCAGGATGAAGGCCGGCTCGGTGCCCAGGTGGATGCGGGAGACCACGGTGCCGGCGACGGAGGCGATCACCACCGGGGCGAAGGCGGACAGCGCGTAGTGGCCGATCACCACTTCCAGGGCGAAGAACACGCCGGCGATCGGGGCGTTGAACGAGGCGGCGACCGCCGCCGCGACGCCGCAGCCCAGGATGGTGCGGCTCAGCCCGGCGCTGAGGTGCAGGCGCTGGGCCAGCCAGGAGGCCAGCGTGGCGCCGAAATGGACCATCGGTCCCTCGCGGCCGGCCGAGGCGCCGAAACCCAGCGAGGTGGCGCTGATCACCGCGGCGCCGATCCCTTCGCGCAGGCCGAGCCGGCCCTGGCGCAGGACGTTGGCCTCGATTACCTCCGGCACGCCGTGCGGCCGGTTGTCGGGCATCAGCAGCTTCAGCAGCACGCCGACGATCAGGCCGCCAAGCGCCGGCAACAGCAGGATCTGCCAGTCCGGGAGCTGTGCCGCCTTGGTGAACACCGCCTCGTCGGGGAAGCCGAAGGCGATCCACTGGATGCCGGCGATGGCGCCGCGAAAGGCGATGGCGGCGTAGGCGACGACGATGCCGACCGCGACGGCGACCAGGTTCAGGATGATCTGCTCGTTGTGCCGCAACCGGTTCCAGCGGTCGGTGACGGCGGCGAACATCGCGGTGCCGGTCCTCAGCCGCGGCGACGGATGCCGATCACCCGTCCGGCCGCCGGGGGCCGTGGCAGGCCGGCGTGCGCGGTGCGGATGGCATCGACCCGGGCCTGGACCGCGGGCGGGAAAGGCGCGGCGCCGCGGGCGCCCAGGTCGACGTGCAGCAGCATCAGTTCGCTGGTCGCCGACAGAAACCCTTCATCGGCGTGGAATAGCTCGCTGTAGAGGTGAATGCGCTTGTCGTCGGCGTCCAGCACCTGGCCGGTCATCTTCAACGGCGCGCCCTCGGCCACCTCGCGGATGTACTGGACATGGGTTTCCAGCACGAAGGCCGACATGTTGGTGCGCTTCACGTATTCGGCGCCGATGTCGATGATGCCGAACAGGCCGTCGGTGCCGTGGTCGAAGACCAGCACGTAATAGGCCACGTTCATGTGCCCGTTGTAGTCGATCCACTCCGGCTTCACCGATGTGCGCAGCAGTTCCAGCGGCTCCGGCGGCACCGGCACGGCGGCAGGATCGAAGGCGGGCCGAATCGACATGCGCGCGATGATAGCAGCGCTGTCGGTTGCCGCGCACCTGCGCGGGCGCCTATAACAAATTGAAGGGATACACCCCGTGGGGAGCAAAGCGATGAGCGTGGCACCAGTGGCGACCGAAACCGTGGTCGAGCAGCTACAGGACCGGTTCGGCGATCGGGTCAGCCTGAGCCAGGCAGTGCGCGAGCAGCACGGCCGCGGCGAGAGCTGGCATCAGGCGCAGCCGCCGGACGCGGTGGTGTTCGCCCGTTCCACCGAGGAGGTGGTCGAGATCGTCAACCTGTGCCGCGAGCACCAGGTGCCGATCATCGCCTATGGCACCGGCACCTCGCTGGAGGGCCACCTGGCGGCGCTGAAGGGCGGCATCTGCATCGACCTGTCACAGATGAACGCGGTGCTGGAGGTGAACGCGGAGGATCTGGACTGCGTGGTGCAGCCCGGCGTGACGCGCAAGCAGCTCAACGAGTATCTGCGCGACCAGGGCCTGTTCTTCCCGATCGATCCGGGTGCCGACGCCTCCATCGGTGGCATGACCGCGACGCGGGCCAGCGGGACCAACGCGGTGCGCTACGGCACCATGCGCGAGAACGTGCTGGCGCTGACCGTGGTGCTGGCCGACGGCCGGGTGATCCGTACCAGCCGGCGGGCGCGCAAGTCGGCGGCCGGCTACGACCTGACCCGGCTGTTCGTCGGGTCGGAAGGTACGCTGGGGGTGATCACCGAGGTCACCTTGCGGCTCTACGGCATTCCGGAGGCGATCAGTTCCGCCGTGGTGCCGTTCAAGGACATCGAGGGCGCGGTCAACACCACGATCCTGACCATCCAGTCCGGTATCCCGGTGGCGCGCATCGAGCTGCTGGACGAGATCCAGCTCGACGCAATCAACAAGTATTCCGACATGGACCACGAGGTCGCCCCGACCCTGTTCCTGGAGTTTCACGGCACCGAGCGCGGCGTGCAGGAGCAGGCCGAACAGGTCAAGGCACTGGCCGACGAACTCGGCGGCGGCGAATTCCGCTGGACCACCAAGACCGAGGAGCGCAACAAACTGTGGCAGGCGCGCCACGACGCCGCCTATGCCTGCAAGGCGCTGCGCCCCAATGCCGAGCTGTGGGCGACCGATGTCTGCGTGCCGATCTCGCGGCTGGCCGAATGTATCGCGGAGACCAAGCAGGACCTGGCCGAGAGTTTCCTGATCGCGCCGCTGGTCGGCCATGTCGGCGACGGCAACTTCCACCTCGCTTTCGTCCTGGATCGTTCCGACCCGAAGGAGATGGACGAGGCCGAGCGGATCAACGGCCGGCTGATCAGCCGGGCGCTGGCGATGGGCGGCACCTGCACCGGCGAGCACGGGGTCGGCTACGGCAAGTCCAAGTACCTGATCGCCGAGCATGGCGAGGCGGTCGCGGTGATGCGCACGCTGAAGCAGGCGCTGGATCCCGACAACATCATGAACCCCGGCAAGATCTTCACGGGCAACTAGGATGCACCATCGCCCGCGGCACCCGTCCACCGCCGGCTGGCGCGAGCAGCCGCGCTATCCCGACCCGCTGATCCACACCCTGGACGAGAAGTTCGACAAGTACCGGATTTTCTCCGCCGCGGTGGAGCGGCTCTACACCGGCTGCCGCTGGTCGGAGGGGCCCGTGTGGTTCGGCGACGGGCGCTATCTGCTGTGGTCGGACATTCCGAACAACCGCATCCTCAAGTGGGAAGAAGAGACCGGCCGGACCAGCGTCTACCGGCGTCCGTCGGATTTCGCCAACGGCCATACCCGCGATCGGCGGGGCCGGCTGATCACCTGCGAGCATGGCGGCCGGCGGGTGACGCGGACCGAGTATGACGGATCGATCACCGTGATCATGGACAACTGGCAGGGCAAGCCGCTGAACTCGCCGAACGACGTGGTGGTGAAGTCGGACGGCTCGATCTGGTTCACCGACCCGCCGTTCGGCATCCTCGGCAACTACGAGGGGCACAAGGCGGAGTCCGAGACCGCGCCGGCGGTCTACCGCGTCGATGGCGAGACCCTGCAACCCGAGATCGTCGCGGATGGCGTGCTGGGACCGAACGGGCTGGCCTTCTCGCCGGACGAGAAGGTGTTCTACCTGGTGCAGTCGCGAGCGACGCCGAACCGCAACATCCTGGCCTACGACGTCGGCGCCGACGGCCGGAGCCTGTCGAACAAGCGCGTCCATATCGATGCCGGGCCGGGCGGCACGCCGGACGGCTTCCGCGTCGATGTCGACGGCAACCTGTGGGCCGGCTGGGGCATGGGCAGCGCCGAGCTCGACGGCGTGATGGTGTTCTCGCCCGACGGCACGCCGATCGGCCGCATCGAGTTGCCGGAACGCTGCGCCAACGTCTGTTTCGGCGGCCCGAAGCGCAACCGGCTGTTCATGGCCGCCAGCCAGTCGCTCTATGCGCTCTACGTCAACACCCAGGGCGTCGCCGGCGGCTAGCCATGCCGACCAGGGACATGTCGCAGTGGCGCACCGGGATCGCCCAGGTGGTATCCGGTGACGAGGAAGAGGTGCTGGTCCGCGGCGAGAAACTGTCGGAACTGATCGGGCAGGCCAGCTTCGCGGAGATGATGTTCCTGCTGCTGCAGGGCCGGCGACCGACATCCGCGCAGACGCGGGTGTTCGACGCGTTGCTGGTGGCCTGCATGGAGCATGGCATCGCGCCGCCGTCGATGATCGCGCGCTGCTTCGCGTCCTACGGCACCAACATCCAGAGCGCGGTCGGCGCCGGCATCCTGGCCTTTGGCGACAAGATGGGCGGGCTCGGCGAACAGCTGGCGAAACTGCTGTCGGAAGCAGTGGCGGGCCGCGACCTTGGCGACGATGGCCTGCGCGCGGCGGCCACGGCGATCGTCGCGGCGAACCCGCGGGTGCCGGGCTACGGCATTCCGCTGCACGGCGCCGATCCGCGCAGTCCGGCGGTGCTCAAGGTCGCGCATGACGAGGGCGTCGCGGGGACCTACTGCCGGCTTGGCGGCTTCATCGAGGAAAAGTTGACGGCGCGGCGCGGCGGTCGGCCGGTGCCGATGAACGTGGACGGGGTCAGCGCCGTGGTCGGCCTCGACCTCGGCTTCGACTGGCGCGCGACGCGGCTGTTCCTGCTGACCGCGCGCTCGGTGTCGATCGGCGCGCACTACCTGGAGGAACAGGCGCAGGACAGCACCTGGCGCCACATTCCCGCCGACCAGATCGAGTACGAGTGAACCTGTCATTCCTGCGAAGACAGGAATCCAGGCAGCTTTGGACCCTGGCACCGCCGTCGCACGACGTTCCCTGGATGCCAGCCTTCGCTGGGGGGTGAGGCCGCTCGCCAATTCGTGACCGAACGTGGGTATCGCTTGGCTTTCCGCCGGCCTATGTGCAGGTGAGCCACGGGAGACTGCCGATGAGTCGATTTTTCGCCGCCCTGCTCGGGCTTGGTCTGCTGGCCGCGCCGGCCGCCGGCGCGGAGACCCGCACCGCGATCTTCGCCGGCGGGTGTTTCTGGTGCGTGGAGAGCGATTTCGACAAGCTGGCCGGCGTCACCGACACGCTCTCCGGCTATACCGGCGGCGACCTGGAAAACCCGACCTACAGGAAGGTCGGCAGCGGCGGTACCGGTCACCTGGAGGCGGTGCAGATCACCTACGATCCAGAGAAGGTCGACTACGACACGCTGCTGACGGTGTTCTGGCACTCGGTCGACCCGACCGACCCGGGCGGGCAGTTCTGCGACCGGGGCGAAACCTACCAGACCGCGATCTTCGTGATGAACGACGAGGAGCGGGCGCTGGCGGAGGCGTCGAAGGCGGCGGCCGAGGCCGAGCTGGGACAGAAGATCGTCACGCCGGTCCGCGAGGCCAAGACCTTCTGGCCGGCGGAGGACTACCACCAGAATTATTACGAGAAGAACCCGATCCGCTATCGGTTCTATCGCGGCGGCTGCAAGCGCGACCGACGGATCGAGGAACTATGGGGCGAGGCCGCCTTCAAGGGCCTGCCGAAGAAGTAGTCGCGATCAGCGCGCCTCGGTCCAGCTTTCGGAGAAGGCGAGCGCGCAGGTGCTAAACGGGCGGCCATCGCGGTCGCGCGGCCAGGGCTGGCCGGCCGCCTGCTGGCCGTTCACCGTCAGCCGCGCGCCGGCGCACGGCACCAGCACGGTGCAGACGCCGTACTTGCGCTCCGCGCCCGGCTGGGTGTGCAGCAGCAGGGGGTCGCCGGCGGCGTGCCAGGTCAACTCGATCTCGTCGTCATGGCTGGATACCCGCTCGGTCCAGAAGTCACGCATGTCGCCGGCCTTGTCGAACTCGGCGTCGATGACCGGGATCGCGGTGTCGGCGGTCTCCGCGTTCAACATCCCCTGCACGGTCTCCTGCAGCCAGCGCGCCATGGCGATGTTGTCGCTGTAGATGCGCCACTGGTTGTCGGTCAGCTCGCTCTTCAGGTAGAGCACGTGGCCGGGCCCGGCCGGGCAGAACAGGATGCGCCAGAAGCTGGCGCTGGTGGTCTCCGGGTCGCCGTCCTTGGCGGACAGGCGGATGAACGGGTTCTCGCCGGTCAGGATGACGCGGTTCGGATCGTTGGCCATGTTGACCCCCTATATGCGAGCGCTGTTGGCGGGCTCGTCGATGACGGTGTTCTCGATGGCGCCGAGATTTTCGATCTCGACACGGACCACGTCGCCGGGCTTGAGGAAGCTCGGCGGCTTCATGCCGAGGCCGACGCCGGGCGGGGTGCCGGTGGTGATGACGTCGCCGGGCTCGAAGCTCACCGCCTGGCTGATCAGTTCGATCAGGCGGTAGCAGTCGAAGATCATTTCCGAGGTGTTGGAGTCCTGGCGCAGCTCGCCGTTGACCCAGGTCTTGATCCACAGCTTGCGCGGATCGCCGGCCTCGTCCGGCGTGGTCATCCAGGGTCCGAACGGTCCGTGCGTGTCGCAGCTCTTCGGGATCACCACCACGGGCAATTGCTTCTGCCATTCGCGGTTGGAGAAGTCGTTGCACACGGTGTAGCCGGCGATCACCTCGTGCGCGCGCTCGTAGGGCACGTGGCGGCAGTGCCGGCCGATCACCACGCCGAGCTCGCCCTCGTAGTCCAGGCTGTCGGAGACGCGGGGGCGCCAGACCTGGTCGAACGGGCCGGCGATGGAGTTCTGCAATTTGGCGAAGGTGGACGGCCATTCCGGGGTCTTGGCGCCGACCTCGCGGACGTGGTCGGCGTAGTTCAGGCCGATGGCGAGATACTTGGAAGGGCGCGGGATCGGCGCACGCAGCGTCACGTCGGACAGCTTGTAGCGCGGGCCTTCGACGCCGCCCGAACGCTGCAACTCGCCTTCCGCGATCAGCTGGCGCAGGTCGGTGGCGCCGAGGGCGATGATCTCGTCGCCCTCGACCCGGCCGACATGCTCGCGGGCATCGCGAACGAAGGTGGCCAGTTTCATGGCGATGCCTCCCTCAGGTGACCCAGTAGACCGATGGCGTCGGTGCGCCTTTCGGCCAGTCCTTGCGCAGGCAGGGCCGGAAGCTGGCTAGCTCGCCCGGGCCGGTGGCGGTTATCGACGTGATCTCCGCAACGGCCTCGACCGGGACCCAGGCACAGTACTGCGGGTCCTCGCCGTCGACCCAGTCAATCTCTTCATGGAACTCGTAAACATAGCGCTGGCCGCACTCGCGGCAGCGTAGCAGGTAGCGGGTCCAGTGACTCTCGTCGACGAAAGTGTCGAGCAGTTCGAAGGCCTGGCCCAGCGGCGCCCGCGCTGCCGGCTCCGGATCGCTCCAGAGCCGGCAGGCGGTCGGTGGCTTCACCTCAGAGCACGAACTCGATCGAGCCGAGCCGCTTCGACATCTTCATGTTCTCGCGGTAGTCGACCGGCACCGCGATCAGTGCCGGGCCCTTGCGCCGGAAGGCCGATTGCAGCGTCGGCTTCAGCTCTTCGGCCTTGGTGATCACCTTGCCCCAGATACCGAAGGCATCGGCCAGCTTCTTGAAGTCCGGGTTGTTGAACGACAGTTCGGAGTGCTTGCCCTTGAACTGGTTCTGCTGCTTCCACTTGATCAGGCCATACTCGCCGTCGCACCAGACCATGGCGACGATGTTGACGCCGAGCCGCGCGGCGGTCTCCAGATCCTGCACGTTCATCATGAAGCCGGCGTCACCGCTGATCGACAGCACCTTGCGGTCGGGGTGCGCGATGGCCGCCCCGATCGAGCCCGGCATGGCGAAGCCCATGGTGCAGAAGCCATTCGAGATCAGGCAGGTGTTCGGCTCGTCGCACTGGTAGTAGCGCGAGATCCACATCTTATGGGCGCCGACATCGGAGAGCAGGATGTCGTCCGGCCCCATCACCTCGCGCACGTCCCACAGGATCTTCTGCGGCTTCATCGGACAGGCCTTGGAGTTCTTCTCCATGGCGAAGTCGTCGGCGATGACCTTGCGCAGCTTGGCCCGCTTCTTGATGTCGAACAGCGGCAACTGGCCGCCGAACTTCTCGTTCAGGCCCTCGTTCATCTGCCACAACGCGTCGGCGACGTCGGAGACGATCTCGCAGTCCGGGTGATAGTGCTCGTCGATTTCCGCCGGCCAGAAGTCGATGTGAATGATCTTCTTGTTGTTGAGCGTCTTGTTCCAGTGCTCGGGGCTGTACTCGACAAGGTCGTAGCCGACCGAGATCACCAGGTCGGCGGCGTCCATGGCGCCCATGATGTGGTCTTTCGACTGCAGCCCCATGGTGAACAGGCAATGCTCGTCGGTGCGCGGCACCGCGCCCTTGCCCATGAAGGTGTTGACCACGGCGATGCCGGCCTTGCGGGCCAGCCGGTGCAGCTGCTGCGCGGCGCGCTTACGCACCGCGCCGTTGCCGGCCAGGATGATCGGGTTCTTGGCCTTGCCGATCATGTCGACGGCCTGGGTCACCACCTTGTGGTCGGCGGCGGCGCGGCGGGTCTTGGTGGGCTTCAGCGGCCGGCCCTTGACCTGCATCTTGGCGACGTCCTCGGGCAGCTCGATCACCGTGGCGCCCGGCTTCTCCTGCTCGGCGATCTTGAACGCCTTGCGCACCACTTCCGGAATGTTCTGCGGATTGGTGATGGTGTTGGCCCACTTGGAGATCGGCCGATACATGGCGATGGAGTCCATGTTCTGGTGGCTCTCCTTGTGCAGGCGGTCAGTACCGGCCTGACCCAGGAGCACCACCATCGGCGCGCGGTCCATGTTGGCGTCGGCGACGCCGGTCACCAGGTTGGTGGCGCCCGGGCCGAGCGTGCCGAGGCACAGGCCGGACTTGCCGGTCAGCCGGCCGTAGCAGTCGGCCATGAAGGCGGCGGCTTGCTCGTGCCGGCACAGCACGAACTTAATCTTGCTGTCGAGCAACGAGATCATGACGTCGGCGTTCTCTTCGCCGGGTACGCCAAAGATGTGCGTCACGCCCTCGGCTTCGAGGCAACGTACGAACAGATCGGAAGCTTTCATTTTGTGGTCTCCCCCCAAGGGTACAGACGGAATCAATCCCCGATTCATCATAGGGGCAGGGCGGCGGCGGCGAAAGTCGCGCACTGTCGATGAGTCAGATATCGCCGTTGTCGTCGCTCAGGTGTTTGCCGTCGAGCGCGGCGTCGTCGCGCGCGCGTTCGGCGCGTTCGGCTTCGCGCGCCGGCTTGGTACGGCCGTGCTTGGCGCGATTGGCGGCGGCCGCGTCGGCGCGCTCCTGGCGCTGGCGGCGCTTCCTTTCGCGTTTCAGATTGACGATCTCGGCCATGTCACCTCCAGCCCGCCAGTATACGGCGCCGGGCGCCAATGCTAATAGGAAGCGCACGGAAAACGGCCGGGTATCGTGGTTTGCATGGCCGGCCGTCGACGGCAGCATGGCGGCGCGCCGCTCGGAGGGTCTTGTGAAACGGTTGTTGTTCGGGATCGTGGCGTTGCTGGTGCTGCTGGTCGCCGCCGTCCTGATCGTCCCCAGCTTCATCAACTGGAACACCTACAAGCCGGAGATCGTGGCCCAGGCGCGCGAGGCAACCGGCCGCGAGCTGGCGATCGACGGCGACATCCGACTGAAGCTGCTGCCGGCGCCGGCGCTCAGCGTCGAGCAGGTGCGCGTCGCCAACATCGAAGGCGCGCCGACACCGGACATGGCGACCTTGAAGGCGCTGGATGTCCGGGTCGCGCTGCTGCCGCTGCTGTCCGGCGAGATCCAGGTCGAGAGCGTACGGCTGGTCGAACCGGTCGTGGTTCTGGAGCGGTTGCCGGACGGCCGGGCCGGCTGGGACTTCGGCATCGACAGCGATGGTTCCGGCGACGGACCGGCGCTGCGGCTGGACCGGTTCGAGGTCGACAACGGTACCGTCACCTACCGCGACCTCGCCTCGGGCCGCGAGGTGCTGGTCGATGCGGTCTCGCTGGCCGGATCGGCGGCCTCGCTGGCCGGCCCGTTCGAGGCCAAGGGCGAGGCGAGGGTCGGCGCGCTGCCGATCAGTTTCGAGGCGCGGTCCGGCGCCTTCGAGGGCGGGCGCCCGGTGCCGTTGCTGTTGCTGCTCGGCATGCCCGGCGAGAAAGGCGGACTGACGCTCTCCGGCAGCCTGGAGGGCAGCGGCGCGGCAACACGCTTCGCCGGCACCTTGAAGGCCAGCGCCGATGCGCCGGCCAAGCTGCTGGCCGCCGCCGGCTACGAGGTCGCGGTGCCGCCGCCGCTAGCCGGCAAGCTGGAACTCGACGGCAAGCTGGAGGGCACCGCCGAGCAGATCGCGGCCAACGACCTGACCTTGCGGATCGGCGAGACCCAGGCCACCGGCGCGGTCAGCATGGCGCTGGCCGACCAACCCAGTATCGATGCGACGGTGGCGCTGAACCGCATCGACCTGGATGCGATCCTGGCGGCGGCGGGCGGCAAGGACGACGCGGCGGCGCCCGGGCCGGCGATGCCGGCGTTGCCAGCCGACCTGAAGGCCAGCCTGAACCTGTCGGTCGATGGCGTCGCGTTTCGCGAGGGCGTGCTGCGCCAGGTGCGGCTGGCCGCCGGTCTCGATGGCGGTGTTGTCAGCATCGGCCAGTTCGGCGCGCTGCTGCCCGGCGGTTCCGATCTGAAGCTCGTTGGCACGGTAGAGCAGGTGGAGAACCAGCCGCGCTTCGAGGGCCAGGTCGAGATGGCCTCGGACAACCTGCGCGGCCTGCTGGCCTGGCTCGACGTCGATACCGCGCGGGTGCCGGCTGGGCGGCTCGGCGCCATGGCGCTGACCAGCCAGCTACGGGCGACGCCGCAACTGGTCGAGGTTTACGGCATGAACCTGCGGCTCGACGCCAGCACCATCACCGGCGGCGTCGCCTTCCTGATCCAGGACCGGCCGTCCTTCGGCATCGACCTGGCGATCGACCGGATCAATGTCGACGGCTACCTGCCGACCGAGGCGGCCGGGGCGGAAAGGCCAGCCGCCGCGTCGCCGCTGGCGGTGCTTGACAGTTTCGATACCAACTTCACGCTCAAGGTCGCGCGGTTGACCTACAACCGTACGCCGGTCGACGGCATCGATATCGACATGTCGCTGGTCGGCGGCAGGCTGGACCTGCGCAAGGCGACGGCGGCGAACCTGGCCGGCGCCAGCGCCAGCCTGGCCGCCAGCGGGAGCGGATTCGGCGACGCGACGCCACGTTTCGATGCCGACCTGCGCGTACTGGCGAACGACATCACCGGGTTGGCGCGGCTGCTGCGGCTCGAACTGCCGGTGCCGGCGGAGCGGCTCGGCAAGGCGGATCTGCGGGCCTCGCTGACCGGCACGGCGCAGAAGCTCGACCTCGACGGCACGGCGGTGCTGGGCCAGGTGAAGCTGGCGGCGAAGGGGGCGCTGACCGATGCGCTCGGCAGCCCGCGTGCCGACCTCACGCTGAGCTTCGACCATCCGAGCCTGGCCGGACTGTCGAAGCTGGTCCGCCTTGGCGTGACGCCGTTGAAGGGCAACGACAGCGCCGTCGCCGTGGTCGCGGCGGTGAAGGGCAATGCCGACGAGGTCGCGGTCGACGGCGACCTGAAGGCGGCCGGGGCGACGCTGACCGCCGCCGGGCGGTTCTCCGCATTGCAGGCAACGCCGCAGCTCGACGTCGCGGTGAACCTGGTGCATGGCGATCTGCGCGGCTTCATGCGCGGCCTCGGCGTCGACTATGACCCGGCGTTGCAGCAGCTCGGCGGGCTGGGGATGTCGGCGCGGCTGCGCGGCGATACCGACACGATGAACATCTCGGAGTTCAAGGGCGTGTTCGGACCGGTACAGGTCGCCGGCACCGGCGCGCTGAAGCTCGGCGGGCCGCGGCCCTATGTCAGCGCCGACCTGCAGGCCAACCAGATCGTCGCCGACTTCTTCCTGGCCCCGTCGCGGCCGGCTGGCGGTGGGGCGGCGCGCGCTCAAGGTGGGGCCCGGGCGATGCCGGCGGCCGGGCGCTGGTCGCGCGAGCCGATCGACCTCTCCGGCCTCGGCGCGGTCGACGCCGACATCAAGCTCAGCGCCAAGCAGATCAGCTTCGATCGCTACGACTTCGACGACCCGAAACTGACCCTGGCCTTGCGCGAGGGCGTGCTGGACGTGAAGCCGCTGACCGGCCGATTGTTCGATGGCGCGGTCAGCCTCACCGCCAAGCTCGGCAGCCGGCCGCGCCCGGCGCTGGACCTGGCCATCGACCTGAAGGGCGCGGACATGCGCAAGGCGCTGGTCACCGCCACCGGCCGCAGCGACATTTCCGGCCGCCTCGACCTCGACGGCCGCTTCCGCACCACCGGCGCCAGCCCGTGGGCACTGATCAGCGGCCTGGCCGGGCAGGCCAGGATCGGCGGCGGCGACGGCGCGGTGGACGGGATCGACATGGCGTTGCTGAGCCAGCGGCTCGGCCGGCTGAACAAGCTGCCGGACTTTCTCGACCTGATGAACCGCGTGTTCTCCGGCGGCCAGACCCGGCTGCACACGCTCGCCGGCAACTGGGTGGTGCAGGACGGCGTGGCGCGCAGCAACGACACCGTCGCGCAACTGGACGCCTCGGTCGCCAACGTCGTCGGCGTGATCGACCTGCCGGCCTGGGAGATGGACATCCGCTCCACCCTGAACCTGACCGAGCATCCGGACGCGCCGGCGGTCGGCGTCGACCTGTTCGGCCCGCTGGACAATCCGCGCCGCGACGTGAAGACCGCGGCGCTGGAGGCCTACGTCGCCAAGCGGGTCGGCGAGACGGTGCTGCGCAAGGCGATCGGCGACGGCAAGGACGGCGACAAGAAGCTCGACCGCCTGCTCGACAAGACCCTGGGCAAGCCGAAGCAGGACGGCGGCAACAACGGCCAGCGCGACGCCGTGAAGGGCCTGCTGAAGGGCATCTTGAAGGGGCAATGAGGCACGCGCGTCCCGGGCCCATGCGACGTCAAGCCGGCGTTGAGCCGACATCCATGTTCATGACGTATGGCGATACGTCCTCTTGGTTGGCTCGCGAGCGACTCAGAACACGATCGGGACGTGGCGGGCGCCGCGGACCTGGCCGCGTGACCAGCTCACGCCAGCGGGGTCGCCGAGTTCGAATTCCGGAATGCGCCGTAGCCAGACCCCGAGCGCGACCTCCATCTCCATGCGCGCGAGGTTCGAGCCGACGCAGCGGTGGATGCCGACGCCGAAGGCGACGTGTCGGTTCTTCTCGCGATCGAGGACCGCCTCGTCAGGGTTCTCGAACGTCGCTGGATCGCGGTTCGCGGCGGGCAGGTTCAAGATCATGCGCTCGCCGCGTTTGATCGTGACGTCGCCATGCTCCACGTCCTGCAGCGCGATGCGGCCGGCATAGACCGGCGCGTGCAGGCGCAGCATCTCCTCCACCGCGTTCGGCAACAGGTCCGGTTCCACCACCAGGCGCCGGCGGTCGTCGGGATGGGTGGCGAAATGCAGCAGCGACGAGCCGATGCTGCTCCAGGTGGTGTCGATGCCGGCGGACAGCAGCAGGATGCAGATGCCGACGGTCTGCTTGTCCGACAGCGGCTCGCCGTTGATCTCGCCGCTCAGCAGCCGCGAGATGTAGTCGTCGCCCGGATTGGCGCGCCGTTCGGCCACCTGTTCGGCGAAGAAGCCGCGGATGATGCGGTAGTAGTCGGCGCGCGAGGCCTCCTCGGAGATGTCGAAGCTCAGGAAGTTCTGCACCCAGTCGACGAACTCGTCGGTGCGGTCCGGGTCGATGCCCAACAGGTGGCCGATCACGCGCGGCGAAATCTGCCGCGCATAGTCGTCGCCGGCATCGCATTGGCCGTGGTCGATGAAACCGTCGATCAGCCGGTCGCAGAGCTGTTCCGTGAACGGCCGGTGCGATTCCACCGCCTTGACGGTGAAGAATGGCAGCAGCAGGCGCCGGTAGGGGCCGTGCTCGGGCGGGTCCGTGGTGACCGGCGGGAACAGGTCGGACTGGTATTCCGCCAGCGGGTCCTTGCCGTCGGGGATCGGCAGCACCGTCGGCTGCCGGTTGGACAGTTCGGGCACCCTGCGGATCAGCGCCTGGACGTCGTCGTAGGTGCTGGTGAGCCAGGCGCCGCCCAATCGCTCGCTGTGCGCGATCGGGCATCGTTGCCGCATGTCGCGCCAGACCGGGCCGGGGTCGTCGGTATAGCCCTGATCGAAGATGTCGAAGTCGGTCGACCAGTCGGTGACAGGCTTGTCGTCGCTCATGGCGGATGCCTCGCGCCGTCAATGGTTCAGCGCCGTCATCTTATGGCAACGTCAGGAGAGCTCCAACAGAACGCGGTCCTAGAGCGTTTCATGTTTTGACTGAAGCGTAACCGGCATTGACGAGATAGTTTGCGCATTCGTCCGGCTTGAAGCCGCTGACGAGCGTGCCGATGCGGTGCGAGATGTCGTCGATGTTCCGGTGCTGGGCCAG
>JAVKFY010000015.1:0-34856 GCA_040223615.1 Alphaproteobacteria bacterium
GGCTCCGTCTGGCCCAGCACCGGAACATCGACGACATCTCGCACCGCATCGGCACGCTCGTCAGCGGCTTCAAGCCGGACGAATGCGCAAACTATCTCGTCAATGCCGGTTACGCTTCAGTCAAAACATGAAACGCTCTAGCGCGCGGTCTACCGAAGCTCGGTCTTCACGAACGCCGCCATCGGGCTCCACAGGAACCAGGACGCGAAGGCCTTCTCGTAGGCTGGCCGACCCTCGATACGGAGCAGATCGTTGGCGCGCGCATGTCGCAGCGTCATGCGGCCAAGCCAGACCTGGTGGAAGGCCGATAGGTCGGCTTCAACCTGCAACTCGATCTCGAATCCCGGATCGGTGACGCAGACCGATGCGTCGCCCTTGTCGATGATCAGCCAGAAACGCCCCTTCACGCCGATGCGGAAGTCGAAGGCGATGGCGACGCGTTCTGCCGGCAGCGCCTCGACATTCAGCCGATGCTGCATGCGCCATAGCAGCAGGCCCGGATCGAGATCGGTCTCGAACGGCGCATCGAAGGCCCACGCGGCGCCCCACCTGCCCATCGCCGTCACCACCGCCTGCAAGTCGCGCCCGGCTTCGGTCAACTCGTAGTGTTGCCCGCGCTCCCGTCGCGCCACGACGCCGCAGCTCTCCAATCGCCGCAGGCGTGCACTCAACGTGGAGCGCGGGATGCCAGGCAGCCCGCGTGCGATGTCGTTGAAGTTCCGCTGGCCCAGAACGAGCTCGCGCACGACCAGCATGGTCCAGCGGTCGCCCAGGATCTCGTGCGCCTTGGCCACCGGGCAGTACTGCCGATAAGTCTGCATCCACCGATTATGGCACCACTCACCACCGTCGGCAGTCCAAATGTTGGACTATGCGCGATCCCGCGCCTGGGTTCCGATGCATCAACGGTCCACAGAACGAAGAGGCAGCCCGATGTTCGACCGCGATCAGTTTATCGACGACTGCAAACAGGCCGTACGCGAAGGACAGCGCGCGGTGCGCGAAGTGGTACAAGCGGCGGTGGCTGACCCTGCGGCCGTCGTCAGGGCGCTGGGAGAGCCGGCGCACGCCGGCCTCATGCCGCTATACCGCTCACCCACGCTGACCGTCATGCACTTCGTGTGGGCACCATGCATGAGTCTGATGCCGCACAATCACGGCATGTATTCGGTCGTCGGCATCTACGCCGGCCGCGAGGACAACGTCTTCTGGCGCCGCACCGACGACAGCCTTGAGGCGGCTGGCGCCGCCTCGCTCGGCGCCGGCGACGTCACCACGCTCGGCGTCGACATCATCCACTCGGTGGTCAACCCGATCGGCAAGCAGACCTGTGCCTTCCACGTCTACGGCGGCGACTTCCTCGGCGACGAGATCGCCCGCAGCCAGTGGGACCACGAGACCCTGTCCGAGCGCGCCTGGGACTTCGGCAGCGTGAAGCGTCAGTTCAGCGAGGCCGAGGCACGGTTTGATGCGGCTGCGCATGGCTAACGGCATGGTATGATCGATACGCATAACACCGCCCACGCGCCGCAACGGAAAGCATTGCCCATGACCGCCAACTCCGCCCTGTCGCAGATCCATATGCAGATCATGTGGAACCGGCTGATCGCCGTGGTCGAGGAGCAGGCGCAGACGCTGATCCGCACCGCCTTCTCCAACACCGTGCGCGAGGCCGGCGACCTGTCGGCCGGGGTGTTCGACCTGAAGGGCCAGATGCTGGCCCAGGCGGTGACCGGCACGCCGGGCCACGTGAACGCGATGGCGGCCTCGGTGCTGCACTTCATGGACCGCTTTCCGGTGCCGACGATGCAACCGGGCGACGTCTACATCACCAACAACCCCTGGCAGGGCACCGGCCACCTGCACGACTTCACCGTGGTCACGCCGACGTTCCGGAACGGCGAAGTGGTCGCCTTGTTCGCGTCGACCAGCCACGTGGTCGACGTCGGCGGGCTCGGCTTCGGGCCGGACGGGCGGCAGGTCTACGAGGAAGGCATCCAGGTGCCGATCATGTACCTGGCGAAAGCGGGCGTGATGAACGAGACGCTGCTGGAGATCGTGCGCGCCAACGTGCGCGAACCGGTGCAGCTCGAAGGCGACTTCTACTCGCTGGCGGCGTGCAACGAGGCCGGCTCGAAGCGGCTGGTGGCGATGCTGGAGGAGTTCGACCTCGACGGCCTGGACGCGCTCGGCGAACACATCATCGAGCACAGCCGCGCTGCCATGCTGGAGGAGATCGCGCGGCTGCCGAAGGGCACCTACAAGCAGACGATGCGGATCGACGGCTATGACGAGCCGGTCGACATCGTCGGCACCATGACGATCGCCGACGATGGCATCGACATCGACTTCACCGGCACCTCGGGCGTCAGTCCGTTCGGGATCAACGTGCCGCTGACCTACACCCAGGCCTACGCGTCGTTTGGGGTCCGCGTGGTGGTCGGCAACGCGGTGCCGAACAATGCCGGCAGCCTGGCGCCGGTCCGCGTCACCGCGCCGGAGGGGTCGATCCTGAACGCGCCGCCACCGTGCGGCGTCTCGGCGCGCCATGCGATCGGCCAGATGCTGCCCGATGTCGTCCTGGGCTGCCTGCACCAGGCGCGCGACGGTATCGCGCCGGCGGAAGGCACGTCGTGCCTGTGGAACCCGGTGCTGTATGGCGGCCACGGTATCGCCGGCGGTTACAAGGGCCAGGCCAGCCCGTTCACCGTGACCCTGTTCCACAATGGCGGCACGGGCGCGCGGCCGACCAAGGACGGGCTCAACGCCACCGCCTTCCCGTCCGGCGTGCGCAACACCCCGGTGGAGATCAACGAGGCGATCGCACCGATCGTGGTCTGGCGCAAGGAATACCGCACCGACTCGGGCGGCGCCGGCGCCACGCGCGGCGGTGTGGGCCAGGTCATGGAGATCACCAATGCGGAGGGCGCGCCGTTCGCCATGTCGTCGATGTTCGACCGGGTGCATCACCCGGCGCGCGGCCGCAACGGCGGCGGCGACGGCGTCAGCGGCCGGGTCCGTCTGGGCTCGGGCACCGACCTCAAGCCCAAGGGCCGCCAGGCGGTGCCGGCCCGTGATCGACTGATCATGGAGATGCCGGGCGGCGGCGGCTACGGCGATCCGAAGGGACGCGATGCCGCGAAGGTCGCGCTCGACGTGCGCGATGGCCTGGTCACCATCGACGCGGCGCGCGCGCTCTACGGCGTGGCGGTCGATGCCGACGGCCAGCTCGACGCGGCGGAGACCGCTCGGCTGCGAGGCTGAGTCTCAACAAGCGCCGTCATGCCGACCTTGAGCCGGCATCCACGGCCGAAGGGGTGCGAGTGGCTGGCCGTTGATCCCGGGTCGAGCCCGGGATGACAGCATTGATGTAACGCCGACGGCCCGACCTATCCCTTGGCGAACCCGAAGGGCGTGACGCGGCGGATATTCTCGTCGATGCGCAGGCGGTGATTCAGCGGCGGATGCGCCCGTTGCGCACAATCCAGGCGTTCGCATACCCGGCAGCTCACGCCGATCGGGGTGACCGGCGCACTCTTCAGGTCCAGGCCGGTGGCGTAGACCAGTTGCTTGGCATGCTTCACGTCGCAGCCGACGGCGACGGCCATCGGCTGCTGCCGGGCGAGATAGCCGCCGCCGGCGGTCTCGACGGTGCGGGCGACGGTAAAGAAGGTGGTGTCGTCGGGCATCGCCGCGAGCTGGGTATGGATCAGGCCCGGCGCGCCGAACGCCTCATGCACGATCCAGCGTGGACAGGTGCCGCCGAAGCGCGCGAAGTGGAAGCCGCCGCCGGAGAGCCGCTTGGAGACGTTGCCGGCGATGTCGACGCGCATGAAGAAGAACGGAATGCCGCGGCTGCCCTGGCGCTGTAGCGTCGTCAGGCGGTGGCAGACCTGTTCGAACGACGCCTCGAAGCGGTTGCCCAGCAGTTCGACGTCGTAGCTCAGATCCTGCGCGGCGGCCAGGAAACGCTCGTAGGGCATCATCACCGCGCCGGCGAAGTAGTTGGCCAGCGCCAGCCGGGCCAGCCGCTTGGCCTCCGCACTCGCCAGCTCGGCCTTGTCGACCAGGCGGTCGAGCAGGTCACGGTGGCCGAGTAGCGCCACCTGCACCGCGAGCTGGAACTTGCGGCCGGACGGCGGCAGCGCCTCGCTGAGCAGAATCCGGCGCCGGTGGTGGTCGAAGCGACGCAGCGTGTCTTCCATGACGTCCACCGGCAGCACCCGGGTGCCGACGCCGTGCGTCGCCAGCATGTGATCGCACAGGCCCTGGAACAGGCGTTCGGGCGCGAAGTCGGCGTCGCGCCACAACTCATCGGCCGCGGCCTCCAGCTCGGCGACGTGGTTGGAGATCGATTGCAGATACTCGCGCACCTCGTCGACCGGGAAGCTGGCGCCCTCGGCACCGGCCTGGCCACGGTCGGTCAGCCGCGTCGCCAGCGTCTGCTGGCCCTGCAGCAGCTCGCGATAGGCGTGGTAGAGCATGAGCAGGCCGCCGGCGGCCGCCGGACTGGCCGCCGCCAGTTCGCGCAGGTCGACATCGGGCACCGAACTGGCCTCGAACAATGGGTCGCGGAAAGCCTCGCGCAGGCCGGCGATCAGGCTGGCTTCCTCGTCCTGGGCGAATTCGCGCAGATCGATCTCGAAGGCCTGGCCGAGGCGGAACAGCATCGGCACCGTGACCGGGCGCTGATTGCGCTCGATCAGGTTCAGGTAGCTGGCGGAGATGCCGAGCTGCTCGGCCATCTCGGCCTGGGTCAGCCCCTCGCCCTGCCGCAGCCGGCGCACCTTGTGGCCGAGCATCGCCTTGCGGTCCATGGTTAACGCCTCCGACCCCGAAAATTCCGCGATCTCATACAATATTTACAACATGACAATTGTAAGATTAGCAAGCATGACATCGCAACTCTTTTACATTCAATAGGTTATCGACTTCTGAACAAATCGTGCGTTAGCGTCTTACCCGTGCTGTGGTGCAGCAGCATTGTACAGTCAAGGAGCCTACAGATGAGCACCGAGTTCGAGCGCCTGGTCAATGCAACCGCTGGCCGTTTCGATGGCATACGCCGCGACTACGAGATTGCCGACGTCATGAAGCTGCGCGGCTCGGTACAGATCGAGCACACCCTGGCGCGCCTGGGCGCCGACCGCCTGTGGCACCTGCTGAACACCGAGCCCTACGTCAACACGCTGGGCGCGCTGACCGGCAACCAGGCGATGCAGCAAGTCCGCGCCGGCCTGAAGGCGATCTACCTGTCGGGCTGGCAGATCGCGGCCGACAACAACACCGCCGGCGCGATGTACCCGGACCAGAGCCTGTATCCGGCCGACAGCGGCCCGGACGCGGTGCGCAAGATCAACAATACGCTGCGTCGCGCCGACGAGATCCAGACCCTGGACGGCGAAGGCGACACCTACTGGTACGCGCCGATCGTGGCCGATGCCGAGGCCGGCTTCGGCGGCGTGCTGAACGCCTTCGAGCTGATGAAGAACTACATCTCCGCCGGTGCCGCGGGCGTCCACTTCGAGGATCAGCTGGCCTCGGAGAAGAAGTGCGGCCACATGGGCGGCAAGGTGCTGATCCCGACGGCGCAGCACCTGCGCAACCTGAACGCGGCGCGCCTGGCCGCCGACGTGATGGGCGTGCCGACCATGGTGATCGCGCGGACCGACGCCGAGTCGGCCAAGTTGCTGACCTCCGACGTCGACGAGCGCGACCGCGAGTTCATTTCCGGCGAACGCACGGCGGAAGGCTTCTACCGGCACAAGGAAGGCCTGGCCTTCGAGCGTTGCGTCGCCCGCGGCCTGGCCTACGCCGAATATGCCGACCTGATCTGGATGGAGACCTCGACCCCGAACGTGGAGCAGGCCCGCCAGTTCGCCGACGCGATCCACGCCAAGTTCCCGAACAAGATGCTGGCCTACAACTGCTCGCCCTCGTTCAACTGGTCGAAGCACCTGGGTCCGCAGGAGGCGGAGAGCTTCCAGCGCGAGATCGCCGAGATGGGCTACAAGTTCCAGTTCGTGACCCTGGCCGGATTCCACAGCCTGAACTACTCGATGTTCGAGCTGGCGCGCGGCTACCGCACCCGCGGCATGGGCGCCTACTCGGAGCTGCAGAACGCGGAATTCGCGGCGGAAGAGCACGGCTACACCGCCACCCGGCATCAGCACGAGGTCGGCACCGGCTACTTCGATGCGGTCAACACGGCGATCAACGGCGGCGCCTCGGCGACCACCGCGCTGGCCGACAGTACCGAAGCCGCCCAGTTCCACGATGACAAGCCGGCCGCCCAGGCCGCCGAGTAAGAGGAGACATCACGATGCAACAGCAGACCAACCGGTACTGGATCGTCGGCGGCGAGTATGCCGACACCTCCTTCAGCCAGCTCGTGGACGGCACCGAGCGGGTGATGGGCCCCTACCCCAGCCGAGAGCGGGCGATGGCCGAATGGCAGACCCTGGCCGAGGCGACCCGCGCCAACTGCCACGCGCGCTACTCGATCGCCGAGGAAGCCCGCCGCTAGCTTTCTCCCTTTTCCCTCTTAGCGGGGGCGCTTCGCCGGGCCGTCGGTCGCAAGACCGGCGGCCCTTGGCTTGTCTACTCGTCGAGCAGCGCCGGCATGATCAATGCGTCCATCACCACGTCGCCGGGGTGCTTGAGGTCGTGGCGGTTGTAGTTGCCGGCGGTCGCGACGACGACGAGGTCGCGCTTGGGCACCACGAACAGGCGTTGGCCGCCGTTGCCGAAGGCGGCGATAACGTTCAGCCCGCCGCGCCAGCCGCGCCCGAGCCACCACTGGTAGCCATAGCGCATCCGCTCGTTGACCTGCGCCCGCGGCTCGAACGACTTCGCCAGCCATTCGGTCGGCACGATCTGTTCGCCTTCCCAGCGCCCGTTCTGCAGGACCAGTTGCCCGATCCGGGCCAGGTCGCGCGGCCGCAGGCGCAGGCCCGACGCCGCGGCGGGGCTGCCATCGCCGCCGGTCATCCATTCCACGTCGCGAATGTCGAGCGGCCCAAACAGGCGGTCGTGGGCATAAGCGAGAAGCGACCGGCCGGTGCCCCGCTCGATCAGCCGGCCAAGCAAGGTCGTCGCCCCGCCGCTATAGGCCCAGCGCGCGCCGGGCGGCCCCACGATCGGCCGCGACAGCACGTAGCGGTAGCGATCCGGCGACCGCTCCATCGCGACCTCGTCGTTCTTCGGATCGGTGTAGGGCAGCCGCTCGTCCCACGCCAGGCCCAGGGTCATGGTCAGCGCGTGCTCGACCTTCAAATGCTGGCGCTCAGGATCCGCGGCCAGGTCGGCGTACTCGGCGAAGCCGTCGAGCAGCGGCGCGTCCGGCGCCGGCACCTTCCCCTCGGCCAGGGCGATACCGTAGAGCAGTCCGGTCACGCTCTTGGATATCGAACGCACGTCATGCAGCGTCTCCGGCCCGAACCGCACGACGCCGAGATCGCGCCCATACTGGAAGTCGCGGCCTTCGTAGTAGCGCTCCAGCACCATCCGTCCGTGGCGGACGACGATCAAGGCATGCAGGTTCTCAAGCCTGCCTGACGCGACCCTGGTGTCGATCTGCTCGGCCGCATCGGCCGGTAAGCCGGCATCCCGCAGGCTTCCACGCGGCCAGTCGTCGGCCAACGCGGGCGGGCTCAGCGCGACGGCGACCGCGAAGAGTACTGCGCGCCGGCTCATCGCATTCGCAGCCCACATTTCGACAGCAAACCTACCAAGGGTAGCTCCTCGACATCGACGAGACCGATCAGCGCGAGTTCCGCGCCCAACGCGATCGTTCGATCGCAGGCATCCCAGCGCCAGCGCCGGCCGACGCGCTGCAACAGCCGCGTTTCAGCCAGCGTTTCGGTCAGGCGCACGAAACCCTTGGCGCGCAGGATCCCAGGCGGCAGTTGTTCCATCGCCGTCTCGAAAGCGTCGCGGTCGAGCGGCTCGTCGGCGACGAAGCGCCACGTGCGGAACAGATCGTCGCCAACCGGCCCATCGGGCGCCGCGCGCGGGTCGCGCGCCAGACCGAAGACCAGGGCCGGCGGGATCGCGCATTCGACCGTGCGCAGCGTTTCCGCGCGCGGCGCCAGCACAGTCACCTTGTCGACCAGACGCGCGGCGGTTTCGGGGGCGACGAGGTCGATCTTGTTCACCAGCACCAGGTCCGCCGCCGCTATCTGACGTTCAAGCAGATGTTCGACCGATCGGTCGGTCGGACGGTATTCCGCATCGACGACGGAGACCACGCTGTCGAGACGCAGGCCCGGCAGGTCGCCGGCGATCTGGGCCAGCGCCCACGGATCGGCAACGCCGCTGGCCTCCAGCAGAACCAGGTCGGGCCGGTCCGGGCGTGCGGCGACGTCAAGCAGCGCTCGCACGGCGCCACCCGACTGCGAGCAGCAGACGCAGCCATTCTGCAGCGAGACCGTGTCGGCGCTGACCGACGCGATCAGGCGGGCGTCGATGTCGAGGTCGGCGACGTCGTTCACCAGCGCGGCGATCCTCAGGCCGTGGTCGGCAGTCAGCAGCCGGCGCAGCAGCGTGGTCTTGCCGGCGCCCAGAAACCCGCTGACGATCACCAACGGCAGGTTCGCCGCGTCCTGGCGTGTCCGGCCGGCGCTCAGCGCCTCGGCCTCGACCGCGCCGAGCAGGAATTGCAGCGTATCGCGGGCGCGCAGCAGGTGGGCGTCGTCCATCCGATCAGCCTCCCGTCGGCACGCCGCCAAGCACGGTGCCCAGCACCGCCACGTCGCGCAGCTTTTCCGGCGCGACCTCGAAAGGATCGTCGGCCAGCACGGTGAAGTCGGCGAGCTTGCCGGCCTCGATGGAGCCGATCTCGTGATCGCGACGCAGGATGTGCGCGGCGTCAATGGTGATGGCGCGCAAGGCCCGCTCCACGCCGATCCGCTCGCCCGGCGCCTGCACCGTCTTTCCATCCAGCGCCACCCGGTTGACCGCGATCCAGGCGGCGGTCAGCGGCGCGATCGGGGTCAGCACCAGCGAGAAATCGGAGTGCAGCGCGAAGACCACGCCTTCACGTTCCAGACTGCCGAGCCGCGCGGTGGCCTCGGCGCGGTCCGGCCCGAAGCCCTGCTCGGCGTGCAGCAGCGAACGGTAGTGGACAAAGTAATCGTTCACGCTGGCGAGCCCGCCCAGCGCCTTCAGCCGGCGCGCCTGGTCCGGCGTGGAGATGCAGTAGTGCTCGATGGTGAAGCGGTGATCGAAGCGCGGGTGCGCCAGTTGCAGCCGTTCCAGGACATCGAGCGTCATCTGCACGGTCTCGTCGCCATTCGCATGGCTGTGGATCTGCACGCCCGCCTTCCAATAGGGCAGCATGTGCTCGAAGACCTGATCCCACGGGGTCTCGCCGCGATGACCCTCGTGGCCGTCGAGATAGCCAGGGAAGCGCAGGCGCAAGGTCATCGCCGGATAGGAGCCATCGTTGATGAATTTCACGCCGTGCAGGCCGAGCTTGGGCGTGTTCTGGCGCTGCTGCTGCAATAGCCACTCGGCTTTGCGCTCGCCGTGGCGCTCGTGCAGCGGGCTGTCGATCGGCACCAGCAGCATGCGCAGCGGGAAGGCCGGGTCGTCGACCGCCTCGCGGTGCTCGGCCCACTCGCGATCGAAGTCGAGATAGCCGAAGACCATCTCCGCCGTGGTGGTGATGCCGGCGGCCCGCGCGGTCTCCGCCAGCAGCCGGATCGCGGCGACGCCCTGCCCGGGCTGGTTCAGATGCTGCGCCACCGCCCGCGTCGCCACGCGGGTCGCCTCGCGTTCGACGAACTGACCGTTCAAGCGGCCGTCCGAATCGCGCTCGATGCCGTAGATATTGGTGCTCTCGTCGACGCCGATCCGTTGCAGCATCGGCGAATTGGCGACGACGACGTGCGGTGCGTAGGTCACGGTCCAGATCGGGCGCGTGGCAGAGACCGCATCGAGTTCGTCACGGGTGAGCTGACCGCCCTGCACCGCCGGATCGGAGCCCCAGGCGACGATCGGCGCCTCCGGGTCGGTCAGGCTGGCATCGACCTCCTTAAGCCGCGCGAACACCGCTTCGCGCGTGGTAATGCCGGGGTTGATGCGGTCCGGGCCGGGCGAGTCGATCGGGCCGAGGTAGGTCAGCCCCATGAAGATGCCGGACATGCGGAAATGCGTGTGAGGGTCGATGAAACCCGGCATCAGCACCTTGCCGGCGAAGCGGTCGTCGATCTCGTGCTCGAACCGGTCCAGCCACGGCCGCATCGTTGCCAGTGTGCCGACGGACACGATGCGGTCGCCGCTCACCGCCACCGCGTCGGCCACCGGGCGGCCCG
Source organism: Alphaproteobacteria bacterium (assembly GCA_040223615.1). Classification (GTDB taxonomy): domain Bacteria; phylum Pseudomonadota; class Alphaproteobacteria; genus JAVKFY01. The sequence continues at coordinate 10,317 of JAVKFY010000015.1, forward strand.
GGTCCATCGTGCGGATGCGCCGGGCGGTGAAGACCCTCAGCTTTTCCATGCACCTGCCCTCCTGACCTGAAGCCTAGTTCAGCGAAGACGGTGTGTCGCGAGCGGGTGTGACGCAAGCGCGCAGGACCTGCTCGCCTCCCCACCGCGTGCTAGGTAAAGTATCAGGCGACGCGGTGCGCGCCGCGAGCAGGAGGCCCTTCGCCGATCATGCTGCCCGACGCCATTGATCTCGCCCGGATGCAGTTCGCCTTCACCGTGGCGGCGCATATCGTGTTTCCCGCCTTCACCATCGGGCTGGCCAGCTACCTGGCTGTGCTTGAAGGGCTGTGGCTGGTGACACGCGAGCAGCGCTACCTGACCGTGTTCCGATACCTGAAGACGCCGTTCGCGGTGGTGTTCGGCATGGGCGTCGTGTCCGGCATCGTCATGAGCTACCAGTTCGGCACCAACTGGAGCGTGTTCGCCGACAAGACCGGGCCGGTGCTCGGTCCGCTGATGGGCTACGAGGTGCTGAGCGCTTTCTTCCTGGAGGCCGGGTTCCTCGGGATCATGCTGTTCGGGCTGGATCGGGTCGGGCCGCGGCTGCACTTCATGGCTACGGCCATGGTCGCGGTCGGCACGCTGTTCTCCGCCTTCTGGATCCTGTCGGTGAACTCGTGGATGCACACGCCGGCGGGCTACGAGATGAACGCCGCCGGCCAGTTCGTGCCAGCCGACTGGTGGGCGGTGGTGTTCAACCCGTCCTTCCCTTACCGCCTGGTGCACATGGTGCTGGCAGCCTATCTGACCACCGCCTTCGTGGTCGGCGGCATCGGCGCGTGGCACCTGCTGCGCGACCCGGACCAGCCGGCGGCGCGCACCATGTTCTCGATGGCGATGTGGATGGCGCTGCTGGTGGCGCCGGCGCAGATCGTCGCCGGCGACATGCACGGCCTCAACACGCTGGAACACCAGCCGGCCAAGGTCGCCGCGATGGAGGGCCACTACGACAGCCACAAGGGCGCGCCGCTGATCCTGTTCGGCTGGCCCGACGACGAGGCGGAAGAAACCAAGTACGCGATCGAGATACCGCACCTGGGCTCGCTGATCCTGATGCACGAGTGGGACGGCGAGGTGAAAGGCCTGAAGGCTTGGCCGAAGGAGGACCGGCCGCCCGCCCTGATCCCGTTCTGGAGCTTCCGGATCATGGTCGGGCTCGGCTTCGCCATGGTCGGGCTGGGGCTATGGAGCGGCTGGATGCGGCTGCGCGGCCGGCTCTACGAGTCGCCGTGGCTGCATCGCGTGGCGGTGGCGATGGCGCCGTCCGGTTTCGTCGCGATTCTCGCCGGCTGGGTCACGACCGAGGTCGGGCGGCAGCCGTGGACCGTCTATGGCCTGCTGCGCACGGTCGACTCGGCCTCGCCGCTGGACGCGCCGGCGGTCGGGGCCTCGCTGCTGGCCTTCGTGGTGGTGTACTTCGCGGTATTCGGGATGGGCGTGTTCTACGTGCTGCGCCTGTTGTCGCGGACGCCGCAACCCGCGGCCGTCGACGACGAGGCGACGCCGATGCACGCCGCCGGCCTCGTGCCCGGCCCGGCGCGCAAGCTCGAAGCGGACTAGGGGGCGGCCAATGGAATTCGATCTCGCCTTCATCTGGGCCGGCATCATCGCCTTCGCGGTGCTGGCCTATGTGATCATGGACGGCTTCGACCTCGGCATCGGCATGCTGTTTCCGCTGCTGCACGACGAGGGCGAGCGCGACGTGGCGATGAACTCCGTGGCGCCGGTATGGGCCGGTAAGGAGACATGGCTGGTGCTGGGCGGCGGCGGCCTGATGGCGGCCTTCCCGCTGGCCTACGCGACCGTGCTGCCGGCGCTCTATGCCCCGATCACCGCGATGCTGATCGGCCTGATCCTGCGCGGCGTCGCTTTCGAGTTCCGCTGGCGCGCCAACGACAAGACCCTGTGGGACATCAGCTTCGTCGCCGGTTCGACGATCGCCACGCTGGCCCAGGGCATCGCGCTGGGCGCACTGGTGCAAGGCATCGAAATCGCCGGACGCGCCTATGCCGGCGGCTGGTGGGACTGGCTGACCCCGTTCACCATCCTGTGCGGCGTCTCGCTGGCGATCGGCTACATGCTACTCGGCGCCTGCTGGCTGGTGCTGAAGACCGAAGGGGAACTGCAGGCCCGCGCCCGGCGCTTTGCCCAACGTGCCGGCGCCGGCACGCTGCTGCTGATCGGCCTGGTCAGCCTGTGGACCCCGTTCCTGCAACCGTCATACCTGGATCGCTGGTTCTCGTGGCCGTCGATGGCCTTTAGCGCGGTGGTGCCGGTGCTGCTGCTGGGCTGCGTATGGGCGCTCTACACCGGACTGCGCGGGGCCGGCCACGACAGCCGGCCGTTCCTGGCCGCGCTCGGCATCTTCGTACTGTGCTACGCCGGCATCGGGATCAGCTTCTATCCACACATGGTGCCGCCGAACCTGACCATCTGGCAGGCTGCGGCGCCCGATTCCAGCCTCGGCTTCCTGCTGGTCGGGGCGTTGGTGCTGATTCCGATGATCATCGCCTATACCGCCTACGCCTACTGGGTGTTCCGCGGCAAGATCGACCCGAAGGCGTCCTACCACTGATGCCGCGCCGGGTCGCCTGGTTCGTCGGCCTGTGGCTCGCCGGGGTCGCCGCGGTCGGACTGGTGTCGCTGGCGATCAAGGCCCTGCTCGGCGCCTAAGCGGCCTTGTCGGCACGGCGGGGTCGGGCCAGGATGCGTCATGCCGTTGCACGTCAATCCCACCGACCGCGCCGCCGGCTACGGCCAGGCGCAAGCCGACATCCTCGCCCCGGACGCCTTCGAGACCGCGCTGGCGGAAATCTCGACCTGGCCGGGCTATCAGCCGACGCCATTGCTGTCGCTGCCGGACGTGGCGCGCGACCTGGGCATCGGCATGTTGCACTACAAGGACGAGGGCCGGCGGTTCGGGCTGAAGAGCTTCAAGGCCCTGGGTGGCGCCTATGCGGTGCTGCGGCTACTGCAAGGCGAAGTCGAGCGGCGCACGGCGCACCGGCCGGGCGCGCGCGAGCTGGCCGGTGGTGAACATCGGCCGCTGACCGAGAACCTGACGGTGACCTGCGCCACCGACGGCAACCATGGCCGGTCGGTCGCCTGGGGCGCCCAGAGCTTCGGCTGCGCCTGCGTGATCTTCGTTCATGCCACGGTCAGCCAAGCCCGGTGCGACGCCATCGCCGCCTATGGCGCCGACATAGCCCGGGTCGACGGTACCTACGACGACGCGGTGCGCGAGGCCGCGGCGGTGGCGGATCGCGAAGGCTGGACCGTCGTCTCCGACACCTCCTACGACGGCTACATGGACGTCCCGCGCGACGTGATGGCCGGCTACTCGGTGATGGCGGCCGAGGCGATGTGGCAGATCAGCGAGGCGCCGACGCACGTCTTCCTGCAAGGCGGCGTCGGGGCGCTGGCCGCTTCGGTGGTAGCGCTGGACTGGGCACAGCTCGGGGCCAAGCGCCCGGTGCACGTGGTCGTCGAGCCGGAACGCGCCGACTGCCTGTACCAGAGCGCGCTGGCCGGCAAGCCGACGCCGGCGTCGGGCGACCTCGACACGGTGATGGCCGGCCTGTCCTGCGGCGAGGTCTCGCTGCTCGCCTGGGCAATGTTGAAGGATGGCGCCGAAGCGTTCATGACCGTCGACGACGACGCGGCCAAGGCGATGATGCGGCGCCTGGCCGACGGCGCGACGCCGGTGGTGGCCGGCGAGAGCGCCGTTGCCGGTCTCGCCGGACTGGCCGAGGTGATGAGCGATGCCGGCCTGACCCGCGCCCTTGGCCTGTCGACCGTCAGCCGGGTGCTGATCTACGGCAGCGAGGGCGATACCGACCCGGCGCTCTATGCCGAGATCGTCGGCCGCTCGGCGGCGGAAGTTCGGGCGGCGTGAGGGCAAGATGAGTCAGGGTCTCGCCATCGACCGCGACCGCCTGATCGCCCGGCTGGAGGCGCTGGGCGAGGTCGGCAAGCTGGAGAGCGGCGGCAACGCGCGGCTGGCATTGTCCGACGCCGACAAGGACGGTCGTGACCTGGTGGTCGGCTGGATGCGCGATGCCGGGCTGCAGATCACCGTGGACAAGATCGGCAACATCGTCGGCCGGCGGGCCGGACGGCGCGACGACCTGGCGCCGGTGATGACCGGCTCGCACATCGACACCGTCCGCGCCGGCGGCAAGTACGACGGCAACCTCGGCGTGCTGGCCGGCCTGGAGGTGGTCGAGACGCTGAACGATGCCGGCCTTGAGACCGACCGGCCGATCTGCGTGGCGATCTTCACCAACGAGGAGGGCGTGCGCTTCCCGCCGGACATGCTGGGCTCGCTGGTCTATGTCGGCGGCATGGCGCTGGACGAGGCGCTGGCCACCACCGGCATCGACGAGGCCAGCGTCGGCGCCGAGTTGAACCGGATCGGCTATGCCGGCGCGGCCGAGCCCGGCCACACCAAGCCGCACGCCTTCGTCGAGCTGCACATCGAACAAGGCCCGGTGCTGGCCGCCGAGGACGTCACCATCGGCGCGGTGCGCGACCTGCAGGGTATCTCCTGGCAGGAAGTGACGATCCACGGCCAATCCAATCATGCCGGCACGACACCCATGCGGCTGCGCCACGATGCCGGCTACGCGGCGGCCGCGGTGGCGGTGCACATCCGCAAGCTCGCGGCCGAGATGGGTCGCGGCCAGGTCGCGACCACCGGCGTGATCGAGCTGTTCCCCAACATCATCAACGTCATCGCCAGCCGGGCGAAGCTGACCGTCGACCTGCGCAACACCGACGAGAGAAAACTGCGCGACGCGGAGAAGAACGTGGCCCGGTTCCTGAAAGACCTGGCCGCCGCCGAGGGCGTGAGAATCGAGACCCGCAAGCTGGCGCGGTTCGAGCCGGTGGTGTTCGATGCCGCCATCGCCGACCTGATCGTCGGCGTCGCCAAGGAGCTCGGCCACTCGCGCCGGGCGATGACCTCGGGCGCCGGCCACGACGCGCAGATGATGGCGCGGATCTGTCCGACAGCGATGATCTTCGTGCCCTCGGAGAAGGGCATCAGCCATAACCCGGCGGAGCATACCGAACCGGACGACCTGGGCGCGGGCGCCGACGTCCTTTTGCACACGTTGTTGCGGCTATCGGACGCGACGGCACAGGGAGAATGAGGTAATGGCACGAATCCTGACAGTAGCGGCGGCACAGCTCGGCCCGATCGCCAAGGAAGAGACCCGCAGCCAGGTGGTCGACCGGTTGCTGACGCTGATGCGCGATGCGCACAAGCATGGCTGCGACCTGATCGTCTATCCGGAGCTGGCGCTGACCACCTTCTTCCCGCGCTGGTACATCGAGGACGAGGACGAGCTCGACGCCTGGTACGAGACCCAGATGCCCTCGAACGAGACCCAGCCGCTGTTCGAGGTGGCCAAGGAACTGGGCGTGGGCTTCGCGCTCGGCTACGCCGAGCTGTTCACCGACGAGAGCGGCAAGAAGCGCCGCTTCAACACCTCGATCCTGGTCGACAAGGCCGGCAACGTGGTCAACAAGTACCGCAAGATCCACCTGCCCGGGCACGCCGAGCACGAGCCGTGGCGCGCCTTCCAGCACCTGGAGAAGCGCTATTTCGAGCCCGGCGACCTGGGCTGGCCGGTGGTGCGCGCGTTCGACGGCCTGCTCGGCATGTGCATCTGCAACGACCGGCGCTGGCCGGAGACCTACCGCGTGATGGGCTTGCAAGGCGTGGAGATGGTGACGCTCGGCTACAATACGCCGGTGCACAACCCGCCGTCGCCGGAACACGATGCGCTCGGCCCGTTTCACAACCACCTGGTGATGCAGTCCGGCGCCTACCAGAACGGCACCTGGGTCGTCGGTGTCGCCAAGGCCGGCATCGAGGAAGACTGCGAGTTGATCGGCCAGAGCTGCATCATCGCGCCGTCGGGCGAGATCGTGGCGCAATGCACGACGTTGGGCGACGAGCTGGCGATCGCGCGCTGCGACCTCGACCTCGGGAAATCGTACAAGCAGGGCGTGTTCAACTTCGCCATGCACCGCGAGCCGGACAGCTACAAGATGATCGTGGAGCGCAAGGGTGCCATCCCGCCGAAATGACCCGAGCCGGACTGAGTCATTTGAGTCACTTGGCCGCTGCGCCTGAGAGGGTGAATCAAGGGTTATGACCGATCGGCCACCCTCCCCGGTCGCCCCGGAGATGATGGGCGAGCTGTGGCCGGCCGGGCAGCCGGGTGTCGACCCGGTGCTCTACGGCCACGCCGACATCGAGCCGAAGGGCGCGTTCGAGGCGCGCAGCCTGCAGACCTTCCGCCTGACCTATACCGTCGGCCGGTTCGGGCTGGATGATACCGGCGCGATCCGGGTGCTGTTCCGCTCGATGGGCGACAGCGGGCGACTGCAAGTCGCCAATCCGGCGGCGGAGAACTACGTCACCGCGACCAGCAGCACCGGCATCCCGCTGCTGGTGACCTACGACGCCTACGGCGTCAGTCCAAGGCCGCGCTGGAAGTGTCTGACGGTGCGAGTCTCCGGCGGTTTCTTGCGCGAAGGCGACGTGATCACCATCGTGTTCGGCGATACGTCGGGCGGCTCGCCGGGGATGCGGCTGCAGACCTTCATCGACAACGGGTTCGAGTTCAAGGTGGTGGCGGACGTCTGCGCCGTCGGCCACTACGTGCCGATCCCGCAGAGCCCGGCGATCCGCATCGTGCCGGGCGAACCGACCGTGTGGCGCGCGGTGCTGCCGTCGCTGCGCCGGCCGGGCGAGCGCTTCCAGTTCGGGCTGAAGGCGGAGGACAGGTGGGGCAACCCGACCGACCGCGCCGCCGCGGTGCTGCGGTTCGAAACCACCCTGCCCGTCGACGGCCTGCCGGAGCGGTTCGACTATCCGCTGGGCATGCAGGCGATGACCTTCGAGGGCCTGAGCGCCGAGCAGCCCGGCGTGCTGCGCATTGCGGTGCATGACGACGCGAGCGGCGACGTGCTGGCGGAGGCGCACCCGCTGGTGGTTCGCGACGGGGCAGTCTCGGGCTACTGGGGCGACCTGCACGGGCAGAGCGGCGAGTCGATCGGCATGACCACGGCGCGCGAGTATTTCGACTTCGCCCGCGACCGGTCGTTTCTCGATGTCACCGGGCACCAGGCGAACGACTTCCAGGTCAACAACGCCTTCTGGCACCACCTGAACGAGCTCACCGCCGAATATCTCGACGAAGGCCGGTTCGTCACCTTCCCGGGCTACGAATGGTCCGGCAACACCGCCGTCGGCGGCGACCGCAACGTGTTCTTCCGTGCCGAAGGCCGGGCGATCCGGCGCTCCAGCCACGCGCTGCTGGCCGAACGCGACGACATCGACACCGACGCCACCGACGCGCGCGCCCTGTTCGAGGCGATGACCGACGAGGATTGCGTGATCTACGCGCATGTCGGCGGCCGCTACGCCGACATCGCCTACGCGCACGACCCGAAGCTGGAAACGGCGATGGAGGTGCACTCCGCCTGGGGCACGTTCGAGTGGCTGCTGACCGACGGTTTCCCGCTCGGCCACCGCTCCGGCGTGGTCTGCAACTCCGACGGCCACAAGGGCCGGCCCGGTGCCAGCTATCCCGGCGCCTCGACGTTCGGGGCGTATGGCGGGTTGACCTGTTTCCTGACCGGCGAGCTCACGCGCGACGCGATCTTCGACTGCCTGCGCCGGCGCCACCACTACGGCACCACCGGCACACGCATGCACCTGGACGTACGCGCGACGTTCAAGACCAGCGCCCGCTTGTTCGAGCGCGACCCGAAGGCTTTCCCGGACGCCGCCTCGTCCAGCGTCGACGAGGTGATGATGGGCGACATCGCGCAGACCGCCGACGAAACGGTGACCTTGCGCCTGGAGGCGGTCACGCAAGCGCCGATCGAACGCATCGAGATACGCAACGGCACCGAGGTGCTGACGACGCTGCGCGGTCACGACGAAAATGATCTGGGCAACCGCATCCGCGTGATCTGGTCCGGCGCGGAATATCGCGGCCGCGGACGGGACACCAACTGGAAGGGACGCGCACGGTTCGCCGGCGCCACGATCCGGCGCATCGCCAAGATCAACGCCTGGAACCCGGAGCGCCTGTTCCAGCGCAACGGCGCCGACGCCGTGGTCTTCGATGCCATCACCACGGGCAATTTCGGCGGTTTCGACGCCTGGCTCGATGGCGGCGACCGGCTGGAAGTCGCGACCAACCTCGGCACGCTCGACGTGCCGCTGGCCGAGGTCGGCCTGGACGACGTCGTGCTCGAAGCCGGCGGCCTGGAACGCCGCGTGCGCGCCTTCCGGCTGCCGGAAGAGATGACCGAGCGCGAGATCACCGCCGAAACCGAGGTGGCCCTGACACCGCGCGGCGACAACCCGATCTGGGTGTGCGTGACCACCGAAGACGGCTTCCAGGCCTGGTCCAGCCCGATCTACCTGTTTCGCGACAATTAGCTGCGTGCCGAGTCGCTTGGCTGCGTCTGCTCAGAGTTCGATTCATGAAACGGCCGGTCCCGCTCGATGCGGGGCCAGCCGTGTTTTCACGAGTCGTCGGAACGGTTTAGCGGGCATTGCTCGCCCGCCATGCGATCAGGCGCCGTCGCGATCCCAGAACCGCAGCGACGCGCATTTCTCGACGAAGCCGGCAACGTCCTTGGCCGACTTTACCGGCACGAAGCCGTCGTCCAGTTTGGCGCCATCGAGCCCCGCCTTTTCGAGCAGCGGCATCGCGGCGTCGTTGTAGGCGACGAATTTGTAGTGCGCGAAGGCGTCGGCGACGAAGTCGCGCGCCGCCGGCTCGCCGATCACATCGCCGGCGCCGTCCTCGGCGAGCAGTACGGCGACGGCGTCGAAGACCACCGACGGGCCGCCGCCGATCTTCTCGTCGCCCGCGATGGTGCTGCCATCCGATGCGGTGACGCCGCCGACCCTGGGCGCCACGATCGCCAGTTCCGCGCCCTCCGCCTTCAGCGCCGTGCGCAGCGCCTTGACCAGCCGCACATCGACCCCATCGCTCACCAGCGCGCCGATACGCCGGCCGGCAATGGTCTTCGGCGGGTTCTTCAGGATGGAGAGCGCCGGGGAGGCCGGCAGGTCATCGATCGGGCGCTTCGCCGGTTTCGCCGCCTTTGGCATGTCGGCCAGGCCAAGCCCGTCGGCGACGCCATTGGCCAGGCCATCGTCGATGTTCATCAGATGCGAGACCAGGCGGGCGCGAATGTCCTCGCGATCGACCTTGGACAGTTCGAACACGATGGCATCGGCGATATGGCCCTGCTCGACATCGGTCTGGCTGATGTAGAACTGCCGCGCCTGGCTGTAGTGGTCGGCGAATTTCTCCGCCCGGACCCGCCGCTTCTCGCCACTTTCCTCGACCGGCACGGACACGAAGCCGCGCTTCGGATCCTCGCGCGGCCCGCCCTCGTCGGCGCCCCAAGAGTTCGGCTCGTAGTTCGCGCGACCCTTGGGGTTGTGCATCGCCATGTGTCCGTCCTGCTGGAAATGATGCATCGGGCATTTCGGCGCGTTGACCGGGATGTGGGTGAAATTCGGGCCGCCCAGGCGTTTGATCTGCGTATCGAGGTAGGAAAAGTTCCGGCCCTGCAGCAGGGGATCGTTGGTGAAATCGATCCCCGGCACGATGTTCTGGGTACAGAACGCGACCTGCTCGGTCTCGGCGAAGAAATTATCCACCACCCGGTCAAGCACAAGTCGGCCGACGATGCGGATCGGCACGTCCTCTTCCGGGATCAGCTTGGTGGCGTCGAGCACGTCGAAGGGGAACTTGTCGGCGAAGGCGTCGTCGAAGACCTGCAATCCCAGTTCCCATTCCGGATAGTCGCCGGCCTGGATCGCGTTCCACATGTCGCGACGGTGGAAGTCCGGATCGGCGCCGTTGATCTTCAGCGCCTCGTTCCAGACCACTGACTGTACGCCGAGCTTCGGCTTCCAGTGGAACTTCACGAAGCGGGCGTCGCCGTCGGCATTGACCAGCCGGAAGGTATGCACGCCGAAGCCTTCCATGAAGCGCAGCGAGCGCGGAATGGCGCGATCCGACATCACCCACATCAGCATGTGCATCGCCTCGGGCATCAGCGACATGAAGTCCCAGAAGTTGTCGTGCGCGGTCTGGGCCTGCGGGAAATCGCGGTCGGGTTCAGGCTTGGCGGCATGGATCAGGTCCGGGAACTTGACCGCGTCCTGGATGAAGAAGACCGGGATGTTGTTGCCGACGATGTCCCAGTTGCCCTCCTTGGTGTAGAGCTTGACCGCGAAGCCGCGCACGTCGCGCGCCAGGTCGGGTGAGCCCTTGCTGCCGGCAACGGTGGAGAAGCGAGCGAACGCCGGCGTCTTTTCGCCCTTGCGCTGGAACAGGTCGGCGCTGGTCAGGTCGGGGATCGGCTCGTAGGTCTCGAAAAAGCCATGCGCGCCGTAGCCGCGGGCATGGACGACGCGCTCCGGGATACGCTCGTGGTCGAAGTGGAACAGCTTCTCGCGGAAGTGAAAGTCTTCCATCAGCACCGGGCCGCGCTCGCCGATGGTGAGTGAATTCTGGTCGTCGGAAACCGGCACACCCTGTTGTGTGGTCATCACCTCAACGCCGTCGCCGGCGGTCTGGTGAAGCTCACCGCCATTGCCAAAATGGCTATCGCCGGTCCCTGCCCCACTCTGCTGTTTGCCGCCGCGCTTCGTCTTGCGTGCCATAGCTGCGCCTCTCCGATCCACATGAGAAATGCGCCTCTCGGCAAGACGCTGCTAACGCAACGCCGGTTTGTCGGATTGGTTGCCTGGCTTGGTCCTATCGTGTCGGGCGCAGCAGCCGGCTGCCGTCGGCGGTGCGAAACAATTCGACATAACGACCCTGCGCGACCATTTCGTCGAGCTGCGCCCGCACCGCTGGCGATACGCGCAGCCGATATTGCAGGACGTAGGCGTCCGGCAATCGTTCGAGCTTCGCCTTCAGCAGCGCGCCGTCGCCGCGAAAGAATGTCTGCTCGATGACGAGATGACGCAGGCTCGGGACGTAGTGGGCGAAGTGGTAGGCGGTGACCAGCACCGGCCGCGCGCCGGCGTCGGCGAAGTAGTCGGCGAGTGCCCGGTTCAATGCCGGGTCGCCGATCTCCTCCTGCGCCGCTCGTTGCTCGGCCAGCAGGCGGCTGTCGGTCCTGAAGAAAGGTGAACCGACGAGGCCGTAAACGGCGCCGCCGACCAGGATCAGCAGGCCGGCGAACCCGGCCCAGCGCCACGGCCAGGCGCCGACCGGCAGGCGCGAGGCGAGATGACCGTAGCCGGCCCCGGCCGCGAGGGTCAGGACGGCCAGTACCGGCAGCAGGTTGCGTTCGTCGTAGCTCCACAGGAACACCCAGGCGACGGCGTAGGGCAGCGCCAGCAGGCCGACCGCGAGTTGCCAGAACCGCTGACGCAGGGCGCCGACAAGGCCGGCGACGGTCGCCAGCAGCCACGGCCAGGGCAGCAGGTCGCGCAACATCGCCACGGCATGCGCCGGACGGTCGAGCAGCGCCCTGCCCCGGTGTACGTCGGTGTCGACGAAGGCCGGCACCAGCCATCGCTCCGCGCCGGCGAGGATCAACGCGTACTGCCAGACGTACCAGGGGCCGGCCAGGACCAGGATCGTTACGGCTGTGCGAAGCCGCAGCTCACGCGGCACCAGCAAGGGATAGACGAGTGCGACGGCAAGGCCGGCCTGCTTGGTCAGCGCCGCCGTCGCCGCGACCGCCGCGCCCAGCAGGACCAGGCGGCGGTCGTCACTGTCGCGGCCGAGCCAGGCCGCGACCAGCGCCGCCACGGTGAGAGCCGCGACCGGCATGTCGGCGGTTCCCGTAAACAACCGGTGGCTCACCGTCGGTGCCAACGCGCCGAACAGCACCAGTGCAGCGATGCCGGCAGCGTGGCGGCCGACGGCCACCAATGCGACGCCGCACCCCAGCAGCATCGCCGGCGCGGCCATGGTGACAGCCTTGGCGAAAAGCTGGACGTCGACCGTGCCGTGCCAGGCGTAAGCCACCGAGGCCGCCGCCGGCAGCAGTTGCGGATAGTCGAGGATGCGGGCCGGCAGCGTGCCGGCGGCCCAGTCCGCCGCCCAGCGGTTCCACGACACGATGGCGTCGGCGGCGCGGAAGATCGACGTGTCCTGCGCGACGCCGACCGCAAGAGCGACACCGAGCGCGGCCAGCGCCGCGATCACGGCGAGCGTCGCCGGCAGACTCGGTCCACGCCGCCACACCAGCCACGCCAGCGCCGCGACCTCGACGACGAGCAGGGCCGCGAGCGTCGATCGCGTGTAGAGGCCGAGCAGAACCAGCGCCAGCACCAACCAGAAATTCGCCAGCAAGGAAAGCGGCGGCGCCAGCAGCGTCCAATGCCAGGGGCGAGCGCGCGGCATTGTCAGGAGCAGAATCAGGCTGCCCGGCAACAGCAAAGCCTGCGCGAGGGCGAGCCAGCCGGTCAGCGCCAGCATCATGGCCTATGCCTTGCGGGCGACGACGGAACGCTGGGTCAGGATCGGCGGCCAGTGCATCGCGGTATCGACCAGCTCGGCGCGATCACCCAGCGCCTCGCGCACCTCCGGCAACCGCAATGGCCGCTCGTCGTGGAACGCCCACTGGTCGAGCCGTTCCGCCACCCCGCGCACCAGCCGGTAGAGCCAGGTCGGGGTCGGGAAGAAGATCACCGCATGGCCGCCGGGGTGCAGGCAGTCGAGGTGCGCGGCAACGATGCGCGCGGTCCCGGCGACGTCGAAATGCTCGATCAGGCCGAGGCTCAACGACAGGTCGGCCTCCGGCCTGGGGCGCCAGTGCAGCAAGTCGGCCTGTTCCAGCACCAGTTGCTCGCTGACGATGCGCTGTCGCAGCCGGTCCAGCCCGGTGCCGTTGTTGTCGACCACGTGGTAGCGCGACGGCCGGAAGTGGCGGCGAATATCGCTGTAGACGCAACTGTCGGCGCCGCCGAGCTCGACGATGTGCGGGTTGTTCGGCAGGTCCAGGCGGCGAAGGTGCCGGCGCACGGCGGCGATGGTGTAGTTGCGGGTGACATGCGCGGCCGGAAATGGCCGGCTGTAATAGGCGTCCCAATCGGTGGCGCGCGCCTGGCTCACAGCGGTACCCGGCGCCGGGGCAGGAACAGGCGATAGGCCAGCATGTAGACCGGGACCAGCAGGAGTTCGGCGACAAGGTTCGCCGCCGTCGGCGCCATCGACACTTGCCAGAGCAATATCAGGAACGGAATGCTCGACAGGACATACACGCCAGCGAGCCACAAGGCGTCGCGCGGCCGCTGGCGTCCGCCGACCAGCCGCCGGTGGCCCTCCGCGAAGCCGCCGAACTGCAGCAGCTTGGCCAGTACCAGTGCGGTGATGGTGTCCTGAACCTGTACGAATGCCGCGAATGCGACATGCTCGAGCGCGCCGCAGACCACGATCAGCAGCAGCACCGACAACAGCACCGCATAAATGCGCAGCGAGTCGACCACCGGGCGGAAGTGCGAGGCCAGGTTGCTGTCGTGATAGACGGTGGTGATCGGCACCTCGGCGACCGGCAGGCCGCGGGCGATGACGTAGATCAGCATGCGCAGTTCGAACGCATAGCGGCCGGTGCGCAGTTCCGACAGCGGGCGCAGCAGCGGCGCGGCGATGGCGCGCAGGCCGGATTGCGTGTCGGTCAGCCGGCGTCCCCAGAAGATGCACATCAGGTGCCGCGTCGCGTGATTGCCCAGCAGGCTGCGCGGCGGCATCGGCGGACCGATGCGGCGCACACCGACCGTCAGCGGCGCGGCGCCGTCGCGGAAGGCGCGAGATACCGCGATCACGTCGTCGGGCAGGTGCTGGCCGTCGGCATCGACCGTGACCACGCCGGCGAGGTCGAGATGGCTCTCCGCCGCGGCGGCGAATCCGGCCTTCAGCGCCGCGCCCTTGCCGGTGTTGCCAGGCTGATGCAGCACCGTGGCGCCGGCTGCCTCCGCATCGGCGAAGATCGCAGCGAAGTCGGCGCCGCTGCCGTCGTCGACCACCAGGACGGTGGCGAACTCATCGCGCGACACCAGGTCGTGCACCAAGCCGACCAACCTGGGGTCGGGACGGAAAGCGGGGATGACCGCGACGAGCGGTGGCGCGGAGGGCGACGGCCGTGCGTCAGCGGAGGCCATCGCGGGCGACGCGCTAGATGACAGTGGCCGGCGAGGTTCGCTCCAGCTTCACCGGCGCCGCGCCCGGTTCGCGCAGGTGGCAGGCGACGGCGTGGTTCGGCTGCACCTCGCGCAAGGCCGGGACCTCGCTGCGGCAACGGTCGACCGCGTAGGGGCAGCGGGTGTGGAAGCGGCAGCCCGACGGTGGGTTGATCGGGCTCGGCACATCGCCCTGCAGGATGATGCGCTCGCGCTTCAACCGCGGATTCGGGATCGGCACCGCCGACAGCAGTGCCTCGGTGTAGGGGTGGAGCGGTGTCTCGAACAGCGTACGCTTGTCGGTGATCTCGACGATCTGGCCGAGATACATCACCGCGACGCGATGGCTGATGTGCTCCACCACCGCAAGGTCGTGGCTGATGAACAGGTAGGCGAGCTTGAACTCCTCCTGCAGGTCCATCAGCAGGTTGATGACCTGCGCCTGCACCGAGACATCGAGCGCGCTGACCGGCTCGTCGGCGATGATCACTTCGGGCTGCAGGGCGAGCGCCCGGGCGATGCCGAGGCGCTGGCGCTGGCCGCCAGAGAACTCGTGCGGGTACTTGACCATATGTTCGCCGCGCAGGCCGACGCGCTCGAACAGCGCTTCGACGCGGTCGTGCTTGTCCTTGCCTGACGCCAGGCGGTAGTTGGTCAGTGGCTCGCCGACGATGTCACCAGCAACCATGCGCGGATTCAGCGACGAATACGGATCCTGGAACACCATCTGCAACTCGCGGCGGAAGCGACGCATGCCGCCGCGACCCATGGTGGTCACGTCCTCGCCACGAATGGTGATGTCGCCATCGGTCGGCTCGATCAGCCGCATCAGGGTCTTGCCGACCGTCGACTTGCCGCAGCCGCTCTCGCCGACCAGCCCGAGCGTTTCGCCGCGGCGGATCTGGAAGCTCACGCCGTCGACCGCCAGCACCTGGCCGACCACGCGCTGCAACAGGCCGCGGCGGACCGGGAAGTGCTTCTTCAGGTCGCGCACTTCCAGAACGGTATCGCCGACCTGGTTGGTGTTGGAGTTCACGGGACGATCATCCATTGGCCGCCCTCACCCTGTCGGTCTCGAAGCAGGCGGCCCAGTGGGCGGGCGCCTTGAGATCGAAGGTCGGCGCCTCCTGGTGGCAGCGTTCGGTCGCGAAGGCGCAGCGCGGCGCGAAGGCGCAACCACGTATGTCGTCCTTCAGCGACGGCACGGTGCCCGGGATTTCCTGCAGCCGCGGCCGCTTGCCGACGTGCGTCGCCGCCTCGTTGAGGCGCGGCACCGAGCCCATCAGGCCGTAGGTGTAAGGGTGCATCGGGTTGCCGAACAGCTCGTCGACCGTGGCTTCCTCGACCTTGCGGCCGGCGTACATCACCACCACCCGCTCGGCCATCTCGGCGACCACGCCGAGATCGTGCGTGATCAGGATGATGGCGGCGCCGAACTCGTCCTTCAGGTCGACCATCAGCTTCAGGATCTGGGCCTGGATGGTGACGTCCAGCGCCGTGGTCGGCTCGTCGGCGATCAGCACCTTGGGGTTGCAGGACAGCGCCATGGCGATCATCACCCGCTGGCGCATGCCGCCGGACATCTGGTGCGGATACTCCTTCACGCGGCGTTCCGCGTCCGGGATCTTGACCAGCGCCAGCATTTCGGCGGCCTTGTCCATCGCCTCTTTCTCGGACAGGTCCTGATGCAGGATCAGCGCCTCGGCGATCTGCCGCCCGACCGTCAGGACCGGGTTCAGCGACGTCATCGGCTCCTGGAAGATCATCGAGATGTCGTTGCCGCGAACCTTCCGCATCTCTTCGTCGGGCATGTTGAGCATGTCGCGGCCGTCGAAGGTGATCGATCCGGAAACGATCTTCGCCGGCGGCTGTGGCACCAGCCGCAGGATCGACATTGCCGTGACCGATTTGCCGCAGCCGCTCTCGCCGACGATGCACAGCGTCTCGCCGCGCTTGAGCTCGAAGGAGACGCCGTCGACCGCCTTGACCACGCCATCGCGGGTGTAGAAGTGGGTGCCGAGATTGTCGACCTTCAGGATCGGACGTTCGGCGACTGCATCGGGTTGCGGCCGGGCCGCGGTTGTCGTCGTGGTCATGGACTACATCCGCCGCCGCAGTCGTGGGTCGAGCGTGTCGCGCAGGCCGTCGCCCAGAATGTTCACCACCAGCACGCAGACCGCCAGGAAAACGCCCGGGAAGAAGATGATGTGCGGCGCGATCTGGAAATAGGCGCGGCCCTCGGAAATCATGTTGCCCCAGCTCGGGATCTCCGGCGGCGTGCCGGCGCCCAGGAAGCTCAACACCGCCTCGAAGATCATCGACGAGGCGCAGATGTAGGTCGCCTGCACGATCAGCGGCGCCACCGTGTTGGGCAGGATGTGCCGGATCAAGATTTTCGGGAAGCTGGTGCCGATCGAGATCGCCGCCTCAACATAAGGCATCTCGCGAATGGTCAGCACCACGCCGCGCACCAGCCGGACCACGCGCGGGATCTCGATCACCGTCAGCGCCAGGATCACGTTCTGCACCGACGCGCCGGTCAGCGCCATCAGCGCGATCGCCAGCAGCACGCCCGGGATCGCCATCAGGCCGTCCATGATGCGCATGACGATGGCATCGACCAGGCGCACATATCCGGCCACCAGGCCGATGGTCAGGCCCACCGCCGTCGACAGCGCGGCGACGCAGAGCCCGACGACGAGCGATATCTGGCTGCCGTGCAACGTGCGCGCGAAGACGTCGCGGCCGTACATGTCGGTGCCGAACAGGTGGTCGCCGACACCGGTCTTCTTCAGCCGGTCGATCGGGCTGAGCTGCAGCGGATCGACCGTGAGCCACGGCGCCAGCAGCGCGATCAGCACCAGGATCGCCAGCAGCACGAGGCCGACCATGACGACCGGGTTGCGCCTGACGTAGTGGCCGAAGCGGCTGAGTCGGCCAGCTGGTGCGGCGGAGATGATTTCAGAGGTAGTGGCTGCCATGACGCGCGCCCTCAGTACCTGATCCGCGGATCGAACAACGTGTACAAGATGTCGACGATGAGATTCACCAGCACGAAGGCGCCGCTGAACACCAGGATCACGCCCTGGATGATCGGATAGTCGCGGCGCAGGATCGAGTCGACGGTGAGCCGGCCGAGGCCGGGCAGGTTGAACACGCTTTCGGTCACCACCACGCCGCCGATCAGCAGGCCGACGCTGATGCCGATGATGGTGACGATCGGTACCGCGGCGTTCTTCAGCGCGTGGCGAATGAGCACCGTGTTCTGGGCCAGCCCCTTGGCGTGGGCGGTACGGATGTAGTCCTCGTTCAACACCTCCATGACGCTGGCCCGGGTGATGCGGGCGATGAGCGCCGATTGCAGGATCGCCAACGCGATGGTCGGCAGCGTGATCGACTGGATCAATGGCCCCAGTCCGTCGGCGATAGGCTTGTAGCCCTGCACCGGCAGCCATTTCAGCTCGATCGAGAAGATGTACATGAGGATATAGCCGAACACGAAAATCGGCACCGAGAAGCCCGCCACCGCGAACAGCATCACCGCGCGGTCGATCCAGGTGCCGGCCTTCCAGGCCGCGATGGTGCCGAGCGGTACCGCTATCAGGATCGACAAGATCGTGGTGGCCAGGGCCAGGATGAGCGTCGGCTCCAGACGCTGCTGGATCAGCTTGGCGACCGGCAGGTTGGAGAAAATCGAAATGCCGAGATCGCCCTGCACCAGCGACCACAACCAGGTGCCGAACTGGATATGGATCGGCTCGTTGAGGCCAAGCCGCTCGCGGATCTTGGCGATGTCCTCGGGCCGGGCGTAATCGCCGGCGATCACCGCCGCCGGATCGCCCGGGGTCAGGTGCAGGAGCAAAAAGACAAAGACGGCCACCACCCCGATGACTGGGATGGTGGCCAAAAGACGTCTGACGATATAGGCGAACATGCCTGTTCTATATGTTGTGGTGTTTCAGGTTACCGTGGCTCAACCCTGCTTCTCGATGTTCCAGAAGAACGGCACCGGCGAGACCAGCACGCCGGACAGCTTCGACGAGTAGGCCACCGGCTGGAAGAACTGCCCGTACAGGATGTTCGGCACGGTCTTGTAGATCTGCTTCTGCAGCTCCTCGACGATCGCCTTCTGCTTCGCCGGATCGGGCTCGCGCGCGTAGTCGTCACGCAGCTGCTCGATCTTCGGGTCGCACGGCCAGCCAAACCAGGCCTTCTCCTCGCAACCGCCGGAGATGCCGATATTGGCGACCGGCGACTGCGCGTCGGCGCCCGTCGCATAGGTGTGGAAGATGTTCCAACCACCGTTGCTGAGCGGCTCCTTCAGCGCGCGCCGCGAGGTCAGGGTGGACCAGTCCATCGCCTGGATGTCGACGTTCATGCCGACCTTGCGCAGGATCTCGGCGGTCACGATCGTCGCGCTGTTCAACACCGGGATGTCGGTCGGCTGCATCATGAC
Organism: Alphaproteobacteria bacterium; assembly: GCA_040223615.1. Lineage (GTDB taxonomy): Bacteria > Pseudomonadota > Alphaproteobacteria > JAVKFY01. The sequence continues at coordinate 29,003 of JAVKFY010000015.1, forward strand.
GATTTTCTCGCCGTTGTAGCCGGCCTCCTTCAGCAGCGCCTTCGCCTTGTCGAAGTTCTGCTCGATGCCCTCGGAACCCGCCGTGGTCGCGTTCGGCGAGCCGCAGATGAAGTAGCTCGGGCAGACCTTGTAGAACTTCGGATCGCCCACGATCACGCGCAGGTAATCTTCCTGGTTGACCGCGTTCAGGATCGCCTGGCGCGCCTTGACGTTGTTGAACGGCGGCAGGGTGTGGTTGAGCCGCAGCCAGCCCTGGGCGCCGAGCGGATCGATCAGCTCGACCTTCACGCCCTCGGTGCTTTCAAGCTGCGCCATCATGTCCGGCGACGGGGCTTCCCAGTAGTCGATCTCGCCGTTGGCCAGCGCGTTCAACGTGGTCTGCGCGTCGGGGATGTAGATCCACTCGACCCGGTCGACCTTGGCGATACGCGCGCCGGAGGCGGAATTCGGCGTGCCCTCGCGCGGCTTGTAGTCGGGGTTCTTGACGTAGACCACCTTGCTGCCCGGGACCCACTCGTCCTTGACGAACTTGAACGGGCCGGAGCCCATCACCTCGGTAACCTGGGTGAAGGCGTCGGTGGCGGCGTGCTCCTTCGACATCATGAACGGGGTGTTGGAGCTGATCTTGCCGATCGACTGCAGCACCAGGCCGTACTTTTCCTTCAAGGTCATCTTGAAGGTCTTGGCGTCGACCGCCTCGAGCTTGTCGACGAAGTCGAACAGCTTCTGGCCCATGCCGTCGCGCTTCGACCAGCGCTGCAGCGACGCCACGCAATCCTCGGCGGTGACCGGCGAACCGTTGTGCCAGGCCAGGCCGTCGCGCAGCGTGAAGGTGTATTCCAGGCCGTCGTCGCTGACGCTGTAGTCGCTGACCATCTGCGGCTGCGGCACGCCCTTGTCGTCCACGGCGAACAGGTTGTCGTAGACCAGATAGCCGTGGTTGCGCGTGATGTAGGCCGTGGTCCAGATCGGATCGGTGTTCTTCAGGTCGGCGTGTGGCGCGACCCGGAGCACCGACTCCGCCGAAGCGGCACCGACGCCCAGAGCCAGCGTCATGCCGGCCGCCGCGACGGTGGTTTTCCAGTAGTTCAACGAATGCATGTAACGCCCCCGGTTGGCACGGATTGAGTTCGTATTCTGGCGATCACCCCGTCAAGAAGCGTGCCAGCTTGCCGACGCCCCTGCAAGCCGCTCGAAACGGCCCGTTGACGGGGCAACGACATGCAAAACTGCTTACGCCTTGCACACCGCTGGCTCATGCTGCCCGAAATATGACCACGCTGTGAAGCCCGCTTGCCGAGAAATCGACGTCGCCCTACCGTCGCGGCCAAGCGCATCATGGGTGGAACGATAATGGGCAACTACGATCTGGTGCTGAGCGGCGGCCGGGTGCTGGACCCGGCGAGCGGCCTCGACGAGGTCTGCGATGTCGGCTTCACCGATGGCAAGGTCGCGGCGATCGGCGACCTCGGCGGCGACGACGCGGCCGCGCGCAAGGACGTTTCCGGCCTGCTGGTGACGCCCGGCCTGATCGACCTGCACACCCATGTCTACTGGGGCGGCACCTCGATCGGCGTCGACCCGGACATGGTCGCCCGGCGCAGCGCGTGCACCACGGTGGTCGATGCCGGCACTGCCGGGCCGGCCAACATGGCCGGCTTTCGGGCGCATGTGATCGAGCCCGCGACAGTCCGCGTACTGCCGTTCCTCAATGTCAATTTCGCCGGCATCTTCGCCTTCTCCGGCCAGGTGATGGTCGGCGAGAACAACGACCTGCGGCTGATCGACACGCGCGAATGCGTGCGCGTCGCCCGCGAGCATGGCGACCTGGTGGTCGGGGTGAAGGTCCGGGTCGGCGCGGTGGCCAGCGGCGACAGCGGCGTGGCGCCGCTCGACATGGCGATCGAGGCGGCCGAAGAACTCGGCCTGCCGGTGATGGCGCATCTCGACAATCCGCCGCCGAGCCGGCGCGAGGTGGTCGACCGGCTGCGACCGGGCGACATCCTGACGCACTGCTTCCGCCCCTTCCCCAACGCGCCGGCGCGCGGCGACGGCAAGATCTACGAGGAGATCGTCGCCGCGCGCGACCGCGGCGTGATCTTCGACATCGGCCACGGCGGCGGCTCGTTCGGGTTCGCCACCACACGCGCGATGCTGGCGGCCGGCTTCGCGCCGGACGCGATCTCGTCGGACATCCATTCGCTGTCGATCGACGGGCCGGCCTTCGACCTCCTGGTCACCATGTCCAAGTTCCTGGCACTGGGTCAGCCGCTGATGGACGTGGTGCGCGCCGCCACCGTGGCGCCGGCACACGCGGTCCGCCGCCCCGAGCTCGGCCGGCTCGCGGTCGGCGGCGTCGGCGACGTGTCGGTGATCGAGGACCGGCCCGGCTGGTACCGCTACTCGGATGTGCTGGGCGAGGAACTGCTCGGCGAGCACAAGCTGATGCCGCGTGCCATCGTGCGCGACGGCAAGCTCTGGCACGAGGCGGCTTAGGCGCGTCTCGCCGCGGCGTCATCCGGTTGTAGGCGGCTACGGGGCCTTCACGGTGTAGGGGACGTAGCGCACCGACACGGTCTGCTGGTCGAGCTTGCGCAACTCCTCGTTGAAGCGGTTCACCGGCACCGCCGCGCTCATGGTCTCGCCGACGGTGGTGCCGGGCACGCCGGCGGCCAGCGCCACGAAGTCGATCGGCTTGGCGCTGGCGACGACGATCAATGCCTCGGTGTTCAGCGGGCTGTCGGGCAGCGGCCCGCTGGTCAGTTCCGGATCGGACCGGCGAGGCAGGGTCAGCGTCGCGTTCGGGCGCACCACCACCGGCTCGCTGGCCGAGACCGGCAGCAGGCGCACGATGCGGTCGTCTGCGCCCCAGGCATAGAGCCCGATATAGGCCTGGGTCGGGCTGGTGACCTGCAGCGTCAATAACTCGCCGGCGACGATCACGTCATTGGCCAACGCCACCTCGACCTTCGGCGCCAGTGCCCCGCCCAGCGCCCGCACCCGGCCGCGCAGCAGCGCCGCCCAGGCCGACTGGCCCTGGGTCTTGGTGCGGCCGTCGCGCTCCCAGGTCTCGTCATAGGTCACCGCGTCGCTCATCGCCGCCATGACCGCGCGGGCGGCTTCGTTGTCGTCGACCTGGGCCTTCGGCATCGAACGGCTGGTCGCCACCGCGATGGTCGCCAGCCGCGCCGCCATGCGCGCGCGCATCTGCGCCTCTGCATCGCTGGTCTCGTCGGTGATCAGCGCCACGCCGCGGCCGGACCGCTCACCCTCCTCGCTGGGCTGCAGTTCCAGTCCCTCCGGCAAGGTGGCGCGGGCAAGCTGCCCATTCCAGATGTTGACCTCCTGGTTGAGGTCGTTGCGCAGCGCCAGGCGCACCGAGAGCTGCTCGCCGACCGGCCAGTAGTTGCCGGTCAGCATGTAGCCGCCGCCCTTGTCGCCGGTCGGGCAGGCATCGTCGACCGCGTCGCCCAGGATAACGCCGCCGCCGGAGAGCACGTTGACCGCAGCCTTGTGCACCTCGTCGGCGACCTTGGAGACCATGTAGCGGCCAAAGGCGGTCTGGATGCGGGTGTCCTGAAAGGTGATGCGGCCACGGCACAGCGTCCGCAGGTCCTCGGTGTTCTCCGACAGGTACTTGCCGGCCGCCGCCAGCGCCGCGTCCCAGGCCATGGCCGCGGCGGCGCCGGCGCGCGCCACCTTGAACTTGCGGCGCTGCGTGGTCGCCAGGGTCGTCGCCTCGGTCAGGTCGTAGGCCTCGTAGCGCAGCGAGACGGCTTCGCCATCGGCACGCACCTGGCCAACGATCAGCACGCTGGCGCCGGCTTTCTTCAGCGCGTCGTCGAAGGCGGCGTCGCACTTTTCCGGCGTCAGCTCGCATTTCTCGGCGATCACGACGCGCAGGGATTCCAGCCGGATGAAAGTGTGCTTGCGCCCGCTATACGCGATCAGCGCGGCGACGAGGTCGTCGTTGAACGCCTTGGCGCGGGCCGCCGCGATCGGCAACTCGGTGGCCTTGAACGGGCGCACGGCGATGGTGCGGCCGGCCTCGATCGTGTCGAGCAGTTCGGTGGCGAAGGCCTGGAACTTGGGCTGATCTTCGTCCTGCGCCCGCGCCGGTGCGAGCGGCAGCGTCAGCAGCACGATGAAGGCCATGATGGTGGCGCGGATCGGCAATTCATAATCCCCCGTTCGGACACGATGTTAGCGCATGTCCGGCAGGGTGGCGAAGAGCCGGCGCGCCAGGTCGTCGGCCATCGAGTCAATCAACTCCGGGTCCTGGTTCAGCCGTGCCGCCGCGGCGGCCGAGGTCAATGCCCCGACCGGCCCCAGCGGCAGGCCGCCGTCGCCGCGCCAGGCGTCGTGCCGGGCGCGCCACAGCGCCGCGCCATCGGGCCCTGTGAGTGCCACCTGGACGCCGATGGCGCGGTGCGCCCAGACCACGACGAAGGCGTCCTCATCGCGCGTCAGCGACCAGTCCAGCACCGCCCGGCACCCGGTGGCACCGGCAAACCAGCGCCGACTCCTGGCGTCGCCCAGGTCGAGCGCCAGTTCGCGCAGCATTCGGTCACGAGCGCGGGGCTGGATGACACGGGTCACGCGCTGCGTCAGGCCCCGCCCCAGTGCGGCCTCCACCGCCCGGCCGAGCGCGCCGCTGTCCGCCGCCGGCGGCGCGATCACCGCGCAGGCCGGCGCCTGGCGCAGCAACGCGTCATTGACCTCGTAGCGCACCTGCCGCTGCCAAGGCTCCGCCGCCGGCGCCTCGTAGGGTTGATAACTCGTCACCGGCACGCAGGCGGCAAGGAGCAATGCAGAAACAGGCCACACGCGCCTAGGCATGGCATCGGCCGTCCCTTGGCAGCGCTATTCGACCGGCAAAGACGGCGCCATCGACACGCACGCCATCGAGCACGACCGCGCCGTTTCGCATCTGGTAGCGCAGTCGAATGTCCTTGGCCTCGGCATAGCGCGGTCCGACCAGGCGCCCGAGAGCGGCGAGCAAGCCGGCATCGACAGCCCGCGGGAACAGCCGCGCCGGTTCGCCGGTGACACGGTGGCGGCGGCGGATGCGCGCGGTCTCGGCCAGATCGCCGGCACCGACGCGCAGGAAGCCGGAATAACGGTCGCGGTTGACCCGCCAGTGCCGGCCGGCCGGATCGCTCTCGCGCCACAACCTGCCCTCTCGGTCCAGCACCGCCACCTGCATGCCGTGGCAGCGCGCCAGCATGCCGGCCAGGCGCCGGTCAGCCGCGCCACCGGGCCAGTCGATGGCGATGCGCGGCCCGCGCCCATGTTCCAGCAGCACCAGCAAGGCACGACCGTCGTCGGGCGGCGCGACTTCGATGGGCGGCGGCGTCACCACCGGCTTCGGCGCTCGCCTCGGCATGGGCTCCGGTGCCGGCTTTGGCGGGCTGGGCCGCAGCGGCACGACGGCCGGCGCTGCCGATGTCGGCGGGGCAGGCGCTGGCCGCAGCGGCGCGATGGCGGGTATCGGCGGCGGCGCCGGCGCAGCGGCGGGCAGTGGCGGTGGTGGCGGCAAGGCCACGGTCGCGAGCGCTACCGTGGCTTCCGCCTTGATGGGCGGTGGCGGTTCGGCCGCCGGCGGCTCGACCCGCCACAGCGCGGCAATGGCGACGAGCAGCAACAGCCACGGCAATGACGCGGAGAGCCGGCGCACGGCTCAGCGCGCCAACTTGTCGAGGAACACGCCCTCCATGTCGTCCACCAGACGGTCCAGTTCGCGCCGACGCTCGCGCGCGCTCATCAACGCGGGCGTCGCCACCGGCTCCGTCGGCGGCGCGGGCGCGGCCACCGGCACCACAGGCGCGGGCGGCGCGACTTCCGCGCGGCGCAC